>CALGGO010000016.1 GCA_937916085.1 uncultured Prevotellaceae bacterium | reverse complement strand
ATTATTTGTTTGATTTGTTCTAGATTTGATAGATTTCTGCCCGCAGGGCACTAAATTGCCGAGCGTGAGCATTTTTGTTGTTTGTAATTGTTTGAAAAAAGTACCTGTGAGGTCATATCAGCGACTCGACGATGCGCTTCACGTCGTCGCCCAGTTGCTGCGCCTTTTCCATGGTGTGAGCTTCGCTGTAGATGCGAATGATGGGCTCGGTGTTGCTCTTGCGCAGGTGGGCCCAGCCGTCCTCGAAGTCGATCTTCACGCCGTCGATGGTGGTGAGCTGCTCGCCACTGTAGTGCTGCTCCACGGCTTTGAGAATCCTGTCCACATCCATCCCTGCCCGAAGCTGTAGCTTAGTCTTGGCGATGCTGTACTGGGGATAGGAGGCTTTGAGCTCACTCACTTTCTTCCCGCTCTTGGCGAGCAGAGTGAGGAAGAGCGCCACTCCCACAAGGGCGTCGCGGCCGTAGTGCAGCTCGGGATAGATGACACCGCCATTTCCCTCGCCGCCTATCACGGCGCCAGTGCGTCGCATCTCGGTGGTGACATTCACCTCTCCCACGGCGGCTGCGGTGTAGGTGCAGCCATGAGCTTGAGTCACGTCGCGCAATGCCCGTGACGACGACAGGTTAGAGACCGTAGGGCCCGGGGTGTGCGAGAGCACATAGTCGGCCACCGCCACTAGGGTGTATTCCTCCACGAAAAACTCGCCGTTCTCCATCACTATCGCCAAGCGGTCAACATCGGGATCCACGACAAAGCCCACATCGGCCTTGCCCTGCTTCATAAGGTCCTGGATGGCGGTGAGGTTCTCGGGAATAGGCTCGGGGGTGTGCCCGAAGTTGCCCGTGGGGTCGCAGTAGAGCTTGACGATATTCTCGCTCCTCACGCCCATCGACTCCAGCAGCTTGGGAATCGCCACGCCACCTATCGAGTTCACGGCATCGACAGCCACAGTGAAATTGGCGTCCTTTACCGCCTCCACATCAACCAGAGGCAACGCCTTCACGGCATCGATGTGGCGGCGCAAGTAGGTATAGTTCTTCTGCTCACGACCCAGCTTCTCGACTGGTGCATAGTCAAAGTCTTCGGCCTCGGCGATGCACAGCACCTCCTTGCCCTGTGCGTCGTCGAGGAACTCGCCACGCTCGTTGAGCAGTTTAAGAGCGTTCCACTGCTTGGGGTTGTGAGAGGCGGTGATGATGATTCCGCCACAGGCTTTCTCCCACACCACAGCAAGCTCGGTGGTGGGTGTGGTGGCAAGACCAATGTTCACCACGTCAAACCCCATGCCTGTGAGCGTGCCAACCACGATGTTCAGCACCATGCGTCCCGAAAGGCGCGCGTCGCGCCCCACGACTATCACATTTGACTCGCTATTAGAGTTGCGACGTATGAAAGTGGCGTAAGCCGTTGTGAACTTTACGATATCTAATGGCGACAAGCCATCACCCGCAGCACCTCCTATAGTGCCACGAATACCCGATATAGATTTTATTAGTGACATATGTTTTGTGTTTTGAGTTTTTTTAGTTGACTTTTTTCAAACAATTGCAAACAATTAAAAACAATTTTCAGTTAATTTTAAGCGCGAAGCGCGTGCAAACTAGTGAAACGGCTAGAAACTACCATTGCCTTGAGGCTAGTGGGGCGCTTCGCTTAAAATTGAATCAAAATTAATTTTAAAATTCCATATCCGCCACTGTTTGCCACTCCTGACGGAGTGAAAATTAGAGCACTTCGTGCTAAAATTGATATTGCGCCCAAGGGCGCTAAAATTATTTTAAAATAAAATTTTAGTGCGAAGCACCATTATAATTTTAGAGCCACAGGCTCTCTAATTTTCGCGCGAAGCGCGGCAAACTAGCGAGCAAAGCGAGCGGCACAACCAGCGAGCAAAGCGAGCGGCACAACTAGCGAGCAACGCGAGCGGCTAACTGCGCGTAGCGCATTATATCTGATTGCGGAAATAGCGCACATGATAGAGGTAGGGCCTAACGTTAGAGATCTCGCTGGTCAAACCATATTGCGACTTGATGATAATGTTCACCTCGCTATCAACACCCAAGAAAGCCAAAGGCATCTGTATGCCATACCCCCATTGCGCCGAGGCGGCAAGAGCGTAGTTCCCATAATTGAAATAGGTGGGCGAGAGATTCATGTCGTTCTCATTGCCATTACCCAGCATCTCGCCATAGGTGTACCAATAATAAAGGTCATAACGCATGTATCGGAAGTAGATTTTCTCAGAGTCTTTTACTTTGTCGTTTTTGCGGTCACCGGCTTTGAGCACTTGCATATAGATATTGCCTTCGGGGTCGATTCTATAATATGGCGCGTCTTTGCCCACTTCAAACACGGTGTCGCTAGGAATCTCGTTTACCACACGGCAGTTTGCCAAGTAAGCGTTAGTGGCATGGCGCTCTTTTTCGAGTAGCTGGGCATAGCTCTCGCTATCACTGCATGATGACATAAAAACTGCTGCTACAATAGCCAGCATGAATAATAAAAGTTTAGTATTTCTCATTATCTTTTTATTTTTCGTTTTTTACTTTTTCTACTATCTTATAATAAATCTCTATCGCCTCGGCCAATGAGCCATAAAACTCTCCGGCAGCAGCGTTCTTGTGACCTCCACCACCAAAATAAGTGGCACACAGGGTATCGACGGCAAAGTCGCCCTCGCTGCGCATCGACACCTTGATGCAGTCAGGGTCCTCACGCATGAAGGTTGACCAATACACGCCTTTCACCGAAAGGGGGCGGTTCACCAGGCGCTCGGTGTCGCCAGTCTTGTAGTGGAAGGTCTCGAGGTCGCTTTTGTCGAGAACTATCAGCGCTATGCTGTCGTCGATGACTGTCATCTTGTTGAGCAAGGCATAGCTGTGCAGCTTGAGGCTGTTAAGCGGCACCGTGTCCATCGCCTGCTTGTAGAGGTAAGGCTTGTCGATGCCATACTCCATGAGCCGAGCCATAATCTCATACACCTCGGGATAAGACGAGCTCCAAGCCAGGTTGCCAGTGTCGGTCATCATTCCCACAAAGAGCAGCGACGCCACATGCTTGTCGGCATATTGGAGCCAATCGGCTTCTCTCAAGATGCGGTAAACGACCTCGCAAGTCGATGACAACTCGGGGAACGAGAACAGCACGTCAAAAACTGGTGCGGGGTTCAAGTGATGGTCAATGAGCACCTTCGCCGCCTTGCTCTCTTTGAGCAACGGGCTCATCTTGTCGGTGCGGTCAATATCATTATAGTCAAGGCATAAAATGAGCTGCGTGTTCCTGATGATGTTGCCCGCGCGCTTCTCGTTGAAAGTGAACGTGACATAATCAATTCCCTCGGTGGCAAACGCCAGCGACTGCGGCAGCTGGTCGGGAATGATGACAATGGCATTCTTGCCCATATTACGCAAAGCCAGGCATAATGCCAGACTCGACCCAATGGCGTCGCCATCGGGCTTCTTGTGGCAGGTGATCACGATGCGGGACACACCTTCCACCAGCTTCTTAAACCGCTCAAGAGAATCAGGGTCAATAATGTTTTTTATCATGCCTAACTGTCATTTTTCGCCTTTTAAGCCACAAAGGTAGCAATAAATTTCATACATTAGCATTATGTTAGGTTTTTTTTAGAGTTATATAATTGCATTAAATAAAAGTAGTGAGTAACTTTGCACCATAAAATCAAAACAAGAACTTAGAAATGCAAACGAAACGACTTCTTAACATTCTCATTGCGATAAGCCTGTGTGCCTTTGTCGCTCAAGCGCAGATGCTCAACCCCGTGAAGTGGACCAATAGCATAAAAATGACTGATGACAAAAATGGCGTGATAACCTTCACCGCCAGCATCGACAACGGCTGGCACATGTATTCCAACGACACTCCCGATGGAGGTCCCATTCCACTAAGCATCAAGTGGGATAAGAAAGAGGGCGTGAAACTTGTGGGCGGCCTCAAGCACAGCAAGGCTCCAGCGACCATCGACGACGAGATGTTTGGCATGAAAGTGCGGCAATGGGAAGGCACAGTCTCCATTTCCCAGAATTTCACCACTACAGCCGACAAATACAAGATAGAAGGAGAAGTGAGCTACCAGGCGTGCAGCGACCAAGGCTGCCTGCCTGGAAGCGAGCTGTTTGACTTCAGCGGTGATGTGAAGAGTAAAGAGGAAGTTAAAGAAGACGCTAAGGAAGATAATAGCAACGAAGATGCTGTTGAGGAAGAAGTTGCTGAGGAGACCAGCGAGGAAGGTGTTGACAGCGACTCTCTGTCTATGGCAGCTACATCCTCATCGATGGGCAGCAGCAGCGACCTCTGGGCGCCAGTGAAGTTTATCGACAAAGCTGCCGAAGGCACCGAGGGCAACAGCAACTCCATGTGGTTCCTGTTCTGGACGTGTTTCCTGGCGGGTTTCGTTGCGTTGATCACGCCCTGCGTGTGGCCCATCATTCCGCTCACGGTGAGCTTTTTCCTCAAGAAAGGCAACACCAAGAGCCAGTCCATCACCAGCGCTGTGACATACGGCATTTCCATTATCGTCATCTATGTGCTGCTCGGGCTGCTCGTCACCGCAATCTTTGGTGCCAACAAACTTAACGCCCTAGCCACCAATGCCGTGTGCAATATCATCTTCTTCCTGCTGCTGGTGCTCTTTGCCATCTCATTCCTAGGAGCCTTTGAAATCAAGCTCCCCGACTCGTGGTCGAGCAAAATGGACAGCAAGGCAGAGAAGACAACAGGCTTGCTCAGCATCTTCTTCATGGCGTTCACGCTGGTGATTGTGTCGTTCTCCTGCACAGGACCCATCATCGGCACTTTGCTTGTTCAGACTGCCACCAGCGGCAGCATGATAGGTCCCACTGTGGGAATGTTTGGCTTTGCTTTAGCTCTAGCGATTCCTTTCACATTATTCGCATTATTCCCGTCAATGCTCAAGAAGCTGCCAAAATCGGGAAGTTGGCTCAACACCGTCAAAGTGGTGCTGGGTTTCCTAGAGCTGGCGTTGTCGCTCAAGTTCCTATCGGTTGCCGACCTCGCCTATGGCTGGCACATCCTCGACCGAGAGACGTTTCTCGCCCTGTGGATAGCTATATTCGGCCTGCTGGGGCTTTACCTGCTTGGTATGCTGCACCTCAAGAGCGACGGCGAGAAGAGGAAACCGATTGGCGTTGTCAGGCTGATGCTCGGCATCATCTCTATAGCCTTCACCGCCTACCTCATCCCTGGCTTGTGGGGCGCTCCGTTGCGCACCACCAGCGCCTTCGTGCCGCCACTATATACCCAAGACTATAACACTAATCCCGAGACCATCAAAGAATGGGAAGACTTTGAGGCTGGCGTCGCCGCTGCCGAGAAGAGCGGCAAACCAATCTTCCTGGAGTTCTCAGGCTATGGCTGCGTGAACTGCCGCAAGATGGAGAGCGCGGTGATGGGAGTTGACAAGGTGAAGAATGAGCTCAGCGAGAACTTCACTCACATCCGCCTTATGGTTGACGACAAGACCGAACTCGACAAACCCATCACAATTGAGAAAGACGGAAAGGCAGTAAAGAAAATCAGAACCGTGGGCGACAAGTGGAGCTATCTGCAAGAGGTGAAATTCTACGCCAATTCGCAGCCCTATTATGTGGTGCTCAACTCTAAGGGAGAACTCATGTCGGGACCCTTTGTTTACAAAGAAGACATCGACGGCTTCCTCGACTTCTTGAAACGTGGAAAAGAGAAATATGAAAAGCAAAAATAATGCGATTAAGCGAGACAAAGCTGAGCTTGCTCAAAGCCTTGCGAGCGAGAGCATTTTATCAACTAGCCGCGAGCAGAAACTGGAGGCCTTTGGCAAACTTCTCGACGTGATTGACAACTTGCGGGAGAAATGCCCCTGGGACTCGGTACAGACCAACGAGAGTATGCGCCCTAACACCATCGAGGAGGCGATGGAGCTTGCCGAGGCACTGCTGGGCGATGACAACAACACCATCAAGAAAGAGCTTGGCGACGTGCTGCTGCATGTGCTGCTCTACGCCCGTATCGGTGAGGAGAAAGGCGTTTACGACATCGCTGAGGTGTGCGACGCGCTGCGACAGAAACTTATCTACCGCCACCCGCACATCTACGGCAACGACAAGGTGAGCGGCGTCAAAGAACTGCTCGAGCATTGGGAGGTCATCAAGATGAAGGAGAAGGGCGGCAACAAGACTGTGCTAAGCGGTGTCCCCTCTACCCTGCCCTCACTCATCAAAGCCGAGAGGGTGCAGGAGAAGGCCGCCAACGTGGGCTTCGATTGGGAGAAGAAAGAGGACGTGTGGGACAAAGTCAAGGAAGAACTCGCCGAAGTGGAAACCGAAATGAAAGCGGGAAACGAGGCGAACATCGAGAAGGAGTTTGGCGACCTATTTTTCGCCCTCGTCAATGCCGCAAGGCTCTATGGTGTGCGACCCGACAACGCCCTTGAGAAAACCAACCTCAAATTCATTGCCCGTTTCAACCATGTGGAAAAGAGGGCTAAAGAGCAAGGCAAACGCCTCAACGAGATGACACTCGCCGAAATGGACGAGCTGTGGGATGAGGCAAAACTCTTAAAATTAGGAGAATGAAAGTTTGTGTTACCGAGAAACCCAGTGTGGCAAGAGACATAGCGCGACTGCTTGGCGCCAACGACCGACACGAAGGCTACTTCGAGGGCAATGGCTATCAAGTGACATGGACATTTGGTCACCTGTGTACCCTAAAAGAGCCTAACGACTACACCGACCTGTGGAAACGGTGGAGCCTCGCCTCGCTGCCCATGATTCCGCAACGCTTTGGCATAAAGCTCATTGAAGACGATGGCATAAAGAAACAGTTTAAGGTTATCGAGACACTTATCGCCAGCGCCGACGAGGTCATCAACTGCGGCGATGCCGGTCAAGAGGGTGAGCTCATACAGCGATGGGTGTACCAGAAGGCGCGCTGCAACAAACCAGTGAAACGCCTGTGGATCTCGTCGCTCACCGACGAGAGCATACGCGAAGGGTTTCAGCAACTGCAAGATGCGTCACGCTTCGACAACCTCTACTTTGCGGGGCTCTCACGCGCCATCGGCGACTGGATCCTTGGCATGAACGCCACCAGGCTCTACACTCTCAAATACCGCAACTCCTATTCCCGCAATGTGCTGTCGATAGGGCGAGTGCAGACTCCTACCCTAGCCCTTATCGTGGCCCGCCAGCGCGAGATAGAGAACTTTGTGCCCGAGGATTATTGGGAAATCAAGACCAAATACCGCGACACCATTTTCAACTCCACCAAAGGCAAGTTCAAGACCGAGGCGTCGGCAAGCGAGATTGTGGAGAGCATCAAAGACTTCCCGCTCACGGTGACTTCGGTAAGCAAGAAAAAGGGAAAAGAGGCTCCCCCACGGCTGTTTGACCTCACGAGCCTTCAGGTGGAGTGCAACAAGAAGTTCTCTTACAGCGCCGACGAGACTCTGCGCCTCATCCAGTCGCTCTATGAGAAGAAAGTGACCACCTATCCCCGCGTGGATACCACCTACCTCAGCGACGACATCTATCCCAAGATTCCAGGCATCATGCAGGCCATGAAGCCCTACGCTGCTCTCACACAGCATGTCCTCGCCGGCAAAATTCCTAAGAGCAAGAAGGTGTTTGACAACAGCAAGGTCACTGATCACCATGCCATTATCCCCACCAATGTTGACCCTGCAAGCGTTTTCCTCACCCGTGAGGAGAAATTTGTCTATGACCTCATCGCCAAGCGCTTTATCGCGGCTTTCTACCCCGATTGCGAGTTCTCGACAACGACGGTGATGGCCAAGGTGGGCGAGAATGCGGAGCATTTTAGCTCCCCCTCTAAGATAGAGGGGGGCGGGGGGAGTATGATGACCGCCGATTTATATGAATTCAAAGCCACTGGCAAGGAAATCCTCAAAGACGGCTGGCGAGTGATTTACAACAAAGACAAAGCGCAAGCAGCCGACACCGACACAAAAGACAAAGATGATGAAGATAATGGCATCATGCCCACATTTGTCGAGGGTGAAAGTGGTCCGCATGAGCCTTCGCTCTTGAAAAAGACCACACAGCCGCCTAAATATTATACCGAGGGAACGCTGCTTAGAGCCATGGAGACAGCGGGCAAGTTGGTCGATGACGACGAGCTGCGCGACGCGATGAAGGAGAACGGCATTGGGCGACCTTCTACACGCGCCAGCATCATCGAGACCCTGCACAAGCGTCATTACATAGCTAAGCAGCGCAAGAGCCTGGTCGCTACCGCTGCCGGCATTCAGCTCATCGACACCATTAAGGAAGAACTGCTCAAGAGCGCAAAGCTCACGGGTCTGTGGGAGAACAAGCTGCGCAAGATAGAGCGCGGTGAGTTCAGCGCACAGCAGTTCATCGACGAGCTGAAAGCGTTGGTGGGCGAGATAGTGCTCAACGTGCTGCGCGACAATTCCAGCACAATCATCGCTGTGCCGAGCGACGAGGAGAAGAAAGCAGCGCAAAAGACCGATGGCGAGAAGAAACCACGCAAGCCTCGCCTCAAGGCGATAGAGGAAATCTCTTGCCCCTTGTGCGGCAAGGGGCACATCATCAAGGGACGCACAGCTTACGGATGCAGCGAGTTCCGCAGCGGTTGCGGCATGCGTCTGCCTTTCGACACCTACCCTGCCGACCTCACTCCCGCCAAGCTCAACACTCTGATAAAGAAAGCCTTTAAGAAATGAGTGACACCTGGCAAATCATTATCGTCGCAATCGTCGTCGCTGCCACCATCGCAGTGGCGGCACGGAGCATCTACCGCGCCATCACTCACAAGAAATCAGCCCTAAACCCCTGCGACAGCTGCGCCCTCAAAGAAACTTGCACCAGAGCGAATGTTGAGTCAAACAATTAAAGAAACTGGGCTGCGCCTTGTATTTTTTGTCAAACAATTGCAAACAAAAATGCGATTAAGCGAGACAATCAAGCTGACTAGTAAACAAGCTGACGAGACAAGTGTCATGCTGCTAAACTAACATTGCCTTGTTTGCTTGTTCCTTGTCAGCTCGTTTGCTCTTTTTTAGCTGACGAGCTGACGAGCGAACGAGACAAGTGTAAAGCTGAGACAGCCACCATTGCCTTGTTTGCTTGTTCCTTGTCAGCTTGTTAGCTTAATTTGTGCTTCATTTAATCTCCAATTCTCAAATAATTATCAAAAAAAGGTCAAAAAATTTGTGCAATCCACAGAGTTTTACTACCTTTGCACCGCTTTTTGCAAAAAGCACACATTTTTATTAATTTCTTATTTAAAAAATTTTATGTACAACTACGAAACCGTTTTCATTTTAACTCCCGTTTTGTCTGACCCTCAGATGAAGGAAGCGGTAGAGAAGTTCAAGACTGTGCTCACCGACAATGGTGCCACAATCGAGAATGAAGAGCTGTGGGGAATGCGCAAGCTCGCTTATCCCATCCAGAAGAAATCTACCGGATTTTATGCGTTCCTTGAGTTCGCTGGTGAACCAACTATCGTAAGCAAGCTCGAGACTGCCTATCGTCGCGACGAGAAGGTGCTCCGTTTCTTGACTTTCCGTCAGGACAAGTTCGCTCACGAGTATGCACTGAAGAGAAGAAGCTTGAAGAAGAATGCTCCCAAGGCCGAAGAGGCTCCCGCCGAGGAACCCGCTGCCGAAGCACCTCAAGCCGAAGTTAACGAAGTAACTAACGAATAATGCAAGGAGGAAACATAACTATGGCACAAGCTCAATCTGAAATCCGCTATCTCACCCCACTGAGTGTAGATACCAAGAAGAAGAAATATTGCCGTTTCAAGAGAAGTGGCATTAAGTACATCGACTACAAGGACCCCGAGTTCTTGAAGAAGTTCCTCAACGAGCAAGGCAAAATCTTGCCTCGCCGCATCACTGGCACATCGCTCAAGTTCCAACGCCGCGTTGCCCGCGCCATCAAGCGCGCACGCCACTTGGCATTACTGCCCTACGTAACCGATTTGATGAAATAATTTAAAACTGGAGGTAACACACTATGAAGATTATATTGAAAGAAGACGTTATGAACCTTGGCTACAAGGACGACGTTGTTGAAGTAAAGAACGGCTACGCCCGCAACTATCTTATCCCAACCGGCAAAGCCATCATGGCATCGCCTTCAGCTTTAAAAGTGCTCGCCGAGAACCTGCGCCAGCGCGCCCACAAGATCGCCAAGATCAAAGGTGACGCCGAGGCTATCGCCGAGTCGATGAAGGGCATCGCTCTCACCATCAGCGCTAAGACCGACAACTTTGGCACTATCTACGGTTCAGTAGGCAGCAACCAGATTGCTGAGGAGCTCGCTAAGCTCGGCCACGAGGTTGACCGCAAGATCATCAAGGTTGACAATGTTAAGGAACTTGGCAAATACACTGCCACCATTCTTCTGCACAAGGAAGTTTCTGTTGAGATTCCTTTCGAGGTAATTTCTGAGAACGCTCCCAAGCAGGAGGCTCCTGTAGTTGAAGAGGCTCCCGCAGTAGAGGAAGCTCCCGTTATGGAAGAGGCTCCCGCCGTTGAGGAAGCTGAGGAAGCTCCCGCAGCTGAGTAAGAACAGTTGCGCTTCGCGCAGGTTAGAGGTTAGAGTTTAGAGGTTTGTGACTCAACTGCGAACTATTAACTGTAAACCCTATCTTACTACTGCTCAAAATATTACAGACCGCATCACGCTAAATGATGCGGTCTGTTTTGCTCTCTAAACACTAAACTCTAACCTCTAAACTTCAAGTTTATATACGTTTATAAACTTGAATTTGTGAATATCACAGATAATTAGTAATTTTAGATAAATTAGGCTGCGTCGAGGCATAAAAAATGAAAAAACTTCGTTTTTCATTTTGTTCTGCCCTCAACTTGCACTAATTTTGCACAAAAGAACTAACGACTATGGCAACATCGAGATTTATAGCAATCATTCCGGCGCGCTTTGCCTCCACTCGATTTCCAGGCAAACCGCTGGCGACGCTTGGCGGCAAGACGGTGATTCAGCGCGTGTATGAGCAGGTGTCAAAAGCCATCGACAATGTGCTGGTGGCTACCGACGATGAGCGCATCTTCCACCACGTCACTGACTTTGGCGGCAAAGCGGTGATGACCAGCAGCCAGCACCGTAGCGGCACCGACCGTTGCTGGGAGGCATATCAGAAGAACGGCGGCAACGACGACATTATCATTAATGTGCAAGGCGATGAGCCGTTTATCATGCCTGAGCAGATTGAGGCTCTAAAGTTGTGCTTTGATGATGAAACGACCGACATCGCCACGCTCGTCAAACCCTTTGACAAGGCAAAGGCTTATGAAGAACTCGAGAATCCCAACTCGGTGAAAGTGGTGCTTAATAGCAACATGAACGCGATGTATTTCTCGCGCTCGGTGATTCCACACCTGCGCGGCATCGACAAGGCGCTGTGGCCCGGCAAGCACCAGTATTTTACCCACCTCGGCATCTATGCCTACCGCGCCAAGGCGCTGGAGCGCATCACCGGCATGGAGGCGTCGGCACTCGAACTTGCCGAGTCGCTCGAACAGCTCCGCTGGCTTGAGAACGGCATGACCATCAAGGCGGGCATCACTAACCATTCGTCTATCGGCATCGACACGCCACAAGACCTAGAGCGCGCCGAGCAGTTCCTTAACCAACAATGAAACCATGGCAATAGATCGCAGCACTCCTCCACCCGTCAGCGACTTTGGCGACATCAGTCTCAATGTTCCCGAACCCATCACTCTCTCTAACGGCATGAAGATGTGGATCGCCAGCAACGGTGAGGAAGAAATCAACAAACTCAGCATCTACATGACTGGCGGCGCGTTCCAGGAATCGCGCCCCATGCAGGCAACGGCATGTTCAATTGCTGTATTCAACGGCAACAACAAGATGTCGTTTGCCGAGATTGCCGAAGCCATCGACTATTATGGCGCTTGGCGGTCGGCGCATGTCGATGACAACTGCACGGCATTTTCCATGTCGTCGCTCAACGAGAACTTCGACAAGACGCTGCCCATCTTTATTGAGAGTCTCAGAACCCCTACCTTTCCTGATAGTGAGTTTGAGACACTGAAGCGACAACTGGCTGTGAACTGCGCCATGGCACGAGAGAAAGTGAAATATCTTGCCAACAAAGAAATTATGAGGCTCTATTATGGCGAGAATAACCCACTCGCCACTGACCCCACGCCCGACGACATCAACTCGCTGACTAATGAGCACATGCGCAATTTCCACTCCAGTTTCTACAAAGCCCAGAATTGCAACTTGGTGTTTGCGGGCAACATCAGCGACAAGGAGATTGCCACAGTAGAATCAGTGCTTGGCGAGTGGCTACCCGACGGCGAGCCTGCGCCGCAAGTGGAGCCTACGTTCTGCCCTGCCGACGAGATGCTCAAGATTGTTGACAAGCCTGGCGCGGTGCAGTCGGCTATCATAATGATGCTCAAGACAGTGCCCCGCAAGCATCCCGACTACTTCAAGCTGCGCATCCTCGCCACGGTGCTTGGCGGATACTTCGGCAGCCGTCTGATGAGAAACATTCGTGAAGAGAAAGGATTCACCTACGGCATTAACGCCAGCCATAACGGCAGGGCATTTGACGGATATGTGGGCATCTCTACCGAGTGCGACACCTACCACACATGGAACGTGATCAGCCAAATTCACAACGAGATAAAGACGCTGCACGACAATCTCATCCCTCAGCAAGAGCTGGAGACGGTGAAACGCTTTATGCTCAGCGACCTGGCGAAGACCCTCGACACACCATTCAACATCGCAGCATATATAGGCAATATGTTCTGCTGCGGCACTTATCCCTCCTACCTTAACGACCAGGTGCAGGAGATTAAGAGTGTCACAAGTCAGCAGTTGCAAGACATCGCTCGCCAATACCTCGACATCTCCAAACTGCGCACCGTCATCGCCTGCGACAAGAGCAAACTGCCGAAAAACGACTGTCTAGTATAAAATTTCATCAAACAATTACTAACAAAATGTGATTAAGCAGAGAAGTAAACAAGTTGACGAGCAGATAGAGAAACAGTATTAGACAAAAGAACAATAGTTTACATAATGCTGTCGCCGAGGTGTGGTTTTTTGACAGACAGACAAACAGACGTGAGTTCAGTATGTCACATTTTGCTTGTTTGCTTGTTTACTCGTTTACTCGTTAACTTGTCAACTAAAATTGATTGAAAAAACTTTTTAAGAAAAAAAATGCCGCAGTTCTTGCACAGAACAAAAAAAAGCAGTACCTTTGCAGTCGCAAAAGTGAAATGGCGGGATAGCTCAGATGGTTAGAGCGTCGGATTCATAACCCGGAGGTCCTGAGTTCAATTCTCAGTCCCGCTACTTTTCAAGAGACTCAAAGACATGGTTTTGGGTCTCTTTTTTGTAGAACATGGCGTGGCCATGTTGCAATATGCGCAGCCAAATTATGCATTGTGCATTTTGAATTATGCATTATAAACAACAAATAGAGCTTCTTGCGCCAGCCAAGAATGCCGACATAGGCATTGAGGCGATTAAGCATGGCGCCGATGCGGTTTACATCGGGGCAACGGCTTTTGGCGCACGCGCCCAAGCAGGCAACGACATTGATTCCATAAAGCGCCTAACCGATTTTGCCCATCAATTTGACGCCCGCATCTACTGCACTGTAAACACCATCGTCTATGACGACGAGTTGCGTGATGTGGAGCAGATGATTCACAACCTTTACCATGCCGGCGTGGATGCTCTTATCGTGCAGGACATGGCGCTCTTGCGACTCGACATCCCTCCCATCGCCCTTCATGCCAGCACGCAATGCGACATCCGCACGCCCGAGAAGGCTCTGTTTCTTGAGAAGATGGGCTTTTCCCAACTGGTGCTGGCACGAGAACTGACTCTTGAGGAAATCAAGGGCATCAGTTCCAGCGTGAAAGTGCCTCTTGAGGGGTTTTGTCACGGTGCCCTGTGTGTGAGCTATAGTGGTCGCTGCCAAATAAGCCAAGCCCTCAAGGGCCGCAGCGCCAACCGTGGCGAGTGCGCGCAGTTCTGCCGGCTGAGCTACGACCTAGAGGATGCCCAGGGCAACAAGCTGATGAAGTCGAAGCACTTGCTCTCGCTGCGCGATTTCAACGCCAGCGACCGTCTGCAGCAGATGATTGACGCGGGAATCTCATCGTTCAAAATTGAGGGTCGCCTCAAAGATGTGGATTACGTGAAAAACGTGGTGGCATACTACCGCCAGGCTCTCGACAGAATTATTGACTCGCACGATGACCTGGCAAGGAGCTCATGCGGCACTTCGGAACACACGTTCGCGCCTTGCCTCGCCAAGAGCTTCAACCGCTCGTTCACACATTATTTCATTGATGGGCGTCATCCTAAGAATGGCATGAAAATGGCATCTGTCCACACCCCGAAGTCGCAAGGCGAATATTTGGGCAAAGTGGTGGCGGCTGGTGGCAACAGCATCACTCTTGACACATCCACCCCACTTGCTAATGGCGACGGCTTAAGTTTCATCGACAGCAACGGCAACTACGATGGCGTGAGGGTGAATAAAGCGGCAGGAAACCGCATCTTCCTGAAAGAGCCATGCGGCATGAAACGTGGCGACAAGGTTTACCGCACTCACGACAAAGCGTTTAACGACCGGCTCTCTAAGCCTAGCGCAAAGAGGACTATTGATATTGATTTCACCATGTGGGTCGCTGGCTCGCAATTATGCCTGAAAGCCTGTGACGAGCGCGGCAGCTCGGCTGTTCACAGCATTATGCTCGATGAAACGCCACAACCGGCTCTGAAACCACAAGTCGAGCGACAGCGAGAAGTGCTGTCAAAGCTCGGTGACACCATTTTCACATTACGCTCTTGCGAGATTAAGGGCGACTGTTTCATTCCTGTGTCGGTTATCGCACAGCTCCGCCGAGAGACTATTGCCCTGCTAGAGCGAAGCCACCGCATCGCCTACTGCCGTGACCTGCGACAAAGTGAAGACATGACCGCCACATTCCCCTACCAGAACCTCACCAGTGCCGACAATGTGGCTAACCACATCGCCAGCCACTTCTATCGTGAGCATGGAGCAACCAGCATTGAACCTGCAATCGAGTGCAAAGCAAGCGATATAGAAAAAGGAAAAGCGCTAATGACCACTCGCTACTGCCTGCGGCGCGAACTAGGGGCATGCCCAAAAGAAAAGGGAAGCGACAAGCTCCCCTCTCCCCTATTCCTGCGCAACGGCAAGACCCTGCTCAAAGTGAACTGCGACTGCTCCCGATGCGAGATGACAATCACACTCGCCTAACCATCCCTTTGATGACATTAATCTTCTTTATCCTGATTATCGCTAACAAAGCCTTCACTACCGTCTTTGCTTTCTTTTTCTATTCTTTTCTTTACTTTGACTATTAAGGCAATAGTGTTAGCAATAAGAAAAACAAGAACGATAGCGCCGGTAATTGTTCGAGCCTTATCTCCAAGCCCTAAATATACTCGGAAATACAATAAGAAGATCATCAATAAAACAAAAAACGCCAAAAATCCCCACAACTTTTTTAAAGATTTTTTGTCTTTTTCAATCATCTCAATTTGATTATTGTCCATAACAATAAAGATTTAAACAATTAAATTTAAAGATTTTAATAAGAAATAGACTAAAAACATCAAAGGCAAGCAACCAAAGATACATATTGCGCATGTAACATTATAAATCTTCTTTCGATTATCAGCATTTATATAATCTTCATTGCTCATGATATCATTATGATGAAACCTAAAATACAAAAAGACACTTAAGCACATTATAGGAGTAACAAGTAACATAACAATAATATACATTAAATCATGTCCCAAAAGTGCATCAAAAATCGGAATCACGAAAGCAATGATTGCTGTAATAAAAAAACCAATAATTGGCATGGGGTCATGTGATTTCTCTGATTTATGGTTTACCTCATAATAGATTATCTCTAATAACCACTTTAATCTTTTCATAATCAGTCTAATAAATTATAAATGATCTTATCTCCCACCAAATACCAAGCAACACTATAAATATCCTCATCTTGAGGCATGTTCTAAAACCCAAAACATTGCAAAAAAGCTACTAACAAGAAGACTGACAACAAAAATGACAATAATCCAACTTTTTAATTTGGAATTTTTCTCATTTTTATACTTTTTTCTCATGTGGTCATTTATTTGCTCGATTGGTCGAATGCCTAAAAAAACCTCTGATATCAGCATAACAAAAAATATAACGACAATAGGCTGATTCTTAGAGTACTTAAATCCAAATCCAGAATAAAGCGTATAAAATAATACAAATGTTAAATATAGCGAAACTATCACACTATATATCAATATAATATAATGTAATGTATGATACATAGTTTGTTTATTAGACTTATAAAATGGCTCATTGATATTTTCAATTATCAACGACAATTTATATGTGATATAGTTTAAAATATTACACATAGCAAAAACTATTTAAAAGGCATTGTTGACGGCAATCCAACTATTTCTAATTCGACTTGTAGACTAATTACATTGTCATTATAGAGCCAAAACAGTTCTTTTCCTCCAAGTGACCAAAAAGTGGAAAGTCCAATTGTAGCGGGATGTTTAATAAATCCTATTACTTCCATAAACATGTCTAATCCATTTTCAAGTCTTTCTCTGTCATTTGTGGCATTGATGAATCCATAAGATGAATTATAAAAAGAATAAATATTAGACATAGTCCCTAAGCGTTGAAAAAATGGAGCAAGTTTGGTGATTGGTGTTGTTCTTACATACTGGTTTGCTTTAAAACCTGACGTGTAATAATGTGGGTCAAATTGTCCAAAACTATTCGTTAATCTATATGTGTGTTTGGAGTTTGCCAACGCGTAGCCAACTAGTGAGTTTACCGCACCAAATCTCGAAGCAAAATCATTATTCGATGCAAAAGCAAAGAAATCATAAGTATTTATGCTTGTAAGATTATATACATAGGTGGTTAGAACAATCTCACTTAAAGTAATATGATTGTCATTTACAACTCTATAACCACCCAATATCTGATTTCTTGTAGTGTATAATCTCATTCTATCAAGGTCTATTCTGTTTAGACCCTCTCCCTCATATTCCCATCCAGAACGGTTATTCAACCAATCTTCAATAGCATGATTTTGAAAAAAGCCTACACGATAAGCCCATAAGAAATCCTCTATTTCACTTTTATCATTTGTGTACCAAGAATCTTTTCCTGATAAGTCTATAATAGCCAAAGGATTATTAAGGCAGTAGCTGTATCGGTTAAGGCTCTGTGTGAAGTCTGGCAGCTGGACGTAGGGGTCGGGGCTGAGGAAGCGGGCAGTCCAAGGATCGTAGAGGCGGGCGTTCATGTTGATGAGATTAAAGTCGGCGAGATGCTCGTGGCCGCAGTAGCCTCTGTCCAACAGCAATTCTGGTTGCTCACCAGGAGCGTATATTTGCTGGGTGTTTGGGTCACGCAGCCTTCCCCAGGCATCGTAGCTTAGCTCTTGTGCAATAACGCCCGTGCTGTCAACAATGTGGACTATGCTCCCCAAATTGTCGCGCACAATGTAATAGAGTGACTGCGACCACACATTTGTGCCATTCTCCTTCTCACGCACTAATGCCGCTGGCGCCGTGTAGGCGTCTCCACCGAGGAAGAGAACCTGCTTCTGACCCTCATAGCTTTGCGTAGTATAGTCGGTCGTTGTGAACTGGTTGCCGAAGTAGTTGCGTATAAAGCAACCACTGTTTTTAAGGACTGACATCTGTGAGCGCTCTCCGTCCTCAAAGTATTTGAGAACGGCGGTTGTTGAACCCTCGCCGATGGTGTCGGGGCGGTTCATCGAGTTGAACGTAACTGTCTGATTTGCCATGGGAAAGTCACTCGCCGACAATGTTATCTGGCTAAGAGCGTAGGGACGGCTTGAGGCATAGCCGAACACACCTGCAGCGTCATGCTCGGTGATATTGCCCTTGCCGTCGTAGGTGATGTCGCCAGCGGGTGTCGAGACGAGGCGATTGAGGTTGTCGTAGCCGAAATCCTCTGTCATGCCCCAATATCCGTCCTCGCGGCCAGTCAGGTTACCGTATGTGTCATAAGTGTATAGCATGTCAATCGTTATTGTTTAGATCAGAAATCATATGATCAATCAATCTATACAAGTCAACAAAATATGTAGAATATTTAATGCGACAATCAAGATAATTATTATCATAATAAGAATATTTACTCACCAATTCTGAATTGTCGCTTGAAAAATTACCATTAGAATCTATTGATTTTATCTCTATATTACCATTTTTATAAACTTCAACACTTAACTTCTGCGAAGTTTTCCAGTCTTTTGGCATATTTTCGCTTGTAAGTGGGAAACAAAAACTATATTTCCCAAGTTTGTCATAATTGCAAGAGACAACAACGCTATCTGTTTCCAATATATATAAAGCATTTAAGTCGTTAAACAAATTATACTTTATTTGATTAAAATACTCATTTGAAATTGTTATTTGCTTATACATCTCGTAATTAAAGGAGTCTATGAGATCTGAACTGATGTCAATATCAAAGGTCAAGCCCCTATTTCTCTTTTTGAATTCTGTTATTGTCAAGGCTTCATTTGTAACTAAGAACTTAGTAACTGTCGAGGGACAGTAAGTTGATCTCCTCATAATAACAACACTATCAACATTAATAGAAACAGGAGTGTTAAGTATCTCTACCGCTAAAAGATTGTTATCTTGAGCTCTAGACTGAATAAAGCAATGCTGATACAA
>CALGGO010000015.1 GCA_937916085.1 uncultured Prevotellaceae bacterium | reverse complement strand
CGTCTTCCTGGTCCGGAGTGACACGGCTGTACTTGCCGCCGTAACGTGAGAAGATTTCAGCGTAACCCACCTTCTTGCCTTCCACGTTGCGGTTGATCTTGGCTGCCAGTCCGTCGGCTCCCATCATATACCAGCCGCAGCACATTTCGGTGGCGTTCCAAAGGGCTTTGAGTTCAAGAAAAGCCTCGTATGCAAGGTCGCCGGCTTCGTCAAGCACCACCAGAGGGCGCTCCATCGAGCGCAGATAGTAAACCAAATCCTCATAGGTGTCCTGGTACTTGCCCGTGGCACCCACGCCGAACTCGTTGGCTATTTTCTTAACCAGGGCGCGTTTTGTCTTCACCTGGCTGCAGTCGATATACACGGCGTTGCGGTGCTCATTCACATACCATCGAGCGGTGTACGTCTTGCCAATGTTCGGAAGGTCGCACAATATCACGCTCAGGCTACGCTCCTGGCAAGCCTCTAACTGTGTGGTGATATAGTCGAAGGTCGCGGTCCTTGCGCCCTTCCACTCGATAGAGTCGCGCAGGTTCACGTCCAGACGGCGGGCAATGTTCACCCAGTTGGCATCACTCAGAGCCTTATCCGTCTGACCCTTCTTCAGACTGTTGTACACGCTTGCAGAAATTCCCAGCGCGGCAGCGTGCTTGGCATCGCTGGGGTAGTTTGCGCGGTTGGTGGCTATCGCCTCCAGAATCCGCTGTTTGTTCGCTGTTGTAATCATATTCTAACGGCGTTTTAATGGGTTTCTAAATATCGGCTATCGGGTCGGGCTTCCATTGGCTTCTGACTGGCTGCTCCTCCTTAATCTGGGGCTCCAGTGCCACGGCTTCTGCCTGTTGTGGCGTTGCCGATGGCTTCAATATGCCCACCTCGTCGATAGCGTGGTCTTTTACATACTTGCTGAACTTCGCAATCTTCTTGCGCTGCTCGATATAGTTCACGGTGTCCTCTTCGGTTTGCTCTGCCATCACACGGTTGTAGGTCTGTACTTTCTCCACGTGGTCGATGTACTTGTCACCTTGGAAGATGTAAACTTCCGTTGGTTTGCCTTCCTCGTCTGGCATATAGTAGGCGGTCACCTGATAGTCATTCGGGCGAAGTTTCTCCAGAACGCTGGTGTCACTCAGCCACCAGTCTTCATGTGCCACACGCACCGTCGAGTTCCTCCTGATGCTCGTTTCCACACGCTCACCGATGTAGCGCGCCAGCGTCAGTTTGTCAAGTGGCTGCAGGGTCGGATTGATGCGCTCACAGAGCACGTCCCACCTTGTCATGCCGGGGAACTTCTTCTGGTTGGGGTGCAGTTGGTGGTTCCACTCATAACTGTCACGTCGGTCTTCTGCCACCAACTGGTCCCAACTGAAGTATTCCTTGTCCTCGTAGAGTTCGTTGGTCTCGTCGCTCACTTTCTTGTACTCCTGACGCCACTTGCCCTTGCCGTAGAAACGGCCAATGCCCTCGTGGTTCTTGTGGATCACGCTGCGCTTCTTTGCACCGTTCAGAGGCTCGGCATATTTTTCCTGTGAGTTCTGGGGGGCGCAGAAGTGAACGAATGGGAAAGCGACACCGGCTTGCAGGAAGCCGTCTTTGTACTGGGTCATCAAGTGGTTCTCCACCTCGATACCTGCAGGCATTCCCCAGCCCTGCTTCTCGATCAGACGGAACATGTCGCGGAAGCAATCTACCACCAGACCTTCGTCCTTCTTACGGGCGTAGGAGGCACCGACCACGCACTGGCTCACTACGTCGTAGGCATAGTAGGCATGGACGCGCTGCTTGGTGTCCTTCAGTTTTCTCGTCAGGTCCACGTCGTCCATCGTAATCTGTGACAATGAGAAATTGCCGCCGTGACGGTGAACGTGTGGCATCTGCTCGTGCATGAACGTCGTCCAACTAAGCAGCTTTTGTTCAATCAGCAACTTGTTGGAAGGTTTGTTGAGAACACTACAGATAGTGCTTTCACTCGGCACCCATATTTCACCTTTCTTCATGAAGTCATCGGGATTATAGAGTTCTCCTGTTTTTAGGTCGAACACTTCATATTCCCCACATACAAACATTTCATACAAGTCTCTTACGGTGGTGTTATATGGCTTGTTAGGCTGAGCAGCGATGCTCATGATAAGCCTTTCTTCCCTCACCGTCACAAGTCTTGCACTTTGGTTGCCGAACTTGCCGCTGATAAGACAGCCGTAGCCTTCCCTCTTGTACTCGTTTACCTTCTTCCGAAAACGAAGCGTACTCGTTGGGAGCGTATGGCCGTATTCTTCACGCAGGGCTTTAATGGCATTGGCCATCTGTTCCCAGTTGTATTTGCCGCCAAACAGTTTCTGGGCTGTTGCCGCACGCTCATACAAGCGGATGCAGCAGTTCAGCACACTGGCGTTCACCACATACTCCTTGATCTTCTCAGGGGGCAGGTCAAGGCCTGCTTGTTCCCTGCTGTGGAAAAACGCCACCGCTGCCTGGTCGGTCTCGTAGTTGCTGCACACCCAACCCTTCAGGTGGGTCAGGTCGCCGTCGGGATAGAGGGCTTGGACCTTGGCTCTGTAGTCGCGTGGAAGACTTTCAACGGCAACAAGGGCATACTGACCGGCAGCACCACCGCCACGGCGCACCACGTCGATGCGTCCACGGCTCGCCATCTTCTGGTAACAGCCTTGTGACATCACACTGCTGTCCACCAGTTCACGGGCACTTATGCAAAGCCTGTTTCCGTAATACTCCATCTTCCCCTCCTTATCTCAAGTTCCTTGCGTAATCCTGAATGGTTGGAATATCACTCACAAGTACTTCCTCATAGCGGTACCTGGGCGAACCCTTGAAACGTACAACACCTTCGCCCGTGGTCATGCTGACCTCCAGGACGGCACCGTTGTTGAAATACTGGCGCATGAAACGCTCACCGCTGTCCATTGTGTCGTAGAAAATCTCGTCTTCAGGCACGGCAGCCTCAACCCAGCCGCCCATCTCCTTACGGGCAACGTACTGGATCTTTCTTGCCAGCAGCGTCTGGCACTCAAAGCACAGGGCTTTGTACACCATGCGGTCGGTGCAGTTGAACATCTTGGCGAGTTTCGCCTTGTTTTCCTTCGAGACCTTGATGGTTCTCGCACTTCTTGTCTTTGCCATAATCATTTATTTTATAATGTTAAACTTAATGCCTTTCTTGGCTATCTCAATAAATTTTCGTACCTTTGGCCGCACATTCACTAATGAATAAAGTTATATGAATGCTCTGATAACTGTTCAACTCCTTGCGCAAAAGGAATACGAGGGTCAAGTCTGGCGAACTGAATGCGGTCCGCTGGTGTCAATGCTTGATGCCTTGAGCGAAACACTTTGCCGCAAACCTGGCACTGCAGTCTATTATGATCCTGGACAACTAATTGATGCCAAAGAAGGGTGTCCTGCCCTACGTTGGTGTCTTGTACTCTTACTGGGCAAGCAGCGCCTCGAAGCTCTACATGAGTTCCTTCGGTTAAGCCTGCCTCTGTTAGCCACGCCAGTGCCTTCCTGCACCGTGCAATGGAAGATAGAACCATTACCATTTCATTAAAAATTAAGTTATACAATGATGAATACGCCTGCAAAGATAGTGATAATTTTCAACCTACCAAAATTTTAGGAGATAATTTTCAACTGATATGGCAAAAATTTTAGATAATATAAGTATTTTGGCCGAAAAAGAGGGTGTTACCATAGGTGCTCTCGAAAGGCAGATAGGAGCCAGCAAAGGTGTCCTATCTCGTGCTATAGCCAATGGAACCGACATTCAAGCGAAGTGGATACAAGCAATAGTTGAAAATTATCCCCATTTCTCGGCCCAATGGCTCCTCACTGGAGAGGGACCCATGCTAAAAACCGACACCAGTGCCGCTGATGGGCGGCATACCACCGCCCCCGAAGCCCCCGCCCAGTACGTCACACAACTCCTCAACACCATCCGCGAACTCTCAGAGCAGATCGGTCGGCTCAAAGCACGGATCGAGGAACTGGAACGCCGTAGGGGGGACAATGCTGGTCATGCCCAGAATTCCGACATTGCAAATGTAGGGTAGTGCGTGTCATCAAGAACGGCAAAGAGTACCTCCTATAGTCCCCCAGATACCCCCAGGGGGGTGTTCCCCCCACCTTGACACAACAGAAAAACACGTTAAACTGCCTATTTATGGGGTTTTGCAGCAGATTGCACCCCCGAAAAAGTTGCACGAAAAGGGTCAGTTTCCTATACTTTACTCCTTTTTTTGGACTTTTCCTCCCCCCTCTCACGGTATGCTCGGGCAGGAGTTTTGTCCCTCCAGTTTTTCAAAATTGTCCCTCCACTTTGTCCTTCCACCTGTCCCTCCACCCCCTATTTTTTGCCCATTTTACACTCTGGGAACGGAACGCAGACTTTTCCAGACCCACCGCCTTCTAATGCCATCAGAACACCGTTCAAACGTGGACGCAATATAAAGCCCACAGACGCGCTAAACGCCCGCAGACAAAGGATTTACCCACACACAAACAAAAAAGGCCACACGCGTAAACGTGCAGCCCTCTGTGCGTAAATCTATCGTCCCACGGACGTAAACGAATTTGCCCCAAACGTAAAGCAAACGTAAACCTATGTAAACATTTCGTTTTGTGCCGACCTCACAGCCTCAACCCTCGCAACTCTTTGTAAATAAACGGCTTTCGGCGTTTTTCGTCCCCTCTCTACATTATACGCTTCGTTCTGTGCCCCATAGATACCGCAATAAAAAGACTCACCCTATCCACCTACAGAATGAGGAAAGGGTGAGTCTTTTAATTGAAAATATTTTTTATTCCTTTTACTACACTACCTCTTTATTTTCCCACTGGAGCTGTAGGGTTGAAGTAGTAGTTGTCGTTGCTCTTGTCGCCGTTTTCTATTTCCTGGTCAATGTTCTCGTACTCGCTGTGCATGCTCTTGTACTCAGGCACAAACTGCTTCATGCCTTTGACCATGTCGTGGATATTGCCGCTTTGGGCGAGCTCGATGATATTGTCGATGTTGTTGCACACATCGATGTAGTTGTACTTGCGCACCTGGGCAATCATGATTTTCTCGTTATCGGTCTTGATGGTGTTCTCTTTGTCATTAAGAAGTTCCTCATAGAGTTTCTCTCCTGGACGCAGGCCTATCTCCTCAATCTGTATGTCAATATGAGGACGCAGACCCGCCAGCGAAATCATGCGGGTAGCGAGGTCGTAGATGCGCACTGGCTGACCCATGTCGAAGATGTAAATCTCGCCGCCATGACCCATGCAGCCCGCCTCAAGCACAAGCGAGCATGCCTCGGGGATAGTCATGAAGTAGCGGATGATGTCGCGGTGAGTGACGGTGACGGGGCCTCCATTCTCTATCTGCTTGCGGAACAGTGGGATCACCGAGCCATTGCTGCCCAGCACATTGCCAAAGCGTGTGGTGATGAACTGGGTTTTCTTGCCCATCTTTTGAGCGTCGAAAAACAGCGACTGGCAATAAATCTCGGCAAGGCGCTTGGTGCAGCCCATAATGTTGCTGGGGTTCACCGCCTTGTCGGTAGATACCATCACAAACTTATACACGTTATACTTGAGAGCCAAGTCGGCGATGTTCTTGGTGCCTTCCACATTGGTGAGCACTGCCTCGGTGGGGTTCATCTCCATCATGGGCACATGCTTATAGGCGGCAGCGTGGAACACATATTTAGGCTGGAACTGCTTAAAGGCTTTCTCCATGCGTGCATAGTTGTGAACATCTCCCATATATAGCACCACCTCGGCATCGGGGAAGTCCTTCTTCATCTCCAGGCTAAGGTCGTGCATAGGCGTCTCGGCTTGGTCAACAAGTATAATCTGCTTTGCCTTGTAGCTCGCCACCTGCCGCACTATCTCGCTGCCTATCGAGCCACAAGCGCCAGTGATGAGCACCACCGAGTCCTTGATGTGCGAGCGCACGAGGGTGTTGTTCAGCACTATGGGGTCACGGCCCAGCAGGTCCTCAATCTGAACCTCTTTGATATAAGTTGAGATGTTGGAGCCTTCACGCTCATCATCAATCTCAAACTCCTCTACTTTGTTAATCGCAAGCAGAGCGATATTGTTCTCTATAAACTTGTCGGCGAAGCCGTTGCGCATCAGCTTGATAGCCGATGAGTCAAAAATCAAGGCGTGGATGCCACCGCCCACGAAGATGTTTGCCACATCATCGCCGTTATATTTATACACCTTAAAACCGTTGATTTCGTCCTTGTCCTTGCCGCTCTTGATGCTCAGCAGTCCCACTGGCTCATACTTGCCGCCAATCTCGTTCTTCAAGGCGTTGGCGAGAATGAGCGAGTCGAGCGACGTGCCCAGCACCAGCACCTTGCGGCGCTTGTTCTCGGTAACCGTCATGCGAGCATACATATACTTGATTACCAAGCGCTCCACAGTGAGCATAGCAAACGCAAGCACCCCCACAAATATCACGCCCCAATAGCTGAAAAGAACTTCTTGAGCGATAGCGCCATAAATCAAATTGAGGAGAATGAGAATGACGGTAGAGACAAATACCACCACAAACTCCCTATATAAGTCCTCAATCACCGAAAGACGTATGACGCATGTGTAACTTTTTGAGAAATAAGTCACTAAGCCATAAGTAGCGACCACTATAATGAAATTCCGCACTATGCTTGGCCATGTGCGCACCACTTGCGGGTCGAGACTTGAAGAGACGAACACGACATAGCTGCACGCCACGAGCAACATGTCGATAAGCAATATAATCCATCGTGGAACCGTATTGGTCTTAAGACTTTTAAACCATTTCAGTTCAAATAATTGTCGTATTATTGTGTCAAACATAAGCAAATAAGCTTATTAAAATCCTTATTTATCACATTTTTCAAGCATTTAAAACGACGCTTAAAAAAATGTGGCGCAAATATACAATTTTTATTTCGAAATAAACCACTTTTTTTCATATAAATATATTTTTTTCTTTTATATATCTTATTTTTATAATAAAATATCTCTAATTCAAGAAAAATCACTACCTTTGCAGCTTGAATTGACATTTTTCAGAAAAACGATATATTCGAAATGAGATTTTTAAACTCTAATATAGCTGTAGCTGTGGCTGTTATGACACTGGCAGCAATCAGCACCTCGTGCTTCAAAGAAGAGCCTCTCAACGCCGAGTGCGACATCGAGAAGGCGTGGGTGCATGTAGAGAACCTTAACGCAAGCTTCTACAATGCTTCCGACACACTCATCAATGTCTTAAGCACCGAGAACAAAATCGTCTTCACTATGCGCGACGATGCTGATGTCACAGCTCTTGCTCCGCAATTCACCATCACCGAGGGTGCAACCATCACACCTGCCAATGGCTCTGTTCAGGATTTCAGCAACGGTCCAGTGACCTATACCGTAACCTCACAAGACGGCAAATGGAGTCGCAAGTACACCGTTGAGTGCAACCGTGTGGCGCGCTATATCACCGAGGTGATGAACTTCGATTTTGAACATTTTGAGCTAGACCCTAATTATCATCAATATTACATCTGGCACAACACCTTGCCCGATGGCACACTGGGTAATGACTGGGCTAGCGGTAATCTTGGTTTTAGACTATCTAAGAGCACAGCTCTTGCCAACGAGTTTCCGACCACGGTCTTAGAACAGGGTTACGACGGTCATGGAGTTCTACTCATCACTCGTGATACGGGAGCACTAGGACTGTCGTCGGGCAAGCCTATAGCTGCCGGCAATATGTTTCTGGGCAAGTTCAATATCGCTATGGCAATGGTCAACAATGCAATGAAAGCCACCGAGTTTGGCATCCCATTCACACAGAAGCCGGTTCGCCTTTCGGGCTACTACCAGTATAGCCCCAGCGCTCCGTTTACCGACAAAAACTTTGTTGAGCATCCTGAGCGCATCGACGCCGGCGACATCTACTCCGTGCTTTACCTCAACCACGACGCCAGCGGCAAACCATTAGTACTCTATGGCGACAATGTGCTCTCAAGCGAGCAGATTGTGGCTGTGGCACGAGTCCAAAATGTGAATGAGACCAACGGACAATGGGTATATTTCGACATCCCATTTGAGTACAACAGCGACATCGACATGACATTGCTTGAGAACCGAGGCTACAGTCTCACCATCGTGTTCTCATCGAGCATTGAGGGAGCAAGCTTCGAGGGAGCTGTGGGCAGCACTTTGAAGGTAGATAAGGTGAGGCTCACTTGCGAGATAAAAGAGTAATCAGTTGTCAGTAATCAGACTTAAGATATGAAACGATATATAGCATCAGCATTAATCGCATTAACAGCTTCCATTAGCGCTTGGGCCATCATGCCCAACGATGGCGGATGCAAGAACCTGCAAGACTTCTTCCGCAATGTAGAGGGCTATGGCAGAATAG
Organism: uncultured Prevotellaceae bacterium; assembly: GCA_937916085.1. GTDB lineage: Bacteria > Bacteroidota > Bacteroidia > Bacteroidales > Muribaculaceae > Sodaliphilus. The sequence goes on along the minus strand of CALGGO010000015.1, from coordinate 75,626 downwards.
GCTATTCCATTGGTGGCACTGCCCCTATGGGCATGCCTGCCGAGATAAGGAAACTCAACAAGTTCATCCTTCAGCCCAACGTGGCATTTGGCGCCGACCTTATCAAGCCCACAAGTGCCCATTGGGGCGTGCTTGCAGGCATCCATTTTGAGAACAAGGCGATGCACATCGACGCCACCGTCAAGAACTACCACATGAAAATCACTAAGGACGGGCAGTCACTGGAAGGCGTGTTCACCGGCAAGAACGACAGCCACGCCGTGCAGTGGACTTTCACATTGCCCATTCAGGCTGTGTATAAGTTCAGCGACAAGTGGAAACTCAAGTTTGGCCCTTATTTCTCTTATGTCACAAGCTGCAACTTCGACGGTTTTGCCTACGACGGCCACCTGCGTGTTGATGACCCCACCGGACCAAAAGTGATACTGGGAACAACCGAAGACGACCGTGGCGACTACGACTTCAAAGACGACATCCGCAAGGTGCAATGGGGCATGGGAGTGGGTGTTGACTACTTTTTCGCCCGCCGTTTCGGCATCTACGCCGACCTAAACTGGGGCTTGAGCGGCTTCTTCAAGAGCAGCTTCAAGACCCTTGACCAGACCCTTTATCCCATCTACGGCACAATAGGAATAGCATATAAATTTAAGTAAGAAGTAAGAAATACGAAGTAAGAAGTATGAAGTATTAAGTTAGAAGTGTAAAGCGCAACGCTTTGATTCTATTAATTCATTTAATTCTTTTGATTCATTTATAAAAACATTAATATTTTAAACGTTTAAATCATGAAGAAAATTTTCACTTTTGTTGCATCAGCAGCTCTCGCAATGACTGCTATGGCTACCGACTACACTGGTAAGATCACTGTCACCGTCAACGACAATCCAGTGACACAAGATGCTACCATCTCCATCAACCAGAATGAAAGTGAGGACGGAACCTATGTTCTCAACATCAAGGACTTCCGCTTGACAAACGCAAACACAACCATCGATGTGGGCAACATCGTTGTCGATAACCTTAAGGGTTATCTCATCAATGGAGAGACCACCGTTGTTGCCGATCAAATTATCAACATTCAAGATGGCGATGACCCTGACGTGCCCATGTGGTATGGCCCATTCCTCGGCGATGTGCCCATCGTGATGGCAGGACAGTTTAATGACACCGATGCTAAAATCGACATCGACATCGACATGACAGAATCATTGCAGCAGTTCATCAATGTGAAGTTTACAACTCCAGGTCTTGAAGGCGTATATGGCGACGTTAACGGCGACGGCGAAGTGACTGCAGCTGATGTGACTTGTGTTTACAACGTCATCTTAGGACAATAAGAACTAAGTTCAAATGTTAAATGGGTGTGTCAAAATTCTAGTTTAGTGCGCTTCGCGCAGAAATCAAACAAATTATTTGTTAGATTTGGAAAAATTTGAAAGATTTCTCACGCATAGCGTGACTCATCTATTTTGACACACTCACTTTCCTAAACAGAAAAAGCTTTAAACAGGTATTATTACAAAAAAATCATGAAAAAACTATTCTTTACAATGCTCGCTGCAGTGACTGCACTGGCAGCATTGGCAACCAACTATAGCGGCACGCTCACCGTTGACGGTTCGTCGTCGCAAGCTTCCGTTACTGTCAATAACAGCGGCAGCAATTACACTCTCATCATCAACAATGTGGGGGAGATAGGAAATATTGAGATTACCGCACCTGGCAACACAAGCAATGGCCTCACTAGCGTTGTCACCAATCAGGACATCGATGCTGGAAACGCCAACTTGGTGCTGGCATTCAACCAATATGCCCTGGCATTCAACCTTGACATCGTGACTGACCAAGGAAACACTATCAACGTGAAGTTCGCGCAAGACGGCGAACTGACAGGTTACCAAATCAAGAACAGCAACTTCGAAAATTTCAAGAGCAACGGCGAGCCACTGGCTTGGCACGGCTTCAAGAGCGCAACAGGCACTTGGGCAGGCCTTGCACCAAGCACTTTAAGTTCAAGCGAAGATTGTCATGGCGGAAGCCTTAGTGCAGTAATGGAATCTGGTTCCCTTTTTGGAAAGGTTGGTAATGGCACCATGACCACAGGTCGCCTCAACGCTGGCAGTACAACTCCCGAAAGCACCTCCAACTGCAGCAAGATGGACATCAGCAATACCAACACCGACGCCAACGGCGACCCCTACTACACCGTGATGCACGGCCGCCCCGACGCCTTCAAGTTCTGGGTGAAGTTTGTGCCTAAATCAAGTTCATCACTGGCTTCTATGAGCGCCATCATCACCGACGGCACTGCCTATCAAGACCCTGAGGACAAGTCTTATACCAACAAACTTGCTACCGCCAAGAACACTAGTATTCCATCTAATAGTAGTTGGACGGAGTTTACAGTACCATTCAGTTATATCGACGAGAATATCACTGGACAAGCTCTGCTAGTCACATTCTCGACTAATGCCACTCCTGGCGGTGGAACTAGTGGCGACAAACTATACGTCGATGACATCGCACTCGTCTATAACGCAGCCATCACCGGTATCACTGTCAAGGGCGAGGCGTTGGCAGGCTTCTCGCAGGAGACCTATGAGTACAACTTCGAACTCGCTGATGGAGAGACCATCGCCGAGAGCGACATCAATGCCACATTCGTGAGCGAGCACGCCTACCTCGTGAAGAAAGTTATCGAGACCCGCGACGGCTACAAGGTTTTAGTGGCTGTAATCAGCAACGACCTCAACACCGTGAAGGTATATACCATCAACTACCTCAAGCCCGCAACCACTCTCGCCGCGATTATCGAGAGCGGGGTTAACGGCAAGGAGTACATCATGGGCAACGAGCTGGCAATCGCCGAGAACTTTGAGATTGTGGATGGCGACACCAAGAAAGTGGGCGCTACCGACAACTTGGGCAACTACATCGCACTGGTGGTTCCTGACAACTTTAACGGCCGCACCGTCACCAGCCGTGACCTCATCGGCACCTACAGCGTGGAGAACGGCAACCCCGTTTTCACTGCTAGCTACATCAAGGAATTTGAAGGTGAGCAAATCGACTACGAGGTAGAGACCTTTAACCTGGGCCGCATTGACCAAAACGGCTTCGACGTTAAGCCATCACAGGTGATGTACCTGCAAGGCTATGGCGACGCCGACGGCAAGCTGCGCAGCTACCGCAACGCGCCACAGGGCACCAGCATCGTGCTCAACAACTTGAGCGGAATCACCATCCAGCCTGGTTGCCTTTATAAGATGTATGGCATGATGACCCTCAACGAGGCTTGGGAGAGCGAGACACAAGGCATTATGCCAAAGATTTCTCAAAGCGACCCACGCTGGTTCGACAACTACACCTTTGTGACTACAAGCGGCGAGGAGACAATCGTTACTGCCATCGACGACATCAACGCCAATGGCCGCCAGATTGAAGCCATCTACAACGCCCAAGGCCAGCGCGTGAGCGACACCGCCACCGGCATCCTCATCATCCGCTACACCGACGGCACCGCTACCAAAGTCATCAAGCACTGAAACTAACCACTAATTTGGTTATTTGCACGAAATTCAAACCACAAATTTGCACGGATTAGCACTAATTTGGTTATTTGTACGAAATACAAACCACTAATTCTCACGAATTATAACTAATTTTAAACAACCATTTCAGGAAATCCCCGAGATGGTTGTTTTTTTGATGAAAAATAATTATTTTTGCACATCAAAAAATTATTAATGAAAATCTTTTTATCATCATGAAAATTGTAGTTCTTGACGGATATGTAGGGAATCCCGGCGACTTGTCGTGGGAACCACTTGAGAGACTAGGAGATGTTATAGTTTATCCTCGCAGCAAACCCGAGGAAATAATTGAGAGGGCATTTCATGCCGATGCACTATTAACAAACAAAGTGGTCTTTGACCGAAAACTCATTGAGGCTTTACCCAACCTTAAATATATAGGTGTTATAGCCACTGGCTTCAACATCGTGGATTTGGAAGCAGCCAACGAGCGTGGCATAATAGTCACCAACGTGCCCGCCTATAGCACTGCATCGGTAGCACAAGTGGCGATAGCGCATCTTCTAAACATGACGACCCATGTCGAGCACTACACCCAAGAGGCACGCGCTGGTGTGTGGAGCCGAAGCATTGATTATACCTACTGTAGCGCCCCATTCATCGAACTTGAAGGCAAGACAATGGGAATTGTGGGGCTAGGCAATATAGGTAGCACAGTGGCTCGAATCACCGCCGCTATGGGAATGAAGGTTCTCGCATTCACAAGCAAACCACAGAACGCTCTGCCGCCATATATCACTCGTGTAGATACCCTTGATGATTTATTTAGCCAATGCGATGTGGTGAGCCTGCACTGCCCACTAACACCCGACACGCGAGGCATCGTCAACGCACACAGGTTGGCACTTATGAAACCCACCGCAATGGTCATCAACACCAGTCGTGGGCCACTCATCGTGGAGGAAGACCTCATCGAAGCTTTAAAAAATGGAGTGATTGCTGCTGCGGCAGTCGATGTGCTTTGTCAAGAACCACCAGCCTCCGACAACCCACTTCTCGCCCTTGACAACTGCTACTTCACTCCTCACATTGGGTGGACAAGCCCCGAAGCCCGCCAACGCCTTATGGACGTTGTTGTCAACAACGTGCGCACCTTCATGGAAGGCCACCCCATCAACGTCGTCAATCCATAACCACGAATTTACACTAATTTTCACCAAATTAGTTATTTGCACGAATTACCAACAACTAATTTAGTGATAATCCGTGTAAATCAGTGGTTCTAAATTAGTGCCAATAAATAATTAGTGATAATCCGTGTAAATTAGTGGTTCTAAATTAGTGGTTAGTGTGTCTGGCGCTTGAAGCGGTCTTTGTAGAAGATGCTCTGCCAGCGGAGCTTGATGACGCCGAAGAGTGCCTCGCTGAAGATGCCGCCGCTCATCTTGCTCGTGCCTAGCACGCGGTTGATGAACACGATAGGCACCTCCTTGATGCGGAAACCCATCTTGTGGGCGGTGAACTTCATCTCAATCTGGAAGGCATATCCCTTAAACTCCACCGCATCGAGGTTGATGGCCTCTAGCACCTCGCGCTTGTAGCACACAAAGCCCGCAGTGGTGTCGCGCACCTTCATGCCAGTGACAATGCGCACGTAGGCCGACGCATAATAACTCATCAGCACTCTCCCCATTGGCCAGTTCACTACGTTCACGCCCGAGATATATCGTGACCCCACACTCACATCGGCACCTTCCTCGGCGCAGGCGCGCTGCAGTGGTAGCAGGTCCTCGGGACGGTGCGAGAAGTCGGCATCCATCTCAATGATATAGCTATACCCTTTCTCCAGAGCCCATCTGAAGCCCGCGATGTAGGCGGTGCCCAGCCCGAGCTTTCCCAAGCGTTTCACGATGTTGATGCGGTCGGGGATTTCTTCTATCAGGCGCTCCACTATCGCAGCGGTACCGTCGGGGCTGTTGTCGTCAATCACCAGCACGTCAAAGCGGTGCTGCTCTTCGAGAGCCAGAACCGCACGGATGATTGCCTCTATGTTTTCCTTCTCGTTATAGGTAGGGATGATAACTATAGTATCGCTCATTTTGAAACCTTTTTATGATTAAACGACAAAATTAATAATAAAATCACAACAAAAACACTTTTACTCGATTTTTTTGGCGAAAAAGACGAAAAGTCGAAAAACCGAGACTTATTATTGCTTATTTCGCAAAAAAGAAGTAATTTAGCCGATTATTTTGGGCTTTTAGCGCAATTTCATTTGCAGCAAGCCTCATAACAAACTAAAACACAATGAGTAACGAAAGAAAAATACGTGTAGGCATCACTCAAGGCGACACCAATGGTGTGGGCTATGAGGTTATTTTGAAATGCTTTACCAGTAACGACATCCTTGAGCTGTGTACCCCTATCGTCTATGGCTCAAGCAAAATCATGAACTATCACCGCAAGGCTCTGGGGATTCAGACCACACAACTCAACACCACACGCCACGCTGGCTATGTGAAAGAGAGCACGCTAAATCTCGTGGAGATTATAAACGAGGAGGTGAAAGTCGAACTCGGGCAGCCAGGCAAGCAAGCCGGCAAAGCCGCTTTTATGGCTCTAGAGGCTGCCGTGAGCGACCTCAAGAAGGGCGACATCGACGTGCTCGTCACCGCACCCATCAACAAAGACAATATCCACAGCGAGGAATTCTCATTCCCTGGCCACACCGAATATCTGGAGGCAAGCCTCGGTGATGGGGCAAAAGCACTGATGATACTGTGCAGCGACAAACTGCGCGTGGCACTTGTCACCACACATATCCCTGTGGCAAAAGTGGCGCAGAGCATCAACAAGGAAGACATAGTAGAGAAACTGCGCATCTTCAACGACTCGCTGCAGCGCGACTTCAACATCCAAAAGCCGCGCATCGCAGTGCTCGGCCTTAACCCGCACAGTGGCGACAACGGACTCCTGGGCAATGAAGAGAAAGAGATTATCGAGCCAGCTATCCAAGAAGCCAACGAGAACCAAATACTGTGCTTTGGACCCTACCCCGCCGACGGTTTCTTTGGCAGCAGCCAGTACCTGCGCTTCGACGGTGTGCTCGCCATGTACCACGACCAGGGACTCACTCCATTTAAGACCATCGCCATGAACGAGGGCGTGAACGTGACTGCCGGTTTGCCCTACGTGCGCACCAGTCCCGACCACGGCACGGGCTACGACATCGCCGGTCAAGGCATTGCCAGTGAGCTGTCGATGCGCCATGCCATCTACACAGCCATCGACATCTATCGCAACCGCAAGAACTACGACGAGATGTACCAGAACCCGCTCAAGAAGCTATACTTCGACAAGGGCAAAGACAACGTAGTCCTCGACCTCACCAAGATAGAAGACGAAGAACCGCTAGGATAAGGGATAAGTTTCAAGTGTTAAGTTTCAAGTACTAAGAATAAAACCTAGAAAATCTAGAACTTCTAGAAAATCTATAAAAATCTAGAAACTATTTTCAAGTATGCATTACGCGATAATAGCAGCTGGCGAAGGGTCGCGGCTGGCGCAAGAGGGCGTTGAGAAGCCCAAACCGCTCGTTGAGCTCAACGGCGAGCCCATGATACTGCGGCTCATGAATATATTCACACGTTGCAATGCCGAGAGCATCTCGGTAATCATCAACGACTTCATGCCCGAGGTGCGGCAGTTCCTCGACAACGTGAAGATTGACGCGCCCCTCAACGTCATCGTGAAATCCACGCCAAGCTCTATGCACAGCTTCTGGGAGCTGAGCAAAGTGATGAAGCCTGGCAAGTTCTGCCTCACTACGGTCGATACCATCTTCCGAGAGGAGGACTTCGCAAGCTACATTGCAGCATTTGAGGCGGACAACCGCCACGACGGCCTGTGGGCTGTGACACCATTCATCGAGGACGAGAAGCCGCTCTATGTGGATGTGAACCGCTGCATGAGCATCAAAGCCTTCTGCGACGAGCCGTTCGACGGCGCCAAGTATGTCTCGGGAGGCGTCTATGCCATGACCGACAAAGCGTTTCCTGTGCTAAACGACTGCATCGACAAGGGCATCTCGCGCATGCGCAACTTCCAGAGGGCACTCATCGCTGCCGGCATGAAGCTCAAGGCGTTCAGCATCGACAAAATCATCGACGTGGACCACGCCAGCGACATCGAGGTGGCACAAGCGTTTATCAACAGCAAATAATCACACATTAATATATATAATATGGCCGATATTAATATTGCAGGAATCATGAGGGCGGGAGCCTACTCTCCCAACCACATTGGCAACGACACAGCAATCTTCAACGCCGTCGCCGAACAACTGCGCAAGCGAGGATGCATCGTGAACACCTACAGCGAGGAGCAGTTCAATAATGGCGACATTAAGGAAGATATTATCGTGAACATGTGTCGTGAGCACACCTCAATTCTCAAACTGCAAAAGCTGGAGAATAACGGGAAACTGGTCATCAACTCGGGCTTCGGCATTGAGAACTGCACACGAGAGCGCATGACACGCATCTTGCTGGGCAACGGAATACCCTACCCCGACAGCATCATAGTAAACACCGACGAGGTGGTGAAAGACCGTCTTGAGCGCAGCGGATTCCAAAGCTGCTGGATCAAGCGCGGCGACTTCCACGCCATGCACAAAGAGGACGTGTCTTATGTGCGCCACAGCGAGGAGGCGCAAGAGGTGCTGCAAGAGTACTTTCTGCGCGGCATCAAGCGCGCCGTCATCAACGTGCATCTCGTGGGCGACCTCATCAAGTTCTACGGTGTGCGAGGCACCAACTATTTCTTCTGGTTCTATCCCTTAGACTTCGGCCACAGCAAGTACGGCCACGAAGCCATCAACGGCAAGTCGCAGGGGCTGAAGTTTGACGTGAAGCACCTCAAGAGCATCTGCGCCCACGCTGCCGACGAGCTGAACATCGAGATTTATGGAGGAGACTGCATCGTAGGTGCCGACGGCGACGTGAAAATCATCGACTTCAACGACTGGCCCAGCTTTGCGCCCTGCCGCAACGATGCCGCACCCCACATCGCCAAGCGCATCATCAATATCATCAAAGAGCGGAAATTCAATGCATAATCAATAACATATCTAGAAAATCCAGAAGGTCTAGATAATCTAACAACACTTTAACTCAATCATGAATTTCAAAGAATTAAAACAACAATATAACGAGTCGCTCAAGTCGATGGACACCGAGGAGCAACTCGACCTGTGGTTCTACAGGCCTCTCGGCTTTGCTTGGGCGGTGCTGTTTTCCAAACTCGGCATCAAGCCTAATGCCGTCACCATAGCATCCATCTTCCTGGGTGTGGCAGGTGGCATACTGCTATATTTCGGACAGCCTCAGTACATCTGGCTCAACTATCTGGGTATATTCCTTATCATCTGGGCAAACACCTACGACAGTGCCGACGGACAGTTGGCGCGACTCACCAAGCAGTATTCCCAGATTGGGCGCATCCTCGACGGCGTGAGCGGCGACTTTTGGGCGTTTGCCATCTATTTCGCCCTCGTGTTCCGCGAGCTGCACTTTGGCGACGCCGCGCTCGGCGACTTCTTCAGTCATCACAACTGGATAATATGGACCATGGCGATTGCCGCTGGAGTGAGCCATGCTCTGCAATGCGCTGTGGCCGACTACTACCGCCAGTTCCACCTCTACTTCCTCAAGGGGGAGGGAGGCAGCGAGCTCGACAGCACCGAGAAACTTGACGAGCAAATCAAGCACACGTCGGGTTTCAAGCGCATCACCATGTTCTTCTACCGCAACTACACCAAGAACCAGGAGAACCTCACGCCTGCCATGCAGCGTCTGCGCCGTGAGCTCAAGAGCCGTTTTGGCGACAACGTGGCGCCACAACAGTTCCGCGACGACTTCCGTGCGCTGAGTCTGCCGCTGATGAAGTACACCAACATCCTTACTTTCAACACACGCACCATCGCCATGTTCATCTCGGTGATAATCAGGATTCCTTGGCTATACTTCGTCTTTGAGCTTGTTGTCCTCAACTCACTGCTCGTTTACACGATATGCCGCCACGAGCGCATCTGCAAAAAGCTCACTGCCGACCTCCAAGCAGGAAAATACGATGTTAAGTGATAAGTTTTAAGTGGTAAGTGATAAGTGGTAAGTGGTAAGTGATAAGTGATAAGTGATAAGTGATAAGTGGTAAGTGATAAGTGATAAGTGATAAGTGGTAAGTGATAAGTAACAAGTCGTAGACTTGACAATGTGCGAAACACATTGTGGAGCAAAGCGACTCTATGTGATATGATAAACGGTATTATTTTCGACTACGGCGGCACGATTGACAGCCGCGGCGTGCATTGGAGCGAAGTGATTTGGGATGGATACCAGGACGCCACAGTGCCAGTCACCAAAGAGCAGTTTCGCGACAGCTATGTGATGGCTGAGCGCGAACTTGCACGAGTGCGCCACATCCTCCCCAACGACAACTTCCACGACTTGCTGCTCAAGAAGATGCGCATCGAGCTGCAAGACCTCATTGACAAAGGACACCTGCAATGTGACGACATCGAGCCATTGGCGCAGCAGATAGCCCAGTACTGCTACGACGCGGCACGCTCCAGCATCGAGGAGGCACGACCAGTGCTTGAGCTGTTGAGCCAGCACTACCCCATGATGCTCGTGAGCAACTTCTACGGTAACGTCGATAGCGTGCTGCGCGACTTCGACCTGCGCAAGTATTTTAAAGGTGTCATCGAGAGCGCCGTGGTGGGTGTGCGCAAGCCTAATCCCGTCATCTTTAAGCTAGGCGTTGATGTGCTCGAGATGGAGCCTGGCGAAGTCCTCGTCATTGGCGACAGCCTCAAGAAAGACATCCTCCCCGCCGAGTCAATAGGCTGCCAAGTCCTGTGGCTCAAAGGCAAAGGCTGGACTCCCGACGAAGACGCCCAAACCCATCCCAACACCATCAAATCGCTAAGCGAGGTGCCACTATCTCGTTTTTTAGACATAAGGATATAAAAAACATAAAACTCCTCATCTTACAGCAAGCGCCCGAGCCAAGCGAGCTCGGGCACTTTATTTTAATAATTTTCCAGTTTTTGAGCGTTTTTATGGTTTAATTGGGTGGGGTAGCATTATGGTTTTTTGGCTATAATCAGGGTTTTATCTGTGAATTTTTGGTTAATTTTGCAAAATGGCAGCATTGTTTTGTATATTTAACGATTAAAGTTTGTTATTTTCTTTTGTAGTACAGAAAAAGGCAGTACCTTTACACCGCTTTTTTCGCTAAAAAGCGCAAAAACGAGAATAATAAACTAACAGAACGATAAAATTTATTTACTATGAGTAATCCAAACGTTAAACCCGCTACCGGCAAATTAGGTATCATGGTAGTAGGACTCGGTGCAGTGAGCACCACATTCATGACTGGTGTTATGATGGCCCGCAAGGGTCTGGCAAAGCCTGTTGGCTCAATGACTCAGTACGACAAAATCCGCGTTGGTCGCGGCGAGAACAAGAAATACTTGCACTACAAAGACATCGTGCCTCTGGCAAAACTCGATGACATCGTGTTTGCCGCTTGGGATGTATATCCAGCTAATGCCTACGAGAGCGCCATCAACGCCGAGGTGCTCAAAGAGAAAGACATCGAGCCTGTAAAGGACGAGCTTCTCAAGATTAAGCCCCTCAAGGCCGCTTTCGACAAGAACTATGCTAAGCGCCTCGACGGCGACAACGTGAAGCAGTGCAAAGACCGCTGGGACATGATGGAGCAGGTGCGTGAAGACATCCGCAACTTCAAGAAAGAGACTGGCGTGGACCGCGTTGTTGTCCTCTGGGCAGCATCTACCGAGATTTACGTTGCTCCCGACAAGGACGTACACTATAAGCTTGACCAGCTCGAGGCTGCCATGAAGGCCAATGATGTTGTTCACATCTCGCCTTCTATGTGCTATGCCTACGCAGCTCTCAAGGAGGACTGCCCATTCATCATGGGTGCTCCTAACACCACCGTTGACATCCCCGCAATGTGGCAACTGAGCGAGGAGACCAAGGTGCCCATCGCCGGCAAGGACTTCAAGACTGGCCAAACCCTCGTCAAGAGCGGTTTCGCTCCTATCATCGGCGCACGCAAGCTCGGCATGAGCGGCTGGTTCTCAACCAACATCCTGGGTAACCGCGACGGCCTCGTGCTCGACGAGCCCGCCAACTTCCGCACTAAAGAGGTGAGCAAGCTCTCGACCCTCGAGTCAATTCTCGTTGCCGAAGACCAGCCCGACCTCTACAGCGACATCTTCCACAAAGTGCGCATCAACTACTATCCACCCCGCAACGACAACAAAGAGGGCTGGGACAACATCGACATCTTTGGCTGGATGGGCTATCCCATGCAAATCAAGATCAACTTCCTGTGCCGCGACTCTATCCTCGCAGCTCCTCTGTGTCTTGACCTGTGCTTGCTCATGGACCTCGCTCACCGCGCAGGACGCTACGGCACTCAGCGCTTCTTGAGCTTCTTCCTCAAGAGCCCACAGCACGACTACACCGTTGACGAGGTGCCCGTTAACCACCTGTTCCAGCAGCACACCATGCTCAAGAACGCTATCCGCGAGATGGGTGGCTATGAGGCCGACGAGGAAATCGACTAAGAAACTAAACTAACTTCCTAAATATCTTGAAAAGTGAGCCTCCCACTTTGCCGTGCGAGGCTCATTTTTTCAAAACCACACCACACACACTGCTACAATGCAATTCACCGACCAAGAAAAAATAGCGGTTCTGAGCCTGCTCATCGAGATGGCAAACGCCAACAGCAAGATTGCCTACGAGGAGATGATCACCATCAACCTCATCTGCCAAAAGATGGAAATAGACCACAACTCGTTTGTCGTCGCCTATGACCTGCGCTGCGAGCACGCCATAGAGGTGCTCAAAAACATGGACAACGACAAGAAGCTGCAACTGGCACAGATGATGGTGGAGATTATCGACAGCGACAACGATGTTGACGACAACGAGATAGCCCTGCTCAACCACGCCTGCCATGAGATAGGCATCGACACATTATTACAATAACACATCACACCTAAACACCACACCACGATGAAGAAAACTAGAAAAACACTAGGCATCGCCTTGCTCACGGCACTATTGGCCGCAACGCTTGCCACCACAGCGTCAAGCTGCAACCGAATGATGACCTACGAAGACGGCATGTTTGACTACAACGAGATCTACACCGACGATGCAGTCAACGACACATTCCAAATCAACAGCGAGATCGACAACGACGACCAAGAGCGATACTGAAAATTTAGTCTCAAAATTTATCAACAACCATGTACCAAAAAGGTCTTTTTCTCGTTCTTTATTAAAAAGACTAATCACACTACCTATTTATGAAGATAACGTTCTTAGTACCTCCAGTCCTTGACGGCAACCGCCCAGCAGAGCGCTCAGCGGGATGCACAAGGGTGGTGTACTTAGCTCCTAACATATATGAACTCACGGTAATAGGTGTTGTCGAGAATGAGAACCTTGGTGAAGTAGATTACCAAGACTTCGTCTTTTACAAGAAAAACGAGCAGGACTACAGAGAGTTCCTTAGCAACGACAATAGCGACATTTATTGCATCTGGACCGTGAACCTCTCTATAGAGAGCGACATCAAAGCCATTGAAATACTGCAACGCTACCGCCCCGACTCACGCGTCATCCTTATGGGGCCTGGACCGTCCTATTTCATCAAGAAGTGCCTCGTCAACGACCGCATCTTCATCGTGAGAGGCGAGCCCGAGGCAACGATTGTCGAGCTCCTGCACGCCATCAACGATGGCAAGACATCGTTCTTCAACATCTTGGGAATCTCGTGGATGAACCTAGGGCGCGTCATCAACAACGGTTTTCGACCTCTCATCAAAGACCTTGACAGCCTGCCACTTCCTGCCCGCCACTTCATCGCCGACAGGCGTTACTATAATCCCAAAATCAAGCACAAAGGCTACACTACCGCTTTCACTTCGCGCAACTGCCCATACCACTGCATCTACTGCGTGCCCAGTTCGCTGACCTTCGCCCGCGAGATTGAGAACAAGCGCCACAATGGCCTCAAGCCACCCATCTCCTACCGCTCGCCCGAGAGCGTGGACCGCGAGATGGCGATGCTCCATGAGCAAGGCTATCAAGCCATTGGCTTTATGGACGACAACTTCATCTGGAACGAGGAGCGCACCCGCCAGCTGTGCGACATCATGAAGAAATATGACATGCTATGGGGATGCCAGGCACGCGTCGATGCCATCACCGAGCCCATCGCCAAGATGCTCAGTGAGAGCGGTTGCTGCTACGTGGACTTGGGCGTGGAGTCTTTCAACGACGAAATACTCAAGTATGTGCGCAAAGGCATTACCACCGAGCAAATCTACGAGGCTATAGGTCTGCTCAAGAAATACAACGTGCCGGTGAAGCTCAACGTGCTCATTGGCAGCAGTCCGCTTGAGACCAAAGAGACTTTGCGCCACACCCTCAAAGAGGCCAAGAAGCTCAAGGTCGATCAGGTGATGTTCAACATCGTGTCGCCATTCCCGGGCACCGAGTTCTACAAGCTCTGCAAGGAGAACAACTGGCTCTCGACCACCGACTACGTACCTACCGACGTGCAGCGAGAGTCAATCCTCAACCTGCCAAACATCTCCTCTAAAGAGATGGAGAGAATCCTCTTCAAGAACAACCTCAGCTACTTCCTCTCGTGGGACTTCATCAGCAAGCAGACGAAACGCTTCTCAAGCTGGAGCGAGTTTACCCACGCCGCAAGAGCATTGAAAATCAAATTATTCGGATAAAAAGTTTTTCATCTTCAAAAGAAGCCTGGGCGTTGTTAATGTATTGCGTCGCAAGCGCGGTGTTCAGAGACCTATCACCACTAATAATATAGCATTATGCGCCTCTCCATAATAATCATCACTTACAACGGGTTAGGCTTCTTGACCCGTTGCCTTGCATCGTTGCACGACTTCATCGATGACCCATCGTGCGAGGTGATTATCATCGACAACGGCTCCACCGACGGCACGCTCGACTTCCTTCATGAGAACTACCCTCAGCTCCAACTTATCGCCAACAGCGAGAACCGAGGCGTGGCGCCAGCACGAAATCAGGGCATCGCTGTGGCTAAAGGCGAGAAACTGCTGCTGCTCGACAACGACACCGAAGCGACCACCACCGCCATCAACGCCATGAGCCAGCATCTCGACACACACCACGATGTGGGGCTTTGCTCTTGCCGACTCGTTGACAAAGAAGGCTTACCCCAAGACAGCTGCAAGCCCTACCCCGGACTGATGATAAAGCTTCGCAACGTGCTGGGAATAGGCAACAAGACGAAATATGAGCCCAACGAGGAAGGCATCATCGAGCCACTCTACGTCATCGGAGCATGCCAGATGTTCCCGCGTGCCATCGTCGATAAGGTGGGAATGCTCGACGACCGCATCTTCTACGGCCCCGAAGACGCCGACTGGTGCATCCGAATCAAAAAAGCGGGCTACCACATCCACTGCCTCAACAACCACACAATACTCCACGACTACCGCCGCACCACCAAGCGCCGCCCCTTCTCCCCACTCGGCCGCCTCCACATCAAAGCCCTCATCTACTTCTACTGGAAACACAAGAGACTGTTCTAAAGAAAAAATAATGGCTAACGAATATCACATTCATTAGCCATTTTCTTTGTGATCCGCCTGGGGCTCGAACCCAGGACCCCAACATTAAAAGTGTTGTGCTCTTCCTACTGAGCTAGCGAATCTCCAAAAAGCGATGCAAAGGTACTGCTTTTTTTTGAACTGGCAAATATTTTTGCAGTAATTTGCTGTTTTTTTCTAAAATAGTGTCCTAAAACAACCTAAAAAACTCTCATTATTGCGCAATAATGGCTGCAGGAGAGAGTTTTCAGGCATCAGTCTCCGTTAGAATGGCACTACGTCGCCCTCGTCGGTGGTGTTGCTTTGCTCAGGTTGTACGGGTTGTGCGGATTGCGCGGGCTGCGTCGGTTGTTGTGCCGCTGGCTGGTTAGTGGCAGGAGTGGCATCTGATGAACGTTGTCCACCACCAAGCATCTCAAAAGAATCGACATAAATCTCAGTGACGTAGCGCTTAATCTTGTTCTTGTCTTCCCAGTTGCGTGTGCGCAGACGCCCCTCGATATAGAGCCTCGTGCCTTTTTTAATGTATTTCTCGGCCACTTCGGCATTGCGTCCCCACATCACGATGTTGTGCCACTCGGTGCGCTCAGGCACTTGTGTTCCCGACGAGGTGGTAAATCCTCTGTCGCTGGTTGCCAGAGGGAACGACGCAACAGTCTGTCCCTGCGATGGATAGCGCACATCTGGGTCACGCCCCACATTTCCTAGTAGAATAACTTTGTTTACTGACATACGTTTATAGTTTATAGTTTACAGTTTATAGTCCATAGTTCACAGTATATAGTTTAAAGTTCACAGTTATGAGTTATCAGTTATGAGTTATCAGTTATGAGTTATCAGTTATGAGTTATCAGTTGACAGTTCTCAGCACCCTCTCTACTCTGTACTCTATACTCTAAACTCTTAACTATGAATTGTTAAAACACTTGTGCTTTTAGGGCGAGTCCTGCTTTCTCGTGCAAGCCAAAGAGGAGGTTCATCGCATGCACGGCATTGCCCGCCGAGCCTTTGAGCAGAGCGTCGATAACCGATGTCATGTGCAGCTTGTCGCCCTCGACCCACAAGTTGAGAAGGCATTTGTTGGTATTGATCACGTCGGCATCGTTCACTTGCTGGTTAACAGCAAACGTGAAATTGTGGTCGTCGTAGTAAGCATCATATAAATCTTTTAGGCTATCGATATCGGATGTCGCCGACACTTCTACAACAGCCTTTAACCCGCGTGTAGAAGCACCACTTTCCTGCTTGATGTTTACTGCCCCATCAAACTCGCTGTCGAAGGCCTTTGCCACAGCCATGATTTCTTGCTTTATGGAATTGACGTTGATGTCGTTGTTGAAGCAGTTGTTGAAATACACTGTCACATCAACATCACCTTTGAGCAAGTGGTTGTTGGCGAGCGGCACCAATGCCAGCAGCACCGCCATCGCCTCGGCCGAGGGGATGAGCACATAGCCGTAGCAGTCGTGTACCATAAACTTGCGGTTTATCTCGCACAGGCCATACATGCCTCCATCCTCAACAAAGCCATAGCTGCGCGACAATTCTATCACTCGCAGTTTGTCGTTATTTGCTAGTGCCTCGTCGCAAAGCGGGCTGTCGAACGGGTCGCAGTTAAATATCAACTCCACCTCATCAACAAGAGGTTCACTGAACTCGAGGTCGCACTCGCCTATCAGCCCCTTGTGAATTCTCGATAGTTTCCCATGCTCGGAGTGACTGCTCACCCACTTCACATTAGCATCGGGATGATTAATCAACAGCCGCACAAGTTCGCCGGCTATTATCGTCTCGCCTCCAGTAATTCCTATGTCTATCATAGTATCTTTTGGTTGTTATTATTTTTTTTGTTCTTAACTTGCAACTTGTCGAGAGGCACAAACCTCGAGAAGAACTTAAGTGCATCGTCGTGAGAGAGGTCCTCACGCATGATGGCAAACACGGTGTCGGCGCCAGCTATCGTCCCCAGCACCTCCTCCGAGCGGCTCATGTCGATGTCGTAGGCCAAGCCTGCGGCATAGCCGTTGCGAGTCTTTATCACCGCCATGTGTCCCGAGAAGGCTATCGACACAAATCCCACCTGCTGCTGCAAGGTCATGCTGCTGCGCCCACTCATCAGCAGCTGGTCCTGGAGTTCATTATTATCAGGGATGATATACATGTACCCTCCGTCGTTAGTTGCCACCTTGGTGATTTTCATCGCCTTAAGGTCGCGTGACAGGGTTGCCTGTGTAACTTTGCAACCATTCTTCTCAAGCATTACGGCTAATTCGTTTTGACTTCCAATACAGTTCTTTTTTATCAAATTAACAATAAGCTGTAATCGTTCTTTTTTATTTTTCATTGTTTGTTATGTTTTAAGGATAAAAATTAGAGCATTAATTTATCTTTGCAAAGATAGAAGAAAAAACAATATCAACCAAATAAAAACAAAAAATATGTCATAAAAATACTGTTTTAGGACTTTTTTAAACTCACCTGCGAGGACTACCACAGCCACAATCAACAAGTGCAAACGACACACGAACAGGCATTTTTCATAAGCCAAAAACTAAAAAACAGAAATACAATCGCAATAAATTTTGTAGTATCAAAAAAAGTTATTATATTTGCAAGTTAAAAAGATTTCAACCGTGCTTGCACAGTGCAATTAAGCATCGTTTATCCTTAAGACATTTAGTGTGAACACAATAGCCATTAATGATATTTGAGCACATTACGATAAGAAATAAAGAATAATTCCTAATACATTTTATTAACTTTTTTTACAATTATGAAGAAAACGATTACATTTATGCTTGCGCTAGTCGTCGCGATGCTCGGGTTTGCAACCCAGGCACAGGCTCCACAGACTGGCGTTTATCGCATTCAGAATGTCGGTGGCAATGGATATGTCCAGGTCACTGGCAAGTATGATGCCCAGCTCGTCACTTCTCAGACCGCTGCCAGCTACATCACTGTTGGCATCGAGAAGAAACTCAGCGACGGCACCTACAAAGTGAATTCGTTGTACTCAACTTACGATGGAGGAGAAGTTGAAGTGTACAGCTATCTGACGAAGGCTCTCACCCTCGGCGAGATAGAGCTTCGCCGTGAGCTTGCTGGCTCATCAGAGCCAAATGTTCAGAGAGCAATCAGAACCATGCATCAGCTCGTTGAGGAGTATGGTTTTATGCGCATGATGCCCGTTGAAGGACAGGCCGACACCTATCATGCCATTGCAGTTCTTCCTAATATTCCCGACTCGGTAGAACAGGTTTGGCAAGAGAAGAAGAACCCTAACAATGACTACGTGTCGGAGATTACTCATGGCACTACCATGTGGGATTGGTGCATCGATATTGTTTACCGCTATCTTGATGAGCACAGCGGAGAAGGTGGCACCAACGCCGCTTTGGCAGCAAAGATTCGCAACAATCTCAAAAACATCAAGGAGGGTCACACCTACATGCTTACTACTGATCCTGACAACAGCTTCGGCTACATCGACGTCACTGGCGCTCTCACCAGCGATAACAACCGCTCCTGGTGGAAGCTCACTCCCAAGGTGAACACCGACAATGTTAAGGATGGCACTTACAAGATCCACAACTTGGGTCGAGACAAGTGGATTCGCATCGTGAGCAAGTATTATGCAAAGCCCGATGCCGACGAGGCCGATGCCAGCGACATCCGCATCACCTTCGACGGTGAGGCCAATGGCGGCCAGAAGATCGTGAACCTAGGTGGCAAGGACCCCAACGGTAACGACATCGACATCTACAAATATATTGAGAAAGCAATCCTCATTGGCAAGATTGCAATCAAAGATGTGCTTACCAATGGCGAAGGTGTTGATCCTGCCAACCAAGAAAACATTGAGTATGCTCAGCAAGTGATGGAAGAGTTCGTGAAAGAAAACGCTTTCATGAGCATCAAGCCAGTTCCCGACAAGGATGATGCAGTATATGCTTATGCTTATATCCCTCACATCCCAGGCCCAGTTGTTACTGCTATGTATAACCATCATGCCATCGCCAATGATGACGAGGCTCTGGCATGGGCATTTGGAGTGCAGAAGGTAAAAGACTACCTTCAAGCTCACTCAGGCGAAGGCGGCACCGACAACACCCTTGCAACCTACATCCTTGCCAACATCGACAACATTCAGCCAGGCACCACCTATTATCTGAGCGCTCATCCCAGCGATGGCACTTTTGACTATGCTGCCGAAGGTGAATTCAGTACTACTGACGAGAACTTCATGTGGGGATTCGAAGTTGAAGACGTAGAGGAAGACAACCTCACCAGCGGAACCTACAAGATTCGCAACGTAGAATACAAGAACTACGTTGAGGTGCTCAGCAAGTATTATGCTAAGCCCGACACCGACGAGGCTAACGCTACCGAGATTCATATCACTTACAACGGCAAACTCGACGATGGCAGCTACAAGGTTACCAATATGAGTGCAGTTGCTAAAGACGGCAGCATGTGCGACATCCAGAGCTATGTTGACAAGGCCATCAAGCTCGGCAAGATTGCTATCGCCGACGTGCTTAAGAACATGTCTGACCCCGAGGACATCGCTTATGCTCAACAATATATGGAGGACTTCATTCGCGCCGCCGCTTTCATGCGCGTGAAGCCTGTTGTTGGCACCAACTATGTATATGCCATCGCCACTATTCCTGAGATTCCTTACGAGGTATATCATGAGATGTATCGCCATGGTGTAATTTTGCAAGAAACTAAGGAGGCTGCATGGGACTATGGTGTAGAATACGTGATGAGCTATCTTAGAACTCATGGCACCAACAGCACCCTCGCTCAGCTTATCACAAACAATATCAATAATATCGAGCAGGGACACACCTACTACTTGAGCGAGGACGCCAACCACACCTTCGGTTATGTTGACGCCGCAAACTTCAGTGCCGACGACAAGACCATCCAATGGGGCATCGACATTGAAGAGGAAGACCAGCCAGTGGAGAGCGACTTCTACAAGATCCACAACGTGGGCAATGACCTTTATGTTAAGGTTTATGACCGTTACTACGCTAAGCCCGATGTTGATGAGGCCAATGCTACTCCAATCGCCGTAACTATCGACGGCATGCTCGAGGACGGCTCAATGAAGGTCACCAACCTCGTGGGTGACGGTCACGACGTTCAGAATTATATAGCTCATGCCATTGATCTTGGTGCGGCTCTTATACACAAACTGCTTGACGACGTTTCCCTGCCAGAGAACGTTGATAGAGCCATCGAAGAGATGACCAATTTCGTGAACGAGAATGCCTACATGCGCGTGAAACTCGTTCCTGGCGAGACCGACGCTTACTATGCTTACGTGATTCTGCCTACCGTTCCACAATACATCGTTGATGAGTGGGAGAAGAAATATCCCAACTACAACGGCACAATGCGTGACTGGGCAGTTGAGCAAGTTCTCAACTATCTTGATACACATAACACCAACAGCACACTCGCTGCTATGGTTCGTGCCAACATCAACCGCCTCTATGAGGGACACACCTACTACCTGCGTGCCGACGGCGACAACACCTTCGGCTTCGGTGACTTTACCGAGGGAGAGGTTACTCTTACCGACACACATTACTGGTGGGGCTTCGCCGATGCCATCAAGGCTGAGCCATTCAGCGGCTACTACCGCATTAAGGGTGCCGACGGCAAGTATGTGAACGTCACTGGCAAGTTTGCCGCCACTCCTAACTTGGATGCCAATGGTGCCAAGACAGCTGCCGGCTCTGTAATCTATGTGGGCGCTGGCGAGACTAAGGACACTAAGACCTTGCCTCTTGAGATACTGCGCTCGCAAGGCGTTGACGTGGGTGATTACATGACCATGATTAACGACGTTCTCATCGTTGTGGCCGATGCAGCATCAAAAATCGCCACCCAGAAACTTGAGGAGAACCCGAACTACAGCCAGTATGCAGGTTTGGTAGAACCAATGGTTGAGACTCTCCTTGAGAGCGTTGACCTCAACCTCTATGTAGAACCCACCATCACCACCGACGGCAAGGATGCTTATATGCTCGAAGTCAATATTCCTGACCTTGCCGAGTACTGCGACCTGGCACTCGATGCCCTGGAGCTGATGGGCAAGGACAAAGATGACCTCGTTGCTAAACTGCAAGAACTGGAAGCAAGCTCTACAGGTGCTATGGCTAAGCTCTACAACATTGCTTGGCGCACAGCTCAATATCTCGATAATCCCGATGAGATGTGGGATAAACTCAAAGAGAATGCTAAGCCTTACGTGCAATCTTACTTTATCGATGGCGGCTACGGTCCCACTGTTGCTCAGGCAGGTCAGTTCATCCTTAATGCACTGAACAATCCTGACTTCAAACACGGCACCACTTACTGCCTGCGTCAGGATGCTGACGGCACCTTCGGCTATGCGAGCCGTGAGAGTCTTGCCAACGTGGATGCCGGCAAGTGGATTCTTGAGCCATTCAACGAGCAAGACCCCAACTACGATGCCGACACCTACATTCCATTTGTAGTTAGCGCCGATCTTAATCAAGAGGATTACACCAGTGCAGGCAAACCTACTGGCAATGTGTTCTATTACACTACTGCCTATTTCGACTTTGATGCCAAGATTGAGAACTCTTACGCCAAAGCTTACACAGTTACTGCTACCGAGAAGAAGAATGTCACAAAGAGTGACGGCACACAAGCAGTTGTATATCTTGCCACACTGAATCCAGTAAGTGGAAATGAAATTCCTGCTGCCACTCCAGTGGTGATTAAATCGCAAGCCGAAGGCGAGTTAGAGATTCGCCCTGTAAACGTGCCAACTCACCCAGCAGTAGAGAGCGGAGAGCTTGATGAAGTTAAGCAGCAAATCTTGAGCATGATTGAGAACAAGATTAATGGCGGAACTCAGAATGCGCCATCACCAAAGGTGATTTCTACCCCAACCGACGGAAACCTGCTTGTTGGCTCATTCTTTGGCGATGAAATCGAAAGCGTAGATGCCAACAATTATCTTGAGCTTGGTAAGAACGACAACACCAATGGTGGTCTTGACATGAAGGGTCTTGGCTTCTGGAAAGCCGATATCTCAAAGCTTGATGGCAACACCGCCTACCTGTTGGGTTATGACAAAGATGCCGATTCGAGACTTACTGATTTCGACTATGGCACAGGATATGCTAGTGGTAAAGATGGCGACGCTCCTGGATATGTGTTCCAGTTTGAGGATGAAACCACTACCGCTATCGACAATGTGACTACTGGCAAGGCTGTGAAGTCGGTTCGCTACTACAACACTCTTGGTGTTGAGAGCGACACTCCATTCGAGGGAGTGAACATTATCGTTACTACTTACTCCGATGGTTCTTCGTCAGCAAGTAAGGTAATTAAGTAAACTACTAATCTCATAATGTGCATCTTGGGACACCTCCCAAGATGCACATTACATTAATTATCACATAGTTATGAAATTAGCTAAATTATATTTAACTTTATTTTTGTTGTTATCTGTGTCGTTAGTTGTTGAAGCTACTGGTACAAGTTATTACTATAAACTTTCAGCAAAGACAAATGCAACGGGACGTGGACTTGTGTATGCTACTACCTACTCAGAGCATGGACCTTGGTTCGCCCAAGAGATCATCAAGAATGGAGCGGTTTCATCAAAATTAAATTCAGCAGAGTCAGCAAGTCAATCCACGAAAATATATTTGTATGCAAAACCTAACGAGGGATATGCGTTAGAGAAGTGGACCGATTCCATAGGTAATACTGTAACTCATGGAAGCAATTACACTTTAATTGCGCCAAGCACAGATATTACCAAACCAACAGCAAACATATTCACCGCCCACTTCGTTGACACTTATGTCTCGGTGTTCTCGGCCAATGATGACTTGTGTGCCGTGTCAATCAACCCCGCCATCAATAGTGCTGGCCAAACAGTGAAATTAACTGCCACGCCAAAAACAGGAGCAACGTTCTTGGGATGGAGAATAAAAGGTACTGCAACCATATTGTCAACACAGCAGAGCAATTATGAGGTCACAGCCACTTCTACCAAAACAACTTATGAAGCAGTATTTCGATATGTCGGTACCCAGCAATCCTTCGTGAGGATGCAGAGCCAATCTGAAACCGACAAATACATGTCTATTGCACAGGACAAGTTCAGTTATACGACAGTTTTACAGGCTGCTCATGGTTACAGCGGTCTCGCTGGTCAGAATGGGTACAATGCCGACACCTGCAAAAAAGAGGCGTTGACAACAGCGAGCGGTTTTTTGTCGGAAGATCTCTCATTGAGTGATAACGTTTATGACCCTGGGCAGGTAATTTGGCATGACGCCACAAATAAAAATTTCTACGCTCAAGGAACCGATGTGGGATATATTACAGATGGTTTTTCATGCCATCATGGAGGTTCTACTCTTGTAGGTGTTTCTGGAATAAAACTTAAAATTGACGCACAGGATATCAATTATGATTCTTATTCCAGACTTACAATGAATCCTAGCGTGAATTACGATGGAATGACGTATAATCTGGGAAACATCTATATCACTAATGACAATGGAGCTATCGGTGTAACGCAAACCGCAGGCACTTCTAGTGGATACAAATGGGAGAAACAGAGTATTGACGGAACAAACCAGTATTTCGCGTTTTATCCTGACTTATTAGATTCAAGAACCGGGAAATACTATACCACATTGCGCACATCCTTCTCTTATAAGATAAAGAATCCCGACAAGGTAACTGCTTATGAGATTAATGAGATTGCCGACGGCAAAGCTGTTTTGACGCCTTTTGAGAATGGCGAAATAATTCCCGGCGACTTGGCGGTAGTTCTCGAAAGCACTTCACAAGAGCCCACCGACAACATATTGTTGCCCTATGATTTAGAATATACCAAAGCTAACACCGTGCTTTATGGCAAGTATGGTCATCGCCTCCACTGTTTCAATGGATCTGCCAATAGTGGTGACCAATATGATGGATGTACCGAGGGCGGTATCGGCTATTTTAAGGTAACATATAATAGCACCAATATGGGTGATATGTACAAATTAGATGTGAACGACGCTGGCGAGGTAGGTTTCTGGACCAAGGTTACTAGTGGCACAGTAAGCGGTAATGAGGCTTATTCAACTGTTCCATGTGCCTTGTTTGAGATAGAGGAGCAGGGCACTCCACTCGCCGACATTCTTGCTAGTGGCGAGAATGGAGTAGAATATACCGTGAGCGATGACCTCGCTGTAGTTGACTATGCCGACGTAGCCAACTACGCCTTCCTCACCGACGGCAATGGCAACTGGATTAAGGTTGCAGCCAACGATGAGGTGTTTGCACAAATCATCAACAAGCAAGTGATAAAAGGCAATAGCCTTAAAGCCACTTTGAGCGATATAGAACTTAATCCAGTACTCACTGCTACCGTTGCTCCCACCGAGGGCGATGCAACAGTTGACTACACCATTGACCAGTACTACCTGAACGACACTTTCGCTCCAAAGGTTAATCAAGTGATTGATGTTATGGGCTGGTGGAATGAGAGCGAAGGCACTTTGCGCGCCTATTCTCCCGATAACGGCGTTCAGGGCCAAAGCTTGACTCTTGACTATACTTGGGGAGCCACAAGCAACACTTTGCAAAATGGCAAGCGTTACAATGTGCGCTGCGCAATCAACATTAAGGAAGCATGGCACACCAATGTCAGTGGCATAGCCCCCAAGGACTACAACTACGACTTCCAGAATTACATTGGATATGCTTTGCGCATGCCCGATGCTCCTACTGCCATAGGCTTGGTTGATGCAGAGCCGGCAAACGACGTGGTGAACGTCTATAACATGCAGGGCGTGTTGCTCAAGCGTGGTGTTAATGCCAGCGAAGCCACCAGTGGACTTGGCAGGGGCGTTTACATCGTTGGCAACAAGAAAGTTATTGTTAAGTAAACTGTTATTATTAAGGTGGTTGTTCTCAATCTAAAGGACAACCACCTTTATATTATTTTTCATCAACTTGAGTATAATTTACTATGAAAAATTGGATGCTTGCTGCATTGCTGTTGCCATTGATGGCTACCGCACAGGTTCAGCTAGATGTGAACCGCGACAACTTTGTCAATAGCGGTGACATTTCCGCAATTTACAGCTATTTACTTGACGACAATGACCAGTTTGCCGACAATTGCGATGTGAATGGTGACGGGGAAGTTACTGCGAGGGACATCACTTGCATCTACGACTACTTGCTAGGGCGTGACGGAGAAAACGACCGCCGCATGAGCTTCCTGCACATCAGCGACACTCACAGCGTGGATGTCACACTCTTGCCGGCTCTTGAGATTCTTAATAGCGACCCCACCTATAGCTTCATGATACTCACTGGCGACTTCCTTCCCACCGAGACTATGATGCAGGAGGTGGAGGCAAGCGAGAAACCTGTTTTTATCATACCAGGAAATCACGACTCTTGGAATGAGGAGAATGTAACTTATTCTTATGGACAGCAAGGCTTTCGTGAGCAGGTGTTGAACCGCCTCTATCCTAACGGCGAAGTGAACTTTGGCGATGATGTGGCTAATTTTTTCTACGTCGATGTGACCCAAAACGGGTGCACCATCCGCGTTATAGGGCTTGACCTATATGACTTTGACAACATGGGCAAACCTGTTGTAATGAATAGCGTGGTATTCTCGCAGCAACAGATTGATTGGCTGATTGATGTGCTTGAGAACAGCGGTGACAAGGATGGTATCGTAATAATGACTCACAATGGTTTTGGCAATTCAAAGCAAAACACTAGAGACCCTAATTATGTCAATGAGTTTGTCTCAATTAATGCCTACGGTTGGTGGGACACTTATAATTATGTAGGTGATGGAGATGCCATATTGATTCCAAGTATTATAGAAGCCTACATGACTGGCAACAACTTGACAGATGCCGAATTTAAGAGCGGTCATAAAGTTAAGAAGGTGTCTCAAATGATCAATGTGACAACTCATTTCACTGGACCTCACAACAACTTTATAGCCTATTATGGTGGTCATTTGCATTTTGATATCGTAGAGTATTTGAGTGAGTTCCCTAACCAACTCATGAGTATCATTGCTTACGGTGGGCGTGGCAAAGGCAATACTTGGAACGACCTGGTGAAGACTAACACTGGAGAGGACAGCTACACCATCAACGCCAGCAACATCAATTTCACCACACATGAGCACAAAATCGTGCGCCTAGGCTCAAAGAAAAAAGACGACGGCACCCTGCGAGAAAGCATCCTGTTCAACTTCTAACAGCGAATTTGGCTAAATACACAAATAATCATTAATATCAAAATATTATTATGAAGAAAATTTTTACATTGCTTATTGTAGCTGCTGTTGCGCTATTAGCAACAGCAGGGGACTTCACAACCAATGTGACCCAGACCACAAACTCTGCTAAAGAGTTCTCGATGTCGAAAAGTTCGGAGGGCAGCAACCCGATGAATGTGTATTCTGAATTGACAATCAATTTCCAAGGAATGACTTATACTAAAAAATTAGATTATTACTTTGTTGAATGTATGATTCATCCTGAAGATATGGATAATGTACCCATTGGCGCAAAGGTCACTTCAATTGCTTGTGGCGGAGAGAAAGTCACTTATAATGGCAAAGAGAGTGCCGATAGCCTATTTCTTGCTGCATATATTAGAAATGATGTAGATCCAGATACTGACTCTTACACCGAAGGTGGATATAACAGCACTAAGGCAAGCTATTCTGAAGATGAACTCTATGGTCCCATGACAGTGTGTGGTTTGTCGGCAAACGAAGGAGAAGAGGCTCAGGTTATTCACTCTGACTTTGATATCACAAAGCCTTTCAATTACACAGGCAACATCTTCAAGGTAGGTCTTGACATTTATGCTCCTAATGCTGTTTTCTTTAGTTACAACACCACAAATGCTGTTGAAGAAGTCGCAACAACCTATCATATCCCCACTGTTAGTGGCATGAATAACATTTGCTTCTACTATGATTGCGAGTATTTTGATTTGATTGAAAGCATGGGCATAGACATGGGCATGACCTTTGAGCCAAACAAGTTACCAGCCTTCACTTTGTCTTATTTCACCAATGACATTAAAGGCAAAGTGACTGGTACTGGTGGCGAGCTAGTGCTTAGTGGCGGCGAGGAGACTCTTACAAAGCAGGTTGCTGCTGGCGAGGAGTTCGCCTTTGAGAACGTGGACTATACCAAGACCTACACGCTGAGCCTTAATGGCGAGGTAGTTGCCGAGAACCTGGCGTTTGAGGACATCACCAAAGACATCTATGTAGAAATTGAAGCTAGTGGCAGTGCTCCAGTTCCCGGCGACGTTAACGGCGACGGCGAAGTTACCGCTACCGATGTGACTCTGCTCTACAATGTGATGCTCAACAATGACTACACAGGTGTGGTTAATGGCGACCAGAACGGTGACAACGAAATCACCTCTGCCGATGTGACCACAGTTTATAATGTTCTACTGGGAAGCAACTAATCCCCAAATCCATAATCTACTACTCAAGGGCGTGCTATGACAATACGTCCTTGATTTTTTATAAGTAGCCTGTAACCTGATTTTCGACTGCAAGACTGCAAACGTTTGCACTGATAATTCTTTCACCAAAACGGCTGTTGTAAAGTTATATATCTCACAAATATATAACTTTGTTTGCGAAACATATAATAACATGAAAATTTACAACTTAACTAAAAGATTTTTGAGTTTGGCAATTATTGCCAGCTGTGCTGTCGCGAGCTGGGCCGAGACCACTTTTGTGGGCGGGCGCACCGACTTCCGCGACGAGACCATCTACTTTGCCATGACTACGCGTTTCTACGACGGTGACGCCAGCAACAACACCTACTGCTGGGACGGCAACCACGCCGGCAACGTCGCCAACCAAGACCCGGAGTGGCGCGGCGACTTCAAAGGGCTTATCGACAAGCTCGACTACATCAAGGCACTGGGATTTACTGCCATCTGGATCACGCCAGTGGTTCAGAACGCCTCGGGCTACGACTACCACGGCTACCACGCTCTGGACATGAGCAAAGTGGACCGCCGCCTCGAGAGCGAAGACGTGAAATTCCAAGACCTCATTGACGCCGCCCACGCGCGCGGCATGAAGGTAATATTGGATATCGTCATCAACCATACTGGCAACTTTGGCGAGGAGAACCTGTGCAAACTCTTCAACCGCGACTACAGCGTGCCGCAGAGCGACATGAGCCAGTGCATGGTGCCCTGGACCATCTCGCAGGGCGGCAAGTTGCAGGACAACTACAGCAACCTGGGCGGCAGCGCACAGTACAGCGACCGCCTCACCAAGATGAAGAACACCGATGGCATCAACCACGACAACCACAATCTGTGGCACCACTATGGCAACTTCAATTGGGACGAGCCCAACCGCTGGTGGGCGCAAATCGCCGGCGACTGCGTGGATCTCAACACTGAGAACCCCGAGACCTACAATTACCTCATCAACTGCTACGGCGAGTTCATAAAGATGGGTGTTGACGGCTTCCGCATCGACACTGGCGGACACATATCACGCCTGTCGTTCAACGCCGCTTTCGTGCCAGCCTTCAAGGCTCTTGGCGAGCAGTATAAGAACAAGCGGTTGAACGAGTGTCCGTTTTTTATGTTTGCCGAGGTATGTGCGCGTTTCAGCGATGTCACCTACCGCGGGCAGCCTTCTCTCTCGCCCTATTTCTACACCTGGCAGAGCGACCAGTCGCTGCTGAGCCAGTGGAACAGCGACCCAGGCTACTGGAGCGGCGTGGCGGTGTATGAGAGTACCGACCCCGCCACCCTCGACAACCAGCAGCTGTGTCTCGCCGAGCATAACGCCAACCTTAGCGAGAGCGCGCAGCCCCGCAGCAACAATGCCCTGCTCGACGGCAACAACTACCACTCCCCCGACTACAGCCAGGCGAGCGGCTTGAACGTCATCGACTTCACCGTGCATTGGAATTTCCAGAGCGCCAGTCGTGTGTGGGGCGTGCTCGACAAGGACAACCTCTATAACGACGCCACCTTCAACGTCAACTACGTCGAGAGCCACGACTACGGTCCCGACAGCTTCGACCGCTTCAACGGCGGCACCGACCAGTGGGCTGAAAACCTATCGCTAATGTTCACCATGCGTGGCATCCCCTGCCTCTTCCAGGGCGGAGAGATAGAGTTCCGCAAGGGTGTGCGCATCGACGAGGGCACCAACATCACCCTCAAGAACAGCGGACGCGCCTACTATGGCGGCTACCTCAAGGGCGATGTCACCACCACCGACTTTGGCGAGTACAGCAGCGCCAGCGGCAACGTGGCGGCGACTCTTAGCCATCCGCTGGTGAAGCACCTGCAACGCCTCAACAAAATACGCGCCGCCGTGCCCGCACTGCGAAAGGGGCAGTACAGCAAGAGCGGCTGCTCGTCGAGCGGAGGTTACGCCTTCAAGCGCCGCTACACTAGCGGCGATATCGACAGCTACGCCCTCATCGCCCTTAACGCTGGCGCCACCTTCAGCAACGTGCTCAACGGCACCTACACCGATGTGATTACCGGCAACACCATCACCGTGACAAGCGGCACCCTCACCACGCCGTCGTTCAGCGGCAAGGGCAATATGCGCATCTACGTGCTCAACGGACCTGGCAAGATAGGCGACGACGGACCATTCCTATATGCCACCAATAAGGTGACCCCTACCCTGCTCGCCTACGACGGCACCGAGGAAGAGGGTGACCCCAACACCGAGTATGTGAGCGGTGGCGGCAGCAGCGGCGGAAATATCGACATCGACAATCTTGAGGTTTACACTCCCACCGTCAGCGACGACGAGCTGAGCGTCTTTTACGAGAGTTCTCCTTCCAACACCTTCATCACCCTGTGGGTGTGGAACAGTGGCACCAATTTCACTGGCGGCAGCTGGCCCGGCCAGAACGCCAAGCTCATGGGCAAGACCGAAGACGGCACACGCCTTATCTTCAAGTGGACCTACGATGGCGAGTTCCCCGCAAGCAATATGCCCACCGGAATCATCTTCAGCCAGAGCGGCAACAACCAGACCGCCGACCTTACTTTCGTAAACCACGGCTATTACATCGATGGCGTGTATGACCGCACCATCACCGAGCAAGAGCCCATCGACCCGAGCGTGGCAACGCTGAGCGTGGACAAGGAAAGCGGTGAGTATATCGACCAAGTGACGGTGACAGTGACCTCGTCGTTTACCAACGCCACCATCGTCTATACCACCGACGGCACGGCACCCACCGCGTCGAGCCCACGCGCCACTGGCAGCCTCACCCTCACCTTCAACAACACGACCACGCTGCGCGCCGGGGTGCTGCACAACGGCGAGGTAAAGAACACCATCACACGCACCTACAAGATACGCTCCAGCCAGGCTCAGAAGCTGCACGCCTTCTTCATCGCCCCAGCCAGTTGGACTAGCACCATCTATTGCTGGGCGTGGAACGCACAGCTAGGCAACAAGAACTACACTGGCGGCTCTTGGCCAGGACAAGCCTGCAACCTCGTGGGAAGCCATCTCTACAACGGTCTCGACATCTGGGAATGGGATGGAGGCTTTGTGGGCGACGACATCCCCACCGGCATCATCTTCAGCAACCACGGCAGTCCACAGACCTCCGACCTCGCTTTTGTCAATGGTGCCTACTACAACGAGAGTGGCATCATGACATTCCCTGTTGGTGATGTGAACCTCGATGGGGAGGTCACGGCGGCAGATATCACCCAAATCTACAACGTGCTTCTAGGCGCCGACACCACCTATGGCTTCAATGCCGATGTAACAGGTGATGGAGAGGTCACTGCAGCCGACATAACATTAATTTACAACATTCTTTTAGGCAATTAGAAAAAAAGTGGGTGAAAACTTGACTTTTCACTCACTTTATATTATTTTTGCAAGTCACGTCATAATTAACTGGATTATTAACTCTAAAAATTTCTATTTACATTAATGAAGAAAATCACTACTTTACTTATTGCTATCACTTGCGTGGCAATAGCAGCCAACGCCACTGTCACCATCAATGTGCGCACCACTACTGGCGATGCTCCATATCTTTACACTTGGGGTGGAGCCACCAACGGCAATTGGCCTGGCACTCAGATGGATGCCAGCAAAACAAGCACCACCGACGACGGTCTGGTGTGGTTCACTCAGGACTTTGATTGTGATGCCATCAACATCATCTTCAACGATGGTGGCTTAGACGATGAAGGCACTGGCGCAATCCAGACCGACAACATTATGGGTGTCACCAACGTGGGGTATTACATCTTTGACCCCGAAGAAGGTGAATATGAGGATGTCACTGGCACCTACGTCGAGATTCAGGAGTTTGACCCAAGCACGCTGCCAAGCACTGTGGTATTTGTAGAGGGCAAAGAGTTTGCCTATTTCGTGGCTCCTGCCACTTGGACACAGTGTAACGTATGGGTTTGGAGCAACACCACAGGCACCAACTTCACCACCAGTGGCACATGGCCCGGTGACCCCATCACCATGATTGGCAACACCACCGATGGAGCACCTGTCTTCCAATGGATTGGTCCTGACATCAACGAGGCCGACCGCACTGAATTCATCATCTTCAACAACGGCTTAGCTCAGACTGCCGACCTTGATTATGTGGCTGGCGGTGTCTATGACCTTACCGGTAAGCTGCTCTACACTGTGCCTGCTGGTGGTGGCGACACTCCCGTTCCTGGCGATGTCAATGGTGACGGCGAAGTGACTGCTGCCGACGTTACCGCAATCTATGACTTCTTGCTCAACAACGACGAGTCACACCTCGTTAATGGCGACCAAACTGGCGACGGCGAGATCACCGCTGGTGATGTGACAGCCGTTTACAACATTCTTTTGGGAGGCAATTAATCCCCAAAAAAGAAGACACACATTTCACCCCCCACAATAAAGGGTGCTGAAAAATTCCACCAAGGGCGTGCTTTTATCATGGCACGCCCTTGATTGCATAAAAAGAGTTCAACAAAACCGAGAAAATAAAAAAATATTGGAATAGCAGCAAAAAAACATTACAAATTATTAGGAATTTGAGATTTTTTCTTATATTTGCAAGTGATTTTGAGCCCCAACTACCTTTAAGGATAGTGATTCCTCCTATTATCAACCTATTAGCTAACTTTTTATACAAAACATTTTAATACCCAAGAGACTATGGCAACACCAAAACTTGACAGCCTCGACTACAGAATTCTTAATATGTTATCGAGCGATGCACGTAAACCTTATCTAGAAATTGCCCGAGAGTGCAACGTCTCGGGAGCCGCTATTCACCAGAGAATTCAGAAACTCAATTCTATGGGAGTCATCAGCGGGTCTATTTCGCTTATCAATCCTGTGTTAGTAGGATACGAGACTTGTGCTTATGTAGGCATTTTCCTTAACGACTCTTCTAAGTTTGAGAGCGTGGTTGAGCACCTGAGAGAGCTGCCCGAGGTTGTTGAATGCTACTTTACAACTGGCAAATACGACATGTTTGTAAAACTCTATGCTCACAACAACGACCATCTGCTCAAACTCATCCACGACAAGTTCCTGCAACTTGGGTTGGGTCGCACCGAGACACTCATCACCTTCAAAGAGGTGTTCAAGAGACAAATTCCCATCCGCAAGCCAGAACCCAAGAAGTGACATCCTATATTAAATGAGCATCTATAACGAAATCCTATGCCACGCTGTGGAAATGGCAAAAAAGGCAGGGGAAATTCAGATCAGGCTCTTCAGGTCTAAAGAGTTGAATATCGCCACCAAGCAAAACGACTTTGACGTGGTGACCACCGCCGACAAAGCCAGCGAGCAGGTAATTGTAGATTTCATCAACGAACATTATCCCGACCACTCGATACTTACCGAGGAGTCGGGATTATCTTTGCGAGGCAGCCACGAGTGGGAATGGGTCATCGACCCGCTCGACGGCACCACCAACTACAGTGCCGGGCTGCCCTGGTTCAACGTGTCGATAGGTGTCAAGCACCATGGTGAGGCGGTGGTGGGTGTGGTGTATGCGCCACGGCTAGGAGAGCTGTTCGCGGCAGTGAAAGGCGCTGGTGCCACCCTAAACGGCTCGCCCATAGCGCCCAGCGAGACTCCTTCCCTCACCAAGGCTGTTGTCGCCACAGGATTCCCCTACGACAAGGCGGTAAATCCCGACAACAACCTCGACAACTTCAAGCGCATCATGCCAGTGGTGAGAGGGCTGAGACGGCTAGGCTCGGCGGCTCTCGACATCTGCTATGTGGCAGCGGGATTTCTCGATGCCTACTGGGAGATGAACCTCAACGAGTGGGATGTGTGCGCCGCCATGCTCATCGCCCACGAGGCGGGAGCATGGGCACAGCGCTTCCGCCCCGACCGCAACTGGAGCATCCTGGCATCAAACCCAGCACTCGCACCAGCCATCCTTCATGAGCTAAATGAAGCAAACTAGGCAATGCACTTCGCGCATTTAGCCGTTTCACTAGTTTGCCGCTCAGCCTGACGGCTTCGCTAGTTGTCCGCTCAGCAAGCTGAGCTAGTTTATGTGTCTAGGAGTCCAAACTAGCGAAGCGATAAAACTAGCAAGCGCAGCTTGCGGCAGACTAGCGAGCGGCAAACTAGCAAGCGCAGCTTGCGGCAAACTAGCGAGCAACAGCGAGCGGCAAACTAGCGAGCAACAGCGAGCGGCAAACTCACTGACAACTGATTACCGCATTATCTTAGTGGCAGTTTGCGAGCCGTCGCTGTAGGTCTTCACAACGATGTTCATTCCCTTGAAGGGGACATCGCTCTCCATGCCGGCAACGTTGTAGTAGCGCACGCTGCTTACTGTCTTCACGCCTTCTACAGCAGTGATTGCTGTCATATTGGTGGCATTGACAGTCACGCTAGCTTTCACACTTGGGTTGCTTGCCGAGGTGGCGGTGATAATTGCCTGTGCGGCACCCGCCTTAGTGTCATCAACCGCTGTGATTTTGCCGTTCTCGTCAACAGTTATCACACTTTCGTCGCTCGACGACCAGATGATGGCGGCGTTAGCGGCACTCTCGGGAAGCAAAGTGGCGACAAGCTCCATGCTCTTGCCCTTCTCGAGGTTAATCTCGCTGCTGCCCTCGATGCTGATGCTCTGCACGGCACCCACAGGCACTTGGTAGGCGCTCTGTCCCCACACAAACGATGCGCTGCTGAACGTCACGTCACTATTGTAGAACGAGATTGCCTCATTCTTGTTGCCAAAGCGGTTCATCACATACACCTTGGTGCCGTCGGTGACGAGCGACTGTCCGTCGCATGAGCCAAGCGCCAGCTGCACGTTGTCGTCGCTCTCAAGAGTCTCTTGGTTGAACTTGTAGAGAATCATCTCCGAGCCAAAGCTTGCCGATGGGGTGAGACCGCGCTCAATGGCATAGAAGTTGCCGTCGGTACCCTCATATCCGCCGAAGAAGCCATGCTGCATCTGCATCTTGCCGGTGGCGAGAACAGTGGCGGCGGTGGCGTTGCCGTTGCTGCGGTCGAATTGCACAAGCCACGACTGGCGCGCCTTGTTGGCAGGAGTGTTGGTATAGTTTGTGCCGTTGATGTCAATGCCATATTTTGCTGTTCCCATCAGGTAGATGTGGTCGCCAGCAACGGTAATAGTGGGCATTTGCCATGCCGAGCCGCTAACGGTAGATTCATAGAACTGTAGCCAGCCCACGTTGAGGTCGGTGTCGAGTTCGGCAAGCGCCCAGCTGCTGTTGATGGTTGTAGGTGTCACAGCTTTCCCGCCTAAAGAGAACTCTGTGCCAGCGATGCCAGTAACCCATGCCGACATATAGAGCTTGTTGCCCACCACCTTGATGCCGCGCACGCTTTCCTGGGTTGCCTCGCCCTCGCTCACGAGGTGCTTGACATAGTTGCCTTCTTGGTCAAACTTGATGACAAACATATTGCCCACTGTGCTTTGAGCGTTACCGTTCCAGCTTGCCACATTGTGAGGCTCGATAGTCACATCGCCTATGGTGAGAGCTGCGCACATGAGACCGCCAACATAGATATTGCCTGAGTTGTCAACATCGAGAGCATAAGTTTTGATGCCCTGACCAATGTTGCGGCTGGTCTGACTCCAACTGGGATAAGTGGCCTCGTCGGCAGTGGCGCCGACCTCGATCTCACGCATCCACTCGATTCCGCCCTGGGCGTTGATTTTGATGAGGCAGCTACGGTAGCTGCGCTCATCTACTGTCCAGTCAATAGTGTGGCTCACACTTTGGGCATCATCGATGGTGATGTTCTCGCCAAGATGTCCCTCGGAGTGACGCAGATTTACCAATGCCACCACGCCGCCGTCGGCAGTGGCAGCTACCCAGTTCTCATTCACTACTGCTTCGCCGTTGGTCTGTGCCACAGTCCATTGCAGCTCGCCGTCGGCACCTAGCTTCATGATTACGAGACCCTGGTTTGCGCTATTGCCGCTATAGGCGATGCCTGGAGCGACATTTACGGCGTTGGTGCCATCGGTGAGCACCGTCATTTGTTCAGTGCTGGTTGCACCAATGTTTCCAACCACATAAAGTGCGCCATCCTGCGCGAGCACCATGTGGTTGCCCTGCGAGGTGAGCGCCTGCTCATCTTGAGTGTTTTTTACAAACTTTGCCCACAGCGTCTGTGTGTCGGCAAGAGATTGCGCTGTTGCCAGCATCGATGCCGATGCCAGCACAGCAGCTGCTAAAAGAGTAAATTTCTTCATAAAAACCTTTGTTTAAAATTATTATTATTGGTTATCGTTTATCGTTTTAGCTGACGAGCGAACGAGCTGACGAGCAAACGAGACAAGTGTAATGTTGCAACTACAACCATTGCCTTGTCAGCTTGTTCCTTGTCAGCTTGTTCCTTGTCAGCTTGTCAGCTTGTCAGCTCAATTGCCTTGTCAGCTTGTCTGCTAGTCAGCTTGTTAGCTACCATTTCCTAAAAGTATATTATAAACTGCTGTGATGTCGCTTGAGGTGATCACTCCGTCGCCAGTTTGGTCGCCATTAACGAGGTGTGACTCGTCGTTGCTCAGCAGGTAGTCGTAGAGTGCAGTGACATCGGCACTGGTCACGACACCGTCGCCGTTAACGTCGCCAGTGATGGCGGCAGCGAACTCTTTTACCTCAAACGGCAGATTGAAGGCTGCCAGCGGCATGGCAAACGACGAGAAATAGCCTTGCTCATTCTTGGGTATGGGCGAGGTGCGGAGGTCGCTGTTGATGTACTCAAAATCTTGGTAGTAGCCGCACACGTTGCCGTCGTCATCATAGTCCTCCAGCACCTTGCCTCGGCTCATGGTGTAGAGGCTGGCGCCTGTGGCGAGGCAAGTGATGGCGGTGGGCTGTGACCCGCCTTTTATAAGGTGGTACATGGCTCCTGGCTGCAGGTCATCGGTGCTTAGCGATGCCAGATACACCGTCTGCTGCCCTTGGTTGTAGCCAAAGACATACAGGCTGTCGTTCTGCGCCTCAAAGCAGCCGGGCCAGCCATTGATGGCAGTGTTTGGGACCTCAGTGCCTCGCACGCTGATGGTGGGAAACGCCGCCATGCTTGTGGTTCCGGCTTGCCAAGAACCATCGACGGCGTCAAACTTTATCACAAATCCCTCTCTCGACGCATTTTGCGTGGCAAGGGTGCCTCCCATGCCGTTGTCGAGGGTGAAGTTTCCCATTCCGTTGAGAATGATGCTGCCCGCCAGCACCTGCAGGTCGTTCCATTGCATGATGCTTGTCTTGTTCTTGTTGGTGACACTGCCTCTGTAAAATCTCGACCACTGGGGCTGCAGCAGCTTGTTGAGGCTGGCGAGCAGGATGCTCTGGTTGCCGTCGGGGGTGCTGTAGGTGTCGCTGCCCACAGTGATGTAGTCGGTGGCGGTGACGCCCTTCACAAAGCTCGATAGCACTATGTTGTCGCCGTTCCATGCGAGCTTGGTCATCGACTCGGCACCGCAATGCCCTTGCGTTGTGAAAGCGTCGGTGATGTAGCCGCTATTGTCAAACTTCGCCACAAACAGGTCGCCACGGGTTTCCTGGGTGTCGCCGTTCCATCCACTGGTGTTGTGAGGAGTGAGCGTCAGTGCCGAGCCATCGGCGCGATAGAGACTCATGGGGTTGGAATACTGCCCTGCCACATAGCAGTTGCCGCTGGCATCGGCTATGATGTCTTCGATTGAGATAGCGTCGAAAGTGCCTTTGGCGTAGTTGCCTGTAGCACTAGGCTGTGCGGCAGTGCTCACGTCGATGGGACGCAGCCATTGCAGGGAGCCATTAGCATCGATTTTCATCAATAGACCTCGGTAATATCGGCTGGCATCCTCACTCTCGAGTTGCCAGGCAAGAGTAGTGGTGCCACCGGCAGCATCGGTGATGAGGATGTCGCTGGTGCGCATGTTGTCGGTGTGACGCACCTTGACGGCAACGTAGATACCACCGTCGGCAGCCGTTGCCACGCGACCGTCGCTAAACTCTCCGCTGGTGGAGTAAACCACCCATTTGAAGTTGCCGCCACGGTCAGTTTTTACCACATTAATATTATTATTGTAGCTAGCCCCCTCGTAGGGCGCGCCAGTACAAATCTTCTCGCCGCCATAGTAAACCGAGAGAGTGGGGTCGCTGAACTCTTTGGGGAAGCCGCTGTCGCCAGAGCCTTGTGTGGTGCCCGAGAGCATAACATAATAGATTGCGTCGCCGGTGAAAGCCATGTCGCTGCCCATAGTGGGAGGACACGCCTCAAAGAGGTGCGCCCAGCTGGTGGTGATATTCCCGTTTTGCGCAGTGGCAGCAGTCACCGCTAGGGTAATCATCAATGACAAGTATATTTTTCTCATAATAAACAGTGTTGTTAATCGACTGCAAAATTACAGCCTCTCACACCTGTGGGCAATCGCTATAAATGGTGCTTTTCTACATTAAAAGTAGTGTTTTTTGGGTATTGTGGGTGCATCATAGCGGCAGTAATTTTGCAACACATTTTATAATAGTATAATGCGAAGGTATTTTGTTGCTTACATATTGGCTTTTTGTGCTGTGTTGCCGGTGTGGGGATACACCTTGAGTGGAATGGTGCGAGATGCCTCCACTCACGAGGCGATTGAGTTTGCCACTGTAGAACTCTCGCCAGGGCAACACACTGTAGTCACCGACGCTCAGGGACATTACAGAATGAGTGTGGATGCAGGCAACTACACCCTGAAGGTGTCGTTCATTGGCTATAAAAGCCAAACTAAGAAGATAACGATTAACCAGAACCGCACCCTTAATTTCGAGCTCGACGAAGACTCTCAACTGCTCGATGAGGTGGTGGTCACCGCCAAGGAGCAGGCAGGACTTACCAGTGCCTCGCGCATCGACCGAGACGCGATGGCGCACTTGCAGCCCACCAGCTTTACCGACCTGTTGGAGCTGCTGCCGGGAAATATCTCCCATACTCCTGACATGGGCAGCGTGAACAGCATTCAGCTGCGCGAGACGGGCAACCTCACCGCCAGCGGTGCGCAGAGCAACAGCGAGAACTACGCCATCAGCGCTCTCGGCACCCTCTTTGTGGTTGACGGCGCACCCATCAACGGAGACGCCAACATGCAGAACGTGCCTGGAACAGGCGGCGACCTGTCGTCACCCGAAGGCAAGCGCGACATGACCAACCGCGGTGTGGATATGCGCACCATCTCTACCGACAATATCGAGAGCGTGGAGATAGTGCGCGGCATTCCCAGCGTGGAATACGGCAACCTCACCAGCGGCATGGTAAATATCAAGCGAGTGCGCCGCGCCACACCGCTCACCGCACGCTTCAAGGCCGACGAGTACAGCAAGCTCGTGAGCGTGGGCAAAGGTTTTCATCTGGGCAAGAGCGACCACATCATGAACGTTGACGGCAGCTACCTCGACTCAAAAGTTGACCCTCGCAACAATCTCGAGAACTACAAGCGCGTGACCGTGTCGGGACGACTCAATATGCGTTTTGAGCGTCCTGGTCTTGAAACGTCGTGGATAACGGGAGTAGATTACACTGGCTCATTCGACAACTCCAAGACCGACCCCGACCTCAGCGCATTAAAAATCAATGAATATAAGTCGAGCTACAACCGCTTGAATTACACTAGCGACCTGACTTTCAACCTCACCAACCTCTCGTGGCTCGAGCGCATCAACCTCAACACCTCGGCAAGCTATCAGATGGATCGCCTGGAGCGCACCAAGCAGGTGGCGCCGCAGCGCGCATCGGTAGCCCCCACATCGATGGAGGAGGGCGTCCACGACGGGCAGTATCTGCTCAACGACTATATCGCACACTACATCAGCGACGGCAAACCCATGAACCTCTTTGTGAAACTCAAGGCGGAGGGAGGTCTCAACCACAAGGCGATGACCAACTCCTATAAGGTGGGCGCCGAGTGGACCCTTTCTAAAAACTATGGCGACGGACAGGTCTATGACATCTCGCAGCCTCTCTCGGCATCGTGGGTGACTAGGCCGCGTGCCTATAAAGACGTGCCGGCACTGAAAGTGCTCTCGTTCTATGTCGAGGACAACCTGCAAGTGCCGGTGGGCAATCACAAGGCGGAGCTTCAGGCGGGAGTTCGCAGCATCCAGCTCGTGGGGCTCGACAGCCGTTACGACCTTAGCGGCAAGGTATATTTCGACCCACGCCTCAATGCCAAGTGGGAGTTCCCCGCCATCAAAGTGGGTGGACGTAGCCTCAAGCTCTCGCTTGCCGGCGGCTACGGCATCACCACCAAGATGCCCACCGTGAGCCATCTCTTCCCGCAGGTGCATTACAACGATTTCATTCAGCTCAACTACTATGACGTGCTCAACCCACAGGAACACAGCCATGTGAGTGTGCGCACATATATCGACGACGTGACTAACTATCACCTGCGCCCGGCCGTCAACCACAAGTGGGAACTGCGATTGAGCGGCGAGATAGGCAAAAACCGCTTCTCTATCACCTACTTCAAGGAGAAGATGAGCTCAGGTTTCCGCAACATGAGCTATTATCAGCCTTACGGCTACCGCAAGTATGACGCTAACGGCATCCAGGCAGAGTATGTCACTGGTCCGCCATTGCTCGACACCATTCCCTACACCGATATGCAGGTGCTTGACGGCTACTCGATGGTGAGCAACGGAAGCCGCCTCGACAAGGAGGGCATCGAGTTTACGCTCAACACTGCCCGCTGGACCACTCTTGCCACAGCACTCACTGTCACTGGAGCATGGTTCCGCTCCACTTACACCAACTCGATGATGCTCTACGACCCAGTGAGCGATGTGGTTGACGGCACGCCAGTGCGCAATAAATATATCGGCTACTATAACTACAATGAGGGAAGGGTAAACAACCAATTCAACACCAATTTCATGTTCGACACCCAAATAACCCGCTGGGGACTGGTGTTCACCACTACTGTGCAGTGCATGTGGTGGGTGAGCACGCGCAAACTGTGGCAAAACGGCGTTCCCGAGAGCTATCTCGACGTGGCCGACGGACTGCTGCATCTCTACACCGAGGCTCATCAGAGCGACCCTATGCTGCAACTGCTCACCAAGTATTACAACGACAACCTGTATAACCGTCTCACAACTCCCATTGCCCTGTATGTCAATCTCAAAGCCACCAAGCAGGTGGGCAAGCACTTGAAGATTGCTGTCTTCGCCAACCGCCTTATCGACTATCTTCCCGACTACAAATCTAATGGTCTTACTGTGCGCCGCACCAGCGACCCCTACTTTGGCATGGAGTTGAATTTCTCGTTATGAGAAAATGAGTTGACAAGAAAAAACTAAGTAAGAACAAAAAACTAAAAACCGAAATGGACAAAAAGATATTTTATACAGCATTTATGTGTTTGGTGCTGTCACTTTTCTCCTGCGATGACAAGTTGGGCGATATCGCCTCAACGACATCGCTGCCGGTTCATCTCAACATCACAATGCCCGCCGACCTCGACGGTGTGGAGGCAGGAGAATTGAGCGACGAGGTTTTTGAAATCAAGAACGTGACCACTGGGCGTGTGACCACCTATACTTCGCGCAACGACATCAATCTCCAGCCAGGACTCTATGATGTGTCTTACAATGCCGTCATCAGTGTTACCGATGCCAATGGCAATGTGGCAGTCAAAAACATCAGGGCGTTTGCCCAAAGCGTGGAGATAAGTGCCACTGGCAGCACCATCAACCTTAACACCTATTTGTATGTGCCAACCGATGACTTCATCATAAGCGAGGTGTTCTTCACCGGCACGCTGCGTCCCACAGGCAACCAGTATTATGGCGACGACTATGTAAAAATCTACAACAACACCGACCATGTGCTATATGCCGACGGACTCACTTTCCTAGAGTCGAAATTCACCACCACGCAAAAGTACAACTACCGTCCTAACGTGATGTCGAGCGCGTTTACCGTGCAGGCTATCTACACCATTCCTGGCAGTGGCACTGACTATCCTGTGCAGCCAGGAGAGGAATTGATAATATGCGACACTGGCATCGACCATCGGGTCGCCAACGAGAACTCCTTTGACCTGAGCCATGCCAATTTTGAGTGGTATGACGTCTCGACATCACCCACCAACCTCGACATTGACAGCCCCACCGTGCCAAATCTCGACAAGTGGTACTGCTACACCCTCTCGTTCTTCCTGCTGCACAACCGCGGTTTCAAGGCATGGGCACTGGCGCGCATCCCTATTGACAAGGAAGAATATCTGGCTCAGTATATGTACCGCTACAATTACGAGGTGGTAGTCGAGGCTGGAACCTATCCCATGAGTCAGCAGGCCTACAAGATTCCCAATGAGTGGATTGTGGATGCCGTGAATTGCAGCGTCGAAGCGGAGTATGCCTGGAATGTGGTACATTCGTCGCTCGACCGAGGCTATGCCTACTGCGGCACAATGGACCACGACAAGACGCGCTACTTCCATAGCGTGCGCCGCAAGATGCTATATCTTAAAGACGGACACCCTGTGCTTAAAGACACCAACAACTCCAGCGAAGACTTCAACAGCCACGTTATTGCCAGTGAGATAGAACGTCAAGGCACTGCCATTGACTATCAAGGCACCCGATGCACACAAAGCACCTGGGACGGAGTAGTGTTAAAATAATGAACAATGGAGCTGACAAGAGGACAAAGGACAATGGAGCTAACAAGCTGACAAGAAACAAGCTGACAAGGCAATGGTAGTTGTCGCAACCTTACACTTGTCTCGTTCGCTCGTCAGCTTGTTCGCTCGTCAGCTCGTTCGCTCGTCAGCTAAAAACGATAACCTATTAATAATGAACTATAAGTCATTTAGATACATACTATTATTCTTGGCTGTTGTGACGGCTACTGATGTCATGATGGCTCAGGAGGCCGACTCAGTGGCTGGGGTGATGCGGCGCGTGGAGCGTAACGCGCAAGAGACAGAGCGGTTGCTCACGCAGGCTTGGAACAATCCCGCCATCATGCAGCTGTGGCGCGACTACTCGATTAGCGAGGTAAAGGTGGGCTACACCAGCCGCAACGAGAACAATGCCATCGATATACAGCGGGGAGACAAGGACAATACGCTGCTCTTTGACGCACGCACCTATATGAAACACCGCAACAGCACCCTGTGGGGTGAGGCCTATTATCACAACGGACGCATCAAGGGCATAAATTGGAACGAGACCAGCGAGCCGCAAGTGGTGCAGCCCTATCTGCTCGCCGACAGCGTGGGCGGCACGATGAACGTGGAGCGTTACAGCTTCATGGGCGGCTGGGCGAGATATGACGGGAAATTGGCTGTGGGAGCCTCGATGGGCTACACCGCAGGTCTTTACTACCGCAATGTTGATCCCCGCCCACGCAACGTGACCGCCAACCTTGATGTTCAGGCGGGAATAGGCTACAACGTGTGGCGTGACTATGTACTCGCCGCAAGCCTCAATTACAAGAAATACAAGCAAACCAACAATGTAGCGTTCTACAGCGAACTCGGCAACGACAAGATTTTCCACTTGCTGGGCTTTGCCAACGACTACAGCCGCTTTGCAGGGACCGGCATCCAGACCTATTATAACGGAAACCGTCTTGGCGCCACGCTCAATTTCCACCCCGCCACGGGCAAGGGCATCTCGGCGAGTGTGGAAGCCTCGCGGTTTACTTTCAACAATGTCATCACCCAACTCAACAAGCTGCCTCTGGCTCACGTGGGCTACAATGTGATTGATGCCGAAATGGCATGGATGTCGCAAGATTGGGGGGTAAGAGCCTTTGTCGAGGCATCGCGACGTGTGGGTACCGAGAACATATTTGGCGACCCTGCCGGCTCGGTATATACCTGCATCGGAAAGCTAGACATGTCGTTCCAGAACACCTTTTGCGCTTCGGTCGATGGTGTGTGGCAACGTGCTGTCGCCAAGAGTTTCACGCTGGCTCTGCATCCTGCTATAGCCTACAACCACTACAACGAGATATATGTTGACCCTGCCAGCAGCAAGCAGGTCAATGAGATGAACTACAGTGTGCTCGCTAAGGGCTCAGCAATGATAGGCAGACGCACACATCTAGCATTATCGGTGGCGGTAAACCACATTTCTCCCACATCGAGCGACTTGATGATGAGCGAGGGCGATGTGAAGCCCGAGTTGGCGGGACTGCAGCGTGCTGTGCAAAACAATTTCTACTATCTCAGCGGCAAGCGCACTTCAATGCTTGCAGCTCTGGATGTGACAGTGGCGATTAACAATAAATATGCTCT
This sequence comes from uncultured Prevotellaceae bacterium, assembly GCA_937916085.1. GTDB lineage: Bacteria > Bacteroidota > Bacteroidia > Bacteroidales > Muribaculaceae > Sodaliphilus. Next base: position 31,557 of record CALGGO010000015.1, on the reverse strand, counting down.
GCGCGGCAGTGCCAAGTGGAAACATACCCATTTTGTATTCTCCACACATCGTGACGAGCTTGATTTCTCGCTCGGTATTGTGTTTTGATATTTATAGGGACAAGGCGTGCCTTGTCCACAGTTTCCCGATAAACTATAAACGAAATAGATAAAGATGAAACGAAAAATTTTACTCACGGCAGCATGTGTGGCATTTGCCGCTATGGTGGCTAATGCGCAGGATGTGGTCCCTGCCGACACGTCGGTGCGCACTGGCACTCTTTCTAACGGCTTGACCTACTATGTCAAGCATAACAACTTTCCCGAGCACCGTGCCGACTTCTTCATAGCTCAGCGAGTGGGCTCGCTCCAGGAGCAGGAGAGTCAGCGAGGCTTGGCGCATTTCCTTGAGCACATGTGCTTTAACGGCACCAAGCACTTTCCCGGCAACTCGCTTATCACCTACATGGAATCGATAGGCGTGAAATTTGGCGCAAACCTCAATGCCTATACCTCGACCGATGAGACGGTGTATAACATCAGCAATGTGCCCACCGAGCGGCGTTCGGCACTCGACTCGTGCTTTCTAGTCCTTGCCGACTGGAGTCACGACCTCACCCTCGACGGCAAGGAGATTGACAAGGAGCGCGGCGTGATAGAGGGCGAGTGGCGCATGCGCACTGGCGCCAACTACCGTCTGCTCGAAAAGAGCGCTCCCACGCTTTACCCTGGCAATCTCTATGGCGAGCGCATGCCCATAGGGTTGATGAGTGTAGTCAAGAACTTCAAGCACAAGGAGCTGCGCAATTACTACAAGCAGTGGTATCATCCTTCTAACCAATGCATCATCGTGGTGGGCGACATCGACCCCGACTATGCTGTGGGCAAGATTGAGGAACTGTTTGGCAAAGTCAAGAACCCCAAGAACGCCAAGCCAGTTGAGAAGGTCACTGTCCCCGACAATGAGCACATTATCTCGTGCGTGGAAACCGACCGTGAGCAGAACAGCATCAGCGTGCGGCTCATGTACAAGCACTCTGGCCTAGACGATGCTCTCAAGAGCACGACGGCCTATTTCCATGACGAGTACCTAAAACGCATGGTGGCGTCGATGCTCAACTCGCGCCTTAGCGACCTCGCTCGCCAGCCCGATGCGCCGTTCACCACAGCTCATGCCGCCGACCGCAATTACATGCTCGCCAAGAGCCGCGACGCTTTCCAGTTTATCGCCATGAGTAAGAGCGGCAAGGCAGCCGAGACGATGCGTTGGCTCGCGCGTGAGGTGAAGCGGGCGCAGGATTTTGGCTTCACCGAGACCGAGTTGCGCCGCGCGCGTCTCAACTACGAGAGCGCCCTTGAGAAGATGTACCGCGAGCGCGACAAGTACAGCAACACCAGCTACTGCCGCGACTTTGTGCGCGCCTTCCTCGAGGGCGAGCCCATCCCATCGTTCGACACCCAATACAGCATCATGCGCAATATAATGAAAGATGTGACGCTTGAACAGGTGAACGCTTATCTCGTCAATCTCCTCAGCGACACCGAGCGCAACGTTGTTTTGGTGACTTTCGCCCCCGAAGCCGAGAGTGCCACACTGCCCACACAGCAAGAACTGATTGACGCTTACCGTGAGGGCAGGGCACAAGAGGTTGAAGCATATATCGACACTCTTACTGCCCACCGGCTGCTGCCATCGGAGCCTGTAGCTGGCAAGATTGTGGAGCAGCAGTATGTGCCAGAGTTTGACGCCGAGCAGTGGACTCTTAGCAACGGCATAAAGATGCTTGTAAAGCCCACTACGCTCAAGGCCGGTGAAGTGGTGATTGCCGGAGCCGGTCCCGGCGGACTCTCGCAGAACTACCGCGCCGAGGATGCCGCCTCGCTCAAAGCTATCAATTCGGTGATGGCGCTGAGCGGCTATGGCGAGTTTATGGGCAACGACCTGAAGAAGGTGCTCGCCGGCAAAGACGTGAAGATGCGCACCTTCGTGAGCAAAACCGAGGAGGGATTTCAGGGAGCCTCGTCGCGTGGCGACCTTGAGACCGCCATGCAGCTTCTCTATCTCAAGCTCACCAGCCCGCAAAAGGATGAGAATGCCTTTAACGCTTTTCTTGAGCAGAACCGCACGCGCATCGCCAACCAAAATGACCCTAAGTATGAGTTTGCCGACTCTATCTTCGCCAACGTGTTCTGCCATCATCCTCTCGGTGCCGAGAAGCTCACGCTAGAGGAAATGGGGCAGGTTGACTATGACCGCATCATGGAGGTGTATAAAGACCGTTTCGCCGATGTGAGCGACTTGACGGTGTATGTGATAGGCGACTTCGACCGCGACTCGCTAATGCAGCTCACCGAGCGTTACATTGCTGCCTTGCCAGGCTATGGACGCATGGAGAAGGCAAAGGATATTGGTTATCACCTCTTTAGCGGTGACGTCAAAAACTACTGGACTCGCAAGATGGAGACAGCGCAGGACAAGGTGTATTTCTTCTGGACCGGCGACTGCCCTTACAATGCCCGCAACGTGCTGCTTGCCAAGATTGCGGGGCAGGTGTTCACAGGAATCTTCCGTGACGAGCTGCGTGAGAACCGAGGCTGGACCTATCATGTAGATACACATTGCAGCGTGGTCACCGATCAGAACGGCGATGACGGCCCTGTGACCTTTATGCCGCTCAACGTCACCGTCACGGCGGGCAAGGGTGCCGAGGCGCGCGACTTCATTGAGCAAGCCATCAAGAATGTGGCAGAGCATGGTATAACAGCCGAGCAGCTCGACAAGGTGAAGAAATACTACCGCAAAGTGCATAGCGAGGACATCGAGGACAACACCTACTGGATGGCGATGATGCGAGGCTGGGTGAAGAACGGCGTGAACCTCGACGACAGCTACCTGCAGCTGCTCGACAGCATCACCGTGACCGATGTGCAAGACTTCGTGGCGCGCTACATCAACACTGGCAACCGCCTCATCCTCCTCATGGAGCCGTCTCACTAGTTTGCCGCGCTTCGCGCTAGTTTGCCGTTTCACTAGTTTGCCGCTCGCTTTGCTCGCTAGTTAGCCGCACTTCGTGCTAGTTAGTTGCGCGAAGCGCTGTCACTCTCAACTCTTCACTTGTCTCGTCTGCTCGTCTGCTCGTCAGCTTGTTTACTAGTCAGCTACTGAGCAATTCCCAACAGGACATTATATACCGCAGTAACGTCAGCACTGGTGATGTCGCCGTCACCGTTCACATCGCCATTAATCAAGTTACTGGTGTTATTATTGAGCAGATAGTCATAAAGGGCTGTGACATCGGCACTGGTTACCACGCCGTCGCCATTCACATCGCCTAGTAGCGCGCAATCCTCAACAACGACCTTCCTGATTGCCAACGCCGAGTTCATATCAGCATCCCAGCACGCAAGCCTCAGTTTGAACCTATTAGCGGTAATGTCACTGATGTCGAAGTTTACCTCAAAATACCGGTCAACCTCGGCAGTGGTGAAATAATGCTTTGACGACTTTATCACCTCGCCATTTTCATTAAGCAACTCCACTGTGGGAGAGCCTTTTGTGGGACTATAGACATTTTCATCATCTTCCGAGATGATTGATTTTCCAGTAACTTTCACGACAATACTGCTGAGTCCTGTGGTTTCTACCATAGGCGACACAAGGGTGTAATCGTCATCGCCATAGTGATAGAGGGTAATCCTATTGCTGCCAATATTTTCATTACTCAAATCCACGTCGCTACGAGTATAAATCCATCCCATATAGTTTTTCCTGTCGAATGTGAGCAACTCCTCGGCAGCGACCGAGGTCACTATCGACACAATAAAAAGCAATAGCAAGGCACTTCGTTTCATGTTTTCTTTTCTTTTTTGATTATTAATCAGCAAATTTCGCAAAAAATAGTGAGCTGAGCAAATCTTTTCAAAAAAAAAGAAAAAGGCGTGTCGAATTATTGCATTTTTGAAAGCAACATCGACACGCCTTAAAATGTTATATATTAACGTATTATCTTAGTCGCAGATTGTGAGCCGTCGCTGTAGTGAGTCACCACGATGTTGATGCCATCAAAAGGCTTGTCGCTTGCCATGCCGGCAACATTATAGTAGGTGTGAGAGATCTCCTCCTTGTCGCCAGCAACGGTGCTGATGGCAGTTGGCGCCGCATACTTGAGCACGGGAGCGATAGCCATAGAGATGGGGTCATCAACATTCTGGTACCAAGTGCCGGTCTCGAGGTAGTTGTAGTTGGCATCCTCGTCATAGACGAAATGGTAGCCAGTGCATTTCTCGCCCACATCGCGGCGGCACAGCAAGATAGCGATGTCGTCGCCGTTATTGTTGGGGAATGGTCCCACCATAGCGAAGAACTCGGTGCCAGCCTTCACACTTACGGGAGTGTCGAAGACAAACTCGGTGGCGTTGACGGTAGTTGGGTCGAAGGCAAGGTCACCTGCCTTGATGCTGGTGCTGCCCAGAATCTCCCCTGGCATGCCATCGTCGCCAGCGGCGACAATCTTCACTACGATGTCGGCATCGGTCGATGCGGCTGTAGTCTTGCCAAAGTAGATGTTCACCTTGCTGATGGTGGCATCGGCGAGTGGCGCGTCGAAGTGCTCGGCAAACTCGCCCATACCGAGCCAGTTAGTGCCTGCATAGTTGCCATACCACCCCATCTCCATCATCATCAGGTCGCCGTTCTCTTCGGGAGCGATGTTCCAGATTTCCTGCTCGCCACCTGCCTGGATAGCGTCGTCAACAGTCTCAAACACATTGCTGCCCATATCGTTGAACACTTCGAGACGAATGCCAAAGTTGCCTTCTTGAGTATAAGTCACTGTTGGGTTCTGTTCGTCGCTGGTGGCAAGATCGGTGCCCTGGAAAGTCCAAGCCCATTGCGATGGGTTGCCGGTGCTGGCATCGGTGAACGTGAGAGGCACGTTGGTTGGCACAAACATATATACCCACGGCGACTGATAAGCTCCAACGGGCAAACCGATGTTGGCGACAGGTGCCTCGCCTTCAACGTTGACGTAAGCCTCACGGGTGGTGGTGGCGGTTGTGCTGCCGTCGCCCACGGCAAGGGTAACGGAGTACGAACCAGCCTTGTTATATGTCACCACGGGGTTCTGCTCGGTGCTGGTGGCGGGAGTGCCGCCCTCGAAGGTCCAATTCCATGATGTCACATTGCCACTGCTCATGTCAAGGAAGTGTACGCTCTCGCCCTCCTTGATATTGATTGTTGCATCATCGCCAGAGTTGGCTTGCTTGATTTTGAAGCCGTCAATAGCCTCATCCTCGCCGTAGTCGCCTTGATAGACAAACGAGAACTGCACGCTTTTGCCAGCATAGTCGGCGAGGTCAACGGTGAATTTCTCCCAGCTGGGACCGTCGTAGCCCACATTCTGAGCCCATTGGAACTGGTCAATGAGCAATGTGGAATTGCCGTCAGCGATGGCATATAGTTTCCATGCGCCATACACCAAGTAAATGCCGCTAGCATAGCAGTAGAATTCAAGTTGGCTATTGTCAAGTACTTCAATAGCGGGCGAGGTGGCAACCTCGTTCTGTCCGCCGGCATAATTGAGAATCATCGACGACTGGCTGTTGCTGTCGATAGTAGAGAACGACTTGCTTGGGTTGCCGAGCTTCCATGTGGAGGAACTGGTGCTGGTGTAAGTCCAAGTGTTGAACTCGGTCTGGCTGTCCCACCCCATCTCATAATAGGGCACCATAGCCTCGCTAGCACCAAAAGCCGCCGTCACCCCCTGCGCCCCTGCATTAAGACACACAAGTGCCAAAACCAAAAGTAAAAGAGTAATTTTTTTCATAGTTTTTATTTTTTGTTGTTCGTGAATTAGTTTTCGAGCGTTCAAAAATTCGAGAATTCAAAAATAAATAATTTAACGATACAAAAATAGTATTTTTTTTGTAAGTTTGCAGTGGAAAAATGCTTTTTTATGGAAAAAAGTAAAAATATCATTCTTAGAATCGCACTACTTGTTGTGCTACTAACTAGCATCTGTGATGCAGCCATTGCGCAGGTGCGAGTGGGGATGGCGTGGCAGCCTAACCTTAAAGCCTACGACCGTGTAGCGCGTTCCATCGAGCTGGCCGGCGGCGAGGCGGTGATCCTGCCACAGATGTGGCCTAGCAGCTTTGACTATGACGACGATGAGCTTCAAAAAAAGTATCTTGACAACGATGGCGTGTTGCTACTGCAATATGCCGAGATTGTGAAGCGCGACACCTATCGTGGCACCGCTATCGACTCGCTGATGCGAGGCATCGACGCAGTAGTGTTCCTGGGTGGCGACGACATCAGCCCCACCCTACTGCGTGAGCCTCAGCCGTGGCATGGTATCGCTGGCGATGAGTGCGACGCCACCCGCGACGTGTCAGAATATCTCACGATGGCATATTGCCTCGACAACGACATCCCGGTGCTGGGGCTGTGCCGAGGCATGCAGATGCTCGCCGTGGTGTCGGGGGCGACGATGATTCAGGACCTTGGCACCTATTACTCGGCGCAAGGTGTGGAATATAACAACCTGCACCGCTCGCTGCGTGACGCCAGCGACAAACGACATTACACCCCTCACGACGTGCAGGTCATTGACCACTCGTCGTTGCTCTACAGCATCGTGCTGAGCGATGAAATCAAGAATGTGCCGTCGTGGCACCATCAGGTGGTGGGAAGCGTGGAAGGCACCGAACTCAAGGTCACTGGCATCACTCCCACTCAGGACACCAACATCATCGAGGCGATAGAGCGCAAAGACAAACCCTTCGCCCTGGGCGTTCAGTTCCACCCCGAGGAGGCTGTGCGCCAGCACCTCGACAACACCCCCACCGCCAGCAACTTCATGCAACTCTACGAGGGTGTGAGCTACTTCAGGAAACTAATTTTAAGTGTTAAACTCTAGTTATTCTAGACAATCTAGAATTTCTAGAAAATCTAGAAAAACATAACTAATAACTAACACATTGTGGAGCGAAGCGACACTGTGTGAAAACTAAAAATTATGGATTGGGCAGAACAACTGCATTGCGCAGTAACGGTGTGCGACACCGAAGGGAAAGTGATTTACATGAACGAGAAATCACGAGAGACATTCAACAAAGGCGGCAAGTCGATGGTGGGGCAAAACCTCTTCCCCTGCCACAACGAACGCTCGCAACAGATGATCAGGCACATGATGGAGAGCGACACCATCAACGCCTACACCATCACCAAAAACGGACAGCGCAAAATGATTTACCAGTCGCCCTGGCGCGTCAACGGCAAAGTCGCCGGCATGGTGGAAATCTCAATGGTCATCCCCAACGACATGCCGCATTACAACCGCGACTAGCGACTGTTCTCATAGACGTTGACCTTGAGAATGTTCCTGAGGTAGTAGTTCTTGAGGACGATGGCAACACCGCCATCAGCACCATCAATGCAAGCAACGCTGTTTCGGTTAAGTACATCGACGCCATGGGCCGCGTTAGCGACCGTCCATTCAAGGGCGTGAACATCGTGGTTACCACCAATGCCGACGGCACTACTTCAACAACTAAGGTTGTGAAATAATAAAAAGGTTAGAGGTTAGAGTTTTGAGACATAACGTTCTCTTCGTTATACTCTCCCCTCTACACATCTAACACTCAAAATAAAAAGCGTGACCTTCAATGATAAGGTCACGCTTTTTTTCTTACAACTTTTGAACACCGGGAACAAAAACTGACAACTGATAACTGAAAACTGACAACTTTTTACTACCTTTGCAACGCTTTACAATATCATTCGAACTTTTTGATTTACGAAGTAATGGCAGAGAACAAGAAAAAGACCACATCGAGAGCAAGAACAATCAAAAGAGCAACCCCAAAACCAAGCAAGAAGCCCACATGGAAAAAGTGGATGACAGTTTGCTCGGTAGCACTTGTAGCGCTGGCGGCGATAGGAGCAATAATTTTGGCTCCATATCTCACAACCAAAAGCGACAAAGATGCCACGTTGCTAATTCGCAAAGGCACTAGCATAGAAGCTATCAAAGACTCTCTCGCACAGAATACCAGTGACCAGTTTGCCAGCAAGGTGGTGTCGCTGCTTGAATATACCCACGCCGACTTGAGCAAACGACAGGGAGCTTTCAAGATCAAAAAGGGTGAGAGCGCATTCAGCGTCGCCCGGCATCTGCGCAGTGGCGCTGCCAATGAGGTGAAAGTCACCATCAACAACCTGCGCACGAAGGAAGACCTCGCTGTACGTTTGGCAAAGACTCTCATGCGTCCCAAAGAGGAGTTTCTCGCCGCTTTCAACGATAAAGAGCTGTGCCAAAGCGTGGGGATGACGCCCGACAACGTCACGGGGCTTTTCATGGCCGACACCTACCAGTTCCTGTGGGATGTGGAGCCTGCCAAGCTCATGCAGCACATGAAAAAATTCAACGATCAGTTCTGGAACGACGAGCGCAAGGCAAAAGCCGAGAAATTGGGACTCACACCCAATGAGGTGGTGACCCTGGCTTCTATCGTTGAAGGAGAGACCAATAAGGCCGACGAGAAAGGCATGGTAGCTCGCCTGTATATGAACCGCCTGAAACAGCACATGAAACTGCAGGCCGACCCAACGGTGAAATTCGCACTCAAGAATTTCGCCCTGCGCCGCATCACCTTTGAGGATTGCAGCGTGCAGTCGCCGTGGAACACCTATTATGTTTTCGGTCTGCCCCCTGGTCCCATCTGCCTTCCCGAGAAATCGTCGATTGATGCCGTGCTCGACGCTCCGCAGCACAACTACATCTACATGTGCGCCAAGGAAGACTTTTCGGGCTACCACAACTTTGCCGAGACTTATGACCAGCACGAAGCCTACGCAGCCAAGTACCACCAAGCGCTGAAAGAAAGAGGGATAAGGAGGTAAGTTTTAAGTAGTAAGTTTTAAGTAGTAAGTAGTAAGTAGTAAGTAGTAAGTAGCAAGTAGCAAGTAGCAAGTAATAAGTGGTAAGTGTTAAGTTTCTCTACGCTTACTCTAAATTCATATCCATGTCGGAGGATTCAAGGGGGCTTGAATCCATAATCTGCTGTGCCTTTTGGAGGTCTTTGCGAAAGACTACCACGCGCATAGTGCCTTGCGAAAATCCCTGCATTAGTGCGTTGGCTGTGGAGTCACCCATCACACCGGCAATCACGCCGTTGCTCTCAAGCACACCCTTCACGATATTGGCATCAACTGGGCTGTCGTACATAGCGAAAACAACCACATCATCTTCTTTTTCCATAATTATTAATTTAGCTGACAAGTTAACAAGCTGACGAGCTAACAAGACAATAGTAGTAGCTCAGCATATAATCAGCATTGTTTCATTAAATATCCTACATTATGCATTGTGCATTATGCATTGTTTTTATCGTCGCTCATCTCGTCGAGGACTTTCTTGAGTTCCTCATCGGTGGCGGTGAGTTTTGCTTTGCACACTTTGAGTAGCTGCAGTGAGCGAGCAGTGTATTGACTCAGATTGTCGATGCTGCACTCGGGGCTTTGCATCTTCTTCACTATCTCCCCAAGCTCATTGACAGCTTGAGTGTAGGTCATTTTCTCGATTTCTTGATTTTCCATATATCATTATTATTTTTTATTCTACAACACTTTCAATCTTGCCGTCTTTCAACGTAGTAACCAGTTTGTCACCTTGCTTGATGGCGGCGACGCTCGTCACCACATGACCGTTAAGGGTGGTGAGCGAATAGCCACGGTCGAGTATATTCTGCGGCGAGAGCAGCTGCACCTTGTCGGTGAGCGCCGTGAGCCTCATGCGCTCACGCTCCATGCTGGCTGCCACCGCTGTCTTTGTCGCTTCAACGAGACGGTCTAAATGCGACTTCTCACTATCAATTCGCGCCTTGAGCACTAGCGGAATGGACTGCGCATATCCTAAGAGCCTCGCACGGCTCGTCTCAACAAGTTTCTGTGCCGAGAGGGGTATGTAGTTCCCATAATACGACAGTTGCTCCCTGGCGTGAACTATCGCTTCGCGTGAAGAACTCACCACCGCCGTTGCCATCTCATTGAGCAGATTAAGCTGTGCCAAGCCGCATCTCACCAGGAATTCAGCGGCTTCAGTCGGAGTCTTGACATGCAGTTTCGACACCCTATCAGGAATCGTGACATCGCGGTCATGGCCTATGCCGGTGATGATGGGCAACGGGAACTGGGCGATATTGGCGCCCAGGTCGTAGTTATCAAAAGAGTTGAGGTCGCTTGTGGAGCCACCCCCACGAATTATCACCACGCAGTCAAACATCTCCTCTACTGCGGCAACGCGGTCTAGAGCGGCAATCACACTCGGCACGGTGTTCACGCCCTGCATCACCGACTCGAAGAGGCAAGTGTAGAACTTAAGCCCGTAGGCATTGTTATGCAGCTGGTTAAGGAAGTCGCCATATCCCGCCGCACCTCTTGCCGAGATTACTGCGATGCGCTGTGGGACAAGTGGCCACGACAGCTGCTTGTTCATATCGATAATGCCCTCTTTGGTGAGGCGTGCAATGATTTCCTGCCTGATGCGCTCCATATCGCCCAGCGTGAACTCCGGGTTGATGCCGTTGATGACAGCCTTCAGGCCATATAGCTCATGGAAATTGGCGTTCACGTTCACCATCACCTTCATGCCAGTGGCGAGATGCTTGCCGGTGACGTGGAAAAACTGCGCGTCAAGTCGCGCGAAAGTGTTAGCCCAAATCACAGCGCCGAGCCTTGCCACCGTGGCACCACTGTCATCTTTCTGTATCAACTCCAGATAGCAATGCCCACGGCTCACGCGCAGGTCGCTGGTCTCGGCAGTGACCCAGCAGTTCTGCACGTCGGGGTCGTACATCAAGTTCTTGATGCGGCGGTTATATTCCAGTAGGGTTAAAGATTGCGGCATTATGTATTATTTCTTCTTGAACGTGCAATTCTTGATTGTGTAAACCACCTTCTTTGCCAAATAAGGCTGGAAAGTGTTGAAGTCCTCGCCCATGAAGAAGTCGTTGGCGTTGCATTGAGCCACAAGAGTCTCGCCCTCAAACCGCAGCTCTATCATGGTCATCATCATACTGTTTACCAAGTTGTTTCGCAGGTCTTTTGGCATCGACGGCAAGATAAAGTCATCGAATGTGGGGATCTTAATGAACTTCGAGGCGTCAAGCTTATTCCATTTGGTGTCGTAGAACGTGAGGCGGCTGTCTTTGTAAGGCACGGCAACGGTCTCGATAACGGCAATCACGGTATCGCGCTTAGACTTGTGCAGCAGTTTCATCTCCACAGTCTGCGCCGACGAGGTGGCAATCTTCATATATTCGTCGGTGAGAGCAAGAATGCGCGTCTCTTCGGTGTGAAGGTCATTATATAATTCGGTCTTGTCGGCTCTGCCATAGTTGTTTATCAGCTCATATCGTGTTGACATGGTGATAGAGTTGAACAAGTCGCCGTTTTCCTCCACAAACAACTTGCTCACACCATCATAGGCTCCAGCATAGAACGCCAGAGCTATAATCACTGCTATTAAAACACTTATTTTCCTCATTATTTCTTAGGCTTTATGGTGCCGTCGTCGGCAATATCCAGTTTGTTGTCTTTAAAATCTTCAAGAGTGAGCGACCTGATGTCTTTAGGCACTAGGTTGTTGGCATCACGGCGCGGACCAGTGCGGTGACCTTGTATGAAGGAATGTATCTTGCCTTCAACGAACTTGCCGTTGCCGTCAATCTTGGCAACAAGCAAGGGCGCATAGCCCGTTTGAGCCGCCGTGCTCATGCCTAAGGTGCAGAAGTTTCCTAAACTATAGGCTATCAGGTGGTCGTTATATAGCTCCATGCCACGTGGCACATGGGGACCGTGGCCATACACAATGTCGGCACCACAGTCGATAGCCATGTGGCCAAACTGCCGCACGTCACCACGATCCATACCGTGGAAATATTCCTTACCCTGTGGCACATGGCGGCATCCAGTACCCTCAGCCCCACCGTGGAAGCACACTATCAGTATGTCGCATTGAGGTCTCAGTCCAGTGATGACGCGCTTCACCGTAGCCGTGTCTTGGGTCTTGAGTGAATAGTCCTCGTGGCCGAAGGCGCAGAAGCCATATTTCACGCCGTTAATCTCCTTAATGCTCGTCTCGCAGTCTTTTGTGCCTGCCACGCCAATGCCCGCATCGCGCAATGTCTTGATAGTCGATTGGATGCCAGCATCCCAAAAGTCGAAAATATGGTTATTGGCAATGCCCATAAAGTCGTAGCCTGCATCTACTAGCAGATTGACGTATTTAGTGGGCATCATAAACGAGAACGACAGCGGTCCAGGCGCCTTGCGTGTGCTGCCCTCATCGGCGAGCACTCCTTCAAGATTGCCGCACGCCACATCGGCGTTTTGTGTTATCTCACGGCTGTCGCGCAGCAGGTCTTTGCCGTCGTTGTCGGGCAAGAGGCGGTTAGGCTTGATAGACCCAAGCATCATGTCGCCGTTCATGGCTATGGTCACAGTGCCGTTAATGCGCGGTTTGGCAGGTTCGTTTTGAGCTGCCGATGTTGAATCGTTGGCACTTTGTGAAGATGCCTGCTGGTGGGTGCTGCCTCCACTACAGCTTGCCAGTGCCACGAGGGCAACAAGTGCCAGATATTTAACGTGTTTCATTTCTTTATGGTTATTGTGCCATCATCGGCGATATTGAGATGGTTGTCTTTTATGTCTTCTTCGGTGAGCGAGCGTATATCCTTAGCTACAGAGTTGGTGGCATCAAAGCGGGGACCTTTGTCGCGAACTTGGATGAACGAATGGATTTTACCGTCCACAAACTTACCGTCCTTGTCGAGGCGAACCACCAGCAGCGGGGCGTAGGCGGTCTGGTAATGCAGCTTCATGCCACGCGGTGTGGCGAAGTTGCCCAAGCTATAGGCGATGAGGTGGTCCTTGTAAAGCTCCATGGCTCGTGGCACATGAGGACCGTGACCATACACGATGTCGGCACCGCAGTCGATACACAGATGGGCAAACTGTCGCAAGTTGCCACGATCGGCCTTATAGAAATACTCGGTGCCGTAGGGCAAATGCCGCTGGTCCAGCCCCTCGGAGCCGCCATGGAAGCACACAATCACAATAACACATTCTTTGCGCAGTTTCTTGACAATGCGTTTCACTGTAACGGTGTCCTGAGTGCGCAACGTGTAATTCTCGTGACCGAAGGCGCAGAAACCATATTTCACGCCGTTAATCACCTTGATACTTGTCTCGCAGTCCTTTGTGCCAGCAACACCAATGCCGTTGTCGGTCAAGGTCTTGATGGTAGATTGGATAGCCACAGGATAGAAGTCGTTGATGTGGTTGTTGGCGATGCCCATGAAGTCGTAGCCAGCATCCACTAGCAGCTTCACACTCTTGGTGGGCATCATAAACGAGAAGGAGAGACGCCCGGGGCGCTTACGCGTCTTGCCGTTGTCGGCAAGCACGCCCTCGAGGTTGCCGCACGCCACATCCACGCTCCTGATAATAGAATCACAATCAATGAAAATATCCTTTCCATCATTGGGCGGCATGTCATATTCAGGCTTAATAGAACCAGTCATAATATCGCCGTTGAACGACAAGGTCACATAACCATTCCCATCGTCTTGAGCATTAGCCATTCCCCAAGCAGCCACCGAAATCAAGGCGGCAAGCAATAATCTATTGAATTTCATATTTTATTATTTAAAAAATTCGAGTGGTTGAGTGCTCGAGCTTTCAAGTGGTCGAGCACTCGAGCATTCGAGCTCTCGAGGAAATACTCTAAACACTAAACTCTAAACACTAAACTATTTATATGCTTTAATATAAATCTCTCGAATATCATCGGCGGTATATTCACGTGGAGCGTGCGAGGGGCTGCCGCTCATAATGGCCTCAAAGCTCATGTCGTCGATGGCTGCCATATACTCGCTGCGGTTGATGCCATACTCACTCATGGTGGGCACACCAAGCTTCTCGATGAGTTTTTCCACCTCTTCCACAAATTTCTCGCTGGCGTCAATCTCATCCACTGCCTGGATGCGCAGATAGGTGGCGATGCGCGCGAGGTTGTGGCGGGCTGCCATCTCCATGTCGCTCAGGCACACGTTGAGAAGCATGGCGTTCGACATGCCGTGAGGCACATGGAACTTGGCACCGATGGGACGGCTCATGCCGTGAATGAGCGTCACGCTGCTGTTGTTGATGCAGATGCCTGCCTGCAAAGCGGCTATCGCCATCTCGCGGCGAGCGTTGAAATTGCTGCCGTCACGGTAGGCTTGAGGCAGATAGCGCATGATGCGCTTGATGGCACTCAGCGCCAAGGCGTCGGTCAAAGGCTGGGCATTGACCGAGATGAACGCCTCGATGGCATGAGTCAAAGCGTCGATTCCTGTAGCGGCAGTCACCGTCTTAGGACAGCCGTTGGAGAAAGTGTAGTCGAGCATCGCCATCTTGGGGAGGAGAGAGTTGCCAGTGAGCAGCATCTTCACTCCAGTATTCTCGTCGGTGATAATGGTGTATTTTGTCACCTCCGAGCCTGTGCCAGCAGTAGTGGGGATGCACACCACTGGTGGCAGCACGGCATCATCGATGCGCACGCCTTTATAGTCGGCTATCGATCCTTCGAGCACCGTCATCGCAGCAATCGCCTTTGACGCATCGAGGGGGCTGCCGCCACCTAGACCGATGATAAAGTCGCAGCCATTCTCGCGATAGGCTTCCACGCCATGTTCTATCATGCTCACCGTGGGCTCGCCTTCGATGCTGGTAATCACAGAATATTTCACACGGTCGTTGTCGAGCGTGCGCTCCAAGCTGGCAATCATCGTAGAGCGGGCAACGTTAGGACCGGTAACTATCAACGCGTGCTTTCCATATAGGTTAAAGACGTTCTCAACCGTAGCGACGATATTGTCGCCCATCATTATCTTATCGGGAACTTTAAACTGATACATAATTTCTCATTATTTGAATATTAACTGCAAAAATACAAATAAACTTTCACATTACACACGATAATGCGAAAGTTTTATATATCATTGACATTTTAACCCTAATCGGGAACGTGTCTAGTAGTTGGTGATGATGTATCCACCGTTGACTGTGGGGCGCACCTTGTACATGTTGAGGCCCACTTTGCGGTCCATCGCCATGCCGCTGATGGGACCGCCCGAGCCTAGCAGCACGTTGTAGCGCGACAGGCACTTTGGGCAGTAGGCTTCAAGATTGGACTCATCTATAGTCACCGTCACATCGGCGTTATGCTCCACTGGGCACGCCATGTCAAACGCCAGCGGAACAGGACCGCCACTCGTCAAGTCCTGACCCATAAACAGCAACACGCCGCCAAAGCCGGTGTAGGTGTTCACATTATAGGGAAAATTTGAGGGGATGCCCTTCAATCGGTTGAAAAAACGGTAGTCGCCCAAGGCATGCACGCCGTAGGTGTTCCACTTGCCATACTCGCCCAAGTCGATATGCACAGTGTAGCCCTTAAGCGACTCATTATTAATCTTGTCGCAGCTGGCAAAGCCACAACACATCATCGCCAGCAGCAATAAATAACCTATATTTAATCTCATAATTTAAAAAGAGAACAAGAGAACAAGAGAACAAGAGAACAAGAGAACAAGAGAACAAGAGAACGAGAGAACAAGAGGACAAGAAAACAAGAGAACAAGAGAACAAGAGAACGAGAAAACAAGAGAACAAGAGGACAAGAGAACAAGAGGACAAGAGGACAAGAGAACGAGAGGACAAGAGAACGAGAGGACAAGAGAACGAGAGAACAAGAGAACGAGAGAACAAGAGAACGAGAGAACAAGAGAACGAGGGAATGAGGGAACAATCCTGGGTGGGTGTTGTTCTGTATTGCGCCGCATCAGCGGCGTACGGCTCCTCTCCACTCTCCACTCTCCCCTCTCCACTCTCCCCTCTCCACTCTCCCCTATTTCAGTGGGAATGTGAAATAAGTGTTAGGGAAAGGCTCGTTCTTGAGGGTGAAGTGCCACCACTCGGTGTCGAGGGGCTTGAAGCCGTGGCGGAGCATCGCCTGGCGCAATATCATGCGGTTGTGGAACTGCTCGGCAGTGATGGAACGTCCGGCAGGCGACTTACCGCCAGTGTATTTGCCAGTGTCAGGGTTGCCGCAGAAGTCGGGATGACTCTCCACGCCAAACCAGTCGAAAGTGCCGCCCATATCTACCTCGCGCTCGGTGCGCATATCGAAGAGGGTGAGGTCAACCGTCGAGCCGCGCGTGTGACCGCTCTTGCGTGCCACATAGTCGGGGATGAGCACATCCTTGTTAAGCTCAGGATAGAAATATTGCTTCATCTCGGTGGCTTTCAGGTCCTGCGCCCAACGCATGAAATGGTCAACGGCGCGTTGCGGACGATAGGCGTCAAAGATCTTAAGGCGATAGCCCTGAGCCTTCAGGTCGTCACTCACAGCTTTCAACGCTGTGGCAGCCTCGCGTGTGAGCATCGCTATAGGAGCCTGATAGCCGTCGATGCGCTCGCCCACGAAGTTGTAGGTGGTGTGATAGCGTATCTCAAGGATGGCATCGGGCACCACATCGGTGATGCGCACAAAGTCGCTGCTGTCGTCGGTAGCAACAGCGGCTCCGCTCAAGCGGCAGAACTCAGCTTTGGCACGCGCCATCTGCTCGCAGAACGCTGCACTGTTGTGCAACTGCGAGAAGCCAATGCTCGCTGCCACTCGCGAGGCGTCAACGTCGCTCTGCCAGTGCGCTCCCACGATCACGCGGCTCTCACCATAGGCCCAAGCGCGCGCAAAGATATCGTTGGCATTAGCTGGGTTTATCTCGGCAAGAAGCATAGCGGCAGCCCATGAGCGTGCCGTATGCCCCGAAGGATAGGAACCCTCACGACCCAATTCTTCCTCATCCTCTTCGGCACCATAGGTAAGAATGTGCTCCTTGAAGCGCACAAAGGGCCGCTTGCGCATGAAAAATTTCTTGGGAGCGACACGCATCTGGTCGGTGGTGGTGAGACTCGTCACCATGAGGTCCCAGATTTCGGGAGTCTCGGTCTTGGAGATGTGTATGCCAAATGGCTCGCTGAATATCTCCAGCAAAGGCTCATAGCCCCACACGGCATCACGACGCGCCATAGCGGCACGCTCTTGATCAAGACGCTGTGTCTTGCCCCAGAAGTAGCGCATCACATCGTGCGAGAACGTCATGCTCACGGTGTCGGGAGGTGCTGGCAGGCACTTGATAAGGTCGGGCAGTTGGTCAACAGAGAAATATGGCACTACCTCTTGCGACTGAGCTGCCAATGAGCCTCCTAAAAACATCAAGGAGGAGAGTAAAAATAATTTTATCGATTTCATAGACTTTTGCGATAAAAGGCTGCATCCACCTCTTCTTGACAAGCGTGATTTGCAGCCTTTATAAAATTTAATGTGACAATTTACAAATTGGGATTAATTTTAGTCCACTCGCTGATGGGAGGCACGATGTTAAGCTCCACTAGCTCATCGCGCATGTGGCACAGGTGCTCATAGCTGGCGTCGAGCTTGGCGTTCTCCTCGGGAGTACCCTCAGGCACACAGAAGGAGCAGCCGTTCTCATCGAGGGTGGTGTCCATCGCCATCATGATGTTGTTGTACTTGCCGTTCTTCACATAAGTGCCGGCAGGCCAGGGGAACTTCTCGCCGCCCATAGCCGAGCGAATCATCTCTACCGAGAGATAGGCAGGGCTCTGGAACGAGCTGCGCCCACGAAGCTCAATAATCTTGGCGCCACCCTTGGTGACGTCGAGCTTCATCTGCTCCCACTCCTCTACGGGGAACTCGGGAGTGCCAATGATGTCGGTCAACGGCTTGCCGTCGATCTTAACATGTGACCCAAACACTGCCATCTGCTCACCGTGGCCGCCATAGGTAGCGCAGCCGGTCACCTCACTCTGCATCACGTTGAACTTCTTGGCGAGAGCGCTTTGCAGACGTGTGCTGTCGAGGCCTGCGAGGGTAGTCACCTGATTAGGTTTCAAGCCGCTATAGAGCAGAGTTACAAGACCCGTGAGGTCGGCGGGGTTGAAGATAATCACCACGTGCTTGCAGTCGGGGCAGTAACGCTTGATGTCCTCGCCCAGGCCACGTGCTATCTCGCAGTTTCCTTTGAGCAGGTCCTCGCGTGTCATGCCAGCTTTACGAGGCGCGCCACCGCTCGAAATTATATATTTGGCGTTGGTGAACGCTTCTTTAGCATCGGTAGTAGCTGTGATTTTCACGTCGCCAAATCCGCTTTGGCGCATCTCCTCGGCCACGCCTTCGGGCGAGAACACGTCGTAAAGGCAAATGTCGTTAGTCAAGCCCATCATAAGGGCAGTCTGAACCATGTTAGAACCAATCATTCCGGCAGCGCCGACGATTGTAAGTTTGTCATTAGTCAAAAAAGCCATAACTTGAAAAATTTGATATTTTGATTATTAATAATTCTATAACGTAATTTTAACCCACAAAATTAGTGCAAGTTGAGAGAAATACAAAATGAAAAACGTTTTTTTTCATTTTTATTTCCGAAACGCAGCATAATTTATCTAAATTTACATAATAAAACACATATCGCAAACTAAAAACGAAATTATATTCATTAAATAATTTAAAGAGGTGTGTTCTATTAATTTTGGTTCAGAATTTGAAGATGACCCGCAGCGAGTCGTTACTAGCGATGTCGCTGGGGAAAATGATGATGTTTTTGGTGTTCATTTCACTCATGCGGGTGACATGTTGCAGGATATTGACGCCAGCACTGGAATAGGCGACGGCGATGAGCTGGGTGCAGTAGAGGCGCGTAGTATCAACCCAACTGTAGTTATAGTCGAAGGGCACTCCCCGTCTAGCATATTGCGCAGCTTCATGCGCCGCTTTTTGTGCAGTAATGTCGTCACATCCACGCAGGCGCATGATGGAGCCATGCTCGGCGCGCGTGGAGAGGAAAAACGTGTCGAGGGGTTCGATTTTCACCCTGTCGATGCCTGCGTCACTCTCTCCCGGCACGGCATGGACAACCTTCCACTTGCCGTTGTCGCCCACGACGATTCCCACATGAGAATACTGCCCACTAGTGCTGTCGAGCTGAAGCACCGCCTGACTCTCGGGGCCGATGCCCTCACGGAACACCAGGTCGCCGTCGCGCAACGAGTCGAGAGGCAGGTCATCGCGCACCTTGCCATCCTCTTCTACTACACGCATGCAAGCGACCGCCATCGCCACGACGGCGACAACAGCCATCAGCAGTGCTCTATGGCACCATGCCTTGCTCATAGTGCGGATGAGGTATTATTACTGCGCAGCTTGCTGCTTGCCTGCCTCGGCAGAGCGTTGCTCATTCTTGCGGTGAGCCTCAAGGATAGCCTGCATGAGGTCCTGATCATCAACTATCGACACATTGTTAAAGAAACCAGTGGTGACCTTCTTCTTATAGATGAAAGCACCGTTATCATCCTTGATATAGATATATCCCACCGACCACAACGTGTTGTCTTCGACCATAAAACGTGGTGCGACCTCTTTCCTCAAGATATCGACACCCGAGCCGTTACACACATAGTTGATATACTGGTCGCGCTCGGCCTCGGTGAGATTGAGCTTGTTCACGTCATACTTATTAACCACCTGAGCCAGAACTTTCTTGTGGTCTTCCTTGCTTGGGTTAGTCCAGGTCATTATAAGTGCCAACGCGACAACAAAAAGTGTTATCACACCCAGCGCTATCTTGATTATCCTTTTGGTTCCTCGTGTCATAGTTTCTTAGTTTTTTGTTAAGAGCTCACAAAGATAGGCATTTTTTGATTATTGTGCAAGTTTGCAAGAAAAAACCGCCCAAAAGCTGTCGATGGCGACAACCTTTGGGCGGCGACAATCTAGAAAGTTCTAGATTAGAAGACTTTTATCTCTTTTACTGAATCTCAATCATTGTGCGCTCCTTCTTCATATCCTGAGGCTGGAGTTTGGGCAGGACAACCTTCAGCACACCATTCTCCACAGTGGCGCTGATGGTGTCGCAGTTCACGTCGTCGGGCAGCAGCAGCGTCTGGTGGAACTTGGTGTAAGAGAACTCGCGGCGCAGGTAATGACCGCAGTCCTTGTTCTCCTCGCATTTCTCAACCTTCTTGTCGAGCTCTACCACCAGGTTGCGGTCCTCGTCAAGGCTCACCTTGAAGTCCTCCTTTGTCATGCCTGGAGCGGCGAGCTCCACGTCATACTCGCCCTTCTTCTCAATAACATTGATAGCTGGTGCTGTGGTGCATGCCTTGGGCATGAAATCGGTGTCGAAGAAGTCGTTGAAAACATCGGGTAACCAGTTAGAATTTCTACGTGCTAGTAACATAATTGTATCTCCTATAATTTTAAGTTGTTAATATTTTATTTCTTCTGAACCTCGCCAACGAAGCTTTCACACATCCGCTAGCAAGCTCACTACTATAGTTTGCAAACCCAATGCCAACAAGAAAAACAGTCTTAAAAAATTGTCATTTTGTCACTTTATGAGACAATATTGCAGTTTTATTGCTTTATAATGTGCCATATTGTCGCATTTTAATTCTAAACAATAACACATAACCAATAACCGATAACCCCCAACAACAACCCAACTTCCACCCACCACCCTAAACTAAATTATAAAATAATGTGTGAAATTAAAAATAAATTACTACTTTTGCAGTTTGTAAGGAAGCCACAGAGGCAAGAATCCTTATCACAAGACAAAGACAACAAAGCAAAACATAAACAACAGAAATATGAAAACTGCTGACCGAGCATCACGTAACCACACGATTATCAAGTGGATGTGGAGAGGTGTGATTCTCTTCTTCGCTGGTATATTAGTGCTGTTTTTCCTTATCTACAACGGCATCATAGGCTATATGCCACCCATCGACGAGCTCCGCAACCCCGCCGACAACTTCGCCTCGACGATGTACACCGCCGACGGCGTGGAGATGGGAAAAATATTCCAGAGCAACGGAAACAGGTTCTATGTGGAGTTTGACCAAATCTCCCCGTTCCTCAAAGACGCGCTCATCGCCATTGAGGACGAGCGCTACTACGAGCACTCGGGCATCGACGCCACAGCGATAGGCCGCTCGGTCATCAAGCGCATCATCATGGGCCAGAAGGAGGCTGGTGGCGGCAGCACCATCACCCAACAGCTCGCCAAGCAGCTCTACGCGCCATCGTCGAAAAACATCCTCGAGCGCGCCATCCAGAAGCCCATCGAGTGGGTCATCTCCATGAAACTCGAGAGGTACTACACCAAAGACGAGATCATGCAGATGTACTTCAACCAGTTTGACTTCCTTAACAATGCCGTAGGCATCAAGAGCGCATGCTATGTGTATTTCGGCAAGAACTCGCCCAGCGAACTCAACGTGCAGGAGGCAGCGATGCTCGTGGGAATGTGCAAGAACCCGGCATACTACAATCCGCTTCGATACCCCGAGCGCGCCAAGGAGCGCCGCAACCTGGTGCTGCGCAAGATGTATGAGGCAGGCTACCTCACGCAGGCCGACTGCGAGCGCGCCCAAAACACCGAGATTATGCTCGCCTATCACAAAGTGTCGCACAACGAAGGATTTGCCCCCTACCTCCGCGAAGAGGTGGTGCGCATGATGATGGCGAGAAAACCCTTATATAAGAACTATCCCGCCTGGAACAAGCAGGCCTTCTACGCCGATTCGGCGCAATGGGTTGACAACCCCCTCTATGGCTGGTGCAACAAAAACTTCAAGGCCGACGGCAAGCCCTACAACATCTACACCGACGGTCTGAAAATCTACACCACCATCGACAGCAAGATGCAGCAGTATGCCGAGGAAGCCGTCAAGGAGCACATGACATACCTGCAAGGCGTCTTCTGGTCGGAGCATGGCATCAGTCCGGGCGAGACAGGCAACAAAGACCCCTACACCATCAGCCGCAGCGAGCTGCCGCAGTCGGTGAAGGACCGCCTCATACGCAACGCCATTGTCAACTCCACCCGCTACAAGACCCTGAAAGCACAAGGCAAGAGCGAGAACGAGATAATGGACAACTTCAAGACCAAGCAACACATCACGGTGTTTGACTTGAAGAACGGCGAGAGAAACATGTTCATGACCCCGCTCGACTCGCTGCTGTTCACCAAGAGCATCTTGCGATGCGGCATAATGTCGATGGACGCCACCACAGGCGAAGTGAAAGCCTATGTGGGCGGCCCCGACTTCAACCACTTCTCCTACGACATGGTATCGGTGGGAAGGCGACAGATTGGTTCGACCATGAAGCCCTACCTCTACTCGCTCGCTATGGAATGTGGCTACAACCCATGCGACCTTATCTCCAACCAGAGAATCACCATAGGCGGCTGGAGTCCGCGAGGCGGCGGTGGTGGCGGCATGCTTACCCTGAAGCAGGCGCTCACCACATCTAACAACACCTGCTCGGCACGACTCATCGACCTGCTCAAGCCCACCAACCTCGTGACCATGCTGCACAACTATGGCCTCACCAACGATTTCGACACCGTGATGCCTCTGTGTCTCGGACCTTGCGAGGTGTCGGTACGCCAGCAGGTGAGCGCCTACTCGGTATTTGCCAACCACGGCATGCGCAGCGACCCGATATTCGTCTCCCGCATCTGCGACAGCCACGGCAACGTGCTCGCCGAGTTCACGCCACGACAGAAAGAAGTGATATGCGAAGACTCTTATCTGAAGATGCTCACCATGCTCGAGAGCGTTATCAACAACGGTACCGGACGCCGAGTGCGCGGCTATGTAGGCAACATCGAGATGGGAGGCAAGACCGGAACGTCTAACAACAACAGCGACGGATGGTTCATGGGATTTACGCCACAACTTGTCACCGGCGTGTGGGTTGGCGGCGAAGAGCGATACATCCGTTTCTACAACGGTGGCATTGGACAAGGTGCCGGACAGGCGCTGCCCATTTGGGGACTATATATGAAGAAGGTGCTTGCCGACAGCTCTAACCCCTACTCCAACGACGCGTCGTTCAAGGTGCCCAGCGGTTATGACTTCTGCTACCGCGAGCGAGGCATAGGGCAACGCATCGAAGGCGGTGGCGGCGGCGGATACCGCTCATCATCGGGCGGCGGTGGCGGCGGCGAACAGCAGTCCAGCAACGACACCCACCAAGCCGAAGCCATGCAAGGCGTGTTTGACTAACAAAAGCATCTCCACAAAGTAAATTTGGCGGCACTTTGGTTAAAATTTGTTTAAATTTTCCCAAAATGCCGCCAAAAATTTTGCCAGTCTCAGAAATGGCAGTAACTTTGCATTCGCAAATCGCGGGGTGGAGCAGTGGTAGCTCGTTGGGCTCATAACCCAGAGGTCGTTGGTTCGAATCCGGCCCCCGCCACTAAAAACAAGAGTTTCAGCCAATTATGGTTGAAACTCTTTTGTTTTTTCACTACAATAGTGAAGTAGTAGAAATGCATCACATCATCGAGCAGTCGAGTATTCGATCATTCGAGTGGTAGATCAACTAAAATCGGAATTACACTCTTTTTCCTATCAGCGTTGCGCTGGTGGCTTTTTCCACTTTACACATCACACGGTCGCCCACTTTAGTGTCGCCAGCGGGGAAGACGATGACCTTATTCTGCTGGGTGCGGCCATACATATCATCGCGGGAGCGCTTGCTGTAACCCTCAACCAGCACCTCAAAGGTATTGCCCACGTCGGCGCGGTTGCTGCACAGCGAGAGTTCGTTTTGCAGGGCAATCATGCGGTTGAGGCGGTCGATCTTCACATCCTCGGGCACGTTGTCGAGCAGTCGCTTGGCGGCAAAGGTGCCTGGGCGCTCGCTGTATTTAAACATGAACGACGAGTCGAAACCCACCTCGCGCATCAGGCTCAGCGTCTGCTGGAAGTCCTCCTCGGTCTCGTTGTGGAAGCCGGTGAACATATCGGTGGAGATGCCGCAGTCGGGAATCGCCTGACGGATGCGTGCTATGCGGTCGAGGTACCACTCGCGGGTGTATTTGCGGTTCATGAGCTTGAGCACCTTGTTGCTGCCGCTCTGCACCGGCAGGTGGATGTGGTTGCAGATGTTAGGGTGACTAGCCATTGTGTCGATTATAGCGTCGGTCAGATCCTCGGGGTTGCTCGTGGTGAAGCGCACACGCATCTCGGGAGCCGCCTCAGCCACCATTGCCAGCAATGCTGCAAAATCCACGTCACCACTGGGTTTCATACTCCCCCCTACCCCCTCTATCTTAGAGAGGGAGCTGGACAGCGCTGCCTCGTCCACCACCTCAACGCCTTCTTGTCCTCTCGTCTTCTCGCCTTCTTGTCCTCTCGTCTTCTCGTCTTCTTGTCCTCTCGTCTTCTCGTCTTCTTGTCCTCTTGTCCCCTTATAGAGATAAGAATTCACATTCTGTCCGAGCAGTGTAACCTCCTTAAAACCTTTGGCTTGCAGGTCGCGGAGCTCGTTGAGGATGCTCTGCGGCTCACGGCTACGCTCACGCCCGCGGGTGTAAGGCACGATGCAGTAGGTGCAGAAGTTGTTGCAGCCACGCATGATGGAGATAAAGCCGCTGATGCGGTTGGCGCTGATGCGTGTGGGGATGATGTCGCGGTAGGTCTCGGTGGTTGAGAGCTGCACATTTATCGCCTTCTCGCCATTCTCGGCGGCAGCGATAAGGCTCGGCAATTCAAGGTAGCTGTCGGAACCCGCCACCAAATCCACTCCGTGGTTGTTGATGAGTTCGTCCTTCATGCGCTCTGCCATACACCCGATGATGCCTATGATAAGGCGACGCTGACGCTTGCGGCGCAGTGCGTTGAGAGTCCTGAGGCGCGCGAAGATGCGCTGCTCGGCGTTGTCGCGCACACTGCACGTGTTTATAAAAATCGCGTCGGCACGGTCGAGGTCATCGGTGGTGCCATACCCCGCCATCTGCATCACGCTTGCCACCACCTCGCTGTCGGCGACATTCATCTGGCAGCCGTAGGTCTCAAGAAACAGCAGCTTCGAGAACTCCCCGCCACCATCATATTTCAAATTCAATGTGTTCATATAATATATAATGTATTACCTTGCGAAACATTCAGTATTTTTACCCGCATTTTCATCAAACAACAAAAACAACAAAAAAAATATTCTATCAAGTTGTGTCAGTTGTTTATTAGTTGTTCATGTTGTTTAATATATCGGTGTCATTGATTTACTTAATCGCATTTAAAACGACTGCAAAGTTACGATTTTTTGCGGTAAGTAGCAAAAACACACCTCACATGAGCGCACAAACGGGCATTTTTTCACTCTTTTCAAAAAAATGTGAGCGCAAAATGGTTGTGGGTAAGAAAATTATGCTTACCTTTGCAGTCGCGTTTTCCGGGAACGAATCTGGAAGACCTGTGATTATTAACTTTTTTACTAACATTTAAATGAGCGAAGAATTAAAAAATTCTCCAATTTCACCTCTTGAGGACTTCGATTGGGAAGCCTTTGAGCGTGGTGAAAGCAAAAAAAATGAGTCTTACGAGACTCTGGAAGCCGCCTACGACAAGTCGCTTGGCGCTATCAAGGACAAAGAAGTAACCGAAGGTACTGTTATCTCTATCAACAAGCGCGAGGTAGTGGTTAACATTGGCTACAAGTCAGACGGTATTATTCCTTACAACGAGTTCCGTTACAACCCCGACCTGAAGGTTGGCGACACCGTAGAGGTGTTTGTCGAGAATCAGGAGGACAGCAAGGGCCAGCTGGTGCTCTCGCACAAGAAAGCTCGCACTGCAAAGAGTTGGGATCGCGTTAACCAAGCGCTTGAGAATGATGAAATCATCAAGGGTTACATCAAGTGCCGCACTAAGGGTGGTATGATTGTTGACGTATTTGGCATCGAGGCATTCTTGCCTGGCAGCCAAATCGACGTTAAGCCCATCCGCGACTATGATGTATTTGTTGACAAGACCATGGAGTTCAAGGTTGTGAAGATCAACCAAGAGTACAAGAACGTAGTGGTTTCGCACAAGGCACTTATCGAGGCCGAGCTTGAGCAGCAGCGCAAAGATATCATCGCTAAGCTCGAGAAGGGTCAAGTGCTCGAGGGCACCGTTAAGAACATCACCAGCTATGGCGTATTCATCGACCTCGGTGGCGTTGACGGTCTCATTCACATCACCGACCTCTCTTGGGGCCGCGTGAACAATCCAGCCGACATCGTTGAGCCTAACCAGACTCTCAACGTTGTTATCCTCGACTTCGACGAGGAGAAGAAGCGCATCGCTCTTGGCTTGAAGCAGTTGCAGCCACATCCATGGGATAAGCTCGACGAGAACCTCAAGGTTGGCGACAAGGTTACCGGTAAGGTTGTCGTGATGACCGACTATGGCGCATTCGTAGAGATTGCTCCTGGCGTAGAGGGTCTTATCCACGTGAGCGAGATGAGCTGGTCGCAGCACCTGCGCAGCGCTCAGGACTTCCTCAAGGTGGGCGACGAAGTAGAGGCAGTAATCCTCACTCTCGACCGCGACGAGCGCAAGATGTCGCTTGGCATCAAGCAGCTCAAAGAGAATCCTTGGGACAAGATCGAGGAGCGTTATCCTGTTGGCTCGAAGCACACCGCAAAGGTTCGCAACTTCACCAACTTTGGTGTATTTGTAGAGCTTGAGGAAGGCGTTGACGGTCTCATCCACATCAGCGACCTCTCTTGGACCAAGAAGATCAAGCACCCAAGCGAGTTCACCCAGATTGGTGCCGACATCGACGTTGTAGTTCTTGAGATTGACAAGGACAACCGTCGCCTCAGCCTGGGCCACAAGCAGCTCGAGGACAATCCTTGGGATAACTTCGAGACTATCTACACCGTGGGCAGCATCCATGAGGGTACCATCACCGAGCTCCTCGACAAGGGCGCAGTGATCAGCCTGCCTTACGGCGTTGAGGGATTTGCCACTCCTAAGCACCTCGTGAAGGAAGACGGCACTCCAGCTAAGCAAGACGAGAAATTGCAATTCAAGGTTATCGAGTTCAACAAGGATGCTAAGCGCATCATCTTGAGCCACAGCCGCATCTTCGAGGATGAGCAGAAGGCCGAAGCTCGCAAGGCAAAGAAAGCTACCGCTAAGGCAGCTGCCGAGGAGCAGCCAGTTGCTCAGTCAAGCAACGTTGAGAAGACCACTCTTGGTGACATCGACGCACTTGCCGAACTGAAGCAGAAACTCGAGAAGGGCGAGTAACCCACAATTGGTTTCTTGAGAAAAAGAAAGCGCCAGGTCCCGTGAGGACTTGGCGTTTTTGTTTAGCACACGAATTAGACTAATTAAACTAAAGCTGCGCCAAAATTAATCCTATCAGGCGGGCAATCTGAGCTTCGGTGGCGGTGGGCAGAATGTGGCGCAGATGTTCTGATATAAGGACGCGCGACTGCTCTGGAGTGTTGTCACTCTCGCACATCTCCTTGCCCAGTGCCGATGTTTCTCCTATTGTTATGCATTATGGATTGAGAAAGATTGTGCATTATGCATTGTGCATTATGCATTGATTAAGTTCGTTGTAAAGGCGATGCAGCGGCAGACCCATCACGTTGTAGAAACTACCGTTGATGTGTCGCACGCCCATACAGCCTATCCACTCTTGGATGCCGTAGGCTCCAGCCTTGTCGAGTGGATGGTAGTTGTCAACATAATAATCGATATCCTCGTCGCTGAGAGGGGCAAACTCCACATCAGTCACCGCGCTGAAAGAGCGGGTGGCATTAGCAGTGACAATAGTCACTCCAGTCACCACTTTGTGGACCTTTCCCGAGAGTTCGCGGAGCATGCGCCGCGCGTCGTCGGCATCAGCGGGTTTACCCAGCACCTCGTCGCCGAGTATTACCACTGTGTCGGCAGTTATAATAAGCTCATCTTCTGCCATCTCTGCCTGGTAGGCGCGAGCCTTTTTGCGCGAGATATACTCGGCAATCTCCAACACAGGCATCTCAGGTGGATAGCTCTCGTCGATGCCTTCAAGAGTCCTCACCTGGAACTCTATTCCCAAATCAGCCAACAACTCCCTGCGCCGAGGCGAGTTGCTCGCAAGGACAACGTTGTATCGTTTAAGTTTTTCAAGTAACATAAAAACTAATAATTTCCCAGAAGTTCTAGATCAATAATTGTGCATTCTGCATTGTGCATTCTGCATTAGCAAATTACCATCCAAACGCATGGTCATCGTCCATCCACTGACCGTGGGCGGTGAGCACTTGCTCGATGATGTCGCGAGCCACGCCACCGCCACCTTCACAGGGCGAAATATAGTCGGCAATTTCCTTCACCTGACAAGCGGCATCGGCAGGAGCCACCGAGAGACCTGCCACCTGCATGGTGTGAATGTCGGGGATATCGTCACCCACGAAAATCGCCTCGCTGGCATCGAGCCCCTTGTCTTTGAGCCACTGCTCAAAAAGTGGCAGCTTGAACGCTGCACCCATATAGATATCCTTCACTCCCAAACTCTTATAGCGCAGCTCCACCGCCTCGGAGCGGCCACCGCTGATGATAGCGATTTTTAAGCCTTTTTTCACCGCCAACTGAATGGCATATCCATCTTTGATGTTGAGCATGCGGCACGGCATCCCGTCGGCACCCATAGGGATAGTACTCGGCGACAACACGCCATCCACGTCAAACGCTATACCTTTAATCTGTGTCAAGTCCATAATATTTGTTATAATTTAGGTGGGTCAAACTTATAAAAAAAGTCCTCGTCATGTTCATGTTCGAGAAACATTGTCATGTAAATCGGCAAATATATAATAGAATCTTTAACTCTCACATTTCCTTGACAAAACACAATAGATTGAGGTATATTATAGTCCACGTTCTTCATAACCCCCGACAATGCATTGTGACGCTCATAGTCTTTTCCTGACTTTACCTCGATGGGAAGTACATGCCCATTGTGTTCTATCACAAAATCGAGTTCTCCTTGTTTTTTGCTATTGAAATAAAAAAGGCTATTATCTATAGTATAACCATGCGCCACCAGTTCTTGTGCAATCATATTTTCATGTATCGCGCCCCAGTTGATATGAATGTAGTTAGTGAGTAGCCGTTGACGCACGCTGGATCCATACGTCGAAGTCAACAATCCCACATCATTCATGAACAACTTAAACATGTTGTGTTGTTTATTCAGCAGAAGTGGCATTTTTGGTGATTCAATATTGTAAGTGGGAATAACCACTCCGGCATCCTTTAGCCACATAAAGCCACTGTCATATCGCGCATATCGCGCCTTAGCATGTAGTTCCTTAAGAATAAAGCGCTTATTGGCCACATTCAACTCTGATGGCACCAAATCATAAATCTCTTGTATGCGGAGCTTGTGCTCCGAATCACGTTTTGTTATGTCGCGCTTATAGGTTCTAATAATGCTGCGATGAATGTTCAACACGTCACGCAAATTATTAGTATCCACATACCTTTGTACTGCAGCAGGCATTCCGCCTACAATCAAATAAAGTTGCACTGCCTCAAGCATGCGCTTGTGGATGAACGGGTCCACTTCTTTTCTCGCATCGAAACATTCTCTTAAGCTATCTATGATAGTCCGTGGAATCCCTATGGCATCAAAAAACTCCATAAGGTCTAGAGGAAACATCTCATACTCATCAAGGTAACCAACAGGGACACTACGCACATCTTGAAGTTCAACTCCAAGTAATGAACCACTCATCGCATAACGATAACTGCCTTCATCAACAAGGAATTTTATCGCAGTGGTGATTTCTTCGCATTCTTGTATCTCATCAAAGAATATTAAAGTCTTACCTGGAATTAAAGATTTGTGAACAAATGCCGACAAACGCATCAACAAGTCTTTAGCTCCATTATGGTCAGAGAACAATGATATGGCATTGGGTTGCTCTATAAAGTTGATTTCCACCACATTGTCAAAACATTCTCTTGCCACCTTACGAATAATATAAGTCTTACCAACTTGACGAGCACCTGTCACTAATAATGCCCGAGATTCGTTGGTGAAGAATTCTCGTATCTTATCCTCTATTTTACGTCTAAGCATATTTTTGTGGCTAAAAAAATATCTAATTTATTGTTGTCAGTGCAAAGATATGATATTCAGGCGAATTCTCCAAAAAAAATAAATAAAAATAACATTTTTCCAAGGTTATTAAACGACAACTACGACACTTTTCCAATATATTTTGAATGAATTTATGACACTTTTCCAAGATTTCTCAATTCCAGTATCTTATGCATGCCTTTTAAAGTGGTCAAATTATACCATTTAAACAAATGGAAGATTGCAGTGCTGTTATTCTCACCACAATCTTCCACCTTATAGCAACAGGTAGGGGCTTAACCCCCGAGTCTTACAACTGGTTGTAGTTCAGACTCATAGCCTTGTTAATACCATCTCTCACATTGCCAGTCTCATAACCGGCCTTGAACCAGCGCATACGCTGATCGCTGGTGCCGTGCGTGAAGCTCTCGGGAACGGCATAGCCTTGACCACGCTTCTGGAGGTAGTCATCACCAATCTTCAATGCACAGTCAATGGCCTCCTTCAAGTCTCCGTCATCAAGCGACGAGAACTGCTCATTGTCGTAGTGAGCCCAGCAGCCTGCAAGATAGTCGGCAAGCAACTCGATGCGCACACTCTCTTTATTGGCTTGGGCGCTACCCTGACCATATTGATTCATCTTAGCGTGAATCTTGCCCAGGACTCCAGTAAGGTACTCAACATGATGACCCACCTCGTGAGCTATCACATAAGCGTAAGCGAAGTCGCCATCGGCGCCAAGCTGCTGCTTCATAGTAGAGAAAAACGACAAGTCAAGATACAAGCACTGGTCACCACTGCAATAGAATGGACCCATAGCAGCTTGACCCTGACCGCATGCCGTGCTTGTAGCCCCCGAATATATCACCATCGTGGGATCCTTATATTCGCCAAGATTCTCGTTTTGGAAAATCTCACTCCAGATGTCCTCGGTGCCAGCAAGAATCTGGCAAGAGAACTTGTAAAGAGACTGCTCTTCTTCACTGTATTCAGCCTGACCTTGAGCCTGGATTTGATTATTGGTAAGTCCTCCGCCACCTAACATGCCGCCAAGGACATCGCCTAAATCAATACCGCCCGTGCCGCCGCCGCTGAGGCCGCCGAGACCTCCACTGCCGCCCATAAACATGGCGACAAGCGCAATGATAATACCCATAATGCCGCCGCCAACGCCGGCCTTTGCGCCGCTGCTCATGCCACGGCGATCTTCAACATTTGAACTTTCTCTGCGTCCTTCTAATCTCATATCTTTTTGTTTTTTGGTTACATGTTTTATACAAAAGTACAAAAGTAGTTATTTTTTTAAAATGCAACAATAACTAGCACAAAAAACATGCCAAAAAAAGCAAAAAAATCGCTCAAAAAAGATTTTTTTGAAAAAAACTCGCAAAAACGCTTGCCAGTTCAAAAATTAGTTGTACCTTTGCAGTCGGAAATCAACAAAGGTTTCCCTTTTTTGACTCCGTGGCTCAGTTGGTAGAGCAACTGACTCTTAATCAGTGGGTCGAGGGTTCGAGCCCCT
>CALGGO010000014.1 GCA_937916085.1 uncultured Prevotellaceae bacterium | reverse complement strand
ACAGCATCAACAAGCGCGGATACAACAAGTTCCTCGACATGAGCGGCGACACGACCGTAGTCATCAACCGGGAGCGCATCGCACAGGATGCCGCATGGGATGGGCTCAAGGGCTATCTGACAAACACCGACATACCAACAGGAGACGTGTTTACCGCTTACCACAACCTGTGGAACGTAGAGCGGGCGTTCCGCATTGCAAAATCGAAAATCGAGATACGCCCCATGTTCCACTTCACACGCAAGCGTATCGAGGCGCACATCTGCATATGCTTCGTGGCACTGAAGTGCTACAAAGAGCTAGAGCGCAGACTCAAGAGCACCAACATTGGCATGAGCGTAGACAAGGTGCTGAACATGGCAAAGACTGTCACCACCATCGTGTTCCGACTGCCTAAGAGTGGCAAGACTTTCACAAAGACAATGCCCATGAAACGACATCAGCGAATAGCAAAACTATTCACTGACGAATTCTGGGTGACGCAATGACGAAATCAGGAGGGGGAGCTAAAATGCTTCGCATTTTTAGTTTTGCCCCCCTCAGCTAAAAATGCAAGCATTTTTAGTTTTGCAGCAGCCACAGGAATCTTTCAAATCTATTTCTCCAGCAGGGCGCGGTAGAGGGCTGTGGGGCTGGGTGGGGTGAGTGGCAGAGTGCCGGCGATGAGTCGCCCATTCTCTATGACCGTCTCTTTGCCTTGCTGCCACGGCTCATTGGCAGTGGAGCGTTGCTCAATGCGGAACGTTGCCGTGTCGCCAGGAGCGAGCAGCTTGTTGCCTATCACACTGGTTATCGCTCCCATTGTTGGTCGCAAGTTCATCTCCACACAAGGGTTGATGCCAATGCCGTTAGTGCTGTTTTGAGATTGTGCATTGTGCATTATGCATTTTGCATTATAAAGGAGCATGTCGATGCCCATCCAGCCAGTGTAGTGTGGCGCTATCATTTCGTCAAGCACCTGCATCAGGGCAGTGGCCACTTCGTCAAAATCGGGATATTGCGCTGTGATTCTGCTTTTTAGTTCTTCTTCATTAGCCACAATGCCGTGATTGTATTGGCTGTGGCTGTCGGTGGTGAAGAGCGAGTAGCCCCGCACGGTGGCTTTGCCATTGTCGCAATAGAACTCCACGCCCAGGTCCATTGTCTTGTCGAAGGCTTGCTCGCATAGGAGCGACCCTTGCCGCTTGAGCGCGCCGTGGCACCACTGCTCTAGTTCGGGCGATGCGCCATCAATGGTGTGAAAGATGCCCCGGCCGCTGCTTGACCACGGGGTCTTGATGAAGCACTCGCGGTGCTGGCGCACAAAATCCAGCACTTCGTCGGCGATTGCCAGCTCCACAGGTGCTGGGCATAGTTGCTTGCCCAGCAGCTCCTTGAGGCGCAGGTGGATGAGAATTGACACACGACGGTGAGAGAGACCGCGCAGATGGTTGACCTCGTCACTGCTGGGTAAGTTTGCGCTATTTGCTCCCCATTTCAACAGCCGTCGCCGCAGGTCGAGGCACCATCCCCACGGCATGATGCGGTAGTCGGTGAGATGCCGCAGCTCGGCGCGCTTAATGGCGTGCACGTCAATGCCGAATGTGGCGTTCAGGTGCTCCAGCCACTCGGTGTCGAGGTCGCTGTCGGTAATCAGCAGCGAGCCTGGCTCAGCGAGTAATGCCGGCAGCACGGCAAGGTCGCGCGCCATGTGCATAGCAAAAGGCGGCGCCACATAATTGATGCCGCCCGTTGCCAACGCCAAGTCGTTCTGCGGGTTAAATATATAAATGTGCCTCGCCAATATCTTATTTGAGTTTCTTGCCGTAGGTGGTGAGCAGGCCTTTTGCCTTTAAGGTTTTGAGTGACACTGCTATCTCTATCTCTCCGTCGCAGAAGGGACCTATCGCGTAGGGTGCGAAGACCCACACCATCTTGCCGTTCTTGACATAGAAATTCTCTAAGTTGTCGGTGGTGATGTCGTCCCACCATTTTACATCAGGGTCACGCTTGTCGTAGTAGGGCAGCATCTTCAGCAATTTCTTGGGGCTGGTGACGATGTCCTTGAGAGTGATGTGGCGGTCGAGTGCTGCGTCAAAGGCGTGATATGTGGTAAAGAACATGTTGTGCGCTCCGCCATAGTAGCAGTCGTTGTATTCCATGAAGAACACGAGATTGCCCACAACATGGCTGAGCTTGAGCTCGCAATTCTCATACCAGCAACTCATAGGCTCCTCTTCACAATTAATGTCGGGGACGCTGCCAGGCTCTTTCACATCATACTCTTGCGCCATGCTGTTAGCCCTGAGCGAGCGATACACCCAGTCGCCAATGAAGTCGCGCAGCACGTTCACGTCGCTTGTGTAGTAAGGGATAATGTCGCGGTTGTTGCTGGCATAGAACACCGAGTCGAGGAGCAGCTTGGTCAATGCGCTCGACGGCTTTCCGTTGACGCTCACTGGCCAGTCGGCAACAACCATTGTCTTCAACTTATAGCCTTGAGCTTGCGGGTCGTCTTTCTCAAGCAGGCGTAGGGAGTCACTAACCTCAAAATGCTGGGTCTTCACCGTTACAGTTCCTTGAGCACACAGGGCAACAAGAATCATTGCGATAACAAAAAATTTCTTCATAGTCTCAATTATATTTAATGGATATTGTGTGACAATTAGTGTGAAAAAATGATTGAATTTATAGGCGCAAAAGTAAAAAAAATGTGCAATAGATACAAAAAAACTAAGGAAAAAAACAAAATAGTGGTAAAAAAACGCAGTTAATACTAGTCCAAAACTCTATAGTGGAGTTTTGGACTACTCTTTAGGAGTTTTTTCCCTTTCGCACGTCTGAAATCGTGACTAACTTTGCAACGCATAATAATTAGGACAGCAATATTATATTGCACTTTTCTATACAGATTCTATTCATAAATTTAAAGTCCCACTCGTGAGAGCCGGGCTTTTTTTAATGCATAATTCATAATGCATAATGCACAATGGGCTGCGCTTCTTTTTAATGCACAATGCACAATTCATAATGCACAATTGGCTGCGCGTGTCGTCCCAGTCGTGGGCACTGTTGGAGTGCTGTTAGTGTGGTGTTGGAGTATTGCGCCGCACTGCGGTGTACAAAAAACCGACAACTGATAACTTAAAACTGGCAACTATTTACTACCTTTGCACCCAAAAGAGAAAATTACCTACTGCTATGACACATTTTTTGAGAAATATCTCTATCATAATGGCAATGATGGTTGCCGCGTGGCTGCCGTCATGGTCGCAAGAGACAGCTCTTGTAGCCGATAGCGCTGCCACAGTGGGCGATATCGAGGTGAGCCTTATCACCTTTTATCCTGGCGATGAGATTTTTGAGGTGTTTGGGCACTCTGAAATTCTGGTGGCCGACTCAGAGCACGCCTATTATTTTAACTATGGTGTCTTCGACTTCAACTCTCCAAATTTCCTAGGCCGATATATCATGGGCGAGACTGACTATATGTGCGCCATCATGCCACCGGCTATGGACGGTGGGGTGAAGCGAGGGCGCAAGATGATAAAGCAGGACCTGAACCTCACTCCCGAGCAGGCGCGGCAGGTGCTAGAGATGCTGCTTACCAACGCTCGGCGCGAGAACTGCGTGTATCGCTACCGCCATTTCAGCGACAACTGCTCCACACGTCCACGCGACATCATTGAGAAAGCCCTCGGTCATGAGATTGACTGCTCCAAGTGCGACTACATTGTGGGCGAGACGCTGCGGCAGGTGATGTCGCACTACACCCGCAACTATCCGTGGGAGCAGTTTGGCATCGACCTCGTGCTGGGAGCGGCTTGCGACACACTGATTGACGCACGCACCCAAACCTTCGTGCCTCTGTTTCTTATGAACGCTCTCAACACGGTGGAGGTGGACAACGGCAACGGTCCCGAGAAACTTGTGAGACACACCGAGGTGCTAGTGGATGGCGACGACAATGGCCTCGTGCTGCCTCCCACGCCCTGGTATCTCCACCCGCTCACCATGGCTTTCTTGCTGCTTGCTTTCACAGTGCTGATCTGCCGTAAAGATTGGCGGCTTCGCAAGGCGACGCGATGGTTTGACACCGTGCTTTTCACCATCGCCGCACTGGCGGGATGCATAATCTTTTTTGTGGAGTTCATCTCCACCCACGAGGCTGTGCTGCCCAACTATAATATCTTGTGGCTGCACCCATTGCTGCTGGCGCTCGCCATCTTGCCGTGGATTAAGGGTGCCAAGAAATCGCTGCGATGGGCACACCTTATCAACATCGCCCTCATCGCCACTATGGCAGTGGTGTGGATTAGCCGCCTGCAAGTTGCCAACACCGCCTTTTATCCTCTCATCGCCGCACTCCTGCTGCGGTCGATAGTAAATGTGAGAAAATAAAAAAACTGACAACAGATAACTGAAAAGTTTTTTCTTACCGTTGGCTATCGCCCAAGATAGGCTGCGCCTAGGAAATAAAAATCAAAAAATCTGTTTATGATTTTGTATTTCACTCGACTTGCACTATCTTTGCAGTTTGTTATGGATTTGGCATAGTTTTTGCTGCAATCTGTATTTTACATTGTAAATAAAAACAATAATATAAAATATGTCATTAAATAGTTTTTTGAAGTCCATCTTCGGCAACAAGAGTGATCGCGACCTGAAGAAGCTTATGCCTATAGTGCGTGAAATTCAGGCTGTATATCCCAAAATAGAGCAGTTGTCGAACGATGATTTGCGCGCACGCAGCGCGGCAATCCGACAGGAGATTCAAGATTATGTGCAACCACAGCGCGACGAGATTGCAGCTATCAAAGCTCAAATCGAGACGTTAGAGTATGAGGAAAGAGAGCCGCTGTGGGGTAAAGTTGACAAACTGGAGAATGAGGTGCTCGACCGCATCGAGGAGAAGCTCAACGATGTGCTGCCCGAGGTGTTTGCCATTGTTAAGGAAACCGCACGACGCTTCACCGAGAATGAGCAGATTGTGGTGACTGCCACCGATTTCGACCGCAAGCTGGCTGCCGACGGCCACGATTTCCTTGAGGTAGATGGTGACAAAGCCACCTACTTCAACACTTGGGAAGCCGGCGGCAATGAGATGACGTGGAACATGGTTCACTACGACGTGCAGTTGATTGGTGGCTCGGTGCTCCATCAAGGCAAGATTGCCGAGATGGCGACTGGTGAGGGTAAGACCCTCGTCGCCACTCTGCCGGTGTTCCTTAATGCCTTGGCAGGCTGTGGTGTTCACGTGGTTACTGTCAACGATTATCTGGCAAAACGTGACTCGGAGTGGATGGGTCCGCTTTATATGTTCCACGGTCTTAGTGTGGCATGTATCGACAAGACAGAGCCTAACAGTGAGGAACGTCGTGCTGCCTACAACTGCGACATCACCTTCGGTACCAATAGCGAGTTTGGCTTCGACTACTTGCGCGACAACATGTCGATGAGTCCCGAAGAGCTCGTGCAGCGTCCTCACCACTTTGCCATCGTCGATGAGGTCGATTCGGTGCTTATCGATGATGCCCGCACACCATTGATTATCTCTGGTCCTGTGCCACGTGGCGAGGATCAGATGTTTGACGAATATAAGCCCAATGTGGAGCGTGTTTACGAGGCTCAACGCCGCCTTGTCACTCAGCTCTTGAGTGATGCCCGCCGCCTGATGGCTAGCGAGGACAAAGAGCAGGTGAAAGAAGGCACATTGCTGCTGTTCCGCGCTTTCAAGGGCTTGCCCAAGTATAAGCCTCTCATCAAGTTCCTCTCGCAAGAGGGCGTGAAGCAGCAGATGCTCAAGACCGAGGCGTTCTATATGCAAGACAACAACCGTGAGATGCACGTGGTGACCGACCCGCTCTACTTCATCATCGAGGAGCAGAACAACACCGTGGAGCTTACCGACAATGGTATCGACGTGCTCACGCGCGGTACCGACGACCCCAAATTCTTCGTCTTGCCCGATATCGCCACCGAGCTCTCGCAGGTGTCGAATGAGCCACTTAGCGAGGAAGAGAAGCTGTCGAAGAAAGATGAGCTGCTGCAGAACTACTCGGTAAAAGCAGAGCGCGTGCACACCGTCACCCAGCTGCTCAAGGCCTACACACTCTTCAACCGCGACGATGAGTATATCGTTGACGAGGAAGGCAAGGTGAAAATCGTTGACGAGCAGACTGGTCGTATCATGGAGGGCCGTCGATATAGCGATGGCTTGCACCAGGCTATCGAGGCTAAGGAGGGCGTGAAAGTGGAGGCTGCCACACAGACCTTCGCCACTATCACCCTGCAGAACTACTTCCGCATGTATCACAAGTTGGCAGGTATGACCGGTACCGCGATGACCGAGGCTGGCGAGTTCTGGGAGATTTACAAACTCGATGTTGTGAACATCCCCACCAACCGCCCCGTTATCCGCAAGGACCAGCCCGACCGCGTGTTCAAGACCGAGAAGGAGAAGTTCAACGCCGTAATCGAGGAAATCGTCAAGATGCGCGATATAGGACGACCCACTCTGGTGGGTACCACTTCGGTGGAAATCTCTGAGCGACTGAGCCGTCAGCTGAGCTTGAGGCACATAGAGCATAACGTTCTTAACGCCAAGCTTCACCAAAAGGAGGCGGATATCGTGGCACAAGCCGGACGTCAGGTCAACGGCAAGGGTGTGGTGACCATCGCTACCAACATGGCAGGTCGTGGTACCGATATCAAGCTCACTCCTGAGGTTAAGGAAGCTGGAGGTCTCGCCATCATCGGCACCGAGCGCCACGAGTCACGCCGCGTGGATAACCAGCTGCGTGGTCGTGCCGGTCGTCAGGGTGACCCAGGTAGCTCAGTGTTCTTCGTCTCGTTTGAGGACAAGGTAATGCGTCTGTTTGCCAGTGAGCGCGTAGTGCGCCTGCTCGACCGCTTGGGCTTGCACGATGGCGAGATGATTGAGTCGCCAATGGTCACCAAGAGTATTGAGAACGCCCAGAAACGCGTTGAGGAGAACAACTTCGGTATTCGTAAGCACACCCTCGAGTATGACGACGTGATGAACTATCAGCGTAATGCCATCTACACCCGTCGCCACCACGCTCTGCTGGGTGAGCGCATAGGCATCGACATCATCAACACCCTCTACGACAGCATCGAGGAAACTGTCAATAAGTTTGACCCATCGTCCTATGAGGATTTGAAGATGCAAGTGCTCTCGCTCTATGCCATTGAGCCTCCATTTGATGCCGAACAGTTCCGCAAACAAGACTCCCAAAAGAGCATTGACCAACTCTTTGAGGCGGTGATGGAGTCTTTCAAGCGCAAGACCGAGCGACTCTCGGAGGTCGCTAACCCTGTTATTCAGAGTATCTGTGAGCGACAGATGGGCGAAGGGGCTCCCGAGCCTCACGGCAAGATGCGTGTGCCAATCACCGACGGCAAGCGCACCTACGGCATCGTCATCGACCTCAAGGAGGCTTACGAGACACAGAGCAAGAACATCGCCAAAGAATGGCAAAAAGCTATCTTGCTGCTCACTATCGATGAGAAGTGGAAGGTGCATCTGCGTGACCTCGACCAACTGCGACAGAGCGTGCAGAATGCCAGCTACGAGCAGAAAGATCCATTGGTAATCTATAAACTCGAGTCGTTCAACCTCTTCAAGGATATGCTTGCCGACCTTAACGACAAGGCAATCTCTTCTCTCATGCGTGGACAGATTCCTACGCAGGAGGGCAATCCCGAGGTGAGCAGAGCTCAAGAGCAGCGTCGCCAGCGACAGAATTACAGCGAGGGACGCGGAGATGCTGTGGCAGCAGCCGCCGCAGCTCAACGTCAAGCTGGATTGAGCGCCAGCCAAGCAGGTCGCGGTCCTGTGGCTCCTATCCGCAACGAGGGTCCCAAGATTGGCCGCAACGACCCATGCCCCTGCGGCAGCGGCAAGAAATACAAGAACTGCCACGGACGAGTTTAATAATGCAGAATGCGGAATGCAGAATGCGGAATTGGGTTGCACCTTCTTTAATGCATAATGCACAATTCGGCTGACCCGTGATAATGCAGAATACAACAATCCCCTTGGGTGTGTTCAAGCCCAAGGGGATTACTTTGTGTAGTGCTGTATCTAATTATCGATACATTTTCTTTGTCACTTTGTTGCCTTGCTTCTCAATCACGATGCCTGGCTGGGGACCATTGAGCTTGCGACCATTGATGTCGTAATACTCAACCGACAATGGTTCGCAATCAATTTCGTCTATTCCAGTAACAGTGCCTCTTCTGTAAGAGAATGTGATTACAAGATAATAGTCATCGCCTCCAGGACGATTTTCTATAAAGTGATATGTGACAGTTACGACCTTCCCATCATCATTAGCTGCATCATCATCACGATAAAGTCTCACCTCTGAATGAACAACTATATCGTAGGCTCCCTGTCCAATTTCTATCGATGATGTTGTGCCTGGTACAATAATTGGTGAGTCAGCAGTTATTACATATTCATCGTTGCACTGCTGTGTGACATCAAAATCTTCATCAAAATGCTCTATTACAATGTCGCAATAGAACCAGTATTCACTCAAAGAAATATTCCTTAATGTCAAGCGATAAGTCTTTCCAAATATTGTTGCGGCTTTCTCAAGAAGTTGTGAATTGTTGTTATTGATATATGACGAAGGAATATTAATATAATCCGTGTCATAATCACTTGCATAACTCAAAACAGAGCACAAACTCATCATTGCCACTAAAATGGCGCATTTAAATTTTTTCATCATATTATAAAATAAAAATTAGGCTTACTCCCTTCTAAGGATTGGGCAGTTTGTAATAAAAATAATCAAAAAATAATTACCTACCGAAATTGGACTGCAAAATTAGATAATAGTTACATTACTGAACGTAAAAATATCCAAAATAACCTTAAAGATTGTATATAAATCTAAAAAACAAAAGCCTTTTGCTCTAGTTTTTTATAAAAAGGGATGCAAAAATCCCCAAGTCAAGAGGCCTGGGGATTGAATTGTATAGAGCCACTTCTCAGCGTCAGCCCTAATTCATCATTAGTCATAAAGGGTCTTGACGGCGAGGTTGATGTTGTAGTATTTCACTTTGCCGGTCACATCCTTGATGACCTTGATGAACGGCGGGAATTTTGTCTCCTCGTCCTGGGCTCCGCTGTCCATCTCCAGTATGCTAAAGCCTGGGTCTGGGTCGATGAACTGGTCAAGCTCGTAATACTGTCCTTCCCAGATGAAGCTCTTGCGGATTTTGTGGATTGACTGGCGTGTGGGGTCGGCCATCGCCATCATGCTCATATATTGGTTGTAGCTGATGTTTCGCTCGGTGACAATGCGTTCGTTTTCCCCCACAGTCTTGGTTGTGGTTTGCAGATACACATACTTGCCGTTCATCATGCGCTTGCGCAAGCGCACCACAGTGCCAGGCTCGCTCATGAGGTAGGTCTGAACGATATCGGTCTCGATGGCATTGGGAATCTCGCCAACGAGCTCAACCATAAACTTGCGCTCGTTCTCGATGGGCTCGGGGATACCCAGCACTTTGGAAATCTCACGAAGCACACGGCGAATCTTGTTCTCGAAATTCTCGCTGTTGCTTATCACGCGCAGGTGAGGATGACCAGTCCAGGCGTTGCGGAGTTTCTTGTCGAGGGTACAGGCGAGATCCACGCCTTCGGTACGTGCCTCATTGTTGCTGGTGGTGTAGAACTCGGCGGCACCGTCGGCAGCGGTTACCAAGTGCAACACTGCGTCGTAGCGCGAGTCGCGGAGCTTGTCGATGGGGATGTCCACCTCTTGGGTTATTGCCTGCCAGGTCTCGGGGGTGAGATATACCGAGATGTCCATCGTGCCACGGTCGCACACCAGCAGCACAGGCTTCTCGCTCTCGGCGGCGATAGCGGCAAAATGGTCTTCGAGGTCGAGCTGAAGTTGCAAAGTCGCTTTCTCGGCTTTATAGAACTGTGATTGGTTCTTAGTAAGGTAATCAACACCTCCCACGGCAAACATAGTGGGCACTTCGGGCACTGTGTAAACTTGATATCCAAGGTTTGAGAAATGCTCTACCACTTTGGCAAGTGCGGTAGTCTTTCCGGCGCAGGGACCGCCAGTTAATACGACTTTAGTAATTTTACTCATAAAATGGTGGTTTATAGTCGTTAATGATTGTTTTAGAATAAGCCTCTACTAATGAAAAGGCAAATTTAATGAAAAAATTTTACATTACCTTATTTTTGCTGCCATATTTTTTCTTTCGCTACTCTAAAATGGGGGAAATTGCAATTGTTTGAGGCAATTAATTATAGTTTATATACGTTTATAATAGAAATAATAATAACTATGTCGGCATTGCTTCAAGTTGAGAACTTATCTAAATCCTACGGCTATGAGCCGTTGTTCACCGATATCTCCTTCGGTCTTGACGAGGGCGACAAGGTGGGGCTGATTGCCAAGAACGGCACGGGAAAGAGTACCCTGCTAAACCTTCTGGCTGGGGTGGAGAGTCCTGATAACGGCACTATCATCTACCGTAACAACCTGCGCATAGGCTATCTGCCACAAAGTCCTGAGTTTGAGTCGGCAAAG
Organism: uncultured Prevotellaceae bacterium; assembly: GCA_937916085.1. Lineage (GTDB taxonomy): Bacteria > Bacteroidota > Bacteroidia > Bacteroidales > Muribaculaceae > Sodaliphilus. The sequence goes on along the minus strand of CALGGO010000014.1, from coordinate 94,342 downwards.
ACGGTATTGGAGGTGTGTCTTGAGGGTAATGATGCAGCTTCGGTGGCGGTGCGTGCCTACGAGCGGTCGCTTGCCAATGGCGATGCCTCGGCGATGACAAGTGCCATCCAGGCGATGGACAACAGCCACGCCTGGGACTATGAGGCGCGCTTCAAGCAGATTCTATCGCAGCTCAAGATTGACGACTTCCATCAGCCGGTGGGAGAGTTGAGCGGTGGCCAGGTGAAGCGTGTGGCGCTTGCCAAGATTCTCATTGACGAGCCGCAGTTCCTCATTCTCGACGAGCCTACCAACCACCTCGACATCGACATGATAGAATGGCTTGAGAACTACCTCAAGCGCAGCACCATGACGCTGCTCATGGTCACTCACGACCGCTATTTCCTCGACAATATTTGCTCTAAAATTATGGAGCTCGACCATCAGCAGATTTATACCTACGATGGCAGCTACAACTACTACCTTGAGAAACGTGCCGAGCGCATCGAGGCGCAGAACGTTCAAGTTGAGAGGGCGCGCAACCTGCTGCGCACCGAGCTCGAATGGATGCGGCGCCAGCCACAGGCGCGTCAGCACAAGGCGCAGTACCGCATCGACGCGTTCTACGACTTGCAGGAGCGCGCTCGCGGCTACCGCGACCGTGGCGACGTGCGCCTGAATGTGAATTCCGCCTACATCGGCAAGAAGATTTTCACCGCCCATCAGGTGAGCAAGGCATTTGGCGACAAGGTCATTCTCAAGGACTTTGAATACACCTTCGCGCGCTACGAGAAGCTGGGCATCGTGGGCGACAACGGAGTGGGGAAATCTACCTTCATCAAACTTCTCCTCGGCGAGGTACCGTGCGACAGCGGCAATTTCGAGATTGGCAAGACGGTGCGCTTCGGCTACTACAGCCAGGAGGGAATGAGCCTCGACGAGAGCAAGACGGTGATTGAAGCGGTGCGCGACATCGCCGAATATATCTACTTCGATGAGAAGACGCAATACACTGCTGCGCAGTTCCTTAACCTATTCCTCTTCAATAACAGCGAGCAGCAGAAGTACATCGCCAACCTGAGCGGAGGCGAGAAACGCCGACTCTACTTAGCAATGGTGCTCATGAGCAAGCCCAACTTCCTCATTCTCGATGAGCCGACCAACGACCTCGACATCTCCACGCTTGAGATTTTGGAGGACTACCTGTCGAAGTTCAACGGCTGCGTCATTATCGTGAGCCACGACCGATTCTTCATGGACCGCACCGTTGACCACACCTTCGTCTTCATGGGCGATGGCGTGGTGAAGGATTTTCCTGGAAACTACAGTGAGTACCGAGCTTGGAAAGACTACCACGACCGCCTCGACGCCGAGGCGGCACGAGCCACAGCAAAACCTAAAGATAAGGTGAAGTATAACGTGCGTGACAAGAGCAATAAACTCACGTTCAAGGAGCGCAAGGAATTTGAGGCTTTGACCACCGAAATAGAGCTGCTCACCGCCGAGAAGCAGCAGCTTGACACCCTCTTCGCCAGCGGTGAGGTGATTACCGACATGGACACAAAAAGCGCACACTACAGCGAGCTACAGCAACTCCTCGAAGAAAAAGAAATGCGCTGGCTAGAATTGAGCGAAAAGGAGTGAGAAGATAATTTGGCAAAACAAGTAAAAAACACTATCTTTGGATAAGATAGGCTGCGTTTCGAAAATAAAAATGAAAAACTTCGCTTTCTATTTTATATTTCTCTCAACTTGCACTATCTTTGTGGCATCAATCGATAAATAAACTAGAACCTCTAGAATCTCTAGAAAATCTAGAACTTCTAGAAAAACTGATAACTGAACTGACAACTGAAAACTAAATCATGCCACATTTTGCTGAAGTAGTATTGCCGCTGGCGGTGCAGGGCACTTACACCTACCGCATACCCGAGTCGATGACCGTGGGGGCGGGGTTTCGTGTGCTGGTGCCGTTTGGCCGCAAGAAGTACTACACGGCGATTGTGGTGATGACTCACGACATAGAGCCCAAGGGCTATAAGGTAAAGGAAATCCTTGCCCTGCTCGACGAGGGACCAGTGCTGCGGCATCCACAGCTCAAGTTTTGGCAATGGATTGCCGACTATTACCTGTGTACTGTTGGCGAGGTGTATAAGGCGGCTGTGCCCAGTGGACTGAAGGTTGAGAGTGAGACGTTCATCAGCCCTAATCCCGACTATGAGGCGGAGACGCCTGGCGAGCTCAACGACCGTGAGAAGGTGATTCTCGACTTCACCAACCAGCGCGGCAAGGTGCAGATTACTGAGCTTACCAACGCCACTGGCTTCAAGAACGTGGAGAGCATCGTGAGCCGACTGCTCGACAAGGGCGCGGTGCATGTTGCTGAAAGGGTGATGGACAACTACCGCCCTAAGACCGAGACCTGCGTGCGGCTGACCATTGAGCGCGACGATGAGCAGGGACTGCACGGCTTCTTCGACCGGGTGAGCCGTGCCAAGAAGCAGGAGCAACTGCTGCTGGCTTATCTCGACCTCTCGCATTGGATGCAGCGCGGCAAGCCCGTGAAGGAGGTCACTCAGGAGGCGCTTCTCCAGCGCTCGGGATGCACTCAGCCAGTGCTTGCCGCCGCCCGCAAAAACGGACTTTTTGAGATTTACAAGCGCGAGATAAACCGTTTTGAGTCGATGGGTAGGGGAGTGGTGGAGCTGCCAACCCTTACCGAGGTGCAGAACACGGCATATAAGAGTATTCATAGCTCCTTCAAGGAAAAAGACATAACGCTGCTGCATGGCGTGACCTCGAGCGGCAAGACGTCAATATATATGCACCTCATCAACGATGCCCTCACGCTGGGCAAGCAGGTGCTGTATCTGGTGCCCGAAATCGCACTCACCACACAGCTCACGCAGCGGTTGAGGCGGGTGTTTGGCGAGCGCCTGCTCATCTATCACAGCAAGTTCAGCGACAACGAGCGGGTTGACATCTGGAAGAAGCTGCTCACCTCGAGTGAGCCGTGCGTGATAATTGGCGTGCGGTCGAGTGTGTTCCTGCCTTACAGCAATTTGGGCATGGTCATTATCGATGAGGAGCACGACACCAGCTACAAGCAGCAAGACCCCGCACCGCGCTACAACGGCCGCGACACCGCCATTATGCTGGCGCACATGCACGGTGCAAAAACGGTGCTCGGTTCGGCGACTCCTGCCATCGACACCTACTACAAAGCCCTCAACGGCCGCTACGGACTTGTGGAGCTTACCACGCGCTATGAGGACATAGAGATGCCACTGGTGCAGACCATCGACCTCAAGAAGGCGTGGAAGAAGCATGAGATAAAAGGAATGTTCTCGATGGAGCTTGTGAGCGAGTGCCGCAAGGCGTTGGATGCCAATGAGCAGGTGATTCTGTTCCAGAACCGTCGCGGATATGCCCCGATGGTGCGCTGCAAGCAATGCGCGTGGGTGCCTACCTGCGTGAACTGCGACGTGTCGCTCACCTATCACCGCCATGTGGAGACTCTTACTTGCCACTACTGCGGTCACACCATCACGTTGCCCACCGTGTGCCCTGCCTGCGGCAACCCGTCAATCGAGATTGTGGGCTACGGCACCGAGCGCATCGAGGAGGAGATTGATGACGTGTTCCCTGGCGAGAAAATTTCGCGCATGGACCTCGACACCACTCGCAGCAAGAACAGCTACGACCGCATCATCGATGAGTTCTCGCAGCACAAGACCAACATCTTGGTTGGCACGCAGATGGTGACGAAGGGTCTTGACTTCGACGCGGTGAGCATCGTGGGAATTCTCAACGCCGACACCATGATTCACTTCCCCGACTTCCGCAGCCACGAGCGGGCGTTCAACATGCTTGAGCAGGTGGCGGGACGTGCCGGGCGCAAGAACAAGCAGGGCAAGGTGATTATCCAGACTAGCAACCCCTCTCATCCCGTCATCGAGCGGGTGGTGGAGCACGACTACAAGGGCTTCTACAACCAGGAGATTGCCGAGCGGCAGCAGTATGGCTACCCGCCGTTCACCAAAATCATAAACATCTACCTCAAGCACAAGCAAGATGATGTGGTGGTGGAGATGGCGGTGCGCTACAGCAACCTGCTAAGGCAAGTCTTTGGCAAACGCGTTCTTGGTCCCGAGGCGCCGATGGTGGCAAGGGTGCAGACTTTCTACATCCGCCAGATAGTCCTCAAGATGGAGCTTGCCGCCTCAATGACCAAGGTGAAGAAAATCCTGCGTGACCTCTATGAGCAACTCCTAGCCGCCGACTCCCGCATGCGCTCCACACGGCTCTATTTCGATGTCGATCCCTCTTAATTTAATAACGCACCAAGCAATTGTTGCTTGATGCGTTGTGAAATTTTAGATTTTTGGTTTTTGATTTTCGATTGCTCGATTATTCGAGTGTTTGATCATTCGAGTGCTCGAGAAACCAATAATCAATAATCAATAACCCCATTATCACATATTCATTCCGCCATCTACTTGGATGACTTGGCCTGTGACGTAGCTTGCCATGTCGCTGGCGAGGAAGGTGGCTACGTTGGCGATGTCGTCAACAGTGCCTCCGCGGCGCATAGGAATCCTCTGTGCCCACTCTTTGCGCACCTCCTCGGGGAGGGCGGCGGTCATGGCGGTCTCGATGAAGCCTGGAGCGATGGCGTTGGCGCGGATGCCACGGCTGCCCATCTCCTGGGCTATGCTCTTGGCGAGGGCGATGAGGCCCGCCTTGCTGGCGGCGTAGTTGCTCTGCCCGGCGTTGCCGTGAACGCCAACCACCGATGCCATGTTGATGATTGAGCCGCCACGCTGGCGCATCATGATGGGTGTGAGGGCGTGGATAAAGTTGAACGCGCTCTTAAGGTTCACGGCGATGACGGCATCCCACTGTGCCTCGGTCATGCGCAGCATGAGACCATCTTTTGTGATGCCGGCGTTGTTGACGAGGATGTCGATTTTGCCAAACTCCTCATGAATCTGTTTCACCACTTCTTCGGTCTGGGCGAAGTCGGCGGCATTGCTGGCATATCCTTTGGCCTTCACGCCCAGGGCAGCAATCTCCTGCTCGGTCTCTTTTCCGCTCTCGTCAATCACGAGGTCGGTGAATGCGATGTCAGCGCCTTCGCTGGCAAACTTCAAGGCTATAGCCTTGCCTATTCCACGTGCGGCACCAGTAATCAGCGCCACTTTTCCTTCTAATAACTTCATTTAATCTTCTGTTTTATTTGTTTTTGTATAGCAAACAAGCTAACGAGCTGACAAGCTAACAAGACAATAGTATTGTCGCGACAAATACTTCCCTGCCGTTAGTTTTCGGCTGCAAAAGTAGTGATAATTCCTGAAACGTGGAAAGATGTAGTGGTAAAAAACGTCAATGGAGGTGTCAGTACACGATTTCGGAGATGCATGGGGCGCTCTCGTTGTTGCAGCGGTCGAGGGCGGTAACGATGTACATTGTGCCTTGCGGTCTGCGTTTTGATTTGCCCAGCGGCTTGAGTCCTAGAGGATTGGGCACGGTGACTGACGTTTGGTTGGTGACCTTTACTATTGCCCAAGGGTCGTTCATGTCGATGTCGAAATCGTAACTCCCCTGGAATTCATAGACCACATATCTCACGGCCTCTTGCATAGGGTCGGAGGTCGCGGGAGCGTCCCAGGTGAGCATTGTCACATCTTTCTTCCTATCGACGCGCAGGTTGGAGACGGCGGGGGGTGGCACATCGTCAATCCACGTGACGGCAGGGCACAGCGCCTTAGTGTGCATCTGGTGGTTGCTCAACGAGTCGAGCACGCCCTTATAGTTCTCGCTTACAGAATATCCGGGCCACCAGGTGACGCCATGCACGTTGGGCAGCGAGCGCATCAGCTCAATCTTATGGTTGAGCTGTGTGGGGTTGAGGGTGTCGGGGATGTCGCGGTGGTTCATCACGTTGCGCACCGCCTGGCCGTAGTACATGTGGCGGCCGTTGGCGTGGTCGTTCCACCAGTAGCTGAGCACGAGGTCGCTCGCCGCCTTGTGTTCCAGTTCCCAGTAGAGCTGCGGCACCATGTAATCGACCCATCCCATCGCCGTCCATTTAGGGCAGTCGGCATAGAGCGCGTCGTAGCACTCGAGGCCGTTGGTCTCGCTGCCGTTGCGGTCGCTCTTCTTGTTGCGCCAGATGCCGAAGGGACTGATACCCAGTCGCACCCACGGCTTGGTGCTCTGGATGGTGTTGTGCAACTGCTCGATGAGCAGATCTACATTGTGCCGTCGCCAGTCGCCTTTGTCGCCCCAGCCCTTGCCATATTTCTCAAAGGAGGTGGTGTCGGGGAACTCCGCGCCTTTCACGGGATAGGGGTAGAAATAGTCGTCCATGTGGATGGCGTCGAGGTCGTAGCGCGTAATCATGTCGCGCACCACGAGGTTGATGAAGTCGCGGCTCTCGGGCAACGCCGGGTCAAAGTATATCTTGCCGTCGGCATACTTGAGGAACCACTCTGGATGCTCGTAGTAGATGTGCCCTGGCGCGGGCTGGTCTTTTTCGCCGCTGGTGACGCGGTAGGGGTTGATCCATGCGTGCAGCTCCATGCCGCGGCTATGGCACTCGTCAATCATGAACTGCAGTGGGTCCCATACGGGGTCTGGAGCCTTGCCTGCCTCGCCGGTGAGCCACCGCGACCAGGGCTCGAGGTCGCTGATGTAGGCGGCGTCGGCTTGCGGGCGCACCTGCCAGATGACGGCGTTCACGCCAGCCTGGTCGAGCTTGTTGAGCTGGTCACGAAGGTATTCCTGAGTCTGCTGAGGGGTCATCTTGGCATACTGCCCTTGCCCTATGATATGCAACCACGCCCCTCGGAACTCGCGCTTGGGAGCGTCTTTCGCACTCGCCATCATCGCAACAAGCACGGCAAGAACAACTGCTATTTTTCTAAATGATTTCATGTTAATTAACAAAATAGAGTTAAACATTCTGCATTCCGCATTCCGCATTCCGCATTTTGCATTCCGCATTCAGCATTCTGCATTATAATAAGGGTCCAAAGAGGCGCACCACGCTTTCCACGGCCTTTTGCCACACTGGGCGCTTGCGCCAGGTGCGCAGGTTGATGCGAGTGCATTGTTTCATGTCGGCAATCATCACATCACGCATGCGCTGGTTGAACTCCTGGCTGTAGAGCAGCACGTTGCACTCGAAGTTGTACTCAAAGCTGCGGAAGTCGAAATTGGTGGAGCCGGTAGTGACGAAGTCGTCGTCAATCACCACCACCTTAGAGTGCAGCATGCCTGGCTCATAGAAGTAAATCTTGATGCCGGCGGTGAGGCACTGCTTGACGTAGGAATAGGAGGCGTAGCGTAGCAATATGCTGTCGGGCTTGCGAGGAATCATCAGGCGCACGTCAACCTTGCTAAGAGCAGCCACCTGAAGGGCCTTGAGCAAGGAGTCGCTGGGCAGGAAATAGGGAGTCTGGATATACACGCATTTGCGGGCGCTGTCGATGGCTTTCTGGAACACAAACGCCATGTTCACCCACTGGCTGGTGGGACCACCAGTGACCAGCTGCATACCTATGGGGTTGGCGATGCTGCCAGGCTCCACCATCTCTACCGGCTCCTCGATGAGCTCGCGCTTCATGAAGTTCCAGTCGATGGCAAACGACACCTGCAGTGCCGCCACTATGTCGCCTCTCACACGCAGGTGTGTGTCGCGCCAGTGCTTCATCTTGCCGCCGTCGATATACCGGTCGGCGATGTTCATGCCGCCTATGTATCCCGTCTTGCCGTCGATGACCACTATCTTGCGGTGGTTGCGCCAGTTGATGCGGTTGGCAAACTCAGGGAAGGTGATCTGCATGAAGGGATACACCTCCACTCCTTCCTTGCGCAGCTTCTTGAAATAGGACATGTCGAAGTGGAACGACCCCACGTGGTCATAGAGCACGCGCACCTTCACGCCCTCTTTGACCTTGGCCTTGAGGATGTCGCCTATCTCGTTGCCTATCTTGTCGTTCTCTATGATGTAGTACTGGATGTGGATATACTTCTCGGCTGCCAGCAGGTCACGCTTGAAAGCGTCAAACTTATCCTTGCCGTTGGTGAAAATCTCCACCTCGTTGTTGGCAAGCAGCGGAGAGCCTTGCATACTGCCCACTAGGTTTATCATCTGCTGGCGCTCGCTCTTGATGGTGTCGTAGTGAATCACCTGTTGCGAACGCATCAGGTGCTTGATGTCGTCGCGGTTGGTGAGACGCTGACGCTTCTTGCGCGAGATCATGCGCACATGGCGCAAGCTGCGGCCAAAGAAGATGTACAGGATGATACCCACCACAGGCAGCAGAATAAGCACCGTGATCCATGCCAGAGTCTTCACGGGATTGCGGTTCTCACTCACCACCACCCCGATAATCGCCACCGCCGTGATACCATACAAAATGGTAAATATCAAGCGAGAATATGGAAACAACTCAGCAAGGATCATAACAGTTATCTCTCTTTTTAGCTCGCTAAGTTAATGATTTTGTGGGAAACAAAGCAGGTTATAACATTTTTTAATAGTTTGAGCAAGGTGAAATAGTCAAGAGTGTTGCGTGCTAGCCTTCCTCGCGTGTGTTGAGTGTTTGCTGCATCGCGTGGCACCGCCATGTGAGAGGATAGTTGAGTGCCTCGAGTGTCAGCCTGTATCGCATGGCACCGCCATGTGGGGGAGAGGATACTAGTTGTGTGCCTCGAGTGTCAGCCTGCATCGCATGGCACCGCCATGTGAGAGATTATCTCACCACTTTCACTGCGCTGCGGCTGCCGTCGCTGTAGTGAGTCACCACAATGTTGATGCCAGGATGAGGCACCTCGCTCTTCACGCCCATCAGGTTATAGTAAGTCACGCGGGTGGCAACCTTGCCGTTACCTATGTTCTCGATAGCGGTGGGCGTGTCGTTATTCCACTCTAGTGGATATACTGTCCAGGCACTACTGTTGCCTTCAGCCTTTGGCGCTGGGGCATTGCTTTGAGAAGAAGTCTCGGTGACCTTTATAAGCGCGGGGAAATGATAGCCATAACCATCTTGTGGCTCTGGGTTTTCTACATTCTCAAGCATTGAGAAGTCGGGCAGGAAAGAGCCTTGTAATCCCGAGCCTGAGGCGGCATTTGGCATGACAAACAAGCCGCTCTCCTCATCCCACATCGCCCATTCCACCTGTGCAATCTCCATTGGCTTGGGAGCGACAAAGAACACATCCTTCTCCTCGCCATTCACAACACCCGTTTGGTGCTCGCCCGAGAAGTTACAGGTTATATAGGTGTTCTCGTCGTATTGGTTCTTATCGCCAGCGGTTGGCATCAAAGATGCGTTAAACTCGGGGTTCACCTTGCTCTTCAAGTTGCCAACCACGTTATTCAAGCGATGGTCGAAAATAGCTTCCATATAATCGGTTGTCATACTACTACCCTCGGGAAGATTGATGGCGATCCAGTTACTCTGGTCCCAATCTCCATGATGGAATCCTGTAGCCTCGTTTATGTAGTCAATCTCTCCAGCTTCCTTAACGCTCTTGTTTAATGCTTTGTCGTCGTCCTTGCAGTAGAGCACGTTGCCTTGAATATATACACAAGTGAGGTCAGTGATTTTGTAGTTTGGACCAATCTTGCCATTCTCAAGCAAGTTAGCCAGAGTTGTCTCGGTAAGAACTGGCTGCAAGTCCACCTCATTAGCGACACACAGATAAGCCTCATTGCCGTTTACTTTGGACAACGAAGCACCGCCGAAGGCGAGTTGGCCATTAGCGTTTACCATGAGAGGTTTGTAGTTAGCACTTGTGGAAACGGTTTGGTTCGGGAAATATTTCTCGCTGCACTGAAGCATGTTAGTAGCAGGCTTAGTTCCTGTAAAGGCTGTTGTGGTTGGCACCATGCGATTTTCGAGAACCACATTGCTCTTGGTCTCTATAATTACCGGAGTGCCAGCAGGAATGATATTGCCTGTTATAGGCTCCATCTCAAAGGTTCCAGCTGTTTCATCAACTGCAGTAACTACATAAGGAGTCATCTGCTCAGGATTGAACAATATGTTCCACGACGTGCGCAATGTGGTATAATACTTGCCATCCACCTCAACCAACTTCTCAGGGTCAAGAGAGAAGTAGTTCTCGGCAGTCTCGAGGTCCTTGTCGATACATTCTATGTACCAATGAACAAAATCATTTCCTATGGCACCATTGATAGTTATGCTTTCTTCTCCTTCATCTGCCATATACATAACTTGTGAATTGGGATGAATAACCCATGTCAGATCTTCGACATTTCTATCCATGGTCAAATATCTGGCTGAGCCAACTGTAAAATCATATAATCCGTGAGTGTCAAATCCCTGTGTTATAAAATCATGTGGATAACCTCCCGTTACTTTATATGAATTAATTTGGAAAACAGAACCTGCATTAATCAGTCTTTTGTCATAATCTACAAGCAAATGCAAAGAGCATCAGTAGAAATAATATTTTTAAATTCTTTAATTTAAACATCGCTTTTGTTTTTTGTTTTTTTAGTCTTTATTGTTTTGACGACAGTTTGTTTTTTACCATCGTAATAATTATATAGACAGCGAACTAGCAGTGTCGCTGTGATAAACTGATGTGGCAAGTCTAGCTGTTGGCTCAGTGGTGTGGCGAGGATAAAGAGTGCCAGCACTACTGTGTAGAAAAGATAGACCTTATATAACCCTTTGCGCTTGTGCCATAGCAGCCAGATGATGAACGGCAGCGGGTTGAAGGGTATCAAATACCAGTTCCAGTGTTTGCCAAAGAGCCCTGACACAAAGCTGGTGTATATCAGCATCAATCCTGCTAGTGTGACACAGGTCATCAGCAAGAAATCTAGCACCTTTGGCAGCCATTTCAGTTTCCACTTGAGGCTGGCAAGGGTGATGAGGACTGTGAAAAGCAGCAGTGTGCCTAACACCCAAGTTGGTGTCACTGGCGAGGCCTTATAAGCATTTACCAGTGGCAACAACTCTTTCTCGCCTGTCACCAAAGGACGACTTGAACCGTCTTCTGCGACTATCGTAGCTTTCTTGAGAACTTGTGGCAATAATTCTGGCGCCACCTGTTGCTCGTGGGGCCAATACTCATCACTCTCTGTTCCCAAAAATGTCATGTTCCAGAACTCAAGCCAGGGAGAAAATCTTGACAAATATCTAACCCCAGCGCCATTAATCATCTTGAACTGTTCGGGCCAGCCGTTGAAGTCTAAGGTCTCATCAACCACCACATTCTCGACTGCCATTAGCGATACCGATGAACAGTTGTTTTGCAGGAAATTGAAATGCCGCAGGTTTTCGTCAACATAGTCGTTGTCGAGCAACCGCCATAGCTCTTGCTTCTCGTGGAGAGTGAGGTTCAGGGTGTATTGCTTAACTTGCCTGCCATCAAGCTTATAGCCTTTTAAGAATTCAGCTGTGGGAACTGCCATCATGTGGGCATCGGTCTTGCCCATGAAAAACTTGATAATGCCTCCCATGCCAGGCTCTTCCTCAAAGCTGAAGCAGTAGTCAAGATTGTGAACAGGGCACTCCATCCTGATTACGCCATGTCCCAGCTGGGAGTATATGGCCTCGCCTGGCGACATCACAAGCATACTTGCAGTGACGAAGTTGCTGCTGTCGGGCAGTAGTGGTCCGCCATTGGTCCACGGCACTGCTACTGAGTCACGAGGAATGGCACTTGCGACGAGAGCGATACTCGCCGCAAGCGTCATTATCCATATCTTCAGAGCATTACCTGCCATTTTCTAACCAATTAGTTCTAATTAGTCTAATTAGTGTACCTAATAAAACCGCCGCGTCAGCCCAATTGAGCATTCTGCATTCCGCATTCTGCATTGTGCATTATGCATTCCGCATTGTGCATTATTAAAATACCACTTTCTTGCCGTTTTGGATGCGATAAACGCCCTGGTCGGGAAGGGGCGTGATGGCACTGGCGCTTGTGGTCCCCATCAGGATGGACGCAAGCAAAAATGCGTAGATAAACTTTTTCATTTCTTATTTTAGTTTTATAATTAAAATATAAGAAATAACAAACCTACAAATATAGTTAATATATTAATAATGAGACTCCTTTTTTATTTTTTTAACAATAAAATTTGTGTTTTCCAACACCTCCGGTTTTATTTCCTCCACCAGTTGGTCTTTATCAGGGTGTTGGAGACTTGCCAGGCGTCGTTCTGGTGACGGAAAAGTGGTGACGAGATGTCGCCAGCGGTCTCTCCTGGGGCGGGCACTGCCGAGCGCACCTCGTTGCGCAGCAAGCTGTGGCCTAGACCCTTCCACCAATAGGCGTTTGCGCCCATGATGTCGAGCAGAGTGGGGTAGATGTCGATTTGTCCCACAGGCCCCTCGATGCGCTGCCCAGGCAGTCCCGAGTTGAGAATGACAAACACGCACTCAATGCCGCGCTTCGAGAGTGAGGCTCTGCCGTCAGGGTCGTCGTCGATAAAGTCGCTGTGGTCGCTGGCGACGATTATCACGGTGTTGTCGTAGAGGCTGTCATCCTTGAGCCGCTGAAGGAACGTCCCCAGCTGTCGGTCAAAGAACGCCACCTTCTCAAGGTAGTTGCGCACGTTCACGGTATATTGTTTTGACTGCGAGATCCATGTGGGTTTCACGTCCTCGAGTTTGTTGTAAGGCACATGGGTGGTGCCAGTGAATATCATGGCGTAGAACGGCGCCTTTTGCGAAGCGAGTTTGCCGCTAGAAAACTCCAGCAGAGCTTTGTCGATCGACTCCCCCGACTTCTTGTAGGCCTTACGGTAGCAGTCTTGCAGGCATAGCTCGTCGAAGCCATAGCAGCGGGCGGTGTTCTCCACATTCCACATCCCTGTGCGGTCAACGGTGATTTCGATGGAGTGGTATTGAGGGTTGGTCGCCTTGAGTGCCTTGGCGAGCGACGGATATTCGTTCTCGCCATAGTCCATCGCCACCGACTGTGTGGTCAGGGGCAGCTGACCGGTGTTGTAGATAAACATTCCATCGCTCGAACGGCCGTTCTTCACCTGCGCCATCATCTGGGTGCAGGAGATTGACGCGCTGTCGCCAACGAGGCTGTTGAGCACGGGGCACACCTCGCGACCGTCAATTTTTAAATCTACCACCCAAGCGTTGAGCGACTCCACCATTATCAGCACCAGGTTGCGTGAGAGCGTGACGCAGTAAGGGTTGTCGGTATATTTCGGTACTTCATTGTCGATAAACTGCTGCGCCTGCTGGCGTTGCTCGGTGGTGATGCCGGTGAATGACTTGGCGATGGTGTAAATCACATACGCCACATTGCCGTTCTTGACGGGATATACCTTGTTGTTGAAGTTTACTAGGGAGTAATATTTCTCTGGAAAATACTCTTTCAGGCTGGTTTTGCTGTGAATGCTCTCCTGAGCCAGAACGGCAAACTGCGACAAAGCCCATAGCCCAATTGCCGCAAGGGTGAGCACCCATCCTCGGCTGCCACTCGTTTTGTGAGCTGCCACTCGCTTGCGCAATTTCCACAGATACACGCCCAGCAGGAGCAGCGGCAGCACAAGCACCCACACCGCCTCAGGCGTGATGGTGCCCAGGATGCTGTCGAAGACCACGCCGCCCAGATTGCTCACATAGAGCCACGACGAGAACGGCATCATGTCGTGGTAGGTCTCGTTGTAGGTGATTTGGGCAAAGCACCACACGGTCACGATGCCCACCATGAGCCACAACCACCCCTTGCGCCGTGCCGGCAGCAGCCAGTAGAACGCGGTGAGCAGCAGTGCGTCGCCCAGGTGGTTCAGGATGAGTGTGCGCATCAGTGGCATGGGGTAGAATGCGCCCTCAGCGAGACGGTGGGAGGTGATGACCATTAGGGCGGTCATCACTATGACCGCCAAGGCATAAAAAATAAAAGAGGAATCTTTAGAATACCCCTTTAATTTAGCGAAAAAACGCTGGCACAAGTCTTTCATGATCACTTGACAACCACTTTGCGAGACCAGCGGCCAGAGCACTTCACGATGTAGAACCCTTTGGGAACATCGATGGTGACCTTGGTGCCGGCTGTCACGCGCACGCTCTTGATGAGCTGACCTGTGATAGAGTAGATGTTGAAAGTGGCGTCGCTCTCACCAGCTACCATAGCGATGGTGCCCTTGCCGCCAATAGCTGTGGTCTCGTCACTAGAGACCTGCTCGACACGAGGCTCGGCAAAGGCGTTAACACTCACTGCTCCAACAGCAAGCGCCACGCACAGGGTGAATATGTATAGCAAACGTCTCATTTCAACTTGCAAAAATACTACATTTTTTCAAAAAAACAACACTAACGACACAATTTTTTTAAATTTTTCACGTTAGGATTGCTCTCTTAATATTATGACATTTAAATCGCGCAAGAGTTTAACGGCTTTGCGCTTTTCTTTTTTGTGTTTTGTTGTTTTTTGTCCTAGTGTGCGCCGCGCATACGGCGCAATACACCAACACCTTCCCACACGGCTTTTAATTCTGCTACTAGAAAACTTTGCTGCTGCTAGAAAGCTCTTTTTATTCCTCTTCGGCTTCCTCTTCGGTAGTTTCTTCCTCGATTGTTTCTTCTTCTGGCTCAACGGTTTGCTTGATTGGTGCCACGATGTCGCTGCCGTCGTCTTCGCCCGTGAGCAGGCGCAGCAGGGCTTCGGCGAGGAGGCTGCCTTGCAGGTGATAGCCGTCATTGCCCAGGTGCAGATGGTCGGTCTTCATGTAGCGCGCGCTTAGCCATCGGTTGGCGGCCCCGGCACCTCCTGCCACCTGGTAGAAGTCCCACACTGGCACGTGGTGGCTCTTGCCGTAGGCGAGGATGAGGTCGCGCACCTCGGCGACATTGCTTTGGATATGGTAGCCGCGGCTGCCTCGCTTCTGTGTCTCCATGGGCGTGGTGAGCAGGAATTTCACACGTGGGCACACTCGCCTGATGTCGGTGAGCATCTGGTCGATGTTGGAAGTTATGTTGCCAAATGAGCCGTAAGCCTCATTTGTGCCCAGCGAGATTATCACTAGCTGCGGCTCCAGATCGCTGAGTTGTAGTGCGAAATTGTCGATGTTCAGGTAGCTGCGGTATGTCGCTCCGTTGTTGCCTATGCAGTCAACCACCACACCCCGCTTGCCATTTAGAAGACGCACTCCAAAGAGCGCACCGCTGCCGGTGAGACGCAAGTTGGCGGTGTCGGTCTCGGTGTCAAGCACATAGTCGGTGGCATAGCGGCTTCGCTGCTTGCCTTTCACTCTTGTGCCGCTCTGCTCCACATCAAAGGGGGTGGAGTGGGAGTGGTAAATGGTGATGCGGTAGAACTCGTCGCCTTGATGTTTCGCTTTGATGCTCAGCGTGGTGCTCGCGCCGCCAAATTTCACCGCTACTCCCGTCATGCCCATGCCGGCGGGCTTTGACGAGGACAGCAGTCGGCTCGATGCTGAGATTGAGGATGAGGACTTGAGCAGGTAGTCGTTGGGTTCGTTGGTGCCTGCCAGTGCCAGCGGACTGATCAGCCCCCGTCCGCCGTTGCCAAAGCGCTCTTGCAGAATCCTTCTCACCTCGTCGCTGACGATGCCTGGCTGGATGTGTGAGTCGCCGAGGTGTAAGATGGTGAACTTGTAGTTGTGACGGCGAGGGTTGTTGAGATAAGCAATGATGTCGTCCCAGTTGTCGCCGTTGAGCACGATGTGGTTAGCCCACGTATTGATGCCCGTGGGTTGTGCCATTGCCGTCGCGCCAGTAAGAAGCGCCAAAGCTAGTAGTATGTGCCTGATCTTAGCCATCTTATGTTCGTAAACTAGAGTCATCACCAATCTCTAATCTCTAATCGTGCGAAGCACAACTAATCCTTAATCGGCGCGCAGCGCCAAAATCGGCTGCAAAGTTAGTTAAAAAACATCTTTCAACGAGGATTTATTATTAATATTGTGTGCAATTTTGATTTTTTTCGTGTTTTTCTTTGAAAATATAAAAAATATTTGTACCTTGTGGCGATTTTTTAAAGCTTATGGCAAAATTACACATAATAGAGGACTGGTGGACGGCACCAAGCGAAGACAGCGAAGGACGCACGGTGCTGGTCACTGGGCGGCGCGCCCTCGACAATGTGATTGCCACTGGACGTTACCGCTACCGCATCGAGATGACGTGGCTCTATGAGCCCGACACAGGGGGAATGCCCGACTACCAGACCTCCCGCACTATGGAGCTGGTGACCGATGCGCTGCAAGAGTCGCTGCGCTGCGACCCGGTTGCGGTGATGACAGGCATCTACACGGGCGCCGGCGAGCGCAACTGGGTGTTTTATGCTGTCACCCTAAAGGCATTCCAAGCGATGCTAAACCAGGCATTGAGGACTATCGAGGAGCAGCTTCCACTCACCTTCCACGCCGAGGAAGACGCCGACTGGGAAGAATACCGCGAGATGTGCCAGTGCGAGATAGCACGCGAGGAGTAGGTGATTAGTGTTAAGTGGCAAGTGATAAGTGTTAAGTGATAAGTGTTAAGTGGCAAGTGTTAAGTGTTAAGTGTTAAGTGGCAAGTGTTAAGTATCTGGAAAAATAGAAAAAACTAAGAATAAAAACTATATACTATCAACTTTTAACTATTAACTTTTAATTAACAAAGATTATGGGGTCAATTGGACTTTATGCACTGCTAGCACTAGGCAT
Organism: uncultured Prevotellaceae bacterium; assembly: GCA_937916085.1. Lineage (GTDB taxonomy): Bacteria > Bacteroidota > Bacteroidia > Bacteroidales > Muribaculaceae > Sodaliphilus. The sequence goes on along the minus strand of CALGGO010000014.1, from coordinate 77,679 downwards.
TGGCTTGGTTTGTGGCCTTGTAACCAATGTCATCGTCAAGCTTGTGCGCCGTCGCAGTGCCAGCGCAGCTAATGTGGCTGACGATTTTGACGAGGAGGACTACAGCAGTCACTTCCTCATGTTCAGTCTCGGGTTTACACTCGTGTCTTTCATCGTGATCTGCTTTGTGAGCGGAGTATTTGACCAAATCGGTTACTAACATTAAAACCACACTGCCTATAGGACATCATTACTCTTTTTGAAGTACGAAAATATTATAGTAAGACGGCAGGACCGTCTGCTCGACGAAGCAAGGGCGCACGAAATCCTTGCACATACTTTATTTGTGTAATATTTTAAGTTTAAGGCATCTAGAACTTTTAGAATTTCTAGGAAATCTAGATATAGAAAATACTTATGTCTAAACAAAACTGGAGACCTGGAACAATGATTTATCCGCTGCCGGCGGTGCTGGTGTCGTGCGGTGCAACCCCCGAGGAGTATAACCTCTTTACTGCTGCTTGGACGGGAACCATCTGCAGCGACCCCGCTCTGTGCTATGTGTCGATAAGGCAGGAGCGCCACAGCCACGACATCATTGAACGCAACATGGCGTTCACCATCAACCTCACCAACGAGGAGCTGGCACGTGCCACCGACTGGTGCGGCGTGCGCTCGGGACGAGACTTCGACAAATGGAAGGAGATGGGTATCACACCTGTCAAGGGAGTGAAAGTGGCAGCACCCTACATCGAGGAGGCACCCGTGAGCATTGAGTGCCTGGTCAAGGACATCATGCGGCTGGGCACGCACGACATGTTCATCGCCGAGGTGCTTAACGTCATCGCCGATGACCGATTCATCGACCCTGCTACTGGCGCCCTCGACCTAAAAGAGGCAGGTCTCATCACTTACTGCCACGGCCATTACTACAAGCTAGGCGAAGAGATAGGCCACTTCGGCTGGACAGTGCGCAAGAAGGCGAAATAATAAAATCTCAAGGATAATTTTTTAAACTCAAAACCCAATAAATTATGAAAAAAACATCATTAGCAATCATTTTTGCCTGCTTTGCGCTGGCGCTGGCGGCACAGGACGGCATCAAAGTGAAGTATCAAGGTTCAAAACCCACTATCAGCGATTTTGCCTGGAGCTATCTCTCGGTTGCGGCGCTCGACGATGACGGCTGCATCAACGAGGCCGACCATGCCTTCAAGCAGGCGTGGGTCAAGCAGCGCAACGGGAAAAAACTCGACAAGGGCGAAACACTCACCATCGACAAGAGTAACGGCTATGTGTGCTTTGAGTCAAGACACGAGGAGCACAGGCTCAAGATTGAGATGTGCTACTGGAACGAGAGCGACGGCAAGCACAAGCTCGTTGCCTACAACGTGTTGAGCTTCCGCGACGGCAATTACGAGCCAGGACAATATGACGGCATCGTGTTCTACCGCTACAACAATGCCACCAAGAAGATGACAATGTGTAGCGTGCCAGGCTTTAATAGGGTTTATGACGTGGAAGATGGAGCTACCATCTACTTTGACTTGCCACGCACTGGCAAGGACATCACAGTCAACTACATGAACTACAACACCAAGAAAGTTAAGCCCAAAACCCTCAAGTGGACCGGCCGCAAGTTCACCTTCTGAAAAAATAGCTCACCCCAGGGTGGGCTTTTTTTTATGAGAAATAACACAAAAAACTACTTGACGATAACCGATAACTGAAAACTTTTCACTACCTTTGTGGCTTGAAAGCAAAAAACATTTTTAGATTGATCTATATAAACAACATTAACATTATTCTTTAAAAGATGAAGAGAGACGATTTACTGTTCAGCATCATTGAGCGTGAACACCAGCGTCAACAGCGTGGCATTGAGCTCATTGCCAGCGAGAATTTCGTGAGTGAACAAGTTATGCAAGCTATGGGTAGCTGCCTGACCAACAAGTATGCCGAGGGTTATCCTGGACACCGCTACTATGGCGGTTGCCAAGTGGTAGATGAGGCCGAGACTCTGGCTCAGGAGCGCATCAAGCAGCTATTTGGAGCAGAGTATGCCAACGTGCAACCCCACAGCGGTGCGCAGGCCAACATGGCAGTGTTCATGGCATGCCTCAAGCCCGGCGACAAGTTCATGGGTCTGAACCTGGCTCATGGCGGTCACCTCTCACACGGAAGCCCAGTGAACTTCTCGGGCCTCGTGTTCCAGCAGTGCGAGTATAATGTGACCCCCGACACTAACATCGTTGACTACGACATGATGGAGGAGGTGGCTCTGCGTGAGCAACCCAAGCTCATTGTGGGTGGCGCCAGCGCCTACAGCCGCGAGTGGGACTACGAGCGCATGCGCAACATCGCCGACAAGGTGGGTGCCATCCTCATGATTGACATGGCTCACCCTGCGGGTCTCATCGCTGCCGGCTTGCTCAACAACCCATTGAAGTGGGCTCACATCGTGACCAGCACCACCCACAAGACCCTGCGTGGTCCACGTGGTGGCATCATCCTGATGGGCAAAGATTTCGAGAATCCTTGGGGTAAGACCACCAAGAAGGGCGTAGTGCGCATGATGTCGTCGCTGCTCGACTCTGCCGTGTTCCCAGGCGTTCAGGGCGGTCCTCTCGAGCATGTCATCGCCGCTAAGGCTGTCGCCTTTGGCGAGGCTCTCCAACCCGAGTTCAAGGCTTACCAGATGCAAGTTAAGGCCAATGCTCAGGCAATGGCTAAGGCTCTGCTCGACAAGGGTTACAAGATTGCCAGTGGCGGCACCGACAACCACTGCATCCTCCTCGACCTGCGTCCCAAGTATCCAGACCTGACCGGTAAGGTTGCCGAGAACGCTCTCGTGGCTGCCGACATCACCGTGAACAAGAACATGGTTCCCTTCGACGACCGCAGCGCATTCCAGACCAGCGGTATCCGCCTCGGTACTCCCGCCATCACCACACGTGGCGCTAAGGAAGACATGATGGGCGAGATCGTTGAGCTTATCGACACCGTGCTCCAGAAACCCGAGGACGAGGCAACCATCACCGCCGTCCGCGAGAAAGTCAACCTCATGATGAAAGACTTCCCAATGTTCGCCTGGTAATAACCACCGCAACACATAATAACACAACTGAGGGCAGCCACATTCGGCTGCCCTACTTTTTAGTTGATTTCTAAAAAATACAACAAAAAATGCCACTTTAAGGTGGAAAAAGTTTGTGTAGTTAAAAAAAAGTGCTACCTTTGCAAAAAAATAAGCTATGGAAATAACAATTGAACAAGTTCGGGCATTTTTGAATGAGTTTAAGATTAAGGCAAAAGCTTTTGGCATTATTTATCGCGATGACCGTGATAAAAATGATATCAATTCCCTTTTGAAACTCGGTATTAACAATATCATTCGTGAAGAGATTATTTTCTCTTTGGAGGATATTGATTACTCCGAAGGTCCAATTATTGATACTCTTAATAAAGGCGCTGATATGTGGGTTTTTGGCAAAGATTATAATGATACCGATATTTACATAAAGATTTCGGTGAGCAATAGAGCCCTGTGCATTTCTTTTCACGAGGCGGAATATCCATTAAATTTCCCTTTTAAAACACAGGCATTATGAAAAGTCCATTCGCCGATTGCGAGGCTGTTCTTATTAAGGAGCCTGCAATAGCCACCTTTAGAGGTGAGCAATACCACTACACTTATTGTTGTTATGAATGTGAGAAAACCAAAGAGCGTTTTACAACTGGTGAACTTGCCGAAGAAAATGTCTCTCAAATCTACAATCAATATAGAAAAAAGTATAATATTCCTTCTCCATCTGAGATTGAACAACTGATGGAGCAGTATGGAATATCTATTGCAAAAATGACAACAATTCTGGGCTTTGGAGAAAATCAAATATCACGATATATCAAAGGTGAAGTTCCCAACAGGGCCAATGGTACAACGCTTAGCGTGATTAAAAACATAGATGTTTTTGAGCAATATGTCAATAATGCTAAAATATTGCTTGGCGATAAAGCTTATTCTAAAATAATAGAGAATATCGCTAAAGTGCGTATCAAAGATAATGCGATGGCTGTGGCTGAACCTGAAGTGAATTACGGTTCTAACAATGATTCGCTTAAAATAAAGGCCATGCAAACTATTATGAAAATTGATGACAATAAGGCACTTTGCGACATAAATAGTTATTTAGATTCTTTTTCTAGATAAAGTGTTGCATCTTTTATTTTAATGTATTATCTTTGCAACGGTGTTCAGAAGAACACTCGTTTTAAATTTGCTCAATAGCTCTCGAATCACCACCTCGCAGAAACAACGAGCAAAAAATCACACATTGAAATCATGCCTTATTTGGCGTGGATTTCTGCATAGTGTGATTTGGCTTGTGGTGAGCCCGAGAGCGTATGACGGAAGTCTGCGTTCTCCTATCGCGCAGCTGGTCAGTATTGTGTCTTTCCGATGACCGAGAACAGGGAAAAAGAGCTGGAGCAGCTGGCAAATCAGGAAGAATCCCAGGTTAAGAATGTTGGTGGATTTTTCTTGGTGACTCGAGACCATAATTTCATCACTGCCGACGATTTCACTAGTGAGCGCTATTTTGCAGGCTATTATTATGACTATAATACTCAATCATCTCATGATTATGTTGTCGTTTGTCCAATGATAGGTGTGTGTGTTTACAATACCGAAACCAAGGATAAAATCTTGAAGGATTATAGGGGTAAGCTGACATTGGCCAATCATGAACAAGGGGAGAAAACAGTTGACGACTGTTATATTTACTATTTTGACTGCCACCTCGGCACCTCAGAGCAAGTGTTGAATTTGAGCAATAAGATATATTTGCGAAATGATGTGAAATGGGCACAGCCAGATATTTATGCCCCCTTTCATTTAAGCAATTAGCATCATTTCAAAGAAACATAAAAAGAAAATGATATGAAAAAGATTATTATCGCACTCATGTGCCTGATTATCGCTACTGGCACTGCCATGGCGCAGAACGAAGCAAAACAGTTTTCTATCAAGCCATACGCTGGTTTTAGTGGTTCAATGTTTTGGGGTGAAAATGCTCACCACTACGATCCTCGATATGGCTTTCATGTGGGCGTGGAAGGCGAGTATCAGTTTGCGCCCAAATGGAGCGTGGCAGCAGGAGTAGCATACTCTACAGGTGGTGCGAAAATTGGTTATAGTGATTTCTATGGCGAGCGCACTAAAACAGAGACCTTCAAGAACGACAGGATATATGTGCCAGTTGTTGCTCGCTGGTATGCTTGGCGCGGACTGTCGATAAATGTAGGTTTAGCTCCAGCATTTGTAGTTAATACTGGTGATACACATTTGGGTAATACTAAGTCAAGCAGGGAGCGGAAATTTGATTTGACCATCCCCTTAGGCATCTCCTACGAGTTAAAAAATCACATCGTTTTCGGTATCGAGGGATTTTTAGGACTGTTGAAGATATACCCCAACAATACCACTTATACCGTGGAAGGAGTGGGCGGTGTCACCACCAATGATTTAGGAAAACTATATAAATTATATCATTACAACGGTTTTGTCTCGATAGGCTACAAGTTCAGGATAAAGTGATAAGTCTTTAATATGAGAAAGATTCTCTCAATAATGATATTGCTTGCTGTGCCCGCTGTGCTGTGGGCGCAGGGCGAGGATATTGTCTCGACAAGTTCACCTCTCGACGTGGAGAAGGGCACGTTTCGCCTAACTTTGGAGGACGATTTTACAGGAATCGCATACACCAAACTTGGGATCCATGATGATTATGAAGGAACTATGTATTTTCTCTATAACCTTGGAGTAGGTCTTGAGTATGCCTATGCCAGGAACAGAACGATTGAAGTCAATGTGCATCCTGCTATCTTGTTTTCTGCTATGGACTGGGAAAGGTACAATTTAGCCGTTATGAATGTTACTTCTAGCGTTATGCACCGTTGGTATCATGGGCGTTGGACTTTGGGCGCTGGTTTGTCGTTTGAATACCGCAAAGCGAAATATCTTGTAGACCGCTATGAAAACGAACCTATCGAATATCAGGATTTTTATTATGGCGACAACGAGTTTGAGGAAAAGCATTACAACATTGGTGCCGACTTGATGGCAGGCTGGGGCAAGCGCAAATGGTGGATTGGTATAAGATACTCGCCCAGGCTCATTGTCAAGGATGTTTTCCGATATAAAGAAGACCTGTTCCCGCAATTGCCAGTGACAAACCGCGCCGGAAATGTAGATCACCAGGTGGGATTCGTCATCCGAATGGCATTTAAAGTGGGGAAGATAAAGAAATAAGGCTGTTATAGATCATAGTAGATATTTGATGTGGTGCTGGTGAAGCTCATTGGCTCGCCTGTGATGGGGTGAGCGAAGCTTAGCGTCATGGCATGAAGGCAGAGACGGTCACTGGCAGTGCCGTAGAGCATATCGCCTGTGATGGGGCAGTTGAGACCCTGTGGATGCGAGGCGTGGACTCGGAGTTGGTGGGTGCGGCCAGTCATCGGCGTGAACTCAACCAGTGTTTTCTCACCGCGATACTCCAGCACCCTGTATTTTGTGATAGCCTGCTTGCCGTTTTCCATATCTACCACCTGCCTTGGCCGGTCGTCAAGATTGGGGCGCAGAGACAGGTTGATGGTTCCTTCTTTCTTGGGCGGCACGCCATCGAGCAGTGCGAGGTAGGTCTTGCTTACCGAGCGCTGTTCAAACTGCTGGCGCAAAAGTTTCTGTACTTCATGCGTCTTGGCAAAGACCACCAGTCCGCTCGTCGCCTGGTCGAGACGATGAACCTCAAAGGCACCTTCGGTGCGGGGAACGAGAATCGAGGAACGAGAATCGGTTTCTGCTCTCGTTTTTTCATTTTTTTGCATTCCGCTCACAATCTCTAAAGCCGAGACAGCCTCTTTGTCCTTTCCCGGCACGGTGAGCATCCCGGCGGGTTTGTCAATGACTATCAGCCACTGGTCTTCGTAGATGACGTTCACTTCTTTGTCACTGTGCTTGGTGATTAGAGAATTGTCCTCCACGTCAAGACCTTGCAGCATAAATTCCATGAGAGGCAGGCACTTGCTGCGGCAGGCAGGGTAGTAGTGGCCGTGGTGGCGCACCTCGCCTTGCGGCGAATGTCCCACCCAGAACTCTGCCATGCACACTGGCTTCAAGTCGTGAAGAAACGCGTATTGCAGCAGCTTGGGCGCGCAGCACTCTCCAGTGCCGCCAGGTGGCAGACGGTTGAGGCGTCGCTCAAAGATGGTTGCCACATCCCTGCTCTCGCCCAGCGCGTTACGCACCACAAAGAGGCGGAACAGCTGCCGTTGCAGCTTCTCACTCATGGTTTTGCGTTCGGCTTTGAGGTGGGCGACAGTTGAGTCTTGGTCACTAATGCGCTGGTCAATCAACTCCAATTCCATGCGGTGGCGCTTCTTGAGGCGACGCAGTTCGGCTTTCTGGAACTGGCTCTCCTTGATAAGTTTCTGCTCCTGCTCGGGAGTGAGATTTCCTGTAGCTCGCAGCTCATCGCGCCGTGCTTTGGCATCTTCGTGAGCCGCAATCATCGCGCCCACTTCATTTCTTTGGTTCGTTATTGTGGCATGGCGCAGATTTTCAAGTTCTTTCTTCTTGGTCGAGTTCTCCAGCGCCTCGATGCGGTGGTTTATCTCGGAGATTTCGGCTTCGCCAGTGCGAAACAGTCCCTGTGGCTCAAGCAGGTTGTAGATATGTGGCACGAAGTAGGGGTTGTTGCCGTTGTGGGCAAGGTTGCCCGAGTAGGCGGCGAGGTAGCCCAACTCATCGTTGTTGTCCTTCACCACAAGCACGCCAAGCATCTTGCCGGCAAGGAGCTCGCCGCGCCACAGCTCTTGGCTCAAGGCGTAGTCCATCACCTCCTGAGCCGCAATCTTGCACAGCTCGTGCGGCACATAATGCATGGGATAGGTAAACCGCGCAGGTAGCTCCACGCCATTCACGTCATGCAAGAACCTATGTAACTTGTCATCACCCATAATCACGCCACAAAGTTACAAAAAAAGTTGTATATGTTGTTTCGATGTTGTTATTGTTGTTTGATATGACTGTGTCGCGGATGTATTATGCGTATTAATAAACTATAAAAAGAATATATAGTATAATAATAAAGTGAAAACTATTTTGTAACTTTGCAAGTTGAGACTCGAGCGACTGCAAGGGCTATTGTCTTGTCAGCTCGATAGCTCGTTTACTTGTTTACTTTAAAAATAATGGCTCAAGAATTAGAATTACAAGATAACCAACAGCAGGGTAGCGACTTTGGTGGCTACGATGAACTTGTGACGCTCGACCCGCGTGAGCACATCAGGCTGCGTCCGGGCATGTACATTGGCAAGCTGGGCGACGGCTCGCAGAGCGACGACGGCATCTATGTGCTTATGAAGGAGGTGATTGACAACTCCATCGATGAGTTCAACACCGGCTTCGCCAAGCCACGCATCGACATCACGATGGTGGACGGCAAGGTAACCATCCGCGACTACGGCCGAGGCATCCCCCTCAACCAGGTGAAGGACGCTTCGAGCAAGATGAACACTGGCGCTAAGTACGACACCAAGAACTACAAGCGCTCCGTTGGTCTCAACGGAGTGGGCATCAAGGCGGTGAACGCCCTGTCGTCGCATTTCTTCATCCGCTCGGTGCGCGATGGGCAGTGCTCGGCAGTGACCTACAAGGAAGGGCTTGTCGAGAATGAGACCGGCATTATCGCTGCTCAGCCCGATGACGAGAACGGCACCGTTGTGGAGTTCACCCCCGACAACACCATCTTCAAGAATTACGAGTACCGCGAGGACATCATCGAGGTAATGATTAAGAACTACTCGTTCCTCAACACCGGTCTCTCGATATACTATAATGGCAAGCGCTACCACTCACGCAACGGCCTGAGCGACCTGGTGAACGAGAATATGACCAACGACCCGCTCTATCCGCTCATCCACTTAACCGACAACGATATAGAGGTCGTTATCACCCATGCGGCGCAGATGGGAGAGGAGTTCTACTCCTTTGTCAACGGTCAGCACACCACACAGGGCGGCACGCACCAGAGCGCGTTCCGCGAGGCGTTGTCGCGCACCATCAAGGACTTCTACGGCAAGAACTTCGAGTACAGCGACATTCGCAACGGCATCGTCGCAGCAATCAGCATCAAGGTTGAGGAGCCGGTGTTTGAGTCGCAGACCAAAATCAAGCTCGGCTCGAGCGTGATGTGGAAAGACGGTCCCACGATTTATAAGTTCATCAACGACTTCATCAAGAAGGAGCTCGACAACTTTCTGCACAAGACTCCTGCCACCGCCGACGTGCTGCTCAAGAAGATTCAGGAGAACGAGAAGGAGCGAAAGGCGATTGCCGGCGTGACCAAGGTGACCCGCGAGCGCATGAAGAAAGCTGCACTGCACAACGACAAGCTGCGCGACTGCCGCGTGCATTACAACGACAACCGTGGCGACCGACGCGAGGAGACCTGCCTCTTCATTACCGAGGGACTCTCGGCGAGCGGCTCCATCACCAAGATTCGTGACGTGCAGACCCAGGCAGTGTTCTCATTGCGAGGCAAGCCGCTTAACACCTTTGGCGTGGCACCAGCTGAGGTTTATAAGAATGTGGAATTCGGACTGCTGCAAGCCGCGCTCAACATCGAGGACGGCATGGAGGGACTGCGTTACAACAAGGTGATTATCGCCACCGATGCCGATGTCGATGGCATGCACATACGTCTGCTGCTGCTCACCTATTTCTTGCAGTTCTATCCCGAGCTTGTCAAGAGCGGTCACCTCTACATCTTACAGACTCCGCTCTTCCGTGTGCTCAACCGCAAGGATGCCAAGCGCAAGAACCGCAGCGCCGGACGCGAAGCAAAGAAGAACAAGGTGGAGACCTACTACTGCTACACCGACGAGGAGCGCATCGCCGCCATCAACAAACTTGGCGACAACGCCGAGATAACACGATTTAAAGGTCTGGGAGAAATCTCGCCCGAGGAGTTTGTGGATTTCATAGGTCCCGAGATGCGTCTCGACAAGGTGAAACTGCGCAAGGAGGACAACGTGAAGCAGCTGCTCACCTTCTTCATGGGCAAGAACACGATGGAACGCCAGAACTTTATTATTGACAACCTAGTAATTGAAGACGATGAAGACATCACAGTGCATTAATGGCAAGCGTGTTGCCATGTTTCAGGGGTCGTTCGACCCGTTCACCCGCGGCCATGAGTCGATAGTTCGCAGGGCGTTGCCGCTCTTCGACGAGATAGTGGTGGCGGTGGTGAGCAACATCGCCAAGAAGCCGTTTATGAGTCTCGACAACCGCCTGGAGTTTATCAAGCAGGTGTTCAAAGATGAGCCACGGGTGCGTGTGGTGGCAAGCGACGGACTCACCGTCGATGTCGCCCGCGAGGTGGGTGCCACCTGCCTGTTGCGCGGCGTGCGCATGATTCAGGACTTCGAGAACGAGATGCACATGGCAGAGATCAACCGCCGCTTGGGCGGCATCGAGACTGTGCTGCTCTACACCTTGCCCGAGTTTAGCCACATCAGCTCGACCATCGTGCGCGAACTTTACAACTATCACCAGGATGCGAGTGAATATCTGCCCGAAGGCGCACCTCTCTCGTTGCTTGGAAAATGAATTTATGAACTTAGGTTGACCTTCAAGCGAGTATCAACTTTTGCAATGTCTTGTTAGCTTGTTTGCTCGTCAGCTTGTTTGCTATAAAAATATGAAAAAAATTGCAATTACATTAGTTTTATTTGTGGGTGCTGTCGCTATCATGGGAGCGCAGTTTGGACGTGGTGGCTCGATGCAGAAACTGCTTAACGCCCAGTATGCCATCAACAACTTTTATGTTGATACCGTCAACGAGGATAAACTCATTGAGGAGGCTATCAAAGGCATGCTCGAGAGCCTCGACCCACATTCCACCTATACCGACGCCAAAGAGACCAAAGAGCTTGAGGAGCCTCTGCAAGGAGAGTTCAGCGGCATTGGCATCCAGTTTAACATGAAACAAGACACGCTTTATGTGATTCAGACCATCGTTGGTGGACCCTCCGAGAAGGTGGGCATCATGGCGGGTGACCGCATAATCACCGTCAACGACACCACCATCGCAGGAGTGAAGATGAAGAACAGCGACATCATGAAACGCTTGCGTGGCAAGAAGGGCACCAAAGTAACGGTGCAGGTGAAGCGTGGCAACAGCCCCGAACTCATCACCTTTCGCATTACCCGCGACAAAATTCCTCTCTACAGCGTGGACGCCACCTATATGATTGACGACAAGACCGGTTATATCCAGATTTCACGCTTTGGCGCCAAGACTCACGAGGAGATGGTTGAGGCTATCCAGAAACTCGAGAAGCAGGGCATGAAGCAGCTTATCATCGACTTGGGTGACAATGGCGGAGGCTATCTCAATGCCGCTATCGACATGTGCAACGAGTTCTTGCAGCGACGTCAGCTCATCGTCTATACCCAAGGCAACAACTCGCCACGTCAGGAGGGCAACGCCGACGGCTCAGGGCGTTACAAAGACCTGAAACTCGTGGTGCTCGTTGACCAGTTCTCGGCGTCGGCAAGTGAGATTTTCTCTGGTGCCATGCAAGACTGGGACCGTGCGGTAATTGTGGGTCGCCGCACCTACGGCAAGGGATTGGTACAACGTCCGTTCCGCTTCGACGACGGCTCGATGATGCGCCTCACGGTGGCGCGCTACTATACCCCCTCGGGTCGCTGCATCCAGAAACCCTACACCAAGGGCGACAAGAAGCAGTATGAGGAAGACCTGCTCGACCGCTCTAAGGAGGGCGAATACTACCACCTCGACAGCATCCAGTTCAACGACTCGCTGAGCTACAAAACTTTGAAGAATGGCCGCACTATCTACGGCGGTGGAGGCATCATGCCCGACGTGTTTGTGCCCCTCGACACCACCGAGAACAGCAAGTATTACCGTGACATGATGGCTAAAGGCATCATAAACCAGTTTGCCGTTGATTACGTCGATAAGCACCGCGCCGAGATTAAGAGTACCTACAAGGATGTCCATGACTACGACAAGCATTTCAATCTCACCGATGCCGACCTGAAGGCATTTGTCGCTATGGGTGAGAAAGATAGCGTGAAGTACAACGAGAAGGACTACGCCACCAGCGAGAACCTCTTCAAGGCAGTGCTCAAGGGACTCATCGCCCGCGACGTGTATGCCGACCCGGGAGCTTACACCATCATCATCAACCACCGCAACAAGGATGTGCAAGAGGCTCTGAGGGTAATCAACGACGACAAACTTTTCAACTCCCTGCTCACACGAGGCAACCCCGAATACGACCGCTTAGCACGTGAGCACAAGGAAAAGAAGAGCAAGAAATAACTTGAATCTCTAGAACCTCTAGAAAAAACTATGAACTCTAAACTATAAACTATAAACCACTATGGCTGGCATGGGACCTGGCATGGGACCAGGAATGAGGGGCGGTGGCGGACGCCGCAACCAGGGGACAGTGAAGATGCCTCCTGGAGGATTGAAGACCGCAGCGAGAATGTTTAAGATGCTGCTAAGCTCTTACAAGTGGTCGCTGTTGCTGGTGGCGGTGTGTATTCTTGTCACCACAGCTACCACGCTCACCTCTACGCTTTTCACGCGCACCCTCATTGACGATTACATCGCTCCCCTGAGTGCGTCAGCCAATCCTGACTTCGGCCCGTTGGCTGTCACACTCTTTAAACTCGCCGCCGTGTTGCTGGTTGGTGTGGGCTGTTCCTACCTCAACAGCCGCCTGATGATTAATGTGAGTCAGGGCATGCTGCTCAAGTTGCGTGAAGGCCTCTTTGAACACATGGAGTCGCTGCCAGTCAAGTTCTTTGACCAGAACTCGCACGGCGACGTGATGAGCGTATATACCAATGATGTCGATTCCTTGCGCCAGATGGTGGGTAATAGCCTGCCCAATGTGTTCAGCTCGCTCATAACCATCGTTGCCACGCTCACCAGCATGATAGTCCTGTGCTGGCAGCTCACCTTGCTCACCATCGTGCTCACAGGAGTCATGGTGTTCACCACCAAGTGGCTTGGAGGACGCTCGGCGACCTATTTCCGCCGTCAGCAGAATGCCATGGGCACCATGAACGGCTTTGTAGAGGAGATGCTCACTGGCCAAAAGGTGGTCAAGACTTTCTGCCATGAGGATGAGGCGATCGAGGAGTTTGAGAAACTCAACGAGGACCTGCGCGACAGTTCCTGCAACGCCAATAAGGTCGCCAACATCGTCATGCCCATCAACGGCAACCTCTCCAACCTCATCTATGTGACCTGTGCCGCGGTGGGTGCTATGGTGGCGCTCAGTGGGGGAGGACTCACCGTGGGAACGCTGGTGTCGTTCCTCACACTCATCAAGAACTTCACACAGCCAGTGTCGCAAATCAGCAATCAGGTCAACAGCGTGGTGGCATCGCTGGCTGGTGCCGAGCGCGTGTTCAATATTATGGACCAAGAGACTGAAATCGACGACTCGGCAACAGTCCATCTCGTCAATGTGCAGGAAAATGCCGACGGCACCCTCAATGAGACACCGCAAGTCACCCGCCAGTGGGCATGGAAAAAGCCAGTGGGTGATGGCTATGAGCTGGTGAAGCAGCAGGGCGAAGTGGATTTCTCGCAAGTTGATTTCAGCTATGTGCCCGAGAAGCAGGTGCTCTTCGACATCGACCTCGACACCGAGGCGGGGCAGAAGGTGGCGCTCGTGGGCGGCACAGGAGCCGGCAAGACCACTATCACCAACCTTATCAACCGCTTCTACGAAATCCAGGACGGAACGATTACTTACGACAATATCCCCATAACCTCAATCTGCAAGTCCGACCTCCGCCGAAGCCTCGGCATGGTGCTGCAAGAGACGCATCTGTTCACAGGCACGGTTATGGAAAACATTCGTTACGGACGCCTCAACGCTACCGATGAGGAGTGTATAGAGGCCGCCAAGCTAGTTCATGCCCACGACTTTATTTCTCGCTTGGAGTTGGGGTATAACACCATGCTCAATGCCGACGGCGGCAACCTCTCGCAGGGTGAGCGACAGCTAATCGCCATTGCGCGAGCGGCAGTTGCCAGCCCTCCAGCCCTTATCCTCGACGAGGCGACGAGCAACATCGACACACGCACCGAGCGACTCATCCAGCAAGGCATGGACTCGCTGATGAACGGCCGCTCCACCTTCGTCATCGCTCACCGCCTCAGCACCGTGCGCAATGCCGACATCATCGTCGTCATGGAGCGCGGACGCATCATCGAGCAAGGCACTCACGACGAGCTTATCGCTCAACAAGGACGATACTACCAGCTTTATACTGGTAACGGAATCACCGATTAAAGATTTTAATTTTCAATAACAACCATAAATCATAAAGAACAATGTCTAAGAAAATTACCGAAAAAGTGACTTGGGTGGGTAAAGTTGACTGGGAACTCACTCATTTCCATGGCGACGAGTTATCAACCTTTAAGGGGTCAAGCTATAATTCCTATCTAATTAAGGACAAGAAAACTGTCCTCATCGACACCGTGTGGGGACCTTACGACCGTGAGTTTGTGGCGCGACTGAAAGAGGTGGTTGACCTCAAGACCATCGACGCCATCATCATGCAGCACAACGAGAGCGACCACAGCGGCGCGTTGCCCGAGCTGATGCGCGAGATTCCCGATGTGCCCATCTACTGCACCGCCAAGGGCAAGGCCATTATCCAGGGGCACTACCATCAGGACTGGAACTTCGTGACCGTGAAGACTGGCGACAAACTCGAGATAGGCGAAAGCGCGCTTACCTTTATCGAGGCTCCCATGCTGCACTGGCCCGACACGATGTTCACCTACATGGACGGCGAGAACATCCTATTCTCCAATGACGGCTTCGGCCAGCACTACGCCACCGAGTCGCTCTACGACGACCGTGTGGATATGGCGGAGATGCTCTATGAGGCAAAGAAATACTATGCCAACATCCTCGCACCGTTCAGCATGATGGTGACTCGCAAAGTGAAGGAAATCCTTGCCATGAACCTGCCGCTCAACATGGTGTGCCCGAGCCACGGCGTGATTTGGCGCAAGAACATTGGCATGATAATCGAGAAATACCAAGAATGGGCTGCAAGCTATCAAGAGAACATGGTGACTATCGTCTATGACACAATGTGGAACAGCACCCGCACCATGGCGCAGGAGATAGCGCGAGGCATTCAGGAGGCTGACCCAGAGGTGGAGGTGAAGATTTACAATGCGGCTAAGGAGGACAAGAACGACGTCCTCACCGACATCTTCGCCTCGAAGGCGGTGCTCGTGGGCTCGCCAACCATCAACAATGGCTTGGCTCATGCCGTCACCGGGCTGCTCGAGATGGCTAAAGGCATGAAGCTCAAAAACAAGAAAGCGGCGGCATTCGGTAGCTTCGGATGGAGCGGTGAGGGCGTGAAGCTGCTCAACGGACTGCTCGAAGGTTGCGGCTTTGAGCTCATCAACGACGGCATCCGCATCCAGTGGGTTCCCGACCAGGCTGCTATCGAGCAATGCCGCAGCTACGGCCGCGAGCTCGCCAAGGAACTGTAAAATCGTCAATAATTTAAGTGGACTCTAATGCGAGTTTCATCGACTTTTATTGCCTTGTTGCTCGTTGACATGTCTGCTTGTTAGCTAAAATACTATGGATCTATTACTTCCCAACAAGATTACTGGTAAAAAGGGCGAAATCCTCAGGGATGTGCGTCAGGTGACCATTATTGGTGCCAATGGTGCGGGTAAGACACGCTTCTGCAACAAGCTCGTGGAGCAGTGTGGAGAGCAGGCTTATCGCATCTCGGCGTTGCGCGCCATTTTCCCTGTCGAAGACAACCGACCGCAGCTCAAAGGCTCGATAGAGGAACGTTTCGACAAGCTAAACCAGAACATGCAGCAGGTGGTGAACACTGCCAGGAGCGAGTTCGACAAGCTGAGTTATGTGATGCTCATTGATGAGTTCCGCGACCTGATGAACTTTAAGGCTCACCAGCTGATGGGCGAGGCGATAGAGCTTCCCAAGACCAAGCTCGACAAAGTGGTGAAGATGTGGCAGGAAGTGTTCCCAAAAAACAAGGTGCTGCGTGAGAACGGTAAGATACTGTTTACCACCGAGGGGCAGAGCGACAAATATTCGTCGTTGCGACTTAGCGATGGAGAGAAGGCGGTGCTCTACTACCTGGGAGCCGTGCTATATGCCATGGAAGACGCCGTGATCTTTGTTGACGACCCCGAGACATTCATCCACCCATCAATCATGCACACTCTGTGGAACGTGATTGAGGAGATGCGACCCGACTGCACCTTTGTATATAGCACCCACGATGTGGATTTCGCCAGTTCGCGTGTCGATAACAAATGTGTGTGGGTCAAGGATTTCAACCCCGAGATGGAGACTTGGGACTATGAGGTCTTGAACTCGAGTAGCAATCTAAGCGACAGCCTCTACATCGACCTCCTGGGCACGCGCAAACCGGTGCTCTTTGTCGAGGGCGACGACGAGCACAGCATCGACTCCAGGCTCTACTCGCTGGTGTTCCCCGAATATACCGTCAAGGCATTGGGCAGTTGCAACAAGGTGATAGAGAGTGTGCGCTCATTCAACGGGTTGGAGGCTCTGCATCACCTCGATAGCTGGGGCATCGTTGACCGCGACCGTCGCGATGAGAAAGAGGTGGAATATCTGCGCAAGAAAAAGATTCTCGTGCCTAACGTTGCCGAGATTGAGAACATCCTCATGCTCGAGGGCGTGGTGCGCGCCGTGGCTAAATATCGCCACAAGAATGAGAACGACGTGTTTGCCAGCGTGAGTCGTGCGGTTATCAAGAACTTCGACAACGAGATTAAGCAGCAGGCGCTCATGCACACCCGCCACCGCGTGAAGCACGATATCGAGATTAGGGTTGACATGAAGTTCCGCAACATCAGCGCACTAGAGGACCACATGATTGACCTCGTCAACGAGATAAATCCGCGAGGCATCTACGAGATGCTATGTCGCGAGTTCCATGTGTATGTCCAGAAGAAGGATTACGAAAAGGTGCTCATGGTCTATAACCAGAAACTTATGCTCACGCAGAGCGGAGTGGCAGGGCTGTGCGGACTCAAGAGCCGAGAGGAGTATATCAAGATAGTACTCAAAATCCTCAAGGGTAATGGACGCGAGGCGACAGCCATCAGGAAAGCCATCAAGCAATGTTTCGGCCTCGATGAGATAGTTTCCGAGAAAGGTGCCGCCGAGAGAATTAAAATGCATCTTTAACCGAGATCGGTTAAACAAAATAACTGCGGCCGGCAATCATTGTTGTCGGCCGCTGCATTCATTTTACTCGTTTATTGCGTTTATCTTGATTTCTTCAATTCCGTCGAGGAGTGAGAGCTCTGGTTCGGCGGGTTGTATCACTCGGCAGGCACCGCGGTAGCGAGCTCGGTAATAGCTGTCGCTTGAGTGGTTCACGGTGATGCCGTTGCGTGTTGAGGCGTGGATGAAGTGGAAGTCGTGACCGTTGGCGTCAACTTCGGTGATGATGCCCACATGGCCTATGCCGCCGCGGTTGCTGCGTCCGCCAAAGAACACCAGGTCGCCAGGCTGCAGGTTTCCGCGCTCCACTCTCTTGCCGTTGTGAACTTGCAGGCTGGCACGGCGAGCGAGTTTGTATCCAAATGCTTTAAACACATAGCTGGTGAAACCCGAGCAGTCAAAGCGGTGAGGACCGTTTGCGCCCAAGCGGTAGGGAACGCCTTTAAATCTGTAAGCAAAATTGAGGAGGTTCTCAATCTGTAGGGTGTTTTCTTTGTTGATTTTAGATGACTCCTTAATGCCCTTAGTTTGGCTGGGCTCTGGTTCGGCAGCGGTAGCTGAGATATTAATGAATAAAACTGATACTAATGTGAAAATAAAATACTTTGAAAATAACTTCATTACTCTAATTATTTGTTATACATTGACTTTGAGATGTGTAACAATACAGGCTCACAAGTCTTTAATTCTTGATTTTATGGCACAAAATTACAAATGGCTGCCCACATGGGCAACCATCCTTTACGTTCTGTAACATTTACGTTTGTAAACTGATTTTATGTGTTTTACTCCGCTTTTACCACCATTGCGGTGCTTACAATCTGTAACCTCTACTCAAAAACTAAACCCAAAAATTGAAGGAAAAAACATATTTTAACTTAAAATGGGATATATTAAAGGGTTTGTGCCGCTCGCGTTGCTCGCTGGTTCTTCAAGAATATCTAGATTATCTAGAATGTCTAGAATGTCTAGAATTTCTAGAATTTCTAGACACTTATCACTTATCACTTATCACTTAAGCTTTATATCCACTATCGCAGGTCCTATGTTATCTACAATATCGCTGGCAATGAGGCTTTGTTCGCCTTGCTTAGTGGCTGCCAGGTCGCCGGCGTGACCGTGGATGAAGACGCCCATCCACACGCTGCTGTCGGGGGAGTAGCCTTGTGATATGAGTCCCGAGATGATGCCTGTTAGCACGTCGCCGCTGCCTGCTGTCGCCATGCCAGGGTTGCCGCTGCTGTTGATATACACCTTGCCGTCGGGGCGCACCGTCATAGTGTAGTGCCCCTTGAGAACAACGGTGATATTGTGGTTTCGCGACACGTTGATGGCACGCTTGAGGCGGGCCTCATCGGTGATGTTGCGCTCGTTGGAGTTCTGGAATAGGCGGTCAAACTCTCCTGAGTGAGGCGTGATGATTGAGCCTTTGGGGATGCTGCGCAATAGCATGGGGCGGGCGGCTATGCAGTTGAGGGCGTCGGCATCGAGCAGGCACGGTTTGCGGTAGTTCTTCAAGAAATGGTCAACAGCATCGATAGTCTCGTCGTTGGTGCCCATACCAGGACCCAGTGCCACCACGCTATAGCGGCGCTTGATGTTGATGTTGGTTGTGCAGATGTCGCTGCTGTCCGACTCAAAGAGGGCCTCGGGGCAGGCGGTCTGCATGATGGTGTTGGCAGTGGCTGGACCATGCACGGTCACCAGCCCGGCACCAATGCGTAGCGCTCCGCGTGCCGCGAGTATGGCAGCACCCATCATGCCGTAGCTGCCGGCAACGAGGTATAGAGTGCCGTTGTCATATTTGTTGATGAACGGGTCAAGAGGCTGTAGCTTCTCGCGCACATCCTCTTTCTCGATGAGGTAGAAGTCGGCTGGTGTGGCGGCGATGGCGGTAGGGCTGAGGTCGATGTCGAGCACCACACATTCTCCTATGCACTCGGCGTTCTCGCTGAAGAAGAACGACAGCTTCTTTGCGCCAAAAGTCAGGGTGAGGTCAGCGCGGATGATGTTGCGGCGATCGATGCCCTCGTTCCACTCGCAAAACAGGCCCGAAGGCATATCGATGGCGACAATGAAAGCCTCGCTGTTATTGATATACTGCACTAGCGAGGTGTAGCCGCCCCTGAGTGGACTGTGGAGACCCGAGCCAAAGAGACCGTCGATAACCACATCGTTGGGACCCAGCTCAGGAGGGTTGAAGTTGTCGATAATCTCGGTGAAGTCGATGTCGGCCATCTCCAGCAGGCGCTCACGGTTAGCTGCGCAGCACTCGCTCAGATGCGACGAACGTATGTTAAACAAGAACACCTCAGGGTGATAGCCCTGTTCATAGAGCATGCGTGCCACTGCCAACGCGTCGCCGCCATTGTTGCCAGGACCAGCAAAGATGATGATGCGCTTGTTGGTGCGCCACCGCGACATAATCTCGTAGGTCACTGCCGATGCTGCGCGCTCCATCAGCTCCAGCTCGGTGATGCCTTCGTTAGCTATAGTCTCTCTATCTATTTTCTTGATAGCCTCATTGGTGAAAATCTTCATATCAAATTACTCGTTTTGTCGTTATGCAACAGCCATTTTCGCATAAAATATCTCATAAAAAAGAAAAATGGCCCACTTTTTCATTTCAAACCACAAAGTTACACAAAAATCATTTCATAACAACCATTATCCCAAGAAAAAATATTTTTTTCTGAAAAAATGTGGAAAACACAACCAAATAGTAGGCGTCAAAGTATTGCGAGCGTCAGTCTCGCAATCACCCAAGCAGTCATGCTGTCCAGAGTAATCGGTGACATTGTCGCCGAAACTGAGAAAATAGAAAAAAACACAAAACTGTCCCAAAGCAGTCCTTAAGCATAAAAACATCCCCAAAGGATGGCCTCTGGAGATGTGGATGATAGTTTTGTTATAGTTGTCAATCTATAATAGAAGACGAGTGTTATTTCTCGGCGACGATTTTGCAGATTTCCACTACTGTCATCATGGCTTTTTCCATGGCTTGGATTGAGACGTACTCGTAGCGGCCGTGCATGTTCATTCCTCCGGCGAAGATGTTGGGGCAGGGGAGGTTCTTGAACGAGAGCTGTGCTCCGTCGGTGCCGCCGCGTATGGGCTGCACTTTGGGCTTCACGCCGGCGCGCTCCATGGCTTGCTCGGCAGTCTCGATGATGTGCATCACCGGCTCAATCTTCTCGCGCATGTTGTAATACTGGTCTTTGAGCTCTACAGTAGCGATGTCGCCATAGGTGCCGTTGATGAACGCCACGATGCGCTCCACCTCGGCTTTGCGCTCCTCGAAGCGCTTGCGGTCGTGGTCACGGATGATGTAGGTGAGTTTGCACTCCTCAACTGTTCCCTCGATGCCCACGATGTGGTAGAAGCCCTCATATTTCTCGGTGGTGGCGGGAGTCTGGCTCTCGGGCAGCAGCGACATGAGTTTGTTGCCAACGAGGATGGCGTTTATCATCTTGTTCTTCGCCATTCCAGGATGCACATTGAGACCTTTGATGGTGATTCTGGCGCTGGCGGCGTTGAAGTTCTCATACTCCAGCTCGCCCTCGGCACCGCCATCCATAGTATATGCCCAGTCGCAGCCGAATTTCTCCACGTCAAACTTGTGGGCACCGAGTCCAATTTCCTCGTCGGGGTTGAAGCCTATGCGTATCTTGCCGTGCTTCACCTCGGGGTGCTGCTGGAACCACTCGATGGCAGTGACAATCTCGGCGATACCAGCCTTGTCATCGGCACCGAGCAGGGTAGTGCCGTCGGTGACGATAAGGTCCTGGCCAATGTGGTCGTCGAGTTCGGGGAACTGCACCGGGTCGAGCACGATGCCTTGCTCCTCGTTGAGTGTGATTGCTCCGCCAGCATATTTCTCGATGATGCGCGGCTTCACGTCACGGCCGCTCATGTCGGGGGCGGTGTCCATGTGTGCGATAAAGCCTAAGGTGGGAATGGGCTTGTCGGTGTTGGCGGGCAAGGTAGCATAGAGGTAGCCGTTGTCGTCGAGCACCACCTCGCTAAGCCCCATCTCCTCCAGGTCTTTCTTCAGCTCTTTGGCGAAGACCATTTGAGTTGGGGTAGAGGGTGTTACGCCAGAGTTCTCATCACTAGTGGTTTCAAACTTCACATACTTGATAAAACGTTCAATTAATGGTGTCATAGTTGTATTTTTAGTTAATGATTTGTTTCGTTTTTTTTCTTGCAAAAATACAACAAAAAGCGCAAACTGATTACATTTGTAGTAGTTTTTTATCGTTTTTGGCCGTTTGATAGCAATTTTGGTGAGGCGAGTAGAGGGTAATGTGAGGAAATTTACATTCATTATAGATTATTTTCTATTTTTTTGTGTTTGTTAGAAAAAAATGTATTACCTTTGTATGTGATTATTAGCATTCAATAGGAAAACATGTTAACCCAGATTTACAACGGTCAGATTCTCACCCCGTCGGGGTGGATTAATGGTGGCTCGCTGCTCTTTGAGGACTCACGCATAGTGGAGATACGCAAGAACAGCCACATCGAGCCACGCGCCGATACTGCCATCAACGCTCTGGGCATGCATGTGGTTCCTGGCGGCATAGAGCTTCACTGCCACGGTGGTGGCGGCCACGACTTCATGGAAGGCACCGAAGAAGCTTTCCGTACTGCCGTGATGGCTCACCGCAAGCATGGCACTACCGCGATCTTCCCCACCTTGTCGTCGGCGTCCCTGCCGATGATAGAGGCTGCGGCACAGACCTGCGACGAGCTTATCGAAGACCCGTTCAGTGGCGTGCTGGGCCTTCACCTCGAGGGACCATATTTCAACCCCCTCAAGGCTGGCGCCCAGATGCCTGAGCTTATCCGCTTGCCCGACCCTAACGAGTATGAGCATGTGGTGGAGGACTATAACTGCATCAAGCGTTGGGACTCGGCTCCCGAGCTGCCTGGCGTGATAGAGATGGGCAAGTATCTTACCGACAAGGACGTGTTGCCGTCAATCGCTCACACCGCCGCCGAGTATGACCATGTGAAGGCCGCTTACGAGGCTGGCTATACCCATGCCACGCATTTCTACAACGGCATGCCAGGATTTCACAATGTGCGTGAGTTCAAGCACGCGGGCACTGTCGAGGCTGTATATCTGATGGAAAATATGACCGTGGAGATGATTGCCGACGGCATACATGTGCCCCCCACACTGCTCAAACTGGTGTATCACACTAAGGGCGTGGAGCGCACGGCGATGGTCACCGATGCCCTTGCCGTGGCTGCCAGCGACAGCAACAAGGCATTTGACCCACGTGTTATCATTGAGGATGGGGTGTGCAAACTCGCCGACCGCTCAGCGCTTGCCGGCAGCATCGCCACTATGGACCGCCTGATAGCAACCGCCGTCCACATGGCAGATATCCCGTTGCAAGACGCTTGCCGCATGGTAGCCGAGACACCGGCAAGGATTATGGGCGTGTATGACCGCAAAGGGTCGCTGCAACGCGGCAAGGATGCCGACATATTAATTCTCGACAAAGACATAAAGCTGCATGCTGTCTATTGCATGGGACAGCGGGTAAATCTTGATGACAAAATCTAATCCTATTTATAAAACTGCGAAGAAAAAATGGTGAAAACCTGAAAAAACTTCGGCCAAGTGTTGCACAGAACAAAAAAAACGCTTACCTTTGCAGTCGCAATTGAAAAATGCGATTAAGCGAGCAAAGAACTGAGCCTCTGCGCAAGTTATTTCGAGCGTGAGCATTTTTCTAAACAACACGGTGGAATTAGCTCAGCTGGTTAGAGCGTCGGATTGTGGTTCCGAAGGTCGTGGGTTCGAACCCCATATTCCACCCTACAAAAAGACTCCCATTTTCTGGGAGTCTTTTTTTGTTTTTTGCGAGACTGACGCTCGCAAATCTCGGTGTGTGCCATTGAAGAAGTGTTTTTTGCCAGTAAGGTTAGTACTTGCGGTGCTTTCTAGGTTTTCCTGGTTTTCCTGGCTTTCCTGGCTTCTTGTGATGCCCACGGGAGTATTTCTTGTTGGGTTTCACATATTGCTGAATCGCGTCACGCCAGATGAGGTAGCCAGGTCCTAGGAGGTGGAGACCGTCGTTGGTGAGGTCTTCTCGGAGCTTGCCGTTCTTGTCCACGAAGAGCGGGTAGAGGTTAATCCAAGTGACGCCTTGTCGCTTGCACGCTTCCTCCATAGCTCGGTTGCCGTCGATTACCACCTGCTCGCGGTCTTTAAGGAGTTTCCACATCTGCACGTCGGTGTTGAACGGCAGCATCGACTGGACGTAGATTTCGGTGCGTGGCGAGCGTTCCTTGATTAGGATGATGAGCTTCTCCATCACTCGCCCAATGCTGTCGCCATCCACTCCGTGCGACACGTCGTTGACGCCGCTGAGGATGAAAATCTTGCGTGGTTTGCCTTGGAGTATCGGCTCCATGCGCTCATAAAGTCCTTGAATAATGTCGCCAATGATGCCTCGGTTCTTCACGTGCGGGTTGCGGAGCAGCTCGTTCCACTCGGCGCCGTCGGTGAGGCTGTTGCCCAGCATGATGATGTCTTTCTTATGCACCGGCAGGTCGTCGAAGTGAGTTGCCCTGCGCACGTAGTACCTGTCCTGATTGGCGGTGCGCTCGGGTGGCTGTGCCTGCAGTGCGGTGACAGCCGCCACCGCTGTAATCATGATTAAGATAAAACGTTTCATAATTGCATTATTTTGTTGTGGAGAAATTTATTCGGTGCTGCCGCGATAGGCGTCGCAGGCTTTTTTTACGCTGCCGTGGAGGAGCAGTAGTCGCTTAGCTTCGTCGTAGCTGAGGCCTAGCTCCTCGACCACCATGCGTGTGCCGCGGTCCACTAGTTTCTTGTTGGTGAGCTGCATGTTCACCATCTTGTTGCCTTTCACTCGTCCCATCTGAATCATGACGCTGGTCGAAATCATGTTGCAGATGAGCTTCTGGCCTGTGCCGCTCTTCATGCGGCTGCTGCCAGTAACGTATTCGGGGCCCACAATCATCTCGATAGGAATCTCGGCGGCTTCGCTCACGGGGGCGTCGGGGTTGCTGGTGATGGCAGCGGTGAGGCAGCCATGAGCACGCGCGTCACGCAGGGCACCAATCACGTAGGGTGTAGTGCCGCTGGCAGCGATACCGATGACGGTGTCGTTGCGGGTGATGTTGTGCTCTTGTAGGTCTTTCCAGCCTTGCGACTCATCGTCCTCGGCATTCTCCACGGCGTTGCGCAGAGCATAGTCGCCGCCAGCGATAAGGCCGATAATCCACCCAGGGTCCATGCCGAAGGTGGGTGGGATTTCGCTGGCGTCAAGCACGCCGAGGCGTCCGCTGGTGCCGGCTCCCATGTAGAAGATGCGCCCGCCCCGCTTCATGCGCTCGACGATGCCCGTGACGAGACGCTCGATTTGCGGTATCGCCTTCTGCACGGCATCGGCCACCTTGTGGTCCTCCTGGTTCATCTCGGTGAGGAGCTCATGCACGCTCTTCTTCTCGAGGTCGTTGTAGAGAGAGGGCTGTTCGCTAATCTTTATAAAAGCCATAACTTATTTAAATTTTTAGAAGGAGTGGATAGGAGTAGCTAGGAATAGCTAGGAATAGCTAGGATTTCCTACTTCCTACTTTCTACTTTCTACTTCCTACTTTAGTTAGAGTGGTACTTGATGAGGCCTTCCATTGGGGCTTGGATGATGTTGCCAATGGTGATGCCGAGGCGGCTGGCAGCCTCCACGAGTACGTCTTTCTGCAACAGGGCGATGGACCCCACGAAGTTGCAAGGCAACTCTTTGTAGTTGGGATAGTTTGCCACGTTACGCACGAAGAAGTCGGTGAACGAGCGCATTACTATGGCCTTGATAGAAGGCTCGTTGATGTTGTGCTCGAGGAATGGTGCGAACTGTGCCAGAAAGCGGTTGGCGGCAGGTTTGCGATAAACCCGGTCGATGATGGTGTTGCGGTCGAGGTTGTACTCCTTGAGGAACTTCTCGCACAGGTGTTCGGGGAGCTGTTTCTTGAGCACGTCGCCCACGAGCAGCTTGCCCAGCACCGCGCCGCTGCCCTCGTCGCCGAGTATGTATCCAAGTGGCGACACGTTGTCAACCACTTTCTCGCCGTCGTAGTAGCAACTGTTGCTGCCAGTACCGAGTATGCAGGCGATGCCTGGCTCACGCTGGCACAGCGCCCGAGCTGCGCCGAGCAGGTCGGTATCGACCTCAATCTTAGTCACGTTAGGCATATTGCGCTTGAGAGCGTTGATGACCTGATTCTTGATCTCGTCGCTGATGATGCCAGCGCCATAGTAATAAATCTCGGTTACATCATATCCTCTGAGACTTGGCATGAGTTCGTTCATGATGCACTCAGCCATTTCTTCCTCGGTCATGAGCAGGGCGTTCATGCCAGTGGTGAAGATTTGAGCAACTTTCTTTTTTCCGTTTAGCAGACACCAGTCAATCTTGGTGGAGCCGCTGTCAGCAATTAAAATCATAATAGTAGAATTTTTTGTTATATTTTCATATATATTTTTTTCTTATAGAGGATGTAGCCAAAGCACCATGTGATGAGCACAAAGGTGATGGCATAGAGGCAAGATGCCGCTTCGGGAGTGGTGGTGACGGCACTCCAGCCTTCGTAGATAAGTGAGTGGATGGTGACAGTGTCGCCAGCGGCGTTGGTGCCGAAGCGCACAGCTCCAAACACTATAGAGAGGATGGTTCCCACCAAATAGCAGAACAATGGGTTGATGCCAAACGCTTGGAAGAATCGGCACCAACGGTTGTGGTCCTTGATGTCGATGGCGTAGATGAGCATCGCCAGGATGCACGACGCCATGCCGCAGGTGATGAGCACATAGCTTGATGTCCACGCCTTTTTGCTGCACGGGATGCCATATTGCAACAGCCATCCCACAAGGAGCATCAAAGCTCCCCACACGGCAATCTCAACGATGCGGTCGCGGTTGTTCTTAACGGTGCTTATGCACTTGCCCATCATGAAGCCTATGAGCACGTGGGCGACACATGCGATGGTGCTTAGTATCCCCTCTGGGTCAAGAGCGAGGCTGATACCGTAAGCTTCCTCGTGATACATGTGGTCTTCGCCCAGCACAGCGCAATCGACCCTCGACAGGATGTTGTCGAGCGAGAACTCATAACCGTTGCCAAAGCCGAGAATGAAGGCGTAAGCAACGAGCAGCAAGCCGATAATCCAGGGGATGAACTTGGTCTTGAACAGCACGGCAATCATTGAGCCGAAGAAATAGACGAGCGCCAGTCGTTGGAACACACCTAGAATGCGCAGATTGCCAAACATCTTAGTGAAGAAGTGCGACTCGGGGTCGTAGAGTCCTCTGAGCCACATCCCGAACCATTGCACCATCCAACCGATGAGGAAGAGGATGACGGTACGCTTCAAAATCTTGAGAAAGACTTTGCTGCTGAACTCGAAATTGAATTTGCTCAACGAGAAATACATCGACACACCCATCACAAACATGAAGAACGGGAACACGAGGTCGGTGGGCGTGAGTCCTATCCACTCGGCGTGCTCTAGTGGGGCGTAAATGTGGCTCCAAGTGCCAGGATTGTTCACTAAGAGCATGCCGGCTATTGTGATGCCTCGCAGTATGTCGAGTGAGAGGAGTCGTTTGTTTTCTTTTGCCATATAAGAAACGTTTATCGTTGTTAGTTTGTCATTTATGGAAACTATAATCTGTGCTATTGTCTTGTTAGCTTGTTTGCTAGTTGGCTTGTCAGCTTGTTTGTCACTTCATCGATTAAGTAGATTAGCGACTGGTAGGGGATGCCGCTGTGGGTGGTGAGGCCTATCTCGCAGGTGCGGCTGTTGCTGAAGCCGCGGCTTATGCCTGCCGCCTCGATTTGTGGACGCAGCTTGCGCAGGGCGTAGGCGTTTAGCTCGGGATGCGTGAATCCCTTGTCGCCGGCGAAGCCACAGCAGCCCACTCCCTCGGGGATGAGCACGCTAGTTGAGCATCGCTTGGCGAGGTCGAGAATCTTGTCGTCAATCTTCATCAGTCGTGTGGAGCAGGTGAGATGCAGTGCGATGGGCTCATCGGTGGGCGTGAACTCCAAGTCTTGCGCCACATAGTCGTGAATGAACTCCATAAGTTCCAATGGCTTCACTTGTTTCATGTGCTCACGCATGTGGTGTAGGCAAGGACTCTGGTCGCACATCACGGGATATTTGCCGTCATCGCTTGCCTTGAGCAGAGCCTGCTCGAGTTCGTTGGTCTTCTGCTGGGCGATGTCGGGCATTCCCTTGCTGTTCCAAATCATGCCGCAGCACAGGTTGTTCATATTCTCGGGATAGATGACTTCCCACCCAGCCTTGTTGAGGAATGCCACCACCTTATCTACGAGGTCGATTTCGCCGCAGTTCTTTCCCTTGCCGAGTGCCTGGTTGAGGCAGCTGGGGAAATATACCACCTTTTTGTCGCTGGCAGTTTGGTGGAGGGCTTTCATCTTGTGTGGCTTTGGAGTGGCGGGAGTCCAGAGTGGCGCTCCAATGGCATGCATAGCTTTGCCCACAGCCTTCACGCCGCTGTCGCCTATTACCGAATGTGCTGCATTGGCGACATAGAGCAGTGATTTTAGGCTGCCTTTAGTCGTTGCGAAATGTCGTGACACATAGTCGCCGATGCTGTGAGCCATAGTGCCCTTGCCATGTTGCTCGGCACGCAGGTCGTGGGTGAGTTCGCCCACGTTGATGCCCATAGGGCATGATGTGGCGCAGAGCCCGTCGGCGGCGCAGGTGGCTTCACCGTAGTATTTGTATTGTTTCTCGAGGCGTTTCAAGCGTTTGGGGTCATCGCCAGTCTCTTTAAGTCGTGAAATCTCACGCTGCACGATGATGCGCTGTCGCGACGAGAGGGTTAGTCCGCTGCTCACGCAGTTCACCTCGCAGAATCCGCACTCGATGCACTTGTTCACGTTGTCGTTGGTCAAGGGCATGGGTTTGAGGTTCTTGATGAAGCACTCGGGGTCGTCGTTGAAAATCACGCCTGGGTTAAGAATGCCTTTGGGATCGAAGAGCTGCTTCACGTCGAGCATCACCTGATAGGCCTTCTCGCCCCATTCCTTCTTGACAAAAGGCGCCATGTTGCGACCTGTGCCATGCTCCGCCTTGAGCGAACCGTCATATTTGTCTATAACAAGCTCCACCACTGCCCGCATCAGCTTCTCGTAGCGGGAAATCTCCTCTTGCGTGTCGAAACTTTGCGAAATGATGAAGTGGTAGTTGCCCTCAAGAGCATGGCCGTAGATGCAGCTGTCGTCGTAGCCGTAGTCGATAAGCATCTGCGCCAAGTCAACGGTGGCGTCGGGCAAATCTTCGATGTGGAACGCCACATCCTCGATAAGGACTGTGGTGCCTAGCGGACGGGTGCCGCCCACGCTGGGGAAGATGCCCGAGCGTATCGCCCAGTATTTGCCATAGATTTTCGGGTCGTCGGTGAAGACAGCAGGAACATAGAGGTGGAACGGCTCAAGGATGGTCATTATCTCGTTGATGTTGCTCTGAAGCTCTTCCTTGCTGTCGGCAAAAGTTTGGATGAGAACTGCGGTAAGGTTCTCGCCGGTGTTGTCGTCAACGCTGGCAAGCGATTTCTTGTCGAGAATCTCGGCACAGTGCACAGGACCTTTCTTCATTGCCACTACCGCTTCGCACGACTCGCGCATATCCTGGAAATAGAGCATTGCGCTGGCGCGGCAGGGGTAGAGATGGCCAGTCTTCATCGTGAACTCGCTGGCAAAGGCGAGAGTGCCCTCGCTGCCCACGATGAGGTGTGTGATGATGTCGAAGGGGTCGTTATAAAGCACAAACGGCGAGATGTTGAGACCAGTGACATTCTTGATGGAATACTTGCGTCGAATGCGCTCGGTGAGCTCGTCATCGGCCATCACTCGGTTGCGAATCTCCTCGATGCGCTTGATGAATTGTGGATGAGACAAAGTGAAGGCTTCGCGACTGCGCTTGTCGCCAGTATCGAGCACGGTGCCGTCGGCTAGGACGATGCGCATCGAGAGCATCATGCGGTCGCTGTTGGCGTGCGTGCCGCAGCTCATGCCGCTGGCGTTGTTGATGACGATGCCTCCCACCATCGCCGAATTCTTGCTGGCAGGGTCGGGGGTGAAGCTGCGGTTGTGGCGCGCGAGAATCTTATCGACCTCGCTGCCTACGAGTCCTGGTTGCAGCTTGATGTAGCTGGCATCGGGCGCAACTTCATAGTTTTCCCAGTTCTTGCCGGCTACGATGAGGATGGAGTCGGTGTTGGTCTGTCCACTCAGACTGGTGCCCGCAGCACGGAAGGTCACCGGCAGCTGCATCTCGTTGGCGATGGCAAGAAGTTGCGACACTTCCTGCTCATTCTTTGAGCGTACCACCACTTGCGGGATGTTGCGGTAAAAGCCAGCATCGGTGCCCCACGCCAGGCAGTGCAGGTCGTCGGTGTAGATGCGGTCTTTAGGTATGAAATCCCTGATGCGCTTGAGATATTGTTGATGTTTAGTATCCATCTTTTACTAGAATGTCTAGAAATTCTAGATTAGTGATAGAGGTAATATTTTGAGGACTTGGCTTTGAACGTCTCGTTGTCTTTGTTGAAGTAGTCGATGATGTCTTCCACTTTGTAGCGACGGCAGAAACGCTCACGTATCTCCTTAGTGCCGCACACCTTGTCGAACATGGCGTAGCGCTTGGGGTTCTGCTCAAAGAGCTGTTGCTCGGGGTACATCTCGTGGATAACTTGCAGGAAGTAGAACTGAGTTAGCACGAGATTGGCCTTGTCGAGGTCGGTGATGTAAATCTGCACTCCGTGAACCTCTTGCAACGACTTGTCAACCGCCACGCTTAGGGCGAAGAACGGTTTGTAGTTGATGGGGCGGAAGTGCATTCCCGGCAGGTTGAGGGCGTTCATGTTCTTGGCAAGGGCCTCGGCGTCAATCCACGAGGCGGCGAAGCACTCAAACGGCAAGGTGTAGCCAATGCCGGTGTTGAAGATGTAGAGCTCGCCCAGGATGCCGCTCACGGGATAGAAAAACGCGTTCTCGGGTGCGGGAATCTGTGGCGATGGCAACACCCAGGGCATGCCGGTGTCGCGGAACTTCATGTCGCGAGTCCAACCTTCCATGGGGATGACGGTGAGCTTGCACTTCTTGCCGGTTTTAGAGCCTTTGGCGATGATGCCTTCTTCGTTGAGGTATTGGGCTAGTTCGCCGGGAGTCAAGCCATAGAGGTAAGGGATGGCATATTTGCTCACAAAGGAGAAATATCCGTCTTCCACGAGGTTGCCCTCCACTTTGTTGCCACCAAGTGGATTGGGACGGTCAAGGACCATAAACTCCTTATTATGTTTGGCGCACGCCTCCATGCACACTCCCATTGTGGCGTAGAACGTGTAGCTGCGGCAGCCAATGTCCTGGATGTCATAGATCAGCACGTCGATGTCGCGCAGCATCTCGGCGGTGGGCTCGTGGGTCTTGCCAAAGAGGGAGTACATCTTCACACCAGTAGCGGGATCAATTGCGTCGCCAACGGCATCGCCGGCATGGGCATTGCCCCGCACGCCATGCTCGGGACCGAACAGCGCCACCAATTTCACGCCAGGTGCCTCGTTGAGAATATCGACGGTTGATTTAAGGTTGTTGTCGATACCGCTGGGATTGGTAACCAGTCCCACGCGCTTGCCTTGCAGCTCCTTAAAGCCGCCATCGCGCAGCACCTCGATGCCCGGTTTCACCACTGCGCTGGCCATAAACGCCACCAGCGCCAGAGCTATTAATATAATGTGTCGTTTCATTGTGTTATTGTTTTTTGTTTTTGCGTTTAATCGTGTGTTTCAGTTTCAATACTGCAAAATTCAATTCAATCTCTGTCTCTGTATCACTGGTTTCCATATCTTTGCCAAACAAGTCTTCGATAATTTCACCGCTCTTTTGCATAAGGGATTTTTATTTGAACTCATCAGGATTATTTGACATCTCGTTGATTGTGCGCGACAATTCTCGGAGTTTGGCAAAAGCTTCAATGATTGCGATAGTGGTTTGAACTGCCTTTTCCCCTTTCAGAATAGTGGCAAGCATGTATAGGCCTTTTTCGGTGAAGGCTTTTGGTAAAGTGCGACTTTTGGGGTTGTTTGCGATCAAAAATTTTGACCGCAAAATTGCAAATTCTTTATTATCAATGCTTAAAACATATCCTTTTGGAAATTTTAAAGGATTGTTTTTTACTGCTTGATTAATTTCTCTGGTTTCAACACCATAAAGTTCTGCGACAGCAAAGTCAAGGATTACATCTTCACCATGCAGTTTGATTATTTTGTCGCTAACGGACTCATATTTAATTATGTCACTCATATTTTAATTTTGAGTTAAGAGTTTTCAATTTGTAATTGAAATAATCTACAGTAAATAATTACTTGAGTCCGTAGTCGGGGTCGATTTTGCGGTCGGCGAGGAAGGTTACTGCGATTGTGGCGATGCTGCAAGCAAATGCCATCCAGAAGAATGCCGAGTAACCCATCGATTCCTGCAAGAAGCCAGCAAACATGCCAGGAATCATCATGCTGAGCGACATGAATGCCGTGCAGATGGCGTAGTGAGATGTTTTGAACTCGCCTTCAGAGAAGAACATCATGTAGAGCATATAGGCGGTAAATCCGAATCCGTAACCAAACTGCTCAATCACGATACAAGTGCTGATGATAAAGAAGTTGGTGGGTTGAGCCATCGAGAGATAGACAAAGGTTAAGCATGGCAATGTCATACATGCTGCCATGAGCCAGATGGCTTTCTTCAAACCCACTTTTGATGAAAAGATACCTCCAAGAATGCCACCTGCCAGCAATGCTGCCACACCAATTGTGCCATAGGCAAGTCCCACATCTTGTGTGGTCATTGCCAGACCTCCCTTGTCGGTTGGGTCGAGCATGAAAGGCTTGCACATCTTGAGCAGGAACGCTTCGGGCAATCGATAAAGCAGCATGAAGATGATGGCAATCCACACGCCAGGCTTTTTAAAATATGTCACGACAGTTCGTCCAAACTCCGCCATTACTTTCGAACTGTTGTTTTTGAACTCCCCTTCTAGCGAGGACTTGTCGCTGTCGGGACGAGGAATGAAGAACAGATGGTAGATGTAGAATAAGCATAGGATAGCCGATGCAATTCCCATAGTAATCTTCCAAGCGGCGGGGATTGAGGTTTTGGTCTCTAGATAACCGGCAATCCACACCAGCACGCCATTACCGAAGATGTTGGCAAGGCGATAGAACGTGGAGCGTACTCCCACGAATGCCGACTGGTTTTTCTGAGTCAAAGCCAACATATAGAATCCGTCGGCTGCGATGTCGTGAGTTGCAGAGGCAAATGCTGTGATAACGAAGAAAATCAGTGTTACGGTAAACATACTCATTGGTGTAGTTCCCGCTTTAATCATTTCCTCGCCAGGAGACGGCAGTGTTACAGTGAGCAATATGAGAGTCACTGCCATGAGAGCTTGCATCATGACAATCCACCATCGTTTTTTCTTGATGATGTCAACAAACGGACTCCACAAAGGCTTTATTACCCAGGGGAGATATATAAGGCTGGTGAATAATGCCATTTGCCCATTAGGCACACCCATTTTCTTGAAAAGAATCACTGAGATTTCATTTACAAGGAAATATGGGATGCCTTCAATGAAATAGAGTGTAGAAACCCAAGCCCAGGGCGATTGTTTGAATTTAGTTAATGCGTTCATTGCTATATAGTTTTAGTTAGTGGCGTGATTAGTATATCGTTTTTATTTGTGCGTCGATGAAGTAGTGGAGGAGGATTTGCTGGTAGTTGTAGCCTTTTGCGCCCATTACTGCGGCACCTATTTGGCAAAGGCCTACTCCGTGTCCCCATCCAGCCCCTCGCAAGATAAATTTCTCGGGGAACTCATCGTTGCCTTCTTCAATCTTCTCCACGATGAACGCCGAGCTGTAGAGACACGACGGCGAGAGGGCGTAGCGTATAGACAACTCTTTGCCAATGGTCTTGGTCATCCTCTCGCCCACGATGCGGAGTTTATAAAGGCGTCCGCTTGTGCCGCGTGCCACTGGCTCAAGGTCGATGATGCGTCCGTAATCGTCGCCGGTGCGCTCCTTGATGAGCTTGCTTAGCTCCTCTTGAGTGTATTCCACCCGCCAGCGGTAGAAGTCGGTAGTCTCTTGGTCGTAGTCGTTAAGCACCTGTGAGAGGATTTCCTTGTCGGTGGTGTTGCAGTGTGCATGCGGTGACGAGAGTATCCAGTCGGCGGCATTGTCCTCACGTGTAAGGTCGGGGAAGTTCATCTCGTCGTCATCGTCACGGCGAGCCACCAGATAGGGGTGGTGATCATCTTGCCAGCAGTTTTCAAACTGCTCATACACGCCGCCGCACGACTTGGAGAATCGCGCGTCGCAGAGTTCGCCGCCATACATCAGCACCTGTCCCCAGGTAGCTTCGATGGCTTGCCTCACGGTCTCGGTTGAGGCACGTGTGATGCCCTGATATCGCTGGCAGTGGTCGTCGGCGCACACGTCGAAATTCACGTGGTCGTCACGGTCCCACCATTTTATCTCCTCATCGTCGCTGCTTGCTGCAAATTCTTGATGCAGACCAGGCTCGGCAGCTGTGGCAACGCTGTCTTTGTGAATTTGTGCCAACAGCCAGCTGCGGGAAATTACAGCGTGAGCCTTGAGCAGTTCGAGCGAAGCTGTGGCGCTCATCTCGCTTGAAATCACGCTCAGCAGGTATTCCTCCACCGAGAGGATGTTGATGGTGGTAATGCCATCATTCTCGACAATGAGGTGCAGTGCGCCACGGAAAGTCTGGTTTTCCTTGCGTTTCCAGTGGAAGCTGACCCCGATAGTCACATTCTCGAGCGTGAACGAGTCGCTATCAACGTTGATAGGCTCAAAAAGCAAGTCGTGGTATCGCTTGCCGTTCCATTCTACCATGCCATCGACGCATTGCGCCAGTTGATTGCCGGTCACCTTCTCGCCATTGACAAGATAGTCGCCGTTGAGTTCAAACTCTATCATAGGCTCAGTCATGATGCCTACTCTCACTTGCGGAACTTGTGCCATATTATTATACGTTATTTATAAAATAGTCTAATATATATTCTTTATCGTCTTCGCTTATAGTTACTTCTTCACTGACAGATTGAAGCAATGAGGGTGTAATGCGATTGAAGTCAATCTCCCTTGCGATGGGCCATATTCCTGTCATTTCAACAGATGCTGGACTCAATAGAAATTGGTCTTCACCTTCTCCATAGCAATCAGGTCGATGCTTAGAGCGTGGAATTATGATGATATGCCATTCTTTCTTGGTTTTCCAGCATAGCACATTTTGTGGATGTTCGCTGTTTCCCTCGCTTATTTCTTGCAAGCCCTCTTCAAAGACATGGAACCAGTGTTTTGCTTCGGTAGCTTTTTTCCTGATAATATAAAAGAAAGGGAAATAAACGCTCAGGTCACAATCGTCATGGATAGCTTCTCGGCATAGAGGCAATTCATCAAATGGAACTGCTTGAAAATGCAGGTGGTCGGGAGCCGAAGCCCCACATTGAGGTCCATTATAGAGAAGCACATAACCTGGCAGTTTTGCCGCCATCTGCATCATGTCGTCAATGAAGGGCTCAATAGCCTGAGGTTGATGCTTGATAGAACTCAGTGTGAGGTGCCTATTGAAGATTGGGTAAGGGTTAATTTGAATCTTATATGAGTCTTGCCACAAGATTGTTTCTTGTTCGATAGGTTGGTGCTCAGAGCAGAGAAAGCACTCTCGCTTGCTAAGCGACAATGAGTCAACTTTTGCGGCTGCCGAGTTGTAGCGGCAAGGGTTAAACTGTACTACTATCTCACGACCATTGTAGTTGAACTTTTTGATGTTCATGTGAGATAGTGCGTCATAGTTTTCCCTTGCCAGCCCCCAAACTTTCAGTTGGCGAGAGTAGAGTGCTTCTATTTCAAAGATTAGACTCATAAATAGGTGTTTATTTGCAACAACAGCAGCAGCTCTTCTTGTTCATCGCGATGCGTGCCATGAGTTCCCAAGTGCGCATGCGGTCTTTGTAGAGGTTATTGTTGTTCATCTTAACCACATCGACGTTGGCGTCGCTGTTGTCGTCCCAACGGCGGCACAGGTACACTGGCTCATAGACTCGACCAATCTGGTAGGTTCGCGAGATGTTAAGCCCCAGAGCGTAGTCCTCGCCGTAGCTCACGTTAGGAAGCATCACCTCGCGGAGCACTGGAGTGTAGAAAGCGCGTGGCGCGCCGAGACCGTTGATGCGCAGAGCGTTGTTGCGGCCGTTCTCGGGAGTCCACTCCTTGTGGTCGATTACGCCAGGAGGAATGGGGTTGCAGTGGATGTCGGTCATCAGGTAGGTGCCTACCACCATTGCCACGTTCTGCTCGTAGAAGGCGTTTACCATAGTTTGCAGCGTGTTCTCGTCTTTGTACATGTCGTCGCTGTCGAGCTGAACGATGAACTTGCCAGCCTTAGAGTGGTGAGCTGCGAGGTTCCAGTAGCCGCCGATGCCCATGTCGTAATAGTCGGCGATGATGTGGATGAGGCGTGGGTCGTTATATTCGGCAATAGCCTCGCGTGTGCCGTCGGTCGAGAAATTGTCAACCACCATGAGGTTGAACTTGAAGTTTGTCTTTTGACAAAGGACGCTGTCGATGGCGTCGCGGATGGTGCGGATGCGGTTGCGCACAGGAATCATCACTGTGGCCTCCACCTCAAACTTGTCGTGGTCAAACTCGATGTGCTTGAAGTTGGGCACTTCCTTGCCGTCAATCACCTTAACTGGTGGCAGATAGCCGTCAATTTCTTTGAGATGCTCGGTGCATGCTGCTTCCATCTCGATTTGGCGGCCGCGGTTGCGTGGGTCAACGTAGTCGAAAATCTTCTCGCCGCTCTTGCGGGTGTCAAGCTCCACGTCGCTGTAGAGATATTCGTTGATGTGGGTTAGAAGGTTGTATTGCGAGAGTTTGAGGCGCAGGTCATAGAGGCCGGCAAACTCGTAGGTCGCCTTCATGGCAGCGGCAGCTTTCTTGAAGCAGTCGGCGCAGAACACGAGCACTGAACCAAAGTCGAAGTCGTCGCGCAGCGAGCCAATCTGATAGTCGATTACTGGAGCCTTAACTGCGCCCTTGTCAGTCACGTTATAGTGGTCGGCATAAACCATGCCGCTCTGTGTGTCGGCAAGAACTTTCACGAAGCGCTCAATAGCGTAAGGCGCGAACTTCAACGTCACATACTTTGTGTAAAGCAAAGTTACGCATGCATCACTACGCTCGGCGATAGCCTTGATTGTGGCAGTAGAGGTGAGGTTGTTCACCTTTAGCATCTCGCATCCGTCGATTGAGCCTTGAGCCTCCTCGCCCACGAGCAAATAGATTTTGTTCACTAATGGGCTGGCTTTCAGTCCATCGACAGTAGCCTGTGCCTGCTCGGCGTTGGCAAAAGGAATAAAGCAATTGATTTTTGTCATGTCTTTTATGTTTTAGTGTTATTTATTCTCAAAGAAGTTGAGCACTCGGCTCATGAATGTGTTGCGCTCGGCTTCGCTCTTGATGGTCTCGAAGGGGAAACCAACAACGACAGTCTTGTAGCCATATCGGCTTGAGGCGATGCCGGCGGGGATGTTGTTCTCGCTGTAGCGCAGAATGGTAGCGCCGCAGTCGTCGCTCGCCTTGATAGCGTCGGGCGACTCCACGGCATAGAAGTCGCTGTTGAGGGTGTTATAGAACGAGAGTCGTCCCATGCCGTCGCTCATCTTGAGGGTGCTGGGTACGCTATAGACCTCGCCGAGGAGAGTGGCGCGACCATCTACCCAGGTGTAGCCCATCACGTTCTTGGCGAAGTTCATCTCGTTTTGCGCTGGGCTGTCTTTGTCCCAGATGTCGCTTCCCACGTAGGCACCTGTCATCAGCACATTGCCGCCGTTGCGGGTGTAAGAAGTGATGGCGCTCATCAGTCCGCTGGTGAGAGCTTTGTAGCGCGAGGGCATTGCTCCACGTCCTGTGGGAATCTCCTTCTGCTTGCCCATTATGATGTCGAGGGCGCAGTAGTCAGTAGGGTTAATCTCTCCATTCTCCACTGCCTTAGCACTTGTTGAGACAAAGGAGTAGCCCGCTTGCATGATGGCTTTACCATGCAGAGTGGGATAGTTGAAGGTGTTGCCGGCAATATTCTCTGTCTCGTGGTTGCTGCGGCAAGCGCCGAAGCCTGGTGCGTCGTCGTCGCGCCAGGGCAGGTTGCGTCGGAACTCAAACTGCGAGCCGAGGAAGTTGATTTGCTCCATGTAAGGCACGCCGTGGTCTTTGTTGTCGTAGAAGCCAGCCATGTTGCCGCTCTCGAACCAGTCGGGGCCGCTGATGCGTGTGAAGTCGTTAACCACCATCACTGTGCCTTTGCTGTTCTTGGCGGCCCCCAGCGACAGTGTCTCGCTCGGGAAGCTGCGTCCGCCCTCGTTCATAGCAATGATTTTGTAGCTGTGAATCTCGTTGTCGGTGATGTGGACCGAATAGTGTGGCTCGTCAACGATTTCAATCTCTTTAAATCCGCCGTCGCCCACTTGTTCCAGGACGATATATTTCTTAGCTACCGCACTGGCGCACAAGGGGTCGGGAGTTGGCTCCCAGTTCAGCATGTAGAGCGACTCGCTCACCTTGTTGATGGCAAAGGCGCTGACGGGCAGTGGCTGGATGACGCATTCGCGGTGGTCGCGCTTGGCGATGAACTTGGCGATGCCCTTGTAGATGGCGCGGCTCACGTCGAAACGGAACTGCGGGTCGAGGCCATATTTCATGTCGGCGAAGTTCTGGTGCGACAGCAGCTCCATGAGCAGAGCTGGCACCTCGGGCACGCGTGCCTCGTAGTAGCTCTTGTCCCACATGCCTCGTCGGGTCCAGTTGGGTTCGTACTTGGCGCGTATGTCGTTAACGACCTCAGTAGAGACAATGTTGGCAAACTGTCGCGAGAGTTCGCGTGGTGTGCCGTTCTCATATTTTCCGAACTGCTTTCCGTTCTTGGTGGTGCAGTAGATGAGCAGAGTGCCTATGATGTCGTCGTTTTTGGTGGTGCCAGCGTCGGTGTGCAGGCAAAACGACACATCCACAGGCACTTTGAGACCTGGCTTGCCTGGCAACACGTCGCTGCCTCCGGCGAGCCAGTTGACCCACTCGCCACGGCTGCGGTAGTCGTCAACATAGTCGTTGATGCCGTCGCTGGTGGAATACACCTTGTGTGGAAATCCCGACCATTGCAGGAAGTAGCGCGAGCCCAGGTGGAACCAGGGGTGCTCACCGCTGCCCACATACTGGTAGTCGATGCCTTCCTTGCCCAAGTATTTCATGTCGTCGTTCTTCTCGGCGATGGCACGGTTCTCGGGGGTGGGTAGCGCCACACGTCGCACGATATTGCCCTTGCCGCCGCCCACCTTGATGGCGTCGGCTGTGATGACCGCCTTTTTGTCGCTGCTGAGGTTGCTCAGCGTCACCACGTTCTTGTTCATGCCCTTTGCGAGCTCGAATGAACCAAGATATACCCATACTCCTCCTGCCATGCTCTGGTCAACCTTGAACTGGTGGCTGCCTTCCTGTGAGTTAATGGTGTAGGTGGCGTCGTGTGCGCTATTGGGCAGTGACTTGTAGCTCACATAGATGGCAAAAGTGCCAGCCTCGGGCATTTCCACGTCCCATGATGCGGTCGCTTCCTTCTTCTTGTCTTTCTCGGCTTCTATCATGCGGTAGGTGCCTTCCTCGAAGGGGTTCTCGAAGTCTTTGTACTGGTCACGGAGGTAGGCGAAGCCGCTGCCATCGCCGTTTTTCCATTTCTTGCCGCCATTGGTCTCGTGATATCCGCTTTGTGCGTTGCCGCCGTCGTTATCTACCACTGCTCCGAAGTTGTGGGTGTCGCGCTCGCGGGCGTCCCACACGTATGCCCCCGCATTCTCAAGCATGGGCATGATGAACGGTATCATATAGCTGTGGGTGTACATGTCCTCCACGGTCTGGAACATGCGTGCGCGCTGCCACTCCCAGCGGTTGAGGTAAGGCTCGAAATACCAGCCGTGGCTGGGCCACACCGCCACGATGTTTCCGCTCAGGCCTTTCTTATAGTGGCGGCTCTCATCCACAGGGGTGACGAAGGCGTTGTGCTTGCGCTTATAGGAGTTCTCGAACTCGGAGAAATAGTTCTCGATGTCGTTGCCGGCGATGCTGATCGCCACCTTGTGGTTGCGGTACTGCTCTGAGAGGACCTGCGAGATGTCGTCTTTGAGCTGCTTGATGCTCTCCTGGGTGAAGGGCACGTCGCCAAAGTTCTCGCTCAGGTCAATTTTCACTGAGTCATTGGCTATGTCAATTGATTTCACTTTTAGTTGCCCTATTCCCATGTGCTCGGGCAGGGTGGAAGTGATGATTTGCTGAACTTTACTTGTCTCGTCCTCGGTTAATGCCTGGCCACGCATCGTCAAGGATGACAATATTAGCATGACAGTAACCACAATAAAAATTGATGTTTTTCTGTTAAATGCCATAGTTATAGATGTTTGCGCTTTGCGCAGTTAGCCGTTTCACTAGTTTGCCGCTCGCTTTGCTCGCTAGTTTGCCGTTTCACTAGTTTGCTGCGCTTCGCGCTAGCTAGCTGCGCTTTGCGTAGTTTAGAGTTATCAGTTCTCAGTTGTCAGTTCCCCGATCCCCGATCCACGATCTTCGATAAGATGCTCCACTAATTTAGATTACAAAAATACAACAAACTTTCGGAATAAAAAACAAAAAAAGTGTGCATTTTTCTTAAAGGCGTTTTATTTATAGATTATAAACAGATTTTTAGGATAATTTACACAATAATCAACGATTAAAGAAGCTCACACGCCGACAGCCCCCCTCCCAAACAAGGACACCGTTATAAAAAACAACAAAAACAACAAGTTAACAACAAGCACAACAATAATTTTTTGTTGTTCAAGTCGTTGGAAAGTTGTGAATGTTGTTTGATATAACTGTGTCTTTGTTTGAGGAAAAAGTGTCAGCTTGTGAGCTTGTCAGCTTGTTTGATATTTCACTCTGTTTTTCTTC
Source organism: uncultured Prevotellaceae bacterium (assembly GCA_937916085.1). Lineage (GTDB taxonomy): Bacteria > Bacteroidota > Bacteroidia > Bacteroidales > Muribaculaceae > Sodaliphilus. Next base: position 37,187 of record CALGGO010000014.1, on the reverse strand, counting down.
CTACTGAGTGATAGACCACGAGTCCTGGCATTGACTCGCTGACTATTTTCTTGACGTTTACGTTGTAGCTGTAGGCCACTTGCAGGAGTATCTCGCTGTAGCGTGTGGCTACAGAGCCCACGAAGCACACGGGGTAGTCTTTGTAGTCGTACTGGCAGATGTTTCGGTCGAAGAACCGCTTTATCTCGCGTGTGACGAGCTCGTGGCAATACTCGTTGTCGAGGTGGTCGGCAAGGAAGAAGGAGTAGTTGTGCAGGTTGTTGTTGGCGTGAGGGTTGTTATAGACGGCATCCATAATATTGGCTTTTGTGATTTTGTTCACGGCATAGAACTCTTCAATCAGTTCTTTGGGAGCCAAGTTTTTGAGCACGTCGCTCAGGAAGATGCGTCCCATCGCCGAGCCGCTGCCCTCATCGCCGAGGATGAAGCCGCCAGAGGTGACGCTCTTGGTGATGCGCTCGCCATCGTAGAAGCACGAGTTTGAGCCGTTGCCGAGGATGCACGCCAGGCCAGCCTCGTTTTGCAGCAGTCCGTGTGCGGCCCCCACGAGGTCGCTCTCTACAACGACCGGAGTCTTGAACTGCGCCACGAGCGAGAGTTCCACAATCTTGTTGCGCTCGGGGTTGGAGCATCCCGCGCCATAGAAATAAACTTTGTCCCAGCGTCGCTTGAAGAACTCGCGGGGCAATTCAAGGCGGATGATGTGGCTTATTTCCCTGCGTGTCAAGAAATAAGGGTTGATACCTGAGATCACTGCGTGTGCCACCACATTGTTGCCGTCAACCAAGCTCCACTCGGAGCGTGTTGACGAACTCTCGGCAATTACTTTAGCAAATTGACTTGCAGCCATTTATAGTTTGTTTTTAGCTAACGAGCTGACGAGCAGACGAGCGAACGAGACAAGTGTAATGTTGCGACAACTACCATTGCCTTGTCAGCTTGTTCCTTGTCAGCTTGTTAGCTTCTATGTAAATAAATAATTTCGGCTGCAAAATTATAAAAGATTATTCTAATAAATATTAAATAAAGAATGTTTAACTAAAAGACACAGTTATTAACTATTGCACAGTCGAAGTGTTAAGGCATTTTAATAGTTGTCAGTTTTCAGTGAGTTTGCCGCTCGCGTTGCTCGCTAGTCTGTCGCAAGTTGCGCTTGCTAGTTTATCGCTTTGCTAGTTTGGACTCCTAGACTCATAAACTAGCTCAGCTTGCTGAGCGGCAAACTAGTGAAACGGCTAACTGCGCAAAGCGCATTTACTTGTTATTTTCGCTGTAGAAGTCTGATTGTCTCGCCCACCCAGAGAATTATCGAAGTTGCGGCAACGATAATCACCCAATCGGTAAAATTAAGGTGAGTGACATTAAACATTTTTCCGCCGAACTCCACAATGAGGATTTGTCCAAAGAAGATTACCAATGCGATGAGCATGAACCCTCTGCTGTCCTTAATGTTAGCAAAAGCCGATTTACCAGTCATGAACGCCTTAGCGTTGAACATGTTCCAGAACTGCATCATCACAAAGATGGTGAAGAACATGCTTAACTCTTTGGTGCTAAGGCCATCATAATCTCCATAATTGAAGTAGATCAGGTCGTAGATAGACCCGACATCGGAGTGCTGCATGACAAGCAGAATGCCCAGCAGGAAGACAGTGAAAAGCCCTCCCACTCCTATTATGTTCCAATTCATGTATTTGTTGATAATGGAGTCGGTGTGCTTGCGTGGCTGCTCTTGCATGACCTTGTGGCTGGGTGGCAGAGACGCCAGTGCGATGGCAGCGAAGGTGTCCATTATCAAGTTCACCCAAAGCATTTGTGTTACTGTGAGCGGCGATTGTGTGCCAATAAAAGCCCCGACAAGAACGATAAGGCAAGCCACGACGTTTATTGTCATTTGGAACATGATAAAGCGTTGGATGTTCTTATAAAGTGAACGTCCCCACATTACCGCCGAAGCTATGGTGCTGAACGAGTTGTCTTGAATGGTCATGTCGCTGGCTTCCTTGGCGACTGCTGTGCCGTCGCCCATCGAGAGCCCCACGTCGGCAGCGTTAAGTGCTGGCGCATCGTTGGTGCCGTCGCCAGTCACCGCAACCACGTGCCCTTGTTTCTTGAGGAGCTTGACAAGTCGCTCTTTGTCGTTAGGTTTGGCGCGTGCCACGATTTTCGCACCTTGAAGGCGACTGGCTAGGTCTTCGTCGCTCATTGCTGCAAAGTCGGAGCCTGTTAGTATGTTGCTGTCGTCATCCTCGTTGGTCCACAATCTAATCTGCCGCCCAATCTCCTTGGCAGTGCCTGGGGTGTCGCCGGTGACAATCTTCACTTGAATTCCTGCGTCGATGCACTCTTTGATAGATGCCGGCACGTCGGGGCGCACAGGGTCGGAGATGGCGAAAACGCCAGCAAATTTCAATTTCACGCCTTTTAATTTGCCATTGTTAAAGACGTTATCGTTTTCGTCGAGTTCGAGGTATGCCAGCGCCAGAGTGCGCATTGCCTTGTTTTGATAGTCAATCAGTTGCTGCTCATATTTCTTCTTGTGCTCATCGGTGAGATCAGAGAAAGCGAGGATTATCTCGGGAGCGCCTTTCACATAGAGTACGCGCTTGGCGAGCACCCTGGAATTGGCTATCGTTGCCATGTATTTGTTCTCGGTGGAGAAGGGAAGGCGGTCTATCACTTCTGCTCGTTCTCTGATAGGCAGGTAGTTGATGCCTCGGGCATTGAGCCATAGCAGCATGGCGCCTTCAGTAGGGTTTCCTATGGCTTTAATCGCCGAAGGATTTGAGAAGTCGAGATTGGCAGTGGAGTTGACGGCAATCATCTCTTCAATGAGCTCGGGTTTTATGTCTTCGAGCTTCTCGTCGGCAACCTGCATCTGGTTCTGAGTGAGTGTGCCCGTCTTGTCGGTGCATATAACCGACGTCGCGCCCATCGTCTCGCAAGAATGAATTGTGCGTGGAAGGGTGTTCTCCCTCATCAGTTTGCGCATGCTCAGTGCCAGGCTTAACGTGACGCTCATAGGCAGGCCCTCGGGAACCGCCACCACAATAAGCGTGACGGCTATCATGATGGTGTTGAGAAGGTAGGACGTGAAATCAAGCCAGTCGATACTGTGGTGGAGGCTGATAAAGTAAGTGATTAGTCGTCCAACTATGATGAGTGCTGCAATAATGTAACTTGCTTTGGTTATCAGTTTAGCCAGTTTGTCGAGTTTCTTGCTCAGTGGTGTGGGAGCTCCTTCATCGACCTGTGCCGCCTCAAACACTTTGCCGCTTTCGGTTTTGTCGCCTACGTTAAAGACCTTTGCCGTGCAATATCCTTCAAGGATTATAGTCCCTTTCAAGATGTGGTTAGAGGGATAGGTGGCATCTTTTTCATAGTCTTCTTCATTGGTCGTTTTGATGGCCTGCAGCTCGCCGGTTAGAGACGATTCGTTGACAAGCAGATTGAGCGATTCCAGAAGCTCGCAGTCGGCGGGGACTTCCTCTCCTGTCTCAAGAATGACGATGTCGCCCACCACGATGTCACGGCGTGGCACTTGGCTCACATTGTTGTTCCTCACCACTTTCACCAGCGTGTCGTCGTTGACCTCGTTAAGTGCTTGGAACGTTTTCTCGTTTCTGCGTTCAAGGAAGAACGCTACTCCTGTTGCCAGCAGCAGTGCGACAATAATTCCTATAGGTTCAAAGAAAACCGTATAGGAAGCTCTGCACCACACATGTTCATAAATGGATATTCCCAACGAAAAAACGAAAGCCGCGATAAGGATTCTAAAAAGGGCGTCTTTAAAACCTCCAAAGAATCCCACAAAAATAATCAGAACGGTAGAAATCAGCGCAAGTACAGGTATAGCCCAGAAGTAATTAGAAATACCTTCAAAATATAAGGCCACAACTGAGCAGCAAATGGCAAACGCAATCGTACATAGCGAGATCCAATGGGTGCTGGCCTCTTTAAGGTTATCCCAAAGAGTGGATTTTTTTTGGGGTGTGAAAACATTTGCACCATGTTTCCTTCGGCTCTCAAGCACTTGAGCCTCGGTCAATCCACTGTAATGATGCCATTTAGTCATTTTAGGAGATAGTTTGTAGAACTAAATTTTTTGATGATAGTGTGATTTAGCAGGGCAAAGGTAAGAAAAAAAATCATTGATGAGCACGAATTGTCAAACAATTCTTATTTAGCTGACGAGCTGACGAGCGAACGAGCTGACGAGCGAACGAGCTGACGAGCTGACGAGCGAACGAGCTGACGAGCTGACGAGCGAACGAGACAAGTGATATAAAGTGTTAAGTGTTAGGTTTCAAGTGTTAAGTTGCTGCGCACTCTAACTCTAACTTCTAACCTGCGCAAAGCGCATTGCCTTGTCAGCTTGTTCGCTCGTTAGCTTATTTGCAAAATGTTTTAGTGCTTCACTGCGACGTGGTGGCTTGACACGTCGGTGCCGGTATATACCTTTAATATATAAGGACCATCTTTGACACTCTCCACATTCATGTAGTTGCCGCCGTTGCGTGCCACCAAGTTGCCGCTCATGTCGTAAAGCTCCACGCCCTGGATGTAGCCTGGGGCGCTCGCCATAATGTAGTCGCTTGAAGGCACGGGACCTACTTTCACATTGCTCTTGGGAGCGCACTCTGAAGCTGGCTGAGAGGCTGGAGCTGCGCTGTAGCTCCCGAGCAAGAGGCTGTAAACTGCGGTGACATCGGCTGCTGTGATTTCTCCGTCGCCGTTGAGGTCGCCATTGACGATTTTGCTGCTGTCGTTGTTAAGCAAGAAGTTGTATAGCTCAGTAATGTCGGCTGCTGTGACCTCTCCGTCGCCGTTCACGTCACCATATATCCACGATTTCGGGCTCTTGAGCAGATTGTCGAGCTTGATGGTGGCACTGTTGATTGGGTCATCCTCATCGCTATCGGTTTCTATCATCACTATTTTGTAAGTTTTGTTGGGGTTAAGATTTCCCTTTCCTGTGATGTATCGCCATCCGTGGAAGTCGATTTTGCCGAAATCGATGAAAACGTTATCTTGGCTCTCATCGGTACTCCTGAGGTGCAATCTGAGATATAAGTTACTCATGTCGCCATTCACATGCAGAGAAAGCTCTTCATCTCCATTTACTATGACATCATCAAACGATGTGCTGTAGATGCCTGATTTCAGTGACAATGGGTCGTTAATCTTGATTTGCAACGACTTGCTGCCAAAGAGGCGGTCGGTAGATGCACTCAAAGCAACATCGGTGTTAACCGAGACATCTTCCACCGAGAATGTACTTGCATCCTCAAAGCCTTCAATCACTGTTGCGTCGGGTTTCTCCTCGCCGGCATCTACAGCGGTGAACTTGTGCACGATTGTCTCGGGCAGGTGGATCCCTGCGGTGTCGCTCATCTCACTCAAGATGGTGAGGGTGTATTCCTCGCCAGGAACCATAGTTGAGGCAACAGGGATGCGTATGAAGCCGAATGGGTCGGTGTTCTTGCCTGTCTTAGTGTTGCGGCGGTTATAAGTCAGGAGATTGCCGTCCTTGTCGGTGAGGAGTATCTTGTCGTAGTAGTAGCTATTGTTGAGCATCGAGTCGGTGCGCAGCTCAATGGTGGCAGCCTTGTAATGCACTGGGTCGCCCTCATGCGGGAAGATGTCTAGTACCTCAAGATATTTGCGGTAAGTGGTCATGAACTGGAGCGTAAAAGGCTCTTGGAGTCTCATGCCGCCGCCGTGCTCGGCTGTGGTGTCGAGGGTGACGGTGTAGAGGGTGTTGATGTCGTAGGCATCGTTGGGCTCAAACACCATGCGGTAGTTGCTGTCTTCCCAGCGGAAGTGGCCCTCTACAGCGGGTTCGATGTGGAAGGCATTCTCGGTGACAGCGGTGTTCATGTCCCAGTTGAACTCAAAAATCACGGGGGTGTTGGCTTTGAGAGGCGCGTCGCCCTCGTTCCATACCGGCGAGTAATTGATGATCTCGGGCGGTGTCTCGCGCACTCGCGCGAGGTCGAAGTTGCAGTAGCTCGAGTGGTTGGCTTGAATGGTCACTTGCTTGGTTTGAGAGAAATAGTGCTCTTGCTCCACCTTAATCTTGTAGTTCCCCGGGTCGAGCATCTTGAATGCGTAGATGCCGTTGTAGAGGTCGTCGGTGTAGCAGGTGTCGAGGGGGGTGTCGTCCATGTCGAGGAGGATGACGGTGGCGTTGCACACTGGTTCGCGGTTGTCGTCGCCAAACATGATGAAGTCGTTGAGCACGCGTGGCATGCGGTTGTCGCGGATGTTGCCAGCCACACAGCCTTTGTCAAAGAAGCTGTAGCCGAAGTAGTCATCGGCGCCGAGCGAGAAATTCCAGCCTTCCATCCAGCAGTAGTTATCGTTGAGGAGGCGGTAAGTCTCAGGGATATAGTCGTGGAAAGACCCCTCGCTGAGCATCGACACGGCGTTGTTGCCGCGCAGCACGCCGAGTCCCTGGTTGTTCCAGTCGGGGTAGAAGGTGAAGTCGCCGGCAATCTGGTAGCTACTGGTCCACACCGCCGCCTGGTTCTGTTGCAGTCGCTCCATGAGGGTGCTGGCAAGCACGTCGCTGTTGGCTATTACTGGCGAACCAGTGTAACCTCGGTAGAGACCCAAGATGTGGTTGCGCCGCGCCGGCACGCCAGTGGCGTTGCTGTGGATGGCGTAGAAGATGTCGGCACCGCTGCTGTTGCACAGTGCCACGATGGTCGAGAGTGCGAGGTCGCTGTTGGCGTCATTTGTCACTCGCGACATGCTTGTGGTGTAGCCTTTGGCTCGCAGGCAGCTGTTGAGGGCAAAACCTTTCTTGAGGTTGGAGTTCGACTCCCAGAATCCCGAGGTGTCGCCAGCGGCAAAGGGATATACCACCACGTTGCGGTCGTCACTCTCATGCCCCCCGTGACCAGGGTTGATATATACATGGGGCATATAGTTTCGGTTGGCGGTTGCAAAAACTGCAACGACCATAATCAATGCTATTGGAAATAATATCTTTTTCATATTTTTGTCAAACAATTGCAAACAATTAAAAAACAATTAATAATGAAAAATTAGTGGTTATTGTGGAGTCAAACGACTAGAAACGACCATGCTCTTGTTTTCATTTTTAGACATAAGAACATAAGCTCATATTTTCTGTCCTTTGTACTTTGTACTTAGTCCTTGGTCCTTTGTCCACTAAAACTCTAATCTCTAATCGTGCGGAGCACCAACTAATCGTGCGAAGCACCAACTAACCTTGAGTTAGTTAATGTCTATTGTTATCAACGTGATGTTGCCGTCGATGGTGGTGTAGGCGATCTTGCCGCCGCCGCAGGTGGGCTGCATGGTCATCGACGTCTTGGGGGTGAGCTCGTGGCGGAAGGTGCCGTCGGCTTTGAGGAGCAGGATCTGCGACGAGGTGTACTGGTAGCCGTCGTCGCTGGCGTTCTGGGCAACGAGGTAGTCGTTGTTGTACCAGCAGGGCATCTCGTAGTTGCCGAGCTGGGCGAGCACCTTGCCTTGAAGGTCGGTGACAACGATGCCCTTGCCGGCGGCAAAGAACGCTATCTTGTCGCCTTTAGGCGACACCGACGCCCACAGATATCCGGCGTAGCTCTCAACGGGAGTGTAGCGGTTCTCCTTGCCGTCAATGTTCACCACCAGCTGCGAACCAGTGGTATAGACGCTCACGCCGCGGTTGGGCGCAGTGGCGAAATTGTGCTTCTCGCCGTTCATCGCCATGCCTCTGGTGCCCGCTTCGAGGTGTACGGCACCGTGCTGTGCCTCAAGCACCACGTCGCTGGTGTGGCGTGCCATGTCGTAGCGCATACCGGTGCGCAGCACCAGTCGGCTCAGCTCGTCAACCTTGCTGGTGATGTAATACACGTCGCCGTCGTTACTCCACTTGGCGTCGTAGCCCGCACCGCTGAGGTCGCTGATGGTGGTGATGGTTTGTGTGCTCAAGTCGAGCATCTTGAGTCCGTGAGCGTCGGCGTCGCTGTAGAGCAAGCGGTCGCCGCTGGCGTTCAGAGTGGGGTAGAAGGCGGGCTCCACGCCCCTGAGCAGCGGCGTGCTCGATGTCACCGTCACCTGCTGCGCCCAGCCTGTGAGCACCCACGCTCCCAATAGTAACAGTAAAGTTCTTTTCATTGTCAGTATATTTTAAATGTTAGTATTTTCACTGTTTTTCTCTCAGGGAAAAAATCACACGAATTAAAACGAAATTGTTTATTCTTGCAAATTTAGTGTTTTTTTTCAAACAATTACAAACAATTCTTAGTGAAAATTAGTGCAAATTGGTTGTTGTTGAGTCAAACGACTAGAAACGACCAGAAACAACAAGCACAGAATTGCCTTGAGAACTCATTGAACACGCTTCGCGTGGAAATTCAACAAAATTATAAAATAAAATTACCCAAAATTTTGAATAAAATGCTCACACTCTCAAGACTTTGTGCTTTGTGCAAGCACAAGATTTGTCTCGCTTAATCGCATTTTTGATTAATTTTTTTTCCAAATTTTGTTCAATTTGAGTCAAGCATGATGGCTTCGCCAACGCCACCGCACTTTGTGCGACTTAGCTTCATGCTCTCGTCGAGCTAAAGGTTCTAGGCGAAGCCGATTCTTGCTGCGACAGCAACCATTCCCTTGTCAGCTTGTTCCTTGTCAGCTTGTAAGCTCAATTGTGCTCTAGCTGTTTCGGTATTCCATGGGTGTCATTCCGAGGTGCTCTTTTACGTATTTTCCGAAGAATGAGGTGTTAGAGAATCCCACCTGGTTGCACACTTGCTTGATGCTCAGGTCGGTGTTTTTCAGTAAATATCGGATGTCTTCGAGCACTTGCTCCCTTATCCATGTGCTGGCAGTCTTTCCCGATATTTTCTTGCATATCGAGGTGAGGTGCTTTGGCGAGATGCACAATTCGCTGGCATAATAATCTACGGGTCGATATTTCACATCGCTGTTGTGCAGCAACTCGAGAAATCGCTGGAAGTGGGAGTTCGACAATTTTGTCTCTTCGTTGCGATGTTCATTAGGCAGCATCAGCTTCATCTCCCCGCACAAAGTGAGAATTCCGGTGGTAAGTATCGACTGAATAATCTCAGTTCCGAAAGGGTTCTCTTGAGAGCGTTCCACAGCTCTGTTGAGCATGTCATAAAACATAGGGAAAGTCTCTAAATAATCTTTGTTAAGCGTGATGACATGGTGGTGGTGAATATACATGACATCATTCCATATCGCCATCTTCTCCCTCAGCAGGCTTTGAAGAATGCTATTGTTGAGGAACAGGGCTTTCAGGTTGAAGTCGGGGCTAATCATAATGTCGGTCACCAGCACATTTTGAGGCACTATCGCCACCTGGTTTTTTGTCAAAGAGAGGTGCATGTCGTTCATGCGGGCTTGTATCCTGCCGTTGGTGCAAATCATAATCACATTCATAGCGATGTGTGCGGCATTGATTTCGGCAAACTTCTGAATGCTGTCAACAATCACCATGTCGTTGTCGGAGTAGCCAATTCTCACTTCCTCCCTTTCGGCTAATGACTGAAATGTTATTTCCTCGTTACGGTTCATCTTTTCCTGTTTTTTTAATAAAATGCTCACGCTTGGCAATGTTCAAGCAAGCTTGACGCTGCTCTCGCTTAATCGCATTTTTAATGTGCAAAAGTAATAAAACTTGACAGAATGCGATGTTTTATTTGGCGATAATTTTGTTCTATCCGCTACCTGCGGCAAAATTTTACGCATTTTTGGACAAATATAAGCGACTTCTTGCGTGACCTGCTCATTTCGATGGCTGTCATCATTCTGGTGATGATGATTCTGTTCCCGTTCAGGTCGGCGATAGTGGCTGCGATTACAGTGCCACTAAGCACATTTATCTCGGTGGCTATCATGTATATGGCGGGATTGGAGCTAAACATCGTCACTTTAGCGGCGATGATAGTGGTGCTGGGAATGGTGGTTGACAACGCTATCGTGGTGATTGACGGATATTTAGAATATCTAGGCAAGGGCTACGAGCCCAAGCGTGCCGCCATCGACTCGGCAAAGCAGTATTTCATGCCCATGATGCTTGCCACACTATGCATCAGTGTCATCTTCTTCCCGCTGCTGCTCACCATGCGTGGCGCGTTCCTTGACGCCATTGGCGTGTTCCCGTGGACTATCGCGATAAATCTCATGGTGTCGCTGCTGCTGGCAGTGACGGTTATACCTTTCCTCGAGGTGCTGATTATCAAGCCCAATAAAGTGAGCACCAACGGCAACGTCATCACTCGTGGCGTTCAGAGGTTATATAACCGCGTGCTAGATTTCACCTTCAGCCATCCGTGGCTCACGATAATTGGCGGCATAGTGATAATTTTGATTTCTTCATTAATTATTCCTTCGTTGAAGGTAAGAATGTTCCCCTACGCCGACCGCGACCAGTTTGCCGTTGAGATTTTCCTGCCCGAAGGTAAGAGTCTCGACGACAGCCGTGCTATCGCCGACTCGGTGCGGCAGGTGCTGATGCAGGACAAGGATGTGAAATGCGTCACAAGTTTCATTGGCTGCTCGTCGCCAAGATTTATGACCGCCTACGCTCCGCAGATGGCTGGCAAGAACTTTGCGCAGTTCATTGTGAACACCAAGTCGCAGGAGGCGACCATCGACCTCATCAATAAATATCAGCCCCAACTCTCGGAGCATTACCCAGGAGCCTACGTGCGGTTCAAGCGCATCGATTATCTGGAAGTGCCCGAGCTGGAATATCGGTTCTATGGCGAAGACATCGACTCATTGCACGTGGCTGCCGAACGACTGATGTCACGCATGCGGGATATGCCCGAGCTGGAATGGGTGCATGCCGATTACTTTGAGCCGTCGCCTTACATCAACGTGACGCTCGATCCCGTTGCCTCGGCGCAGTTGGGCATCAGCCGCAGTACCGCCTCACTGGCGATAAGTGCCGCCACTAGCGACTTGCGCGTGGGGCAGATTTGGGAGGGAAACACCGAAGTTCCCATTGTGGTGAAAGACGATGCGGTGTTGAACTACACCAATGTGAAAGATATAGGTGTCGCGACGGCATCGTCGATTCTCGATGGCTCTATCAGTGGCAAGAACACCACCGTTCCGCTGCGTCAGGTGGCTGAGGTGTCGCCAAAATGGGGCGAGACCCGCATCCTGCACCGTGGCGGCGAGCGTTGCCTCACTGTGACGGCACAGCTTGCAAGTGGGGTATATGCCTCACCTGTCGAGCGAAAAGTTGCTGATATTATGGAGAACGAGACAGAGCTTCCCGAAGGTGTGCGCACCGAGGTGGGCGGAGAGATAGAATATGTGAATGATGCCTTTCCTCAAATCTTTGGCGGAGTGGGAATTGCCATGATTATAGTGTTCTTCTTCCTGTTGTTCAACTTCAAGAAGTTTGGTGTCACCACAGTGTGCATGGCGGCTCTTGCATTGATGCTTCCAGGCTCTTTGATAGGACTGAAATTGATGGACAACACATTGGGCTTAACCTCGGTGATGGGTGTTATTACTCTCATGGGAATAATAATGCGCAACGAGATACTAATCTTTGAACATGCTATCGACCTTATAAAGAAATATGTGGAGGAGCATGGCGACTGGACGGTGGACCGCAAGGCCTACAATGCCGCGGTGAAGCAAGCCGCCTACGATGCCGGCAAGCGTCGCATGGTGCCCATCTTCCTTACCACAGCGACCACAGCAGTGGGCGTGGTGCCCATGATTATCGCTCAGTCGTCGTTCTGGATGCCTGTGGGCGTCACCATCTTTGCCGGTGGCATAGGTTCGCTGATTATGGTGGTCACCATGTTGCCCGTGGTTTATTGGAAAGTTTCAACGAAATAAGTTTTTAGTTTTTAACTATATATTATGAGGAGATTTTATTTAGTGATGCTGGTAGTTTCGAGCTTTGCTATAGTGGTGGACGCTCAAAATTGCTACACTTTAGAGCAAATCTGCGACTCGGCATGTCGCAACAATATCGCGATACGCACAGCGCATCACAACATTGAGGCTGCTAAGCTTCAGCGCAAGGAGGCGTTAACGAAGTATTTTCCTGAAGTGAGCGCTACAGGCCTGATGTTCAACTCCAGCAAGAGTTTGATGCAAATGACCCTGGACCCATCAAGTATGATTTCGCCAGAGCTTGGCGCGGCTCTTGCTCAGAGTTTCCCTCCCGAGGCCTTGGCATCGCTGGCTAGCCCTATCAATATATCGATGATGAAAAGCGGCACCATTGCGTCGGTGATGGCGGTTCAGCCCGTGTTTGCTGGCGGTCAAATAGTCAATGGCAACCGTTTGGCGAAGGTGGGTGAGGACGTGAGTCATCTGCAACTCCAACTCTCAGAGAATGAGGTGGAGAAAACCGCCGAGCAATACTTTTGGCAACTTGCCACTTTGCAAGAGAAGATGAAGACTGTGCAAGTGGTGGAGACGTTGCTCAATGACATCTACAAAGACGTGGATGTGGCGGTGCGGGCTGGCGTGGCGATACGCAACGACCTGCTTCAGGTGCAGCTGCGGCAGAACGATGTGGAGAGCCAGAAGCTGAAACTCAGCAACGGCATCGCGTTGGTGCGCATGTTGCTGAGTCAGTATTGCGGACTTCGCGACACGAGTTTTGTCATCACCTACAATGCCGAGACTGTGCCACCAATGGCAATGAAACAAGACCACCACACGGCGGTGCTCCGCACGCCGGAATATAAGCTGCTTGATAAGCAGGTGGAGGCTACGGGATTGCAAGAAAAAATGACATGGGGCAAGAACCTGCCCACTGTGGCGGTGGGGGCAGGATATAACTTCCATAACCTGCTTGACAAGAATCAAACGTTTGGCATGGTATTCGCTACTGTGAGCATCCCCATCTCGGGATGGTGGGGAGGCACACACGCCGTGAGCCGCAGCAAGTTGGAGCACCTGAAGGCTCAAGAGCAGCTTGCCAATAACACCGACTTGCTCATCATAGGCATGCAGAATGCCTGGAACGGTGTGGAAGAGGCTTACAGCCAACTGCAGCTGGCTCAACGGAGCATAGAACAGGCGACAGAAAACCTGCGCGTGAACCGCGACTACTATAATGCTGGGATGTCGAAAATGACTGATTTGCTTGAAGCACAACTGCTCTACCAGCAGGCTTGCGACAAGCGCACCGATGCCTTTGCCGAGTATCAGAACAAACTTTTAGAATACAAGCATGCAATAGGAGAGTAGGGTTTTTCGTTTATTATTTATCATGGACGAGAGGAACTATAAAGCCGAGGAGGTGGTCGCTGTTGTTGACCGTGACCGCTATGTGGAGAAGTTTCGTAATGTCGCGACTTTTGAGGCGTGCTGCCGGCAGTGTCCCAACTATGGGAAGAGGTGGGGCTGCCCGCCGTTTGACCACGACACTCTGCAAGACCTGCTACCCTACGACAAGGTGATGATAATTGGTGTGAAGCTCACTCCCCACGATGCCAGGATGCCGCTGGAGCAGGTCTATGACCTGATGCGTCCCGAGCTGGAGCGGCTCAACCGCCGCCTGCTGGAGCTGGAGCGTGAGAGGCAGGGTTTTGCGCTGGGCTTTGTGGGCAAGTGCGAGCGTTGTGGCGATGCGCCATGCGCCCGCATCGATGGCAAGCCGTGCCGCCATGCCGATGTGGTGCGTCCGTCGCTCGAGGCCTACGGCTTCAACGTGAGCGAGACGGCGCGCCAGCTGCTGGGCATCGACATGGTGTGGAGCAAAGGGAAAAACGTGCCACGCTACCTGACGCTGGTGTGCGCGCTGTTTTTCAATGAATAATGCACAATTGAGCTAACAAGCTGACAAGGAACAAGCTGACAAGGCAATTGTAGTTGTCGCAGCTTTACACTTGTCTCGTTCGTTCGTCAGCTCGTTCGCTCGTCAGCTAAAAACTGAAAACTCATAACTGCGCAAAGCGCAATGACTATCGACGAGAAATATATGATGCGAGCTTTGCAGCTGGCACGGCAGGGTGGGGGTCACGCCTCGCCCAACCCCCTGGTGGGCGCTGTGGTGGTGCATGACGGCAAGATTATTGGTGAGGACTTTCACCGCTGCTACGGTCATGCCCATGCCGAGGTTAATGCCATCGCTGGCGTGCGTGACCATTCACTGCTTCCCATGAGCACCATCTACGTCACCCTTGAGCCGTGTTCGCACTACGGCAAGACTCCGCCGTGCGCTAAGCTGCTGATAGAAAAAGGGATAAAGAAAGTTGTGGTGGGTGTTCTCGACCCCTTTGAGAAGGTGAGCGGCCGCGGCGTGGCGATGCTGCGTGAGGCAGGAATAGAGGTGACAGTTGGCGTGCTCGAGCGTGAATGTCGTGAGCTGAACCGCCGCTTCTTCACTGCCCACACTAGCGGTGTGCCTTGGGTCTTGCTGAAATGGGCTCAGAGCAGCGACGGTTTTCTCGCCAGTGAGACCGGTGCGGTGAGATTCAGCACCCAATTGACTCAGGCGCTCATGCACCGTGAGCGGTCGATGGTCGATGCCATCGTGGTGGGTGCCGGCACGGTGAGAATCGACAACCCGTCGCTCACCGTGCGCCATTGGAGCGGCAACTCGCCCCTGCGTGTGGTGCTTGACCGCAACCTGTCGATGCCACTAGAGTGCCAGTTGCTGACAGATGGAGGCAAAACGTTGATTTATAACGAGAAAAAGCAAGGAATAGAAGGCAATGTGGAATGGGTGAAACTTGACTCGGGGATCGGGGATCGAAATCCCGAATCCTGGCTGCGTGATCTCTACTCACGGGGTGTCACCAGCGTGATGGTGGAAGGCGGCGCCAATGTGCTGCGGCAGATGCTTGACGCTGGCGCGTGGAACGAGCTGCGCATCGAGGTTTCTCCCATCATTTTAGGAAAAGGAATCAAAGCCCCAGTTGTGGATTTGAGTGTCGCAAAGAGGGTGTTGCAAAACATCCACATAATAGAAAACTACGGATTAATCTGATTTTTCTGATTGTTTTATTTGACTGATTCTCAAGAAACTGTGGTTTTTTGTTAATTTCAGATTCTTTGTTGACTTTGTTTGAGAAAAGAGTGCCGAGCGTGAGAAATAATATTTTGTTGTTCAAGTTGTTGGAAAGTTGTGAAAGTTGTTTGATATAACTGTGTCGTTGTTTTTTTCGGGGATCGGGGATCAGGTATCGGGCATTCTGCATTAAAGAAGCCTCTAACCTGTGCGAAGCGCTCTCTAGTCTTCGCGAAGCGCAATGGCTGCTGCGGCGCATTGCTGGCAGAGGGTGCGGTTGTCGTCGGTGACTGGAGCGGTCTCGTATTTTGAGTTGGCCTGCTCAGTTTCGGTGATGTCGTGGGTTGCGGTGTTGCCAACGACGCTCACGCCATAGACTGGGGCGATGAGTGCCTCAAACCAAGTGCATGCCGCCACATATCGCCCCACTCCGAATGCCAGATGCTTGTCGTCGCGCAAGAGTCCGTGAGGGGTGTTAAGTGTTGTCGCTCTGGCATTTTGAATTGCTGTGCCAGTGGGGATAATCATGTCAATGCCGTAATCTATAGTTGATTTCGCTACTTCGCTGATGTTCTGCCAATTATAGATGCTTGTTTGCAAGTGTCCTCCCCAGTAGCTCCACACCTGTTGGAAAGCGATGACAACATCCTTGTTTGGACATAGCTCCCTAATCTCATTAACGAGATAAGGCAGGTAGGGAGACAGACTCGTGGAATCTTGTGCCAGATTAGAGAGCTGCTGCACCGTCACCACATCCCAATCTTGTGCAAGTAGCTCTTTGATAGGTGCTTGGATGATGGGCATGGTGACGAGTCCCGAGCGGCGAGTAATGGTGACTTCATCGCCGTCGTGACAGGTGGTGGCCCAGTATTCAAGCGAGGCTCCACCTTTCACTGCCGTATATAGGCAAAGACTGCTGCGGTCGATGCCCGAAGCCCGCACAATGGCATCGAAGTAGGCAATCGGGTCGTCGGTGAAGGAGTTGCCTATTGCCAGCACTTTGAGAGCGCATTTCCCCACGGGCAATTCGTGCTTGCTCCTGTCAATGACCGTTGGCACCTCAAGCTCTTGTTTAGAGCATTGCGCGCAAACGAGCAACATGACAAAAGCCGCGATGATGTGAAGTAGTGTTGATTTCATGTGGTGCAAGGAATGTGAATGCAAAGTTAGTGTTTTTTTCATATTTATATCAAACCAACCCCACAAAAATGCGATTAAGCGAGGTCACCGTTATAAAAAACAACAAAAACAACGACTTAACAAAAACAAAAACAAAAACAAAAAAAAATATTATTTGTTGTCTTTGTTTTTCTTTGTTGACTTTGTTTGAAAAAAGAGAGCCGTCGCTGTGTTCGTTAAAAAGGTGTAAAAAATGGGCTTTTGCCTTTTATTATCTTAATTAAAGAGTGTGTATTGGTATATAAATACTAATTTTGTTGTAATTTTGCAAGTTATTTTTAATAAAGAAATAAAATGAACAGACACTTTCCATTATACTTGTTGATTTTCATGCTGTTGGCATCTACTGTGGCATCCTGTAACAAGAAGGATGAGCCCGGGACAACTACCGACAATGAATATAGTTCTTATTCCTACACTACAACGCTTGTGTCGGCGTTCTCGCTGCAAGCAAATACCAAGATTTTGAGCGGTCTCGACTCGGTGACATTTGCCATCGACCAAGACAAGGGAGAGATTTATAATGCCGACTCATTGCCCTATGGCACCCGTGTGACAGCGTTGCTCGTGAATGTGACCTGCGCCAGCACAGTGTCGTCGGCGCAATTTATCGTGAAGAATGGAGACGTCCAGCAAGACACCACAATCACCTATAAGAGCAGTAGCACTACCGACTCTATCGACTTCACGGGCGATGTGACGCTTCGAATCACTGCCTATAACAGCGCTTACACTCGTGACTACTCGGTGAAAGTGAATGTTCACCAACAGCAGCCCGACACTATAGTGTGGAATCAGAGCAACCGCCGCGACCTGCCTAATGTGTCGTCAACACTAAAAGCCTCTAAAACCGTTATGCGTGACGACGAGTTCCTGTGCTTGGCAAACGATAACGGCAACTATGTGCTCAGTGCCGCTGCCGACCCACTGGCAGGCTCTTGGAGCAAGACGGTGCTTGCGCTGCCCTTTGTACCCAATGTGTCGAGCTTTACCGCCACCCCCGACGAGCTTTATATCCTTGACGAGACCGGCGAGCTTTACAGCAGCAGCGACATGGGAACCTCTTGGATTCCCTGCGGCGTGGCATGGACCACCATTATTGGCGCATATAACGACCGCGTGCTTGGCGTGAAGCATGACGGCACGACATGGGTTCACGACGAATATCCTCAGCGCGAGGGGTTTGTTTCAACCATAATTGACGACGACTTCCCCGTTAGCGGCATGAGCCAGCTGGTGATGGCGAGCAACGAATGGACCGCCAACCAGCAGGCTATGTGTGTTGGAGGCACGCTTGCCAACGGCGACCTCACCAATGCCGTGTGGGGCTATGATGGCGAGCAGTGGGGCTTGCTGAGCAATAACGACGACGTGCTGCCAGCAATCGGCGAGGCATCGCTCTTTAGCTATTACACTTTCACTCAAGCCTCAGTTTCAGCCACCCCCGTCAAGCGCGTGACCTGGATGGTGATAGGCGGCAAGCTTGCCACTGGCGACCTCAACACCACGACCTATGTCTCTAGGAACCAGGGAATAAACTGGGGTAAGGGCGAGGATGGAGTGCAGCTGCCAACTATTATCCCTGCCTTCAGCGGGGCACAAGTCTTTGTCTTTGACCGCACTCTAAATGCCAGTTCCCAACGCATGATGAGTTATGACCCGGGGCAAGTGACTCCTGTCAACGAGTGGGAGAGCTCATTCCTATATCTCTTTGGCGGCTATGCTGCCAATGGTGGGGCTCTCAACAATGTGTGGGAAGGCGTGTTGCGCCGTTTAACCTACAAACCAGTATTCTAAAGGACGTTATAATACATCCCTAAAAAAGATTAATTAATGGCTTGTTGCTCATTAAAAATATACGTTTTCATCGCTTAATAGCGTTTTCTCTAATATTAATCAAGAAAGAAGATAAGGCAATGATTAGAAAAACCGCTATGATAGTGACACTGATGCTCATGGGAGCTGTGTGCGCCTGGAGCCAGACCTATCGTTATGAGATAGGTCCAGCTGTTGGCGTGACAGGTTACCTGGGCGATGTGAACAAGAGCAACATGTACAAGATGCCGCGAGTGGCAGGTGGTGGCATATTCCGCTACAATCTGAACACCCGCTTTGCTTTCAAGGGCAACTTGCTATATGTGAACCTTGCTGGCGACAGCAAAAATGTTGAGTCGAAGTTCCCCTTTGACCAGCAGTACAGTTTCACTGCTCATGTGCTTGACTTGGCGGGACAGGTGGAGTTCAACTTCTTCCACTTTGGCGACGGACCGCGCTACAAGCACTACAAGCGCATCTCGCCTTACCTCACTGCCGGTCTGGGTGCAGAGTTGTCGTTTGCCAATGGCAACACTAGTTTCGGCATGGTGCTGCCACTAGGCGCAGGAGTGAAGTTTAGGCTGAAAGAGCGCCTAAACTTGGGCTTTGAGTTCACCATGCGCAAGTCGTTCAGCGACAAGGTTGACGGCATTACCGACCTCTATGGCTACAACCACGGCATCGCCAAGAACACCGACTGGTATTCAGTAGCGATGTTCACGGTAACCTACGAGTTCAGCAAGCGCTGTGTGAAATGTCATTATATTGAGTAATCTAACAACAGAGATATGTCATCGATAGAAAAAATAGACCGCACCCGATTGCCAAAGCATGTTGCCATCATTATGGACGGCAACGGGCGATGGGCAAAGCAGCGAGGGCTGATACGCTCTATCGGTCACGAGAACGGTGTGACTACGGTGAGGCAAATTACTGAGATTGCCAGCGAGCTGGGAATAGGCTACTTGACGCTCTACACATTCTCTACCGAGAACTGGAACCGCCCGCAAGACGAGGTTGACGCTCTCATGAACCTGGTTGTGGTCTCCATTGAGCAACAGACGCCCGACCTTATCAAGAACAATGTGCGACTCACTGCTATTGGCGACCTTGAGCGCATGCCCCTCTTTGCCCGTCAGCGTCTCGCCAAGTGCATCGATGACACCTCACACTGCACCGGGCTGGTGCTGTGCTTGGCGTTGAGCTATTCTTCACGCTGGGAAATTGTGGAGGCGTGCAAGACGTTGGCGCGCAAGGCGGTTGCTGGAGAGATTGAAGTGGAGTCGATTAGTGCCGACATGCTGTCGCAGTCGCTGGCTACCAATTTCATGCCCGACCCCGACCTGCTCATTCGCACCGCTGGCGACGAGCGCATCAGCAACTTCCTGTTGTGGCAGATCGCTTACAGCGAACTCTATTTCACCGACAAATTTTGGCCCGATTTCACTAAAGACGATTTCTGCGAGGCGATACTCAGCTATCAGCAGCGTGAGCGCCGTTATGGAAAAACCAGTGAGCAACTGACGGCAAACTAACACGAAATTATACACGAAACAAATATGCGATATATTAAGTTCTTAATAGTCTTTCTATCGGTAATGGCGATAAGCACTGCGCTAAGTAATGCCCAGGAGTCAAATACTGTGAATGATACAATTTACAACCCGAAACTCCTCTTTAATGGCTCACCAACAAAGTATGAGATAGCCGGAATTAAAGTCACGGGTGTTGATAACTACGAGGATTATGTCATTATTGGCTACTCGGGGCTGTCGCTAGGGCAGCGCATTGAGATTCCTGGCAGTGAGCTCAAGAACGCCGCAAAGCGATTCTGGAGGCAGGGCTTGTTCTCGAAGGTGCAGATTAAAGTAGAGAAGATATATGGCAACAAGGCTTGGTTGGAGTTCAACCTGCGCCAGCAGCCGCGCATCTCGAAGGTGAACTTCGTGGGAATGAAGAAGGGCGAGCAGAAAGATATTACTGAGCGACTGGGTAACTTGGTGGGAAGCCAAATTACACCCAATATCTCCAACCGCATAGAGCAAATCATTGAGAAATATTATGCCGCCAAAGGCTTTGAGAAAGCCACCTGCAATGTGCGCCAGCAAGAAGACCTGAGCAAGCAGAACGAGGTGATTGTAGATATCGTGGTCGATAAACACGAGAAAGTGGGCGTGCACAAAATCTATATCGAGGGCAACAAGGTGCTCAGCGACAGTAAGATAAAGCGCACCATGAAGAAGACCAACGAGAGTGGTATTCTTAACGTCTTAAAATGGTTCAGCCAGAAGAAGTTTGTTCGCACCGACTATGAGGAAGACAAGCAGCGCATAATTGACAAATACAATGAGAAAGGCTATCGCGACGCGGTGATAGTGTGGGACAGCGTTGCCAACTATAACGACAAATCGGTTGACGTGTATCTCAAAGTTGATGAGGGCAAGAAATATTATATCTCCAACATCAATTGGGTGGGCAACACCGTTTATCCTACTGCTACTCTTAACGATGTGCTGGGATTTGAGAAAGGAGACGTCTATAACCAGAAACTGCTCAACAAGCGTGTGAGTGAAGACGACGATGCCGTTTCTAACCTCTATATGAACAATGGATACCTCTTCTTCCAGCTCATACCTACCGAGACCAAGATTGAAGGCGACTCTGTTGACCTCGAGATGCGCATCTATGAGGGCAAGCAGGCGCGCATCAACAAGGTGGTCATCAACGGTAACGACCGCCTCTATGAGAAAGTGGTGCGCCGTGAGCTGCGTGTGCGTCCTGGTGAGCTCTTCAGCAAGGAAGACCTGGTGCGCTCGGCGCGTGAGATTGCCCAGACTGGTCACTTCGACCCCGAGAAGATGGACATACGCCCTGAGCCCAACGAAGAAGACGGCACAGTAGATATCATCCTTAATCTGGAGTCTAAAGCCAACGACCAAATCGAGCTTTCGGCAGGTTGGGGACAGACGGGTATCATCGGTAAGGTGACGCTCAAGTTTACCAACTTCTCAATCAAGAACCTGTTCCATCCTTCGTCTTTTAAAGGTATCATCCCTCAGGGCGATGGACAGACGTTCTCAATCAGTGCCCAAACCAACGCCAAGTACTATCAGGCCTATAGCCTCTCGTTCGTGGATCCCTGGTTTGGTGGCAAGCGTCCTAACACTCTGCAAGTGTCGGCATTCTACAGCCGCACTACCGGTATCAACTCGTCGTTCTACAACAGCCAGTACCAGAACTACTATTATAACTACCTGTACAGTGGCATGTATAACGGCTACAACAACTACTATGGCAATTATAGTGGTAACTACTATGAGAATGCCTACGACCCAGGTAAATACCTTCAGATGGCAGGTGTGACAGTGGGATTTGGTAAGCGCTTGAAGTGGCCCGACGACTATTTCACCCTCATGGCAGACCTGAGCTACCAGTGGTACAGCCTCAAGAATTGGGAATACATGTACTACATGAAGAACGGAGTGAGCAACTCGCTCGTGCTGGGATTGACACTCTCGCGCAACAGTATCGATAACCCGCTTTACACACGTCGCGGTAGTTCGTTCACACTTTCGTTCCATGCCACACCTCCTGTAAATCTATTTGGCAAGAAAGACTGGAAGGCTCTGAGTGAGGCAGGCACCGATGCCGCCAAGAAAGACCTCTATCGCTGGATTGAATACTGGAAACTCAAATTCCAGGCAAAGACCTACACTCCACTCACCGACCCCAACGGTCGCTGGACTCTGGTGCTCATGACCCGTGCCGACTTTGGACTGCTCGGCAACTGGACAAAACACGTGAAGTCGCCATTTGAGACCTTCTATGTGGGTGGCGACGGCATGAGCGGCAGCTACACCTACGCCACCGAGACCATCGCCCTGCGTGGTTATGAGAACGGTGCCTTAACGCCTTATGGTCAAGAAGGTTATGCCTACACCCGACTTGCTATGGAGCTTCATTTCCCGCTGATGCTCTCTAACAGCGCCACTATCTATCCTCTCATCTTTGTTGAGGCGGGTAATGCATGGACGAGCGTCAGCAAGTTCAACCCGTTTGACTTGAAGCGCTCGGCAGGTGTTGGCGCTCGCATCTATCTGCCAATGATTGGTATGATGGGTATCGACTGGGGCTACGGCTTCGATAAGGTTTACGGCACTAAGGGAGGCAGCAACTTCCACTTCGTGCTCGGACAGGAATTTTAAACAATGCAGAATGCAGAATGCGGAATGCAGAATATAGAATGCTGAATGCAGAATGCGGAATGCTGAATACAGAATGATTTCTGAAATAATGGACGATTAAACTTTTAACTTAAATATCAGTCAAAGACAAGCGAAATATTAACAATTTTATATACGTAATAGACAACATGAAAAAGTTTGCATTATTGTTAGTGGCAATGGTTGCCTGTATGGCGACTGCCAGTGCTCAGAAGTTTGCTCTTGTTGACATGGAGTATATCCTCAAGAACATACCCGCCTACGAGATGGCCAATGAGCAGTTGAATCAAGTGTCGCAGCGCTGGCAGCGCGAGGTTGACGACCTCAAGAAGGCTGCCGATGCCATGTATAAGAACTATCAGAGCGAGTCGGTGTTCCTGACCGATGACCAGAAGAAGAAGAAGGAGGAAGAGATTGTTGCCAAGGAGAAAGAGGCAATGCAGCTCAACGCCAAGTATTTTGGTCCCCAAGGCGAGCTCTTCAAGAAGCGCCAGTCGCTCATGAAACCCATCCAAGACGATATCTATGCCGCTGTCAAGAAGGTGAGCGAGGAGCGAGGCCTGCAGGTTATCTTTGACCGAGCCTCGTCGCAGAGCATCATCTTTGCCTCACCCAATATCGACATCAGCAACCAGGTGCTCGAGAAGCTGGGATACTCGAAATAGTTAATAGTTTAGCGCTTTGCGCTAGTTAGCCGCTCGCGTTGCTCGCTAGTTTTGCCGCTCGCGTTGCTCGCTAGTTAGCCGCTTCGCTAGTTCTCCGATCCCCGATCTCCGATCCCCGATAACTCAAAACTTTTTTACTAAAAACCATTTTTATTAAATAACCAATTAATTGATTATGTTTAAGAAATTTTTACTTGCAGTCCTCGTGGCTGCCCCTATGTGCCTTAGCGCACAGACTTTGAAGATTGGAGCTGTAAATCCAATGGAGATTTTTAATGTGATGCCCGAAGTGGCTACTGCCAACAACACGCTGAAGGGTGTACAAGATAAATATGCAGCTCAAGCCAAACCCCTCGAGGATGAGTTGCAAAAGAAGCTTAATGAATATGAGGAGCTGGCTAAGAACAAGGCCACCGATGCTCAACTCGAGGCTAAGCAAAAGGAGTTTGAGGACCTGAAGACTCGTTATGACAACTTCATGCAGACTGCTCAGAAAGACCTCCAGCAGCAGCAAGAGACTCTGCTTGCTCCCATCCAGAAGAAACTGATGGATGCCATCACATCGGTAGGTGCTGAGGGTGGCTATGCCGGCATCTTAGACTCTTCCACACTTCTGTACCGCGGCAACAACATCGAAGATGTTTCGGCTAAGGTGAAAGCAAAACTTGGAATTAAATAAAAGTGCATATTTTTATGTTTGACCTGTGATGATTTTCTTCGCAGGTCAATTTTTTTTGCTAAAATGTTTAAAGCACACACAGAAAAGTGTTACCTTTGCGGTACCAGAAAATCAATTAAAGATACATAACATGAAAATCAAACGGATAATGATGCTTGCGCTGGTAGTGCTTCCACTGGCAGTGATGGCACAGATGAAGATTGCCACAGTTGATGTGCAAGCGGTGTTTGACGCTATGCCCGAGAGCCTGAGAGCCAGCGAGCAGCTTGCGAAGGCGTCGCAGCAGTATAAGGCAGAGTATGAGATGCTACAGACGGAGTTTAACGGCAAATATGCCGCCTATCAAGGTCTTGCCGGCGACACTCCGGCTGCCATCCGCGACCGCCGTGTGCGTGAGATACAAGAGAGCAATAACGAGATTGAGGAATTTCTCGCTCGCAGTCAGGCTTCGCTTGCGGCCATGAAGCAAGAGCTTGAGGCCCCCATCTATGCCAAGATTAACGCAGCCATTAAAGAGGTGGGCGATGCTGGCGGGTACACATATATAATAGATGTGTCAAGGACTCCAGTTGTTTATACTGGTGCAGGAGCTATCGACCTCACCAGTCAAGTAAAGAGAGCGCTTGGCATTGATTGAGGCGTGTAAAGAACACAGAAGTTAATGCTCCTAGCCATTCCTACTTATTCCTAGTCATTCCTAGTCATTCCTATCCATTCCTAGTCATTCCTATCAGAGAAAATGGCCGACAAGATGACACCTGAGCAGCGTCACCGCTGCATGAGCAGCATCCGCAGCCGCGACACCAAGCCCGAGATGATAGTGCGTCGATGGCTGTGGCGTCAGGGTTATCGCTATCGTCTCAACGTGAAGGCGCTGCCTGGTCGCCCCGATATTGTGCTGCCCCGTTTCAGCACTGTGATATTTGTCAATGGCTGTTTTTGGCACGCTCATGAGGGCTGCGACAAGTATAGGGTGCCTTTGACCAATGTGGACTTCTGGACTGCGAAGTTTCGCCGCAACCGTGAGCGCGATGAGCGCAACTACCGCCTGTTGCACAAAATGGGGTGGTATGTGCTGGTAGTGTGGGAATGCCAACTCACGAAGGAGAACCGCAGTGCCACGCTGCTGGCTCTGAGTCGCCGCTTGAGTCAGATCTTTCTTGAGACCAAAGGCGCGAAGCTATATACTAATGAAGAAGATACGTCAATACCTCTTGCCGCCGAGCAACTAGAGAGTTACGGGAAATAGCCACCCAAGAAATGTGATTGCCTAATGATAGATTTAGGTTGAAAAACAAGCGAGATGAGCAGTGTCCCTGCTGCCATCTCGCTTTGGTTTTTATGGGTCGGGGTGAAGGTTTCATTTCTTCTTTCCTGACTTGTTGTTCTTGTTGCTTTGCCCAGTATTGGTGGTGTTCTTGCTTTTTTTGCTTTGCCCTTTTGGCTCATCTTGGGCCTTTTGCTTGCCTTGTTTGCTTTGTTTTGGTTGCTCTTTAGGCTGCTCCTTGGCCTTTTGCTTGCCTTGCTTGGACTGCTCTTTAGGCTGTTCCTTAGCTGGCTGCTTAGCTTGAGGATGCTTCTTGGCATATCCCTTCTCGGGGATGGTGAGGTTTTGTCCAATCTCGATGTGGTCGCCGTTTATACTGTTGGCAGCACGCAGGTCTTCTTGGCTTATGCCATACTTGTTGGCGATTTTGGTGATGTTGTCGCCCTCTTTCACATTGTGCTTAACCGATTGAGGTTGCTTCTTTTCCTCTTTCTTAGTGCTCTTTCCCTTATCGGTTTTGTTTTTCTCGCTCTTGTTGGCTGTATTGTTTTTATTGTCGTTTTTGGCGTTTTTAGCAGTGTTGTTCTTGTTGTCGTTCTTAGCGGTGTTGTTGTTTTTGTTGTCCTTAGGAGCGTTGTTTTTAGTGTCGTTCTTAGCAGGAGTGTTGTTCTTAGTGTCGTTCTTGGCGGTGTTGTTGTTTTTGTTGTCCTTAGGAGTGTTGTTCTTGTTGTCGCTCTTGGCGGTGTTGTTGTTTTTATTGTCGTTTTTGGGAGTGGTTGCAGCTGTGTTGTGCTTTTCGGGAACATTCTTAGGTTGAGTCTTGGGTTGCTCTGGCTTTGGTGGCACAGGTGCGTGCTGGTCACGGCCGCCACTGTAGTTGCTATTGTTATTGCTGTTGCTATTGTAGTTGCTTCCAGTGTTGTAGCTGTTGCCACTATTGTAGCTATTGCTGTAGCTGCTGTTGTTGCCTCTGTTGGTGTTTTCGGCCATCAATCCTTGAGTTCCAGCATTGTTGGAGTTGTTGCCCATCACGGTCTCCTCTATTGGGGAGTTCATGTTTACTACAGTCAGCACTTGTCCTGGTCGCAGGGTGGTGGAGGTAAGTTGGTTGAGTTCTTTGAGGGCATCATATTCCATGCCATAACGGTCGGCAATCTCTATGAAGTCTTCGCCTTCGGTTACCGTGTGGTAGATAAATTTGTCGGCAACTTCTTCTTCGCCTACAATCTGTCTCACATCACCAGGTTTCACCTCACCTCTTTGAGCGTAGATATTCTTCTGGTAGTTCTCAATACGGTCTTCGGCCATGATATAGCTGTAGATTTGCTGAGAGGGGAGAGCGAGAGTGAGAGGTCTAGCCTTAGAGCCGTTGATGACTCCAGCGCGGTATTGTGGGTTGAGGATTTTTATCTCGTCGAGAGGAATGTTCAGCACATCAGATATTTGGTTGAGATGGATGCGCTTGGTCACTGCCACCGTGTCGATAATGAGGGGTTTCTTGGTGAGAGTGGGGTTGATGTTGTGCTGCTGGTAGTAGGTCATCACATAGTTGGCGGCGATGAATGCCGGCACATAACCGCGAGTCTCACGAGGCAGGTAGTTATAGATTTCCCAGAAGTCGGGGTTATCGGTGCCTGCACGGCGAATGGCTTTGTTCACATTGCCTGGACCGCAGTTGTAGGCAGCGATGGCGAGCGACCAGTCGTGGTAGGTGTCATATAGCTGCTTGAAATATACGGCGGCTTTCTCGCTCGACCTGTAGGGGTCGCGACGCTCATCGAGCTGTGTATCGACGGTGAGTCCTACACCCTTGGCGGTAGTGATCATGAACTGCCACAATCCCCCGGCTCCAGCTGGCGACACGGCATTTGGGTTGAGTGCCGACTCGATGATGGGGATGTACTTGAGCTCAAGAGGCATCTGGTGACGCTCGAGGGCTTCCTCAAAGATGGGCATGTAATAAGGACACATTCCCAGCATCTGCGCCACGAGAGTGCGGCTCTTGACTACATATCGCTCGATATAGCTCTTCACGATTTGGTTAAAAGGCATCTCGATGTCGGTTGGCAACGCTTTCAGTCTCCTTATGTACTCGGCATCGCTCACCAGTCCATAGTCGCGTGTCTCAATGCCCGACTCGTCGATAATGGCATAGTTTTTCAGATACCAGTTCTCCATCATCTCCTTAGTGTTGGTCTCAAAGCTCGATGGATAGACAATAGCGTTGTCGGTAATCGACTCCTTGAGCGAGAGAATGTTCTTGGCGCTTGCGCCAAAGCACGTGATAAACGTGATTGCTGTTAATAATAGAACCTTATATTTCATAACTTGTATTGTGTTTTCTTGTTGATGTTTCTAATTTGTTAAAACGAGAATGCGCATCCCAGCCCCACCGAGGGCAAGCGGGATTGGCTGCTCTCGATAACTGCTGGCTTGATTTGCATGGACAGGTCGTCGCTCACGTCGAAGTGCATCATCGAGGCATCGACGTAGGCGTCGATGACGTTTAGCAGATACACCGCTGCAATGCCAATGATGCAGATGTCGCGGTAGCGTCGGTAGTAGTCCTTGCGGCTCTTGAGGGTGCTGGTGAGCCACGACTTGTCGAGGTCGCTCTCCTTCACGGTGGGAGGGTAGAAGTCCATGTAGCTGCGCGTGTTGGGGTCGTTGTCGGTGATGTCGCGGTAGGCTTTAGAGTAGTCATTGAGCATACGGTTGTTCCACGACGTGCCGTAGGTGAGTCCCACGAAGGCGCCAATCACGATGGGCAGCTTCCAGTAGCGGCGGTTGTAGATTTGTCCGGCGCCAGGACATAGTGCTGAGAGCCACATCGCCCGCATGGGGTCGGGGTTGAACTTGAGTTTGTCGTTGACAACAGGTTTCGCCTCTTTGTCGAGCGTGGCAGTGAGCATCATTGTGGTGTCGGCAACAACGATGGTGTCGCTCAGCACGTCAATGTCGCGGCTCTGTGCTTGTGCCGAGCAAGCGATAGCCGCACACACGAGCACGAGTGCCATGCGAGCAGCAAGAGGTGATATGTTGCCGTTGTGTTTCACACTAAAACCCTGTTGCGCTGTTGTTATTTAGACATAAGAACATAAGTTCATAATTTCTGCGCTGTTTTTTTGTTCTTATGTTCTTTTGTCCAAAAGTAGCGCTGTTGTTATTTAGACATAAGAACATAAGTTCATAATTTATCTGCGCTGTTTTTTTGTTCTTATGTTCTTTTGTCCAAATGTTGCGCTGTATTTATTTAGACATAAGAACATAAGTTAATAATAAGCTCAAGTGTAAGGTGCGCTCTGACTTTCGGCGTGAGCCGAAGGACCGAGTGCATCACACGTCATTATTTTTCTTTTAAACGGTCAAAGATACTAATAATTCTGTCAAGTTCATCATCGCTGTTGAAGGCAAATGTTATTTTTCCTTTACCGTTGGCGTCGCACGCCATCTTCACTGGCACGCCAAAAGCCTTGGTAAGATGGTTGGTAAGGATGTCGAAATCGGCGATGTTGTGGCGTTTAGGAGCGTTTTCGCTAGCCTGTTCACCTTTTTTAATGATTTCTTGATAACGTTTTGCCAGTTGCTCAACTTGTCGAACTGATAAACCTTTTTTAAGTGTCTCGTTATATAATTTTAACTGCAATGCTGGGTCGGCGACCGAGAGGATGGCTCGTGCATGCCCCATGTCGAGTTTCTTGTCGCGAAGCCCGAGTTGCACCTCGGCGGGGAGGTTGAGCAGACGCAGGAAATTGGCGATAGTGGTGCGTTTCTTGCCTATGCGCTCGCTCAGGCGTTCCTGGGTGAGGTGGTACTGGTCGATGAGTTTGCGCAGGGTGAGGGCAATCTCAATGGCGTTGAGGTCCTCGCGCTGAATGTTCTCGATGAGCGCCATCTCGGTAAGCTCGGTATCGTTAGCGTCACGTATGTAGGCGGGCACGCTGTCGAGCTTGGCGATTTTGGCGGCACGGTAGCGGCGCTCTCCCGAGATTATCTGGTATTTGCCGTTGTCGAGCTGTCGCAGCGTGAGGGGCTGGATGATGCCCAGCTCTTTGATTGACGCCGCCAGCTCGCCCAGAGCCTCTTTGTCAAACGAGGTTCTCGGTTGCTCGGGGTTAGGCTCAATGTCGCCAATGGCGATGTCGTTGATTGCCGATGAACCACCAAGCTGTATCTCATTCATCGAGTCCATTGATATAAGTGAGTCTAAGCCGCGTCCTAATGCGTTTCGTTTCATATACTAAATATAATCTTAAACTATAATATATAATTAGCCTGCAAAGTTACGAAAAAAGGCCGAGAATACTCAGCCATTTTTATAACATTAACAAGTTTTGAGGGGTTGTAACAAGGTTTTAAACAACCCGTACCTATTTACCTATGCCACCATTATCAAACAAAAAAAGCAAAACCAGATAAATAAAACAAGATTTTTTAAATTTGTTCCTCTTTGTTGAGTTTGTTTGAAAATAATGCGGTGAAGAAACAAAATCGCTTAATAGACACAACAACCTTATGTGGGAAATTATTTCTTTTGTGACTCTCTCTCAATCAGTTCTTTTGCGAGCATCAGGTGGCTGATGGCGCCACGGCTCTGGGGGTCGTAGAGGATGGCTGGCAGGCCGTGGCTGGGCGCCTCGCTGAGGCGGGTGTTGCGTGGTATCACGGTGGCGAACACCATGTCGCCAAAGTGCGATTTCAGCTCCTCATAGATCTGGTTGGCGAGTCTGAGTCGTGCGTCATACATGGTGAGCAGGAATCCCTCGATGTGCAGGCCGCTGTTGAGCTTCGACTTGATGATGCGCACTGTGTTGAGCAGCTTGCTGATGCCCTCGAGGGCGAAATACTCGGCCTGAACAGGTATTATCACGCTGCTAGCAGCGGTGAGGGCGTTGACGGTAATCAGTCCCAGCGATGGGCTGCAGTCGATGAGGATGTAGTCGTAGCTGTCGCTCACGCTCTTGAGAATGCGCGCCATCACTTTCTCTCGGTTGGGCTTCTTGATGAGCTCAAGTTCGGCACCCACGAGGTCGATGATAGAGCCTAGCACGTCGAGTCGCTCGATGCACGATGGCACCACGGCGCTCTCGATGGGATATTCATCTACGAGGCATTCATATATAGAGGCTTGCAGCTGCTTCGGGTCGATGCCGAGTCCCGACGTGGCATTGGCTTGCGGGTCGGCGTCGATGAGCAGCACGCGTTTGTCGCATTGTGCCAGCGAAGCAGCTAAGTTGATGGCTGTGGTGGTCTTTCCCACGCCTCCTTTTTGATTGGCTAAAGCTATTATTTTTGTCATTTATCGTTTTTTCGTTGTTCGTTTTCGTTTATCGTTGAGAATCTTCTAGAATGTCTAGAATTTCTAGAGGTTCTAGATTATCTCTAGGGGATTTATTCTTTAGTTTCTAATCCCGAAGCGCTTATGAGCTTTGAATCCACAGTTCTTTAACTTTACGCTTGATGGCGAGGATGTTGCCCAGCGAGATAAGGGACATGATGACAACGGCAACAATTAGCGAGAGCCATATTTTGCCGCCGTTCACGTCCATCGCTTTGAGCATGGGCATGTAGTAGGCTCGCATCAGCAGCATGAGAATTACGGCGACAATCATCACGACAAAGTTGATGCCAACCACCATCATAATGTAGGTTCGTGACACTTGGTTAGGAGAATAACCTAATACCAGCAGGTCTTGGAGCTTCTTGGTGTTCTTCTGCAAGAGCAGGTAGATGCTCAGCATGAGTATGAAGAACGCCAGCACGCTGATGATGACCCCCACGATGATGACGATGCTCACGATGATGTTGAGGAAGCCTTGCGCCTTGCTCTGATTCATCTTGTCGCCGGCAACCTGATAGCCTTGGTCGGCGAAGTATTTCCCTATCCTCTCGTCGCCAGGGCTGTTGACCTCAACAATGAGCCTTGATGGGTTGCGCTCTGCGCCACTGCCAAACTCCTCGTTGCTCCATTTCATGAAATCTTCGGGCACGATAATGGTGTTAAGGCGCGACGAGAAGCCTATCAAGATGCCTTCAAAAGTCTGCGCCCGCCCATTGCCACGAATGGTGAACTGTAGGTTCACCGCTTTCGACACCGCCAGCTCGCTGGCCTGTGGCAAGCCCTGGCTAGGGGCGAAGCCAAAGTTGTAGAGCGTGAGATAGTCTCTGGAGATGATTATGGGGATTTTGGGGTTGTCGGGGTCGAATTTCCAGTCTCGGTCGGTGACATCGAGGTATTCATCGGGCAACGACTCAAAAAACATCATCGTGCGCATGCCTTGACCGCTCACGCTGATAGTGGCTTCCACGCTATAGTCGTTGCTCGAGAAGCGTCCCACCTTGCGGCACCAGGGCTGCGCCTCGATATCTTCAATGTCGGAGGTGGCGAAGTCGTTGTTCCCTTGCAGCACGGTAGATGCCGTTGACACTTCGCGGGTGATAATCAAGTAGTCTTTGCGCAGGAAGCTGTCTTCGTCGTTGAACAGAGGTTTCACGTCTTGATGAAACTGCACCGCCAGTATCACAATGGTGAGTCCCACTAAGCTGGCGAGCGAGAAACCGATGAGCTGCGACGGGCTTATGTGCTTGCGCAGCAGCTTCCACATCAGTCCGTGGCTGCTGTAGTCGGGACTATTTTTGTTATCTTTCTTGCTCATAGCTTAAACTCTTTGTCGATATTAATTTTCACGTTGTTGCCCACCGATGTGGAAATGATTCCGGCGCCCTGACGCTCGGCCTCGGCGGTCACCATTTCGGCGACTATGCGGTTGTTGGTCTCGTCGAGGTGGCTCACTGGCTCGTCGAGAATGATGAAGTCGCAGGGCTGGCACAGGGTGCGGATAATCGCCACTCGCTGCTGCTGGCCTATCGACATCTTTGCCACCAGGCTGTCAACTTTCTCTACAATTCCCAACTTGTCCATCATCGCCACGATTTCGTCGCGGGTCTTGAAATTGGTGATGCTGTTCTTGAGCATGATGTTCTCCATTGCGGTGAGCTCGGGAAACAGGCGCATCTCCTGGGCGAGGTAGGCGATGTGGTGGGTGCGCACTTTGCACCAGTCGGCGACGCTCAGTTGCTTGATGTCGCGACCGTCGAAGGCGAAGGTGCCGCTGTAGTCGATGCGGTAGCCGTATATGTAGCTGCACAGCGACGACTTGCCGGTGCCACTCTCGGCGCTGATGAGATATTTCTTGCCGCGCTCAAAGGTGACATCACGGAGCCATATCTCGCTGCCGGTAACTTCACGACCGGCAAATACCGCCGGAAGGGTGTTATGAAGTGTGATGTTATTCATTATATTGATGCTTAGTTGATTGTGTGGCTGTCAATATGGTCATTTTACTTCTTATATTGAAAGCACTTTAAATAACTTGCAAAAATAGCGATTTCCTCTTAATCGGCATTCATTATTTAAGTATTTTTATAAGAGTTGTGTCGCTTCGCTAGTTTGCCGCTCGCTTAGCTTCGCTAGTTTGCCGCTCGCTTAGCTTCGCTAGTTAGCCGCTTCGCTGGTTTTTATTTTGTGTTGTAAAAAGAAATCCACGACATCACGTCGGGGATTGCTTAACTAATTAACCTTCTAATACCATTAACATAAACCTTAAACAATGAAAAAATGTCGTCATCACGACGATGTTGTTTTCTGTTTAGAATACAAAGAAATGCATTCTGAAACCCATTATGCAAATATGATGCCAGTTTTGCCAAATCATCTTGATTTTTTGGCAAAATGGCAGTAAAAAGCTTTTGATTAACGTAGATTAACAATCTTGATGATGGTGATATCCCTTAATGGTTGCTGGATTATCTATGTCATTCCGCTTTCATGAAAGCGAAATACACCGCCATGATGAGCAGGGTAAACGAAACGAAATGGTTCCAGTGCAGGTGCTCGTTCTTGAAGAAGATTGTCACAAAAACGGTGAACACCGTCAGGGTGATAACCTCTTGGATAACTTTGAGTTGCATCAAGGAGAAAGGTCCTCCATTCTCGACAAAACCGATGCGGTTGGCGGGTACCATGAACGAGTATTCAAACAGGGCTATGCCCCAAGAGAATAGGATTACTGCAAAAAGTGGCCAGTTGGCGCTCACGCCCATCTGCTGTAACTTGAGGTGTCCATACCATGCGAATGTCATCACTATGTTGCTCACACAGAGCAGCCCTATTGTGGCAAGTGCGGTCCAGTTCATTTGTTGTTATATTTTTTATGAGCGATAATCACATCGCTTTAGATTAGTGAATTTCAAAAAACGGCCGCAAAGTTACTGTTTTTTGTGGGATTTCAAGAATAAAAAAGAAGAAAAAGGGATTCCTTTTTCTTCTTTTCTTTTTATGATTATGATTATATTTATGGCTCGATGCGGATGTCTTCGTTAAGGTAGGGTACTAGTCTTCCCCGCAGGGTGATGTGTCCGTTGCCTAGCGTCGGGAACACATCGGCAACAGCTTGGTCGTTTTCTTTGAAGATGGTGATGGTTACGCTGGCGTTCATGCGTCGTCCAATCATCATATAAGAAATGATGGTGTTTCCCTTCTTGTCGTGCGTCAATTTTTTGTTGCTGATGCGTCCATGCAGCGTGATGCCTCCCAGCCCATTGGCACCAGCACTCATAGTGTTGAAAGCCACCTGGAAAATTCCCTTGTCGCCTTGCATGAGCATGAAGTTGGTGTTGTCGTTGAGTCCCAGTTCATAGTGTCCATAGCTGTTGCGCACCTCGGTGGCTTGCAGCACGAAATATCCGTCATCGGCAGCAAGCTCAGCCTTGAGGTGATAGATGGAATCAACGATTTCTTTGTCTTTCTTGATGCGCTCTTTGCGTTCTTTCTTGGTCTCGTTCTCGGGAATTGGCGCTGTCTTGTCAATCACGTAGATGTCATCGTCATAACTTTGTGCCCATGATGTGGCTGGCACGGAAATAAATGCCACTAAAAGAAGTGAGAATATAAAATTAAAAGCCTTCATAACTACATGTGATTTTAGGGAGTTGTTGCAAAATTACACAATTATAACACATAAACCATGAAAATACTGCATCATTTAGTCAATTTTTTTTGTATTTTTGCAAAAAAAACAAGAAATGCCGAATAAAAGCCGATTTTCCTGGCCACATAAAATACTGTTCCTCTTTTGTGGAATGGTGGTCGCCATGTTTGTGGTGGCAGTGGCTATAGTGTTGATGCCTGGTGCCGATACCAAAAATGTCAACTATGTGATAGCGATGTCGATAGCTCAGAATGTGGTTGTGTTCATTTTGCCGGTTCTGATGTTGGCGATGCTGAACAAGAGGGCAGAGCTGAAGCCTTTCTCTCACACATTGTGGATGACCAAAGGCCCCACATTGAAATCTGTCCTGCTCGTGGTGCTGGTGTGGATAGCTGCGCTGCCAGCCATGAACTATCTGGTGGAGTGGAACCAGAGCATCGTGTTCCCGTCGTGGATGCAAGGAGTGGAAAGCCAGTTGCGTAACATGGAGAGTGAAGCAGCGGCAACCACTAGTAAGCTGCTCGACTCGCAGTCGCTGGCAGTGATGCTGTTTATGGTATTTGTAGTAGGCATTTTGACGGGTCTTGGTGAGGAGATTTTCTTCCGCGCCGGCTTGCTGGGCACGATGATTCATGGCAAAGTCAATAAGCACCTGTCGGTGTGGGCAGTAGCGATTGTCTTCAGCGCCTTCCACTTGCAGTTCTTCGGTTTTGTGCCTCGCATAGTGCTTGGTGCCTGGCTTGGCTACCTGCTGGTGTGGACTGGCGAGGTGTGGACTCCCATCATCGCCCATGCGCTCAACAACGGCTCGATAGTGGTGGCGACATATCTTGCCAATCGAGGCTATATTTCAGACAACTACCTAGAGACTACAGGCACTGGCGACCACTGGCTCGCCCTGGGCAGTGCTGTGGTGACGGTATTGCTTTTAATTGTATTTATGAGAAAATCTCCAAAAACAAATAAAGAATTAATGATATGAAACGCTTAATCGCTGGTTGTGCCGCTCGCGTTGATTCGCTAGTTTGCCGCAAGCTTCGCTTGCTAGTTTGCCGCTCGCGTTGCTTCGCTAGTTTGTCGCAAGCTTCGCTTGCTGGTTTTGTTATGCTGTTACTGCTAGTATTGGCTGGTGCCACCGCTAGCGCACAAGAGGTGATTTGTCACCGTGGATATTGGGACAGAGAGGGCTCGGCGCAGAACTCTATTCGTTCGCTCGTGAAGGCCGACTCGATAGGAGCGTGGGGCTCGGAGTTTGACGTGTGGATGACTGCCGACGGCGTGCTGGTGGTGAACCACGACGAGACTTTCGAAGGCATCACCATCGAGACTGCCAAATGGAAACAGCTCAAGAATATGCGTCTCAAGAACGGCGAACCGCTGCCCAAGCTGGAGCAGATGCTCGAGTGCGGCAAGGCGTTGAAGACGCGCCTCATCGTCGAGATGAAGCCTCACACCAAGAAGGCTCAGGAGCATGATGCGGCTCGCAAAATTGTGAAGATGGTAAAGAAGATGGGGTTGGAAGAACGTGTGGAGTATATCACATTCTCCTATGAGGGCATGAAGAAACTCAAGGAGCTGGCACCTGAAGGAACGCCAGTCTATTACCTCAACGGCGAGTTGTCGCCATCGCAGCTTGCCGAACTTGGGATGGCAGGCATCGATTACAACATAGGTGTGATGCGTGAGCATCCAGAGTGGATTGACGAGGCACACTCGCTGGGCATGAAGGTTAACGTGTGGA
Organism: uncultured Prevotellaceae bacterium; assembly: GCA_937916085.1. GTDB lineage: Bacteria > Bacteroidota > Bacteroidia > Bacteroidales > Muribaculaceae > Sodaliphilus. The sequence goes on along the minus strand of CALGGO010000014.1, from coordinate 1,648 downwards.
CCGTCAACAGCGACCGCGACATGGACTGGTGCATCAACTACGGCGTGGATTTCATCACCACCAACGACCCTGAGAAATTGCAGCTAAAACTGGCACCATAAACTGCGGCAAATTACGGCGGCAGGAAAAAAACTAAGAACGAAGAGCAAAAAACTGAAAACTATTTACTACCTTTGCCGATTGATAACAAAAGTACAGTTTTTTATGGTACTCTTTAAGTCATTTGAGAAATTAGGCTCCTATTGCGCATTGATGTGGCGCAGCATCGGCATACCCGACAAGTGGCGGGAGTTCTTCAAGCGCTATATGGCAGAGATATATAAGCTAGGCATCGACTCCATCCCACTGATTTTGATTGTGTCGCTGTTTATTGGCGCGCTGTGTACGCTGCTCATCAAGCTCAATATCAGCAACCCGCTGCTGCCGCGCTACACGGTGGGTTTGACCACACGCGAGATTATCCTGCTGGAGTTCTCGTCGTCGATATTGTGTCTTATCCTTTCGGGAAAGATAGGCAGTAACATCGCCAGCGAGATAGGCACCATGCGTGTGACGGAGCAGATCGACGCCCTCGACATCATGGGCATCAACAGTGCCAACTACCTGATAATGCCAAAGATTACAGGTTTAGTGACCATTATGCCGTTCCTGGTGATAATCTGCATGGTGACGAGCCTCTTTGGTGGCTTTTTGATATGCGTGATAACGGGCATTATCGACACCGATACCTATATATTTGGTATTCAGACGCTCTTCATTGAGTGGTATGTGTGGTTTGCTTTGATAAAATCGCTGTTTTTCGCTTTTATCATCTCTAGCATCTCGTCGTTCTACGGCTACACCGTGAAGGGCGGCTCCATCGAGGTGGGCAAGGCGAGTACCGACGCCGTGGTGATGAGCAACATCATGATACTGCTCACCGACGTGCTGCTCACCAAGCTGTTGATGATGTGATGATAAGAGGGGAGAGTTGAGAGTGGAGAATGCAGAGTGTTGCGATAACCAATAACCTATAATCAACAACCAACTATGATAGAAGTTAAGAATGTTGAGAAGTCGTTTGACGAGGAGGGTGGCAAGAGGCAGGTGCTTTTTGGCGTCAATGCCAAGTTCTATGACGGCAAGGTAAACCTGATAATCGGTCAGAGCGGCTCGGGAAAAACGGTGCTGGTGAAGAACCTGGTGGGACTGTTCAAGCCCGACAGCGGCGAGATATTGTATGACGGCCGCGACATCACCAAGCTCGACACCAAGCAGATGAAGGAGCTTCGCAAGGAGATAGGCATGCTGTTCCAGGGCTCGGCGCTCTTCGACAGCGAGACGGTGATGGGCAACGTGATGTTCCCCCTCAAAATGTTTTCCACGATGAGTACCGCTGAGCAGCGCGAGCGCGCCCAGTTCTGCATCGACCGCGTGAACCTCAGCGGCAGCGAGAACAAATATCCGAGCGAGTTGAGTGGCGGTATGCAGAAACGCTGCGCCATCGCCCGCGCCATCGCCCTGAATCCCAAATACCTGTTCTGCGACGAGCCAAACTCGGGCCTTGACCCCAAGACATCGATAGTGATTGACGAGCTGCTCTTTGACATAACCCACGAGTTTGGCATCACCACCATCATCAACACCCACGACATGAACTCGGTGATGG
>CALGGO010000013.1 GCA_937916085.1 uncultured Prevotellaceae bacterium | reverse complement strand
AATATATGAACTAATAATGTTAAAAATGTTAATTCCCTTGGTTTGCAACATAGAATAAGAACATATTTTTTGAAAGAGGCACGATGGGCGCAGCGCTAAAAACTATTCAACAAACAGACATACTGTGCAGACAGACACAGTTTTTTTCAGACAATTAAATACGACAAAAAACAAACTGCCTCACACTAATCATGAGATGTCTTTGTCAAGCAAATTAAGTATAACTAAATAAAAAAATCAAATCAACTTATATCTTTTAACAAAATCACATTCTTTATCAATTAAATTAAATATCTTGCTTTTATCTCTGCAATTGCGTTCAATTGCTAATATCAACATCCCATCATAGTGATACAACTTTCCTAATAAAAAGCGGAAATTATCTTTTATAAATTTCTCTCTGCCTTCTGTTGATTCAAATTCCAGTTTATAAAAATTATATTGACCATTTAGAAGTCCAATTACTTCACCCCTAAAGATGCGTCTAACCTTATCTTTAAAGATTTTTTTTGCAGGATCATTGTCTCTACCGTATAATGATAGAACATATAAGAAATTTATATCATAATGAGACAACCACAACGTGTCACGGTCAAACAAGCGATTCTCAAACTGCTTGCTCATGCGCTTGTCTTTATCATTGTCACGAATCTTTAAACGTTCTTCGCGGTAAGAATAAGGTTCTGTAATATCTGCACTTATAAAGAAATTGGGGGTAATATTATACCCTTCGGTTAAATCGTCTCTATAAGGTAATGGAGAGCCACCATTTTGTTTTCCAAAAATGAGATCAAAGTTATATTGAATCACATTCTTAGCATAAGTATATTGCTTATAAATTGAGTTCTCGCCAACGCTGGCTCCTATCTTATAATACTTACTATCACCAATATAGTAAATATTCTCAGGACGCATAAGGGATGGATAGGAATAGATGTGGTCAACAATCTTGCCATCTTGTTGTTCTTTTAATCCTTTAGGAACATCAGAACCTATCAATTCATCTATTATTGCCTCAAATACAATGTTGAAATCTTTAGCAATCAAGAAATCTTCTAATTGTTTTGACGAACATATTTGAGCACTGCAATTAAAGAATGCATAACATAATTTCCATAAATGTTGAGACTTGTCGCTAAAATACTTATATTTAATTTCAAGCAGTCTCTTTTTTCCTAATCGCTTGCGGTAGGCCTCAAATAACTGTTTGTCAATCAATTCATAGTTGCAATTCACTTTGCAACTAAAACCATAGGTCTTATTGATATAATTTAGAATTGAGTAAAAAATGATAAGCAGTTCCTCATCAAAGTTAATCTGCTTTTTCTTGTTTACAGGCTTAAGATATAATGGTTTACTGTGTTGTACTAATGGTTGCTGTGTAGCTATCGTTTTACGCCAATTAACTTTGTTGTAACCACTATGAGTGTTCTTTATTATGAACAAAAAAAAGTCCTGGTTGTCGTTATAGAATTTGATTAACGACAATATTATATCAACAATAGTAGAATCTACCTTGAATTTCGTACCATCAAGATAAGATACAACTCTTTGAGTAACAATATCACTTTTCTCGTTCTTCGGGTCTGTTTTAAAAACCTTTATTGAACGATAAAGCCACACACTCAAACCATAAAGAAAATCATAATGTTCTTTTGTTATTTCTTTTTTACGGTAAGCATCATCAAGATCTAATAAGAGTACTGGGTCATATTTACCAAATACCTTATTCTCAGCATTTAGAATAACTTTTGGCAAGAAAAATACGCAATCTTTTAGTGCTGAGCTATAACAATAACCAACATATCCTACTTTGACTTGTGACTTGTCATCTTGCAAGTTCAAATCAAAATCTGGCAGCAACTGCTTGAGAGTTGCACGAGGATAAGAATATTCTTCAATAATTATTCTCACTATTCAGTAAAACTAAACTTATTTGAGCCTAAAACGTTTGATAATAAAGCAAATAATCTTCTCCTCTGTGGAGGATACGCCTGAACATAATAACCTGTATCACCAATCAATTTCATTGAGTTACGATACTGAGAATAAACGTTAGATTGAATTTGAGGTATTACAGGATCATCGCTTGGCATTAATTCATTGTCAATCAATCTACAACGTCCATTAAGAACCTTTGTATTCTGTTCACTATTGAAAACCTGTTCCAAGTCAGTCTTATCAAGCGTTAATAAAGCTGACACTATTTTTTCGGCAGAACCAGCTCCACCAATTTCATATACATCTCCATTGACAGTAATAGTCATCGTATTGCTAGATTGTTCTTCAATTTCAAAATTTTCATCTTCAGAAATAGAGTTAGAATCAAGATTGAATTGTGAGAGGAAAGCCTTAAGAACACCCATGTTTACCTTTCCATCTCTATCGAAGAAATCAGAGAAAGTAATGGAAACATATTTAGTACCCTCTTGTGTTGCGAGTTTTTTGCGGAAAATGTTGTTTTCTACATCATTTGCATAGTCTTTGAAAACATCTGCCCATAAATAGAACAAAACTTTTGAAACAAAATTATCGGTAGTGATAATGGTTGCGTTTTCATCTGTTTCTTGCTCTTTCTTATCAGGACGCACAAAGAAATAACCCATCGTCTTATCCTCGCTCTCTGTGACATCTTTAATTTTAGCATTCACCTGTGCAACAAAATCCCACCATTTGTAAAGAATGCCATCAACCTCAATACGATAATTTTTTTCTTCATAATCTTTAATAGCGACATATCGCCAACTCCAACGACGCTTAAATGCACTATCAATAGGGAATAAAGACTGATCACTTGTATTCATCGTTGCAATTATATTGAAATTAGGAGGAAGTATTAGTTCTTCGCCGCTAATTACTTTCTCAAAGCCGCTTAGTTCAAGAGCTGGTAGTTCATGGTTTCCTGCAAACTCATCTTCAAGATATTGCTGTAGGTCTTTTTCGGGCTTTATTTCATAATCACTAAAGCCCATTTCATTTCTGTCAAGCAACTGGAATAAGTCACCAAAAATTTGAGCACAATTACCACGATTAATTTCTTCTATTACTAAGAAAACAGGACTATCCTCAGCATAACCTCGCCATGCAGCAATATAAGCCTCAGTAAACACTTGTGGAACGAACTCATAAGTAATCTCATCACTAACTCGTTTTGAAGAATACTCTCCAAGCATTTCACCTTCTCCTATTTCAAGCGCTAACGACTCTTTGCCATTTGCTTGTTTTATCCATTCCCCATAATCTTTCTTTGTGTAATTTGATAATTCTCTCCAATAGTCAAAGCCAAATTTGTGATAAGGGTATTTAAAATTTGGATTATTAATTCTGTCTTTCAAAATGTTAGCCAACTGTCCTTCACTGATATTTCTTTTAGAAAAAACTTTCATTGTTGGCTTATAGCAACCCACAAAAGAGGAGTAATCTGTGTCTGGATGAAAAGTAGTACGATAAGAGTTCTCACGAGTCACACCGTGGTTTTTCTTTATTCCATAAGACTTACCAGTACCAGGAGCACCATAATAAATAATCTGTAGTGGTTTGTTGTTTAATTTATTTCTTCTTATCAACATTTTAGATTTTGTCCCGAAATATTTTCTAGCCAACAAAAAACGCAAATAGTATTTTAAAGCATTTGAATACTGATTGCCTCCACCATCATTAATATCCTTATAAGATTGCAAGTTTTCTAAGTCAATCATCAATTGATAAAAAGCATCAGGATCAGAATAATCTAAAACAGATAAAAAACCATTATTTAGCTCTTTAATACAATCATTAAGTCTCTTAAAATCAGTATAATTACTAACACTACTTTCTTTCAATGCAGTACAATTAAGTAGAAAGTATTTATATTCTTCTAATAGCTTGATGTTATACTCATCCATATCTCTGTTATTATTGATAATTAAAGAATTAGAGGGTGTTATTATATTAGGGTCAAAACGCTTTCCTGCATAGAAAACAAAATCAATTGTTGCAGTGTGTAATGATTTATCTGCATACAAAGAAACATTATTAATGAGTGTTGAGAATTTTTCTTTGAATAATTTTGTGTTTACAAAATAAGATCTCAAATCATCCATATACTCTAAAAACATGGGATAGCATTCTGCTTTGCCATTAAGCTTTGGAGCCTCACTCGCCAATCTCTTAATAGCTGTTTTGAATTCCCTAGATTTATAGATATAATACTTGTCAGGATAGCGAAGCCACAACAAATTGCTAACTGCTCTTAAATCTTGGTACGTATTTTTACCTGGCCTTAAGGTTCTTTTATATAAATCTCCAACACCTTGCTGAAAGGCATTGATACGCTCAACTATGTCTAAATTTTCATCATAAAGTGCTCTGAATAATTCCCTTAATTCTTCTGGAAAAGACTTCACAATTTCATAATAAACAGCAAGTGGATAATAGAGCCTAGAGACCAATAGATTTTCAACTTTACTGGTAGAATCTTTCAGCATTTCTTCAAAATTCTCACTGTCAATGTTCCAGTGCTCTTGGAAATGTTTTACTGCTTTCCATTTATACTCCTCATCTTCCCAAAATGAGTCAATCTCATTAAGGTAATTAGAAATCATTTCATCAAGTTTTTCTTTGTCAAAAAACTTGCAATGCTCATTATTGTAATTTTCTGCCATAACTTAAACTTTAGCTCACAAAGTTAACAAAAAAATAATTCTTAGCAAAATAATCATTATTTCTTTTTATTTGTCTACAATAGTCTTTGAAACTTGTTTCAATTCGTCTAATTAGTGTACAAAAAATTGGATAACAAAGGTTTTGAGCTTGCGAGGCTTTTTGGCACCGTGAGGTGCGACTTTGTGACATTAATATTTTTGTTGTGCAGACGCAACATATTGTTCTTATGTCTAAAAATAGAGAAGAGAAACAGGAGAGAACAAGATATTCCTGTAACTCTTGGAAATTCCTGTTATTCCTGTCAAAAAAAGTTTGTTTAATTTTCAATTAATTTTAAGCGAAGCGCCCATCGGGTCTCAAGGGGTAAAATTAAATTGTTTTCAATTGTATTTAATTGTTTGAGAAAAAACTCAGTCGTGTGATGTTGTTTTTCTCTCTGCTTGCACTAATTTTACCTCGCAAACTCGGTGAAATTAGGCGGCACCTCGGAAAAACTCAAAGCAAACTTTGGTTTTTCACTCGGTTTGCACTAATTTTGCACAATATTTCACGCAGTGTGGAATAATTAACACATATTGAGACAATTATGAGTGAGACATTTGAAATGGTTGCTAAGACCTTCCAGGGGCTGGAGGGCGTGTTGAGTGATGAGCTGGTGGCGCTTGGCGCGGAAGATGTGTTGCAGGGTCGCCGCATGGTGTCGTTCAAGGGCGACAAGGAGATGATGTATAGGGCGAACTTCTGCCTTCGCACGGCGTTGCGGGTGCTCAAACCCATCTACAAGTTCACCTCCACCGATGCCGATGACCTCTATGAGCAGGTGAAGCAGTTCCCTTGGGAGGAAATCATGACCGAGAGCAGCACGTTCTCGATTGACAGCACCGTGTATAGCGAATCGTTCAAGCACTCACGCTTTGTCACCTACCGTGTGAAAGACGGCATCGCCGACCATTTCATGGAGCATTGCGGCCGTCGTCCGTCGATACGTCTCAATTCCCCTGACTACCAATTCAATGTACACATCAGCGGCAATGATGTGACCATCTCTCTCGACTCGTCGGGTGAGCCACTCTACAAGCGCGGGTGGCGTGTGGCGCAGACCGACGCGCCCATCAACGAGGTGCTGGCAGCAGGCATCATCAAACTCAGCGGTTGGGACGGCGAGAGCAACTTCGTGGATCCTATGTGCGGCTCGGGCACATTCCTTATTGAGGCCGCTTTGATAGCCGCCAACATCAACCCAGGAGTGTATCGTCAGGAATATGCCTTCCAGAAGTGGCCCGACTATGATGCCGATATTTTTGAAGCCATCTATAACGACGACAGCGGTGAGCGTGAGTTCACCCACAAGATTTACGGCTACGACATTCTGGGCAAGGCAGTTGCCGTCAGCAATGCCAATATCAAGAATGCGGGTCTCACGCAATATATCGAGGTGGAGCGCGTGCCGCTCGAGGAGCAGGAGACAGCCCCCGAGAAGGGTGTGCTCATCACCAACCCGCCCTATGGCGAGCGTCTCACCAGCGACGAGTTGCCGCAGCTCTATGCCACCCTGGGCACCAAGCTCAAAAAAGTGTTCATAGGCTACGACTGCTGGCTCATCGTGGGCGCCAACAAGGAGCTTATCGACAACTTGGGTCTCAAGGCTTCGCTGCATTATCCGTTGCTCAATGGCGACATCGAGTGCGAGCTGCGCGAGTATGTGATTTTTGACGGCAGCTTCGACGATATGCGCCGCAAGGGCGGCACCATCAAGAACACCGAGTTCCGCGCCAGCGACAAACCCGAATATCCTCATCGTGACAAGGACGACAAGCCACGTCACGACCGAGACGATAAGCCTCGCCGCGACAATGACGACAAGCCACAACGTGAGTTCAAGCATGGAGACCGCCGTGAGGGTGGCTTCAAGCGTAGTGGAGAGCGTGGAGAGCGTCGTGGCGGTGGCTTCAAGCGCGATGGTGAGCGCGGTGATCGCAGCTTCAAGCGTGGTGGAGAGCGTGGCGACCGCGGCGTGAACCCCATGCGCAAGCACCGCGAGGATGGCGAGCGTGGCGAGAACCCCATGCGTGAGCGTGAAGACGGCACCCGCGTTTATCGCACCGACCGATATGCCGAGGGCGAAAGTCGTGATGGTCGTCCCCCTCGCCGCACCTTCTCGTTTCACGGTCCGCGCCTAGGTGAGGACAAGGAACGCCCTGTGTTCAAAGGCCGCCGCAACGGCTGGAAACGCCGCGACGCAACCGCCGGCGATGATGATAACAAAGAATAAGTGTTAAGAGTTAAGTGTTAAGTGGCTGCGACGGAGTCGCAGTATAGAGAACCACATTCTCTCCCCTCTTAACTCTTCCCTCTCAACTCTCAACTCTCAACTCTACCCTCTCAACTCTCCCCTCTCAACTAAACAATGGCAAAGAAAGGCAGTTACATAGTAGATTATTTCAACAATCGCGGCTTTTTTGGGCTGTCGCTGCTGATTCTTGTCATCCTGTCGGTGATAGCCAGTGGCAATTTCGAGGTGCCGCAGCGCGGCTATGGCACGTTGCACAATATCGCCGACTGGATATCGGGTAGCGGTGACACCTCGTGCTTTGTGTCGGTGCTGTGCAACATCGTGATTGGCGTGCTGCTCGTGACGCTCAACATCATGTACCGCTACATCAAGACCTACAACTGCTTTGTCTTCGCGTCGGTCTTTGTGCTCTTGCAGGGCATGAATCCGTTTTTAAGTACGCGTTTCTTTGCCGGCACGGCGATGTGCCTGGTGGTGGTAATCGCCTTGTTCTTCCTCTTTGACCTCTATGGCAAGCAGCAGATGGCGTCGCAAGGAGTGTTCTTGATTATGGCGCTGCTGTCGTTCTTCTCGATGTACCACTATGTGTTCCTGCTGCTTGTGCCGCTGTTTATAGTGGGCTTCGCCTATATGCGCGCGTTAAATGTGCGTGCCGTGCTGGCGATTATCTTTGGCCTTTTCACTCCCTACTGGATAGCTTTGGGCACAGGTCTAGAGAGTTTCTCCTCGTTTCGTGCCCCTGAGCTGTCGCTGGTGTGGAGCAGTGTGCCCACATTTCCCGGCAAGAGTTGGGCAATCTCGGTTGCCATCGCCATCACAGCATTGACTGTGTTGCTCACGGTGAGCAATTTCAAGACGATGCTCAACTACAGCGTGCATGTGCGAGCCTACAACAACTTCTTTGTGGCTCTGTCAATTTTTGTGTTGCTGATGATGCTGGTTGACTATAACGACTTCTTGTTATACCTTCCGCTGATGAATATGTGCTTGGCAATCCAGTTTGGTCATTGGTATGTTATCACTCGGCATGAGACGCGCCAGCCCTTGACGATGTGGCTCCTGGTAGCGATGCTCACAGCCTATATCGTGGCAATGGCAATAGTGTGATAAGTTCAAGCTGTTGCTTGAAGTTTAGAGTTTAGTGTTTAGAGTTTAGAGAGGAAATTTCTTTGAAATTTGATGTGATGATGAAGATAGTTGCCGACAGCAAAATCCCTTATCTCAATGGTGTTCTTGAGCAGGTGGCGCAGGAAGTGCTCTATGTGCCTGGCACTGAGATTACCGCCGATGTGGTGCGTGATGCCCGTGTGCTGCTCACCCGCACCCGCACCCGCTGCGACCGTGCGTTGCTCGAGGGCAGCAAGGTGGAATTCATTGGCACCGCAACTATCGGCACCGACCATATCGACCTTGATTATTGCCACAAGAAAGGTATCACCGTGGTCAATGCCCCAGGGTGCAACGCCCCCGCTGTGGCGCAATGGGTTCATGCCACCATCTTGCAGTGGATTCAGGCAAAGAATGCCTCGGGTAATATCACGCTGGGCGTGGTGGGCGTGGGCCATGTGGGGAGCATCGTGGCGCGCTGGGCACAGCAATTGGGCTACCGCATCCTTCTAAATGACCCGCCCTTAGCAGAGAATTACGACCCACAATTTTCGATCTTCGATCCCCGATCATCTATCCTCGATTTGCAGCGTGAGTGCGACATCATCACCTTCCACACTCCGCTTACTAAAGATGGGAAATACCCCACTTGGCACTTGTGCGACGAGGCTTTCCTGAAGGGGTTGAAACACTGCAAACTGATTCTCAACGCCGCGCGTGGGGCGGTGTGTGACAACGAGGCATTGCTGCGCTGGCAGGGCGACGTGGCACTCGACTGCTGGGAACACGAACCAGCCATCAACCGCGAGTTACTTGACAAGGCCTTTGTGACAACACCGCATATCGCTGGCTACAGCCGCCAGGGCAAGCAGCGCGGCACGGCAATGATTATAGATGCCCTTAACCGCTATTACGGCTGGCATTTGCCAGTGCCAGAGGTTGACAAACCCCTGCTCGGTGCCGCCGATGTAACTCCACAGCTCATCATTGATAGCTACAACCCACTCCACGACACCGCCGCCCTGAAATCGGCTCCACACTTGTTTGAGACACTGCGCAACAACTACTGCCTGAGAGAGGAAGTTTGATTTACAATGCATAATGCATAATTCACAATGCATAATTCATAACATAATGCAGAATGCATAATTGTGGCTGCGCATGGACAATGCAAAATCAATGCTTTTTCAGTTCATAATTCATAGTTCACAGTTCATAGTTGGGCTGCGCGTGGTTTGTAAGGGCGCTCCGCTTAAAATTTTTCAAAATTGAATATAAAATTTCATATACGCTGGGGTAGTGGCATAATGAAAAATGGGTAGATATTTCAACTTTTATCTCAAAAATTTGCATATAAGAGAAGAAATATCTACTTTTGTGGCATGCTTGAAGATTATAATATATACGAGAAATCAAATCCTGACTTTGTGATTGCGTTAGGAAAGCGTTTTCGTGACTATCGGTTGATGAGACGCATTACACAAAAGGAGGTCTCGGAGAAGGCGGGAGTGAGTGTGTTCACCATTCGTGCTTTTGAGACAGGGAGAGCTATGAACATCACTATGAGCAATTTTATCGCACTACTGCGGGCAATAGGTTATCTCGAGGAAATAGAAAAACTCCTGCCGCCCTTGCCCATCGACCCGCAGTTGCTCCTGAAATTACAAAAGAAATCCCCTAAACGAGTTAGACATGGAAAATAATATCATTAGTGTGAGACTGTGGAATATGGAAGTGGGGTTACTCTATTGGGACTCAACTAAACATAAGTCTATATTTACTTTTAATGAAGATTTTCTCGAGCGGCATCTTGATATCGCACCTCTCGCTGCGCCGGTTGAGGGGCTGTTGAAGCGACAGAATTTCGCGATAGAGGGAAGTCACGATAAATCCTATTTTGGACTTCCTACTTTTATCGCTGATTCATTACCTGATAAGTGGGGAAACCAGTTGTTTAAACAGTGGGCAAAGGAACAGGGGATTAGGTCAAGAGACCTAACGCCTATAGATCGATTATCTTTTATAGGAAAACGAGGAATGGGGGCTCTGGAGTTTCATCCGGCTCATGTTCAAGATGAAGCGTCATTTGAGGTAGATATTGATAGTTTATATAGGCTTGCCGAGCAAATCTTCAAAGAAAGGGAACAGGTAAGCTTTACGGTTGAAGAGGTGAAATCTCTGCAAAATCTCTATCGTGTTGGCACGTCGGCTGGAGGTAGGCGCCCAAAAGCACTTATTGCTATTAATGAAAAAACTGGAGTAGTAAGGAGTGGACAAGTTGAGCTTCCTGAAGATTATTCTTATTTCTTGCTTAAATTTGACGAGAGTAACGCTTTTCCTTTTACTGCGGTTGAATATGCCTATTATCTTATGGCTATTGATGCGGGAATCACAATGATGCCATCACAATTGATAGAAGTTGAGGGGGCAAGGCATTTTCTTACTAAGCGTTTCGACAGGAAAGAAGGCCGCAAGATTCACACACAGACTGTTGCTGCAATGTCGTCATTGGCCGATTCATATGAAGACCTTTTTTCTATTGCTCGGCGATTAAGATTGTCGTCAGTAGAAATAACTGAACTTTACCGGCGAACGTTATTCAATATTCTCGCTGCCAATGTTGATGACCACAACAAGAATTTCTCGTTCATGATGGATGTTGATGGCATTTGGCACTTAACACCAGCCTATGACATGACATTCACAGTTGATCTCAGTGCCCCATCCTTTGTAAATAGGCATGAATTTACTCTTGGAGGTAAAGTTGACAACTTCACACTGGGTGACCTGAAGCATTTTGCCGAAATAGAAGGAATAAAAGGTTACAACAATATAATCGAACAAGTGTCAACGGCAATCGGTAATTTTAGGATCTATGCCGACAAGGCGCAAATCACAAATGAATGGGTTAATAGAATTGATAATTATCTCTCGGAATTGATTTAAATAGATAGCTTCTTTGTGTATATATTCTCTTTTTTGTACCTTTGCAGCGCAAAATCGATAATATTTAATATTATGTCAAGAAATAAGGAAAATGCTGGTGGGATAACTCTGCTGGGCAATCAAGGGACGAAATATGAGGACACCTACAATCCTGCGGTGCTGGAGACCTTTGAGAACCTGCATCCCGATAATGAGTATGTGGTGACTTTCGACTGCCCTGAGTTCACCGCTTTGTGTCCCATCACCGGTCAGCCCGACTTCGGGCATATCGTGATACGCTACATCCCTCGAGTGCGCATGGTGGAGAGTAAGAGCCTGAAACTCTATCTGTTCAGCTTCCGCAACCAGGGCGATTTTCATGAGGACTGCGTGAACATCATCATGAAAGACTTGGTGAAGCTTATGGACCCCAAGTATCTTGAGGTGACAGGATATTTCAACCCTCGTGGCGGCATAGCGATTGTGCCGTTTGCCAACTATGGCGACGCCGAGCATCAGGATATGGTGAAACAGCGCATTCTCGACAGTTTTAAAAATAAGTGATATGGCAAAAGATGCAGTGATAATACTCTCGGGAGGCATGGACTCGTGTACCATGCTGCATGAGTTTCATGATGAGATAGCCCTCGCCATTACCTTCGACTACGGCTCCACGCAGAACCATCGTGAGCAGCAGTATGCCGTGAAGCAATGCCAACAGTTGGATGTCAAGCACATCATTATCCCGCTCGACTTTATGCGCCGCTACTTCAAGAGCGCGTTGCTCGAGAGCCCCGACGCCATCCCCGAGGGCAACTACGACGAAGAGAACATGAAGGCTACGGTGGTGCCTTTCCGCAACGGCATCATGCTGGCGATAGCCTGCGGCATAGCCGAGAGCAACGGCCTCAAGCGCGTGATGATTGCCAACCATGCCGGCGACCACACCATCTATCCCGACTGCCGCCAAAACTTTATAAATGCCATGTCGCTGGCAATGTGGCACGGCACCTACGAAGGCATCGAGGTTTATGCGCCTTATACCAATATCACCAAGACCGACATCGCCCGTCGAGGGAAGGTGCTTGGCGTGAATTATGCCATGACTTACTCGTGCTACAAGGGCGGCGAGAAACATTGTGGCAAGTGCGGCACTTGCCGCGAGCGCATCGAGGCCCTGAGAGACGCCGGCATCGATGACCCAACGGAGTATCTTTGATTGGGGATCGGAGATCGGAGATCGAGAATCGGGGATCGGAGATCGGGAATCGAGGACTAAAAACGGACGAGGCAAACCTCGTCCCTACTTAGCACTTAACACTTAACACATAACACTTATCTATGTATTACGTAGAAAAAACATTAGAGATTTCATCGTGCCATCAGCTCTATCTCGACTATGAGAGCAAGTGCGAGAACCTGCACGGGCACAACTGGATTATCAAGGTGTATTGCAAGGCTAAAGAGCTTGACAGCAATGGTTTGGTGTGCGACTTCACGCTTATCAAGAAGCTCATTCACGACCACATCGACCACAAGAACCTCAACGAGGTGCTCAAGTTCAACCCCACCGCCGAGAACATCGCCCACTGGGTGGTGGAGACCGTGCCAAACTGCTACCGCGCCGACGTGTGGGAGTCACGCGATAATATGGCATCCTATGTAAAGGATGAAGTATAAAGTAGAAAGTACAAAGGATGAAGTACAAAGTACAAAGTACAAAGTACAAAGATTCTGCTAGCACTTAATACTTGGTACTTAGTACTTAACACTTAGTACTTTATACTTAGTACTTTGTACTTAAAACTTACCACTTACCATTGTATCCTATCAACGAAATATTTCACTCCTTGCAGGGCGAAGGCTTTAATACGGGCGTCGCCAGCGTGTTTGTGCGCTTCAGCGGATGCAACCTGCGTTGTGCCTTCTGCGACACCGAGCACCAGAGCCACACCATGATGTCGCTGCCCGAGATTGTGGATGAGGTTATGAAATTTCCTGGCGCACCGCTCATAATCCTGACAGGCGGCGAACCGTCGCTCTACGTCGATGTGCCACTGTTGAAAGCTCTGCATCTCACAGGAAAGAAGATTGCCATCGAGACTAACGGCACCCGACCCTTACCACCAGGCATCGACTGGGTGACGCTGTCGCCAAAACATGGCTTCCCGGGAGGTGACATTGTGCCTTGTGTGTTGGAACGCTGCGATGAACTGAAAGTTGTCTATACTGGTCAAGACCTGAGCCAGTATGACCACATTGCTGCCGAGCACCGCTTCTTGCAGCCCTGTTATGTGGAAGACGAGCGTCAGTGTAAACACAATGTGCAGTTATGTGTCGATGCCGTGATGCGCAACCCTCAATGGCGACTATCGTTGCAGACCCATCGCCTGCTAGGAATCAAATGAGTTGTGATTCTTGATGAACAAGCTGACGCTTGCACTACAAAAACATGACCGATTAAGCTCCCCCGATTTTCTGAAATATTTCACTCTTTTACTCTCCTTTTATTCTTTTAATTCCTTTTTTTAAATTTGTTATTTTGTTTAGAAAATGCTTTTGTTGAATTCAACTTACTTTGGAAAATATGCTTCACTGCCTATGGGGTGGTTGTTCATGGCTTGCCTGCTGGCTATTGAGATTGTGGTGATGTCGCAGATTTTGGAGCACAAATTTTTCAACTCCAAAATAGCTTTTAGCGCATTGATCAGCAATGTGGTGAGCGGTATTGCCGGAGTTTATGCGTCAACCGCCATTAACGGAGGCCGACTGCTGACGGTGTGGTTCCCCTGGGTGAGTTCACAAGAGGTGAACCTAGAGAATGATGAGGAATTGTTCAGTTTTGTCCTTTATTTTGCTGTCGCCTTTGTGGCAACAATCCTTGTCGAACTGATTGTCAATTGCTTATTTCTGAAGAAACGTTATGAATTCCGCCCCGTTATGCGCGCCACGATAATTGCCAATGTGGTGAGCTTCTTGTTGGGAAGCTTTGTGCTTTATTCCTATAGTTTTTTCTTTTATGATTGATAAGCTATGAAGATATATTTTGCCGGTTCAATACGTGGTGGCAGGGTAGATGCCGAACTTTACCGTCGAATAATCAGCCACATGCAGCAGAGAGGCCATAACGTGCTCACCGAACATGTGGGAAGTGGCAACTTATGCCTGAGTGAGCAGGGTCGCGACCGTGACGCTGCCATCTATGAGCAAGACACCGCTTGGCTACGCGAGAGCGATGTGGTCATTGCCGAGTGTACCTGCCCCTCGCTGGGGGTTGGCTACGAACTGGCTTACGCTGAGCGGTTCGAGATTCCAGTCCACATCTTCTACAACCCCTCGAAGTGTGCTCTTTCGGCGATGCTCACAGGCGACAGCTATTTCCATATCCATCCTTATGACAAGGAGGATGAGATTTTTGCGATGCTTGATAATATTTTGTGACTCGCTCAAGCGGTGCTTGGCGACATGCCGACTGATTGCTCGGCCGAGATATTTATATTGATATAAAACGTTATCGAGGCGGGGACATCATCGTCTCCGCCTCGATAATTTCAAGTTTTTTTCTTGAAGCCTAAAATTTACTAAACCCAAAAAAAGTGTTTTTCATGGACAAACAACAAATGTATAAAAATAAACAAGCCTAAAACAATTTTACCTTTATGCCTATGAATTGTGATGCAAAACTAATACATAATTATAGAATTTGCAAGTAAGTATATACAAACGGGCAAATTTTATAGATAAATGGGCTTGACAAAAGATTTTTTTACATTTTTGGGTCATGAAACCACTTCATTTCAACCTCTCTTGTTGATGATAAATGTCAAGACATTTAGACCAAAATATGAGAGTAATATCGCTATTTTGTTCTTAAATCTAACATTCTTGTCTTTAATGCATGAAAATCGCATTTTTTTAATATAATCCCATGCACGTTGTTTGGTGGGTTGCCACTTGGGGTCTCTGAAGGGCATCAGTCGCAGCATGTTGAAGCATGCGCTGAGGTGGCGGCTGCGCACTGCGGGCAGGTATTGTGGAGCTTCTTTTGCGACCTGTTGCTCTAATGCCTCAAGGTGGTCAAGAACCTGTGTGCGCCTGAGCGATATTGTGGTGAGGATGCTGCCGGCGCGGTGCATGTAGTAGTACATGGGTGCTTTGAGCAGCGCCACCTTTTCGACTTTGCGCAGCAAGGGATAGATGATGGCGAGGTCTTCGTAGAGCACGCCCTCGTGGAAGCGCAGGTCATCAAAGAGTTGCTTCTCAAAAATGCGGCTGCATGCCGAGTGGTTGAGTTCGCCTTGATAAAAGACTGTGTTGATGGCTTCCTCTTGAGAGAAAATCCTGCAACTGGCTTTATCGAAGATGACTTCACGTGGAGTGTCGCCGTCCTTTAGTTCCTGCCATGTGCAGGCTGCGATCTGTGCGCCAGTAGTTTCTATTGTGTTAATCAGGGCTTCCACAAAGCGTGGATGCACATAGTCGTCGCCATCGATGAAGGTGACATATTTTCCTTGCGCCACCTCCAGCCCGGCGTTACGGGCATCGCTGAGTCCACCATTGGTTTTGTGAATGACGCGGACGTGTCGGTATTTCAGGTCATATTCGTCGCAGATGTCGCCACTGGTGTCGTGGCTGCCGTCATCCACGAGGATGATTTCAAGGTCTTTATAGTTTTGCGCCAAGACCGAGTCGATACAACGTGCAAGATAATCCTGCACGTTGTAGATAGGTATGATAACGCTTACCATGAAGTGTAAAGTGTTAAGTTTTAAGTGTTAAGTAGAGACGAGGCCTGCTTCGTCAGTCAATCCTCAATCCTCGATTCTCGATTTCCGATTAACACGCAAAGCGCTTATCTCACTTTCCACTCAAAGCCGTCTTTGGTGTCTTTCACGTCGAAGCCGGCTTCGTTGAGGCGGTCGCGGATGAGGTCGCTGGTAGCCCAGTCCTTGTTGGTCTTGGCGCTCTTGCGCATCTCGAGCAGCAGTTCCACCGCCTTGCGGTAAGGCTCCAGGTTCACGTTGTCGCCGCCGGCAGCGTCGTCGCGCATTCCCAGCACGTCGAAGAGGTAGGTCTGGAACGTGGCTTTGAGAGCGTCAATATCTTTCTGTGAAAGAGTGGCGTTGCCGTCGTTCACCTGATTGATGACCTTGCAAGCATCGAAGAGCGTGGCGATGACCTGTGCTGTGTTGAGGTCGTCGTTCATCGCATCGGCGCAGCGGGCGTTATAGTCGTCAAGAGTGATGCTGCTCTTGTCGCTGGATTTCAGCTCGTTGAGTCGGTGCCATCCGTCGAGCATACGCTCATAGGCCTTCTCGGCGGCTTGCAGAGCGGCATTCGAGAAATCGACAGTGCCGCGGTAGTGTGCCTGAAGGATAAAGAAGCGAATGGTCATTGGCGTGTAAGCCTGCTCGAGCAACTCGTGGTTGCCAGTGAAGAATTCCTCAAGTGTGATGAAGTTGCCCAATGACTTGCCCATCTTCTGACCGTTGATGGTAATCATGTTGTTGTGCATCCAGTAGTGTACCATGTCGTCGCCCTGGCTTGCCACCGACTGCGCGATTTCGCACTCATGGTGCGGGAACACGAGGTCCATACCGCCGCCGTGTATGTCGAAGTGGCTGCCTAAGTATTTGCGTCCCATGGCGGTACACTCGCAGTGCCAGCCCGGGAAGCCGTTGCTCCAGGGTGATGGCCACCGCATGATGTGTTCGGGCTGAGCCTTCTTCCACAGGGCGAAGTCGGTTTGGTTGCGTTTCTCGCCCACGCCCTCAAGTGCGCGGCTGTTGTTTATCACGTCCTCAAGGTTGCGTCCGCTGAGGCGGCCGTATTTATGGTCATTATTATACTTCTCCACGTCGAAATACACGCTGCCGTTGCTCTCGTAGGCGTAGCCGTTGTCGAGGATTTCCTGCACCAGCTGCTCCTGCTCGATGATGTGGCCTGTGGCGTGAGGCTCGATGCTGGGTGGCAGCACGTTGAGCGCCTGCATGGCGGCATGGTAGCGGTTGGTGTAGTATTGCGCAATCTCCATAGGCTCGAGCTGCTCGAGGCGTGCCTTCTTTGCAATCTTGTCCTCGCCTTCGTCGGCGTCGTGCTCCAGGTGCCCCACGTCGGTGATGTTACGCACATAGCGCACCTTGTAACCCAGATGCTTGAGGTAGCGGAACAGCACGTCGAAGGTGATGGCAGGGCGGGTATGCCCCAGGTGTGGGTCGCCATAGACGGTAGGACCGCACACATACATCCCCACATTAGGCTCCTGCAAGGGCTTGAACAGCTCCTTGCGACGAGTCAATGTGTTATATATAAATAATTGATGCTCCATTGTAAATTTTTAGTGCTAGAAACTCTAAAATTTCCAGATTAACTAGATTATCTAGATGATTCTGCATTCTGCATTCTGCATTGTGAATTTTGCATTATGCATTCTGCATTCTGCATTCTGCATTAAATTAGGCCTGTCCCTTAGGCAGGGGGAAGTCCATGATGCCGTTGTTGGGGTTGTTGATTTGTCGGGGCTTGATTTCGCCGAAGTGAGCCTCATATTTGTCGATGTTCTCCTTCAGAGCGAAGAGCAGCTGCTTGGCGTTCTCGGGAGTCATGATGATGCGGCTCTGCACGCGAGCTTTAGGGGTGTTAGGAGCCACAAATATCATGTCCATCACAAAGTCGTTGGGAGAGTGCGAGATAACGGCAAGGTTAGCATAGCGGCCCTGCATCTCATCGTTAGGAACTTCAATTTGAATTTGGTTCTGTTTCTTGTTTTCGTTTGCCATTTCTGTAATATTTTTATGCGTTAATATTCAATTGAAGTGCAAAGTTACAAAATAGTTGTCAGTTATCAGTTATCAGTTATCAGTTTTTTCTTGATGACTTTTCAAAAAAATGTCCAAAAAGAGGTCTTTTTTCAAGAAAAAACCGCTTTTTTAGCAAAAAAACAGACAAAAAATTGTGCTAATTTTTTGTAAATCATAATACGTTGTTTCACAATCTATTATATGGCAAAATTGTCCTAATTGTTACAAAAGTTTTCAGGTTTTTTACAGCGGTTGTCCCCATTGTTTTATAAGTTGTCCTGGCAGTTATAACACCCTCGGTCGCCGCCATTGTAATTTTGCATCGTCAAAACAAACCAACCGTTGGCGACAACTAATGGAAATGCCATTTGGCTTGTTTGCTTATTGACTCGTTTACTTAAAAAACATAATTCTTTTATTTATTAATCATTTTAAAATTTATCTACTATGAAAAAGTTAGTTTTATTGTCAGCAGTAGTATTCGCAATGACTTTTGCATCTTGCAAGACCGACCCCGCCGCAACCAGCGCAAGCACTAGCGCTCCCGCTAGCACCGAGAATGTACAGAGCACTCCAGCCGAAGAGGCTACCAGCACTGTAGCTTCGGAGAACAAGGATGCCGCCGAGGTTTCGGAGAACAAAGACGTCGCCGCTCCCGCAGTAGAGCAGGCAACTGAAGAGAAAACTGAGGAGACTAAGCCCGAGGCTTAACAATCCTTAGACCGCAAAATGATAGCGGGTGTGTCGAAATGGCGACACATCCGCTATTTTTATCTATGTTGAATTGCTTTATTATTTGCTTGTTTTTGCCTCTTTGCACTGGGTATATATTGCCGGGCAGTTGCTCACCACGAAGTAGTCGCTGCCCTCGGGTTTTACTACCTCCACTCCGCGCCAGTTGGTGTCCCAACCCTTGCTGTCGATGAGCAGGTAGATGACTGTGCCGTGCAGCAGTTGGCTCTCTTGGTAATTCTTGTTGGGGTCAACCTTAATTTTGATGGTGTAGGGAGGTTCTACGGTATAACCATTCTCGGGCTTGGCGCCATCGAGCAACGCCCAAGCGATGTAGGGACGAGCGTAATATTTGTCGTTGCCCATGAGTTCGTGCAGCCGCTCCACAGTGCTGTTGTAGTTGGTCTGAGTGTTGTTCAACCGCAGTGCTTCCTCGCCGTCGGCGCGGTTGTTGCGGTATAGCTCAAATGCCATCACTTGCAGTGCTGCTGCACCTTGCGGTTCGTCACCCAACATCTCTTGCATGTGTTTCCATTCGGCGATATTGGTGGGGAAGGCGTTAAACTCCACGCTGGTGGCTTCGTTTGGCTTCCAGGTACTGTGGTCGATGTCTCCTGCACATGTGGCTTGAAATTTTGACTCATCAACTGCCGAAGTTTTAGTTTTTTCATCAACTTTGCTCGACTGTTGTGACTCAGATTCTTGGTCTTTAGAGGTTTGCTTGCACGCTGTGTTTGTGGTCCCCATAATCAAAAGAGCCGCCACAGCCATAATAATTGCTTTTGAAAGTTTCATGTTATCTTGTTTTGGTGTTATACGATGCACAAAATTAGATGTTTTATTGCATAAACGCAAAAAAATCATGAAATTTCAATCAACGTTTGCTGTTTCGAATACTTTGTGGTAATTTTGCACCTAAGATAAAGAGGCATAATTACCATTGCCTCGTCAGCTTGTTTACTCGTTAGCTTGTCAGCTTTAAAACTATGACTCAAGAACTTGAAGATTATATACTTGCGCACATCGATGCCGAACCCGAGCATCTGCATCAGCTTGACCGTGACACCCACATCGAGCTGCTATACTCTCGTATGTGTTCGGGACATCTGCAGGGCAGATTGCTGAAGATGCTCGTGCGCATGATACGCCCCAAACGGGTGCTCGAACTTGGCACCTATTCAGGTTACTCGGCGCAATGCCTCGCCGAGGGGCTGCTTGACGACGATGCCCACATCCACAGCATCGAGATAGAGGATGAACTGGAGGACTTTTTGCGTGAACATTTCGCCAAATCGCCAGTGGGCGACCGCATCACGCTCCACATTGGCGACTGCAACGACATCGTTCCACAGCTCGGCAGCGATTTCGACCTGGTGTTTATTGATGCCAACAAGCGGCAGTATGTGGATTATTTCAATCTTGTAATTGACCATGTGAAGCCTGGCGGTTTCATCATCGCCGACAACACCCTGTGGGACGGCAAAGTCACCGACCTTCACGGCAAGAAGATGGACGATCAGACGCAAGGCATCCTCGACTTCAACGACCTCGTCGCCCGCGACCCAAGAGTGGAAACCGTTATCTTGCCGTTGCGTGATGGGCTTACAATACTTTATAAGAAACCTTAGTTTTTTGTTGAATATTAGGCTTATAGCACAATAGTTGAGAGTTATTTCACGTTTTAAAAGTGACACTTAAAAAACTTTGCGTTATGAAATACGGAAAATCAATTTGCAACACGCTCAAGCAAATCAGGCTTGACATTGCTCGTTCCAATGGCATTGATTACGTTCCATCTCCTTGCAACCACGATGGCGACTGCGCTGGCACCTGCCCTGCATGTGAGAGTGAGGTGGAATACCTCGAGAAAGAGATTTCTCGCAGGCATTCTTTGGGTAAAGCTGTGCTAATCGCAGGCGTTGGTCTCACAAGCCTCGTGGCAATGGCTAACACACCAAGCAAGACCGCGATGCCCACCGAAAATGGAATCCCTCGTCAAGTGTGCGACTCGATTAATCGAAATGAAATCTTTGGCAGCGCGGCTCACATGCCGAGTTTTCCTGGTGGGGATGCTGCAATGCTTAGACTTATAAGCGAACATATAGTATATCCTCCCGAAGCCTACAAAAACAAAATTGAGGGTAAAGTGGTTGTACAGTTCATCATAGAATCTACTGGAAAGGTTGGAGAGGTAAAAGTGGCCCGCTCGGTAAACGAAGAACTTGACAACGAAGCCGTGCGTGTTATTAAATTGCTGCCCGATTTCTCACCAGGTCGCAATGCAGTTGGCGAACCAATTAGCGTGTGGTACACCCTGCCCATCACTTTTAAGATTCAAGGTGAAGATACCAAAATAAGTTTCTAAAGCAAGAATTAAAATTGAGACAAAGAGAGTAACATTCCCTTTGCCTCTTTTTTGCGATATCTAGTGTTCTTTCTTATAGTTGTTATATATCTTCTTAAGTTGCTTGTCAATCTCAATTTGCGGTTGGTCGAGTTCGCTAAGGTCAATTTCAACGGTGCTTGATGACTCCATCTTGTCATGGTTTTTGATGATGAGCGTTAGCTGAGTGCCGGTAATTCGACTGTAGGATCGCTTGAATCTCACCCTGTCACATTCCTCAAAAGGTATTATATTCGCCATTCCGGTGTTGTCATATAGGACAAAATGTCCTTCACCCACAGCAAACGCCGGAATGCCACGACTTGTCTTGCTCACCTTCTTGAAGTTTTCAAAAATCGAAAGTATCATGCCCAAAGTTATCAAGCCATAGACTACAACAATCACATAGCCTTGCCATTCCGAAAACAAAAACGACATCTCCCAATGGATATAGCTAAACACGGCAAAGGCAACCAATAGCACCGACAAGATGGTGTAAATCATAGCCTTTGCAAGTGCCTTGCCTTTGCGGTAATAATATTGATGAGTGATTTGCATTGTAATCTAGTTTTACTTCGCAAAGTTATAAAATAGTTGTTAGTTTTTAGTTATTGGTTGTTGGTTTTTTCTTCCTGTATGGAGAAAAAGAGACTATTCCTTTTTCTTCACTTTAGGTGATTTTGGGGGAAATGTGCGCCATTTTGGTACACATTTCAATAAAAAATATTATCTTTGCATCATAAAATAGAAATAGAGGAAACAACACCACAATTTTTTTACTGTTATGATAATAGTCAGCACCCGCGATTTTCGTGCCAATCAGGGCCGCTACCTCAATCAGGCCCGAAACGGCGAGGACGTGATAATCAAGTCACGCGACTATGGGAGTTTCAAAGTCACTCCTGTTACCAAAGATGACACTGTTTATAGCATGGAGGAGTTAGCGAACATGGCTGCCGAAGCTGAAGTTGAATATAATTCTGGCAAAGGTTATCACAAAAGAGATGATGAGAGTATGGAACAGTTTTTAAATAGGCTTACCAATGTATAAAATCTTCTTTTCAGAGAAAGCTAAAGTAGGTTTAATTAAACTTAAAAAAGAAAGTCCTCAACTTATCAAGAAATTAGAGAAACTTCTTATTGAAATAGAACATCATCCCACAACAGGGACAGGACAAGTTGTACAACTCAAATATTTGGGTCCCAACACTTATTCACGCAGAATCAATAAAAAACATCGCATTGTTTACAAGGTACTTAATGATATTGTTGAAGTTATAATAATTTCAGTTTTTGGACATTACGAATAATTAATAATATGGAATCAACAAGATTACAGAAGATACAACGACAGATACAGAAAGATTTGAGTGAGATATTCCGTGAGGACACCGCTAAGATGCGTGGCACTCTGGTGAGCGTGAGCAATGTGCGCGTGTCGCCCGACCTGAGCATCGCCCGTGTCCACCTGAGCGTGTTCCCCAGCGAGAAAGGTCAGGAGATAGTCGAAACAGCTAACCGCAACGAGAAAACCATACGCTACGCTCTTGCACAGCGCGTCAGGAATCAGCTCCGCAAGACACCTGAGTTGGTGTTCTACATCGACGACTCACTCGACTACATCGAGCGCATCGATGAGTTGCTTAAGAAGTGAGCCGCTACGCTAGTTAGCCGCTCACGTTGTTCGCTAGTTTGTCGCTCGCTTTGCTCGCTAGCTATGATGCTCAACTTTGAACTATGAACTATGAACTCTTAACTCTGAACTTTTATAGATGGCTCTGTCATTGAAAATAGCGTTGCGCTACTTGAAGAGCAAGAAGGCTCATAATGCGGTGAATATCATCAGCATCGTGTCGATATGCGGTGTGGTGGTGACCACTGCGGCGCTGGTGTGCGTGCTAAGTGTCTTCAATGGTTTCACCGATGTGATATATGGCAAGTTGGCAAAACTTGATCCGCAGATTGCCGTGTGTCCTGCCGAGGGCAAGACCATCAGCAACGCCGACAGCGCCATTGCCGTTATAGCAGGTATTGATGGTGTTGACAAGGCGATGCCGGTGATTGAAGACCAAGCCCTTGCCGTCTTTGTCGATTACCAGATGCCGCTTCGACTGAAAGGCGTTCCTGCCGACTATAACGAGATTAACTCCATCGACAGCGTTATCGTGGATGGCTCCTATTCTCTTGAAGATGAGGTGGGTAACAGTTATGCTGTAGTTGGTGTGGGACCAGCGATAAATCTGCGCCTTCAAGCCAACAGTCTGCGCATGCTTCAGCTCTATGCCCCTCGCCGTGAGGGGCAGGTCAATGTCGCCAACCCCATTGACGCCTTCACCAGCGACTCGCTGTTTGTGAGGGGTGTCTTCCAAGTGCAGCAAGCCTCTTATGACCAAGACCTTATCTTTGTCCCTATTGATAAGGCGCGAGAACTGTTCGACTACGACACCGAGGCTACGCAAATCGAGCTGAAACTCAAAGAAGATGTCAAGGAGAAAGACGTGATGAAGCGTCTAGAGCAAGCGCTCGGTCCAAATTTTGTGGTAAAAGACCGCCTGATGCAGCAATCGGAGTCGTTCCGCATGGTGAATGTGGAGAAATGGGTGACATTTTTGCTGCTCACGTTTATCATGATTATCGCCACGTTCAACATTATCAGCACCTTGTCGCTGCTCATCATCGAGAAAGACGAGAGCATACGCACCTTCCAGAACCTCGGTGCCACCAGCAAGCAGATAACGCGCATCTTTGTCGCCGAAGGGTGGCTCATCACCATGTTAGGCGCTTTGCTGGGAATAGTGCTGGGTCTGTTGCTGTGCTTGGGACAACAAACATTCGGGTGGCTAAAGATTGGTGCTGACCCCACTCAGGTGATAGTCAATGCCTATCCAGTGAAGGTGGTTTGGACCGATATGCTCATAGTGCTACTGCTCGTTGCCGCCATAGGATTTGCTACCTCGCTTGTGACAAGCACCATCATGCGTCGCCGCCTGCGCAGTCACAGTTCATAGTTCAGAGTTCACAGTTGCTTTGGCATAGAATTTGCATTATCATCAAGAATTCAGCGATATCATTATCAAACAAAAAGAACAAAACCAGACAAAAACAACAAGATAATATTTTGGGAAAAAAGATTTTTTTGTTGAATTTGTTCCTCTTTGTTGAGTTTGTTTGATGATAATGCGAGTAAAAAACAAAATCGCTGAATAATTACTCAAGAATAATAAAGAGTAAGACAGTGTGAAACACCTCTAAACTCTAAACACTAAAAATTTATGCAAAGCATAAACTATTCACAATACGTGATGCCGATTTTCAGACAGGCGGGCAACGAGCGGTCGTTTGCCGGCACTGCTTTCTGTATCGACGACTATATGGTTACTGCCGGTCATGTGCTCACTTACCCTGCCACCTGCTATGTGCGCAACGGCAACGATTATCATCCTCTTCATTTTGACCAATGGATACCTACTCAGCTGCCCACCGACGACCACACAGGCTATGACGTGGCATTTTATCCCATTCCGGGTCTGCGGAGTCCGCTCTCGCTAGCCGACAGCGACGCCGAGCCCAACGACCACCTTGACATACTGTGCTGGCAGATGCGGGGAGTGAGGCCTCAACAGGTATCTACGCAAGGTCTCGTCATCAAAGATCCAGACCTGGAGGGTTATTTCCGCCTTGCAACAGTCAATCATATAACCCATGGATGTAGTGGATGTCCAGCATTTGGCAGCGACGGCAAGGTCTATGGCATGATAACCATGGGGCGCAGCGACGTTGATGCTCAAAACCTTGCACCCTTGCCCCGCAAGATGGAACAAAACACCTGCTGGGCATTTAAGACAAGCTATATCAGGCGGTTTTTGCCGCAGAGCTAGTTGTGTCGCTCGCTGCGCTTCGCTAGTTTGCCGCTCGCGTTGCTCGCTAGTTGTGCCGCTCGCTACGCTTCGCTAGTTTGCCGCTCGCTGCGCTTCGCTAGTTTGACGATCGCTGTGCTTCGCTAGTTAGCCGCAAGCTGTGCTTCGCTAGTTAGCCGCAAGCTTCGCTTGCTAGTTGTGTAGTGAGCTGCCTATTTTAAAGGAGAAGTTAATACACAGATGGTATTATTATCGATTACACGTTAAAAAAAGGTCATTTTGCTTTTTTAAGGGTCTTTTGTGCTATAGTTTTAAGTAATTTATTAATTTTGCAGTTTGTATTATAATTAAATATATAATATAACACTGCAATGAGTGGTTTTTGGAGCAAGATAAAGAGCTTTTTCAGTGGCGTTGTGAGGTACTACAAGCGTTTTAACGCTTGGTACAAAGGGCTCTACGACGGCAAGCCGTGGTATGTGAAGAGCGCGGTGGCACTGTGTACTCTGTTTGTCACGCTGGTGCTGGCGGTAGTTGCCATCAACACCAACTTCCTGTGGCTCTTTGGCAAGTCTCCGTCGCTAGGCGAGATCATGTCGCCACGTCCCTATAACGCATCCTATATCTACAGTGCCGATGGCAAGCTCATTGGCAAATACTACAAAGAGAACCGCACTCCGGTGAAGTATGAAGAAGTTGACACGATGTTCTACACCCTTCTCATTGACACCGAAGACGAGCGGTTCTTCGAGCATCATGGCATCGACTTCAAGGGCATGGGTGGCGCCTTGAAAGACCTTGTGGTCCACCGCCGCGCGCGTGGTGCCTCGACCATCACTCAGCAGCTGGTGAAGAATATGTTCAAGATGCGCACCAAAGAATACACTGGTGGCTTGCTGTGCCGCATCCCTGGCGTGGGAATGCTCATCACCAAAGCCAAGGAGTGGATTCTCGCCAGCGAGATTGAGATTTTCTACGACAAGAAGAATATCCTTGAGATGTATGCCAACACGGTGGACTTCGGCAACCAGACCTTCGGCATCAAGACAGCGGCAAAGACCTATTTCAACACCACGCCCGACAAACTCACCACTGAGCAGTGCGCTATGCTCGTGGGCGTGCTCAAAGGCACATCTTATTACAACCCGCTCAACAACCCCAAGCGTTGCCTGGAGCGCCGTAATGTAGTGCTCAACAACGCCTTGACGCATCATCACCTGACGCAGAAAGAATATGACAAACTCTCCAAGCTCAACTTGAACCTGAAATACACCCCTGAGACCGACTTCAACGTGGAATGTCCCTACTTCAGGCAGGCGGTTGTCGAGGAGATGCGGCAGTGGTGCCAGCAGAACGACATCGACTTCTATCGCGACGGGCTGGAAATTCACACCTCCATCGACACGAGGATGCAGGCTTGCGCCGAGAAAGCCGTGCTGGAGCAGATGAAAGTGGTGCAGCAGAATTTCGACCGCGAATGGGGCAACAATCCGTGCTGGGTGGACGACCACGGCGAGGTGATTCCCAACTTCGTGGCGCGCAAAGCCGAGCAAAGCCAAGTGTATAAGCAGTTGATGGCAAAGTACAACGAGAACTACGACTCGGTGAACTACTACATGAACTTGAAACACCAGGTTAAGCTCTTTGACTATAACGGCGGCCATTATGCCGAGATGAGTTCGCTCGACTCGATAGAATACATGCTCCACAAGATGCATTGTGGATTAATCGCCATAGACCCACGCACTGGCGAGGTCAAGGCGTGGGTTGGAGATGTCGATTACAAGACGTGGCAATATGACAACGTGCGGGCGCAGCATCAGCCCGGCAGCACGTTCAAGCTGTTTGTGTATAGCGCAGCTATGAAGGCGGGCATCAAGCCTTGCGATATGTATGTTGATGCGCCACTTGCCGATCCTCTTGTGGATATTGACCCGGCAACCGGCATCGCCAAGCTGTGGTCGCCCAAGAATGCCAGCGGACGCTTCTCCAACGCCAATATGACAGTGCGGTCGGCATTCGCCCGAAGCAACAACATCGTCGCTGTGAAAGTGGGTAATGATGTGGGTGTAAATAACGTAGCTGGTACTGCGTTTGAGATGGGTGTCAAGTCCAATTTGACCAAAACGCCATCGATGTTCCTCGGCTCCAGCGATGTGAACCTCATGGAGCTGGTGAGCGCCTACGGCACGGTAATCAATGACGGACAGCCTAAGAAACCCGTGCTGGTGACTAAAATATACCGCACCAACAAGAACGGCGAGAAAGAAGAAATCTACAACAGCAAGGCCTTTGACGACCCCGACCGTGCCTTGTCGCATAGCCAGGCCTACTGCATGCGCAAACTGCTTGAGGCGGTGTGCCGTGACGCTGGAGGCACCGGCGTGGCAATCAACAGCTATGTGAGCAACGTGGGCATTGGCGGCAAGACAGGAACTTCGGACAACTTCACCGACGCGTGGTTTGTGGCAACCACCCCTAATTTGGTGTGCGGTGTATGGGTGGGTGGCTCTTACCGTCAAATCCACTTCAAGACGTCGCAGGGTCAGGGCGGCCGAGCGGCATTGCCCATCGTGGGAGCCTTCTTGCGCCGAGTGCTGGCGAGACGCGACATGGCATACTTGCGCCGTCAGTTTGCTGCCGATTATGACCTGGACCGCCGTTATTTCGCCTGCGAAGGCAGCCTCAACACAGGTGAAAATACTGATAGCGACTCCACATCACTCGGTTATGACACCATAACGCCACAAAACTCTGCCGACGGCAGCTACGACAGCACTCGCTACATCCGCGACAAGGTTAATGAAGACATCTATGGTCCTGGCGGCGTGCCACCCCGTAACGGCGCGGAGGACGATGATAGCCATGTTGACCCGGCGATAGAAGAGCGTGTGAAAAATGCGTTTGGAAAACAGTGAACCAGGCAAAACGAAGTAAGTAGTAAGTGTTAAGTGATAAGTGTTAAGTAGTAAGTGTTAAGTGATAAGTGTTAAGTGATAAGTGTTAAGTAATTGATTAGATAATCTAGAAAAACTAAGAACTCTAAACTAATAAATTATGGTTTACAAATATGACTATCTCATTATAGGTTCGGGCGTGGCAGGAATGAGCTTCGCTCTGAAGGTTGCAGGAACGGGCAAAGTGGCACTCGTGTGCAAGAGCACACTCGATGAAGCCAACACCGACCTCGCGCAAGGTGGTGTGGCAAGCGTCACAAATCTGGAAGTCGATAACTTCGAGAAGCACATCCACGACACTATGGTGGCGGGCGACTGGCTTAGCGACCCCAAGGCGGTGGAACAGGTGGTGACGCAAGCCCCCGACCAGATTAAGGCCCTGATAGAGTGGGGCGTGGATTTCGACAAGAACGAGAACGGCGACTTCGACCTGCATCGTGAGGGCGGTCACAGCGAGTTCCGCATCCTCCATCATGCCGACAACACCGGCCACGAGATTCAGCAGTCGCTCATCGAGGCGGTGAAGGCTCACGATAATATCGACATCTTCGACAACCACTTCGCCATCGAAATCCTCACCCAGCACCATCTGGGTAAGATAGTCACACGTCGAACCCCCGACATCCAGTGCTATGGTGCCTATGTGCTTAACCAGAAGACTGGCAAGGTAGATACCTTCCTCTCGCGCCTCACGCTCATGGCGACCGGAGGCTGTGGAGCGGTGTATCACACCACCACCAATCCGCTCATCGCCACCGGCGACGGCATTGCTATGGTGTATCGCGCCAAGGGCACGGTGCAGGACATGGAGTTCATCCAGTTCCACCCCACGGCACTCTATCATCCTGGCGACCGTCCTGCCTTCCTCATCACCGAGGCGATGCGTGGCTACGGCGGCGTGCTCAGGAACCTTGCCGGCGAGGAGTTTATGCAGAAGTATGACCCACGCCTGTCGCTCGCACCCCGCGACGTGGTGGCGCGCGCCATCGACAGCGAGATGAAGCAGCGCGGCGAGGATCATGTGTTCCTCGATGTGACCCACAAGGACCCCGAGGAGACCAAGCACCACTTCCCAAACATCTACAAGCATTGCATGGAGATAGGCATCGACATCACCAAGGACTACATACCCGTGGTTCCCGCCGCCCATTATCTGTGCGGTGGCATCAAGGTAGATTTGAACGCTTGTTCATCGATTGAGCGCCTGTATGCGGTAGGGGAGTGCTCCTGCACTGGACTTCACGGTGGCAACCGCTTGGCAAGCAACTCGTTAATAGAGGCAGTGGTCTATGCCGATGCTGCCGCCAAGCACGCCATCGCTTGCCGCAACCACTACGACTACCGCACCGACATCCCCGCTTGGGACGACAAGGGCACCCAGCATCCCGAGGAAATGGTGCTTATCAGCCAGAGCGAGAAAGAGGTGGGAGAGATAATGAGCGCCTACGTGGGCATCGTGCGCAGCAACCTGCGCCTCGACCGTGCCTGGAACCGCCTCGACATCCTCTATCAGGAAACCGAGAAGCTCTTTAAGGAGAGCACCGTGAGCCGTCGCATCTGCGAGCTGCGCAACATCATCAACGTGAGCTACATCATCATGCGTCAAGCGAGAGAGCGCAAAGAGTCTCGCGGACTCCACTACACCGTCGATTATCCCCCCAAGCCCAAAAGCGAGGAAGACCTGAAACTTTAAGCAATGCTGAATTCAGAATTCAGAATGCAGAATTGGGCTGCGCTTTGTTTAATTCATAACGCACAATTCATAGTCATAAAAATGAAGCATATTTTTCTAATAACAATAGCTATAGTGACTTTATTTAGCTGTAAGTCGCAAAAGACCGGCGAGGAGACGTCAAATGTCGATGACGTGGCTACGCAGGTGGTGAATTTTGACGGCAGCAATGCCTACAATCTTGTAAAGGCACAGTGTGACTTCGGTCCGCGTGTGCCAGGCACGGCGGCTCACAGCAAGTGCGCCGAGTGGCTGGAGCAGTCGCTCAAGCAGAGCTGCGACACAGTGATTGTTCAGCAGGGACAGGTTACCACCTTTGACGGCAAGACGCTAAATATCAAAAACTTCGTGGGCAGTATCAACCCCAGCAACAGCGACCGCATCTTGCTGCTGGCGCACTGGGACTGCCGTCCCTGGGCCGACAACGACCCTGACCCCGCCAAGCACCATGAGCCAGTGATGGGCGCTAACGATGCTGCCAGTGGGGTGGCGGTACTCCTTGAGTTGGCGCGCCTGATGAAGGAGAAGACGCCAAACATCGGCGTGGATATTCTGCTCGTCGATGCCGAGGACTGGGGCACCAACGATGTGGAAGAGTCGTGGGCACTGGGCACTCAGTATTGGGCGAAGAACCCTCATGTGGCAGGCTACACGGCACGCTTTGGCATCCTGCTCGACATGGTGGGGGCTAAAGGCGCCAAGTTCTATAAAGAGTATGAGTCACAGCAATGGGCTCCTGCTGTAGTGAGTGAGGTGTGGGACGTGGCGCATAAGAGCGGCTATGGCGCCTATTTTGAGAATAACTTTGGCACCGCTGTCACCGACGACCACGTTGTGGTTAACGGCATGGGAATCAAGTGTATAGACATTATCGACACACGTCAAAACGGCGGCTTCTTTGATGGCTGGCACACCACCAGCGACACTATGGACTGGATAGACCAGGGAACACTGAAAGCCGTGGGTCAAGTGGTGGCGAATGTGGTGTATAGTTATTAGTTTATAGTTCACAGTTTTTTCTAGAAATTCTAGTTTTTCTAGATTAACTAGATGTTCTAGAAACACCTATCACTTAACACTTAACGCTTGTCACTTATCACTTATCACTTATCACTTATCACTTAACACTTAACACTCAACGCTTGTCACTTAGCACTTCACATACTGATAGGTCGTCGAAGTTCTTGAAGGACTTGGGCATCTATGCCATCGGAAATCTGGGGTCGAAGATCATCACTTTTGCGATGGTCGCTGTCTATACGCACTTTATCGACAAGAGCGATATGGGCTACTACGACTTGTGCCTTACGGTGATTTTCTTGATTCTCCCCTTCGTGACGTTGCAACTGCGTGATGGCGCGTTCCGCTTCCTGCTTGAGACCAACGACGGCGAGCAGCGCAGCCAAATCGTCACGTTTGTATATCGCACACTGCTGTATAGCACTGCGATATCGCTTGTGGCGACAGTGCTGCTGGCAATGTTCACCAGCATCGACTATGTGTGGTATTGTTTTGTGCTGCTCATTGTGATGTCGTTCTATGAAGTAGTCACACAAGTGGCTCGAGGTCTGGGCGATAACGTGGCGTTTGTGACGGCGGGCATTATCTCGTCGCTGGGAATTGGAGTGTTCAGCATCGTGTTTGTGGTAGTGTTGCCGTGGGGCATTACCGGCATCTTCATCGCCAATATCCTGGCGCGCATTGTGGCACTTGCCTACTTGGAGATGCACATGAAGATTATAGCTACCTACTTCAAGTTTAAAATTGACATCAAGCAGGTGTCGCGCGACTTGATAAAGTACAGTCTGCCACTAATGCCTGGCGCGCTGTGCTGGTGGCTCACGGGCAGCAGCGACCGCTGGTTCATCAACCATTTTGTGGGACTTGACGCCAATGGTGTGTATGCCGTGGCATTCCGTTTCAACAGCATCATTCTCATCCTTGCCACAATCTTTTATCAGGCATGGCAAGAGACTGCCATCTTACAATATAACAGCCCCGACCGCGACAAGTTCTTCTCTAAGATGTTTAACTCCTACATCGCTGTGCTTGCCATCTTGCTCACCGCCTACTCCTTCACGCTGAAGATTTGTTATCCCGTCATTGTGAATGCCAATTATCAAGAGAGCGTCAACTACCTGTATCTCATGGGCATCTCGGCGGTGATTTTCTCCTTGTCGGCGTTCTTCGATATGGGGTATCAGTGTGCCAAAGACACCGTCAGCACGTTGCCAGCCATCATATTTGCCACTATAATCAATTTAGTGTGCAACTTGCTGCTTGTAAGATACTTTGGCGTGTATGGCGCCATTGTCACCTCAATTATTACCTATCTTGCTCTCTTCGTGTGGCGCCTTCACGACATGAAGCGATATTTCAAGCTCACCCTCTATCGCAGCTCCATCATTGCCGTGGCCATAATCCTGATAGGGGCTATCCCATTCTACTTTATTGACTCAATGTGGTTGCTACTTGTTTATATGATAGCCGCTTGCGCAGTGTTGCTGGTGACAATACCACAGGAGACAAGGGCAGAATTGAGAAACAAAATCCAGCGAAAAATAGGCTTGTAAGCAATAATAGCAGTAAACAAACGTTAAAATTAATAATATACTATACACTATTATAATTATGAAGTTTAAAAGTTTAATCATATTTGCAGTCCTTACCCTAGTGCTAACTGGCTGCAAGACCGCTACCGAGAACACTTTATCTTATTTCCGCAACCTGGGCGACTCGCCAAGCGGCGTGATGCCACAAGGCACAAGTTATGAGATTAAGGTTGTTCCTGAAGACGAGCTGTCGATAGTGATTACCTCATCGGTTCCAGAGGCCACAGCCATGTATAACCAGCCGCAAGCCAACACCGCCCGTCGCGGCGACATGAGTACCCAGTCGATGCCCCGTCTGCAAACCTACATCGTGAACAAAGACGGTGACATCGTTATGCCAGTTATAGGCAGGCTGAATGTGGTAGGGAAGACCACGCGCGAGATAGAGCAGATGATAGTGTCGCGTGTGAGCTCCACCGTTAAGGACCCCTTCGTGAGAGTGGAGCTGATAGGTTTCTACATCAATGTGATGGGAGAAGTGAAGAACCCGCATCGTGTCTATGTCAATAGCGAGCGGTTCACTCTGCTCGACGCGCTGAGTGCCGCCGGCGACCTCACCGAGTATGGCGAGCGTAGCAACGTGCTGGTGATACGTGAAGAGAATGGCCAGCAGATTTACCACCGCCTCAACCTTGCCGACAGCAACATTTTCTCATCGCCCTACTTCTACTTGCGGCAGAACGATGTGGTGTATGTCGAGCCCAACCAGATTCGTATCGATAACTCTAAGTATAATCAAAACAATGCCTACAAACTCACTGTAATATCTACGATCGTGAGTGCTGCCTCGGTGATAGCATCACTGATTATTGCTGTAGCAGTGAAATAGCATTTAAGCCCATCCCACTATAATCCTCGAGAAAAATCATGAGCAATAAGTCCTACGAGAACAATACTATCACTCCACAAGGTGAGAAAATCATAGATTTAGGAAGCGTCTTCAACAAGTACAAGCGCTATTGGTGGCTCTTTGTGCTCTCGTTGATAGCTTGCATAGGTCTTGCTGTCGTCTATTTGAAATACAAACTGCCAGAATATCTGGTAATCTCTACCATTCTTGTCGATCAGGATGATGACGCCGGCAGTGCCGGAGCATCGCTGCTGAAGAGTCTCTCGATAGGCGGCGGTGGTGCCAGCGTTGACGATGAAGTGGTGGTGATGGGGTCGCAGGAAATCTGCAACAAGATGGTTAAGGATTTGAAACTCAACCGACTCTATGTTAAGCGCAAGAGTCTTCTTGACAAAGAAGACCTCTATAAGAACTCGCCCATCGAGATTGATGCCCCCGACGAGGTGTTTGACACTCTATCGGTGGGCATGAGCTTTAAAGTCACCATCAAAGAAAATGGCAAGGCCGACATCAAGGTGAAAAAAGGAATGTTCAAAACCCTCACTACTCTCACCGACCAGCCTTTGCCCACTACCGTCATTACTCCCTACGGCAGCTATGTGGTAAAAACCACCAAATATTACATGCCAGGCAAAGAGATGGTTATCGATGCCAATGTGAAAGGCGACCTGCTGCGAACCGAGCAATTCATGGAAGACATGACGGTGAAGGTGCTCAACAAGAAGAGCAATGCCATCTATATGGATGTGCAGACCACCAATGTCAAGCGCGGCAAGGACATGCTCAACACCATGATACGCCTCTACAATGAGCGTGGACAGCAGGAGAAAGACGAGCAGGCAATCAACACCGCCAACTTCATAAAAGAGCGCCTGGGGCTCATCTACAACGAGCTTACCAAGAGCGAGGCCGATATTGAAGCCTACAAGCGTGCCCACAACATGGCCGATGTCGAAAATCAGACCAAAGCCAGCATAGCGCGTCAGGAGCAGGCCGAGAGCAAGATAGTTGCTCTGGAGGCAAAATACCGCATAGTGGGGCTTATCAACGAGTTTATCAACGACCCACGCAACAAATACTCTTATATCCCCTTTGAGGCCGACTCTACAGCGGCATCGGGGTCTATCAGAGCGTTTAACGAACTCGCCATGAGGCGTGCCGAGTTGGCACAAAGCGCCAAGGGCGACAACGAGGCATTGAAGGAGATTGACCGCCAGCTTGACAACATGCGCGAGACGATACGCAAAGGCGTCAATAACACCCTCAGTGCCCTCAAGATACAAATCGATAAAGCCGGTCAGGTGAGCAGCGAGTCGCAAGGCGAGATGAGCCAGGTGCCCTCTCTGGAGCGCGACATGCGAGACTTGTATCGCGAGCAAGGCATCCAGAACACGCTCTACACCTTCTTGCTGCAAAAGCGCGAGGAGAATGCCCTCGTGCTCGCCGCCACCACGCCCAAGGGCAAGGTCGTGGACCACGCCTATGCGCAGAGCAAGCCCGTGGCACCCAACATTCCTGTAGTGCTACTTGTTTCGCTTATTGCCGCTCTCATGCTTCCCATCCTGCTGCTATATCTCAAGAGCCTGTTCACCACCAAGTTCTCTACACAAGATGAGCTGCAAGATTTGTGCAAGTCGCCTGTGCTGGGCGAGATATGCCACAACCGCCACAAGGAGTCACTGGTTGTCAAGCCTGGCAAGACCTCATCGATTGTGGAGCTCTTCCGTCTGCTGCGTAATAATGTGCAGTTCCTCATGACCAAGAAGGACGACAAGGTGGTGCTCGTCACCTCTTCAATCAGTGGAGAAGGCAAGTCGTTTATCAGTGCCAACCTCGCCTCGTCGTTTGCCCTGCTGGGCAAGAAGACTGCGCTGGTGGGCATGGACATACGCAGTCCCCAGCTGGCTAAGATATTTGGTATCAACGACGCGCCAGGTGTCACCAACTTCCTGTCAACCCCCGATTTTGAGCTCGACAAGATAAGCCAAACGGTGCCCGATGTTGAGAACCTCAACGTGATAGTTGCAGGTCCCATCCCTCCCAACCCCTCGGAGCTGTTGCTTGGTGAGCGCACCACGCAATTCTTTGACCAGCTGAGAGAGAACTTCGACATCATCATCATCGACTCGGCACCTATCGCTATGGTGAGCGACACCTTCTCGCTGGCGAAGTTTGGCGACACCACGCTCTTTGTCACTCGCGCTAACCACACCAAGCGCAACCTCGTCAAGTACTTCAACGAGGTGGTGGCACGCAAGCAGTTCCACAATGCCGCCGTGGTGCTCAACGACAGCAACCCGCGCCTCTCGGCAGGCTATGGCTACGGCTACGGCAAGGAGAAGTAACAGCTTCTGAAAAAAGGACAGTAACGACCGCACACAACCGCCAGAATCATGAGATTTGAGAAACGATTCTTGATGCAGCGCCTCTTTTTCATTGGCTTCTGGCTCGCCACGTGCACTGGCTTCGTGAGCGATTTGTTCTGGGGACCTGAGATATCAAGCAGTCCCTTGAGAACACTTTCACTGCTTATAGTTGATTTGATATTGATTTTTCTTGCAGCATGTACCATTCGCAAGATGATTGATGTCATTTTGATAGTTTCTCTAATAGTCATAGCTGCAATAAGCGGTTTCATTGTCAATAACGACAGCATGGTCGTGTGGCTGAATGGTTTGAGGTACTTCTTTCCTGTGTTGTTCATGCCGCCAATTCTTCGTTACTTTTGGTCAACGGAATATCGCCATGACTTGTTTGTGAAATCTCTTGACAAGCAGCTCTACATCTTCTTGTGGCTTCAAGTGCCGACTGTCCTTTATCAGTTTTTCAAGTATGGTGCTGGTGACTATGTGGGAGGCACTATGGGTGGATGGTTCTCGGGAATTTTGAGTTTCTCTATCTATTACACCTCATTCTACCTGCTCAATAAGCGCATTGATCGAAACAATATCCTGCAGTCGCTTTACAAGAATTGGACTCTTATTTTCCTATTGTTCCCCACTTTCCTCAATGAGACAAAAATTAGTTTCGGACTAATTATAGCATATTTCATTCTGCTGATGCCCATTGACCGCAAGTACATCATTCGCATGACGTTTCTTTCCCCTCTGATTGTAATACTGGTAGGGGTGGGTAGTTTCTTTTACTCTTCTACGGTTGATGAGAGCCAAGGAAAACTTAAGCTTGACCCAGAATTCTTTGAAGAATATCTTGATGCCGACCTCGACAATATTGAGGGCGCTGCAGAGTATGCCGACAAGAACTATAGCGAGCAGTTTGATATGCCTCGTCTGGCTAAACTGGCAATTATGCCTATGGTGTTTGATGCCCATCCAGGACACAATCTGTTTGGATTCGGATTAAGTCTTTATAAGCATGGTTCAATTATTGAAGCGTCGGACTTTTATAATGAATATGACTGGATAATGAAAGGCACTAGTCCGCAAATAATGAGTTCTGTACTTCAGCTGGGAATCATTGGGTCCATTTGGTATATTGTGTTTTTTATATGTCTGTTCTTTATTAAGATTCCTCTTTATCCAGTACGCAATTATAACATGCAGGCCTACTTTGTGCTTGCGTTCATAATACTATTGCTCTATGCCGATTTTTGGTCCTATCCAAACTTCTGCTTTATAATGTTAACATTCTTTTTCCTGTCATGGGAAAAAGGTGAGGTTGAGCATCAACCGTCATTAGCTGCGACTTAATAAAAATATGCCATGCTAATCAACTCTCTGGGATTTTGGATATTTTTTGCAGTGGTGTTTCTTGTCTATTATTTGATAAGAAACCATCGCTGGCAGAATGCATGGCTTGCAATCACATCACTTGTTTTCTATGGCTACGTAAGTCTTAAGCTACTTGCATTATTTGCTGTCATCATAGCGATATTCTATGGTCTTGCTCTAGGCGTTGAGAAGAAAAGTAAAAACTCACCTTCCATCGTAAAATGGCTCAAAGTGACTGGAGTTTGCGCTGGAATTGGTGTTCTTATCTACTTCAAGTATCTCAACTTTTTCATTTCAGAGTTCTCGTCTCTGCTCACTAACATAGGGCTTGCAGTGAACACAGGCACACTCAATATTATCGCACCTCTTGGCATCAGTTATTTTACTTTCAAACTCATCAGTTACATTGTTGATGTCGCCAACGGCAAAATCCAAGCGGAGCACAATGCTGTCAAATTTACTGCCTATGTGGCTTTCTTTCCCACCTTGATGTCGGGACCTATTGACCGCGCGACAACTTTCTTGCCACAACTTGAAAAAGTGAGAAAACTGCTGCCATCCAATCTCAGCGATGGCTCGCTAAGGATTCTGTGGGGTTTCTTCATGAAAGCCTGCATTGCCGACCGAATAGCACCTTATACCGATGCCATTTTTAACAACATGTCGCATCACAATGCCTCATCAATAGCTTTGGCATCAGTGCTTTATTTGATTCAAATGTACACCGATTTTGCCGGGTACAGCCATATGGCGATTGGTGTGGGAAGGCTTTTGGGGCTGACTGTGACCGAAAACTTCAAGCAGCCATTCTTTGCCGTCAATGGCGGTGATTTCTGGCGCCGCTGGCATATGTCGCTGTCGTTCTGGCTTAGGGATTATATCTACATCCCCATGGGAGGCAGCCGCTGCAGCAAGCTGCGCTCATATTTCAATGTAATGGTGACATTCATTGCCTGTGGAGCGTGGCATGGCGCCAACTGGACCTATATCATCTTTGGCGCTCACCATGGGCTTTGGGTGATTGCCTCACGCATAATGAAGGTTCCGCGTGAGAAATTAGAGGCAAAATATGAATCATTGAAAAAGTCCACATGGTTTAAGAGTTTGAGAATAGCCATCAGTTTTGTGGTGTGCTGCATTGGTGCCATGTACTTCAGAGCCAACTCCATCAGCGACATTATCGTGGCATGGCGTAAATGGCTTTCAAGCGACTGGGGCATACCTTACCTGCAAGCCACAGTTCCATTGTTCACCTTCGGGCTTCTGTCCCTCCTTGTTATGATTTACAAGGAACATCAAGATGAATATCATGGCAAAGCCCATTTCATGTACTCTTCATCAAGAGCGATGAGGCTTGCATGCATCGCAATGACAATAGTGTTCATAATCCTCACTGGAGCTCTTGAGAGCAACAGTTTCATTTATGTGCAATTCTAAGCGGTTATGAAAAAGATTCTTATCAACATACTCATAATCCTTGCTATAGTTGTTGCCTGCGACGTAATTGCGGGTTTCGTCGGCAACAAAATGTTTATGAGCACACCCGAAGTGGGCACATTGCAAGCTGATGCCTACCAGGCCATGTTTAAGAAAAAAGCCGACGTGCTGATACTTGGTTCATCAAGGGCTCGACACACCTATATTCCTTCGCTTATTACCGACAGCACGGGGTTGACGGCCTATAATGCTGGCTATGACGGCCACGGCATGAATTATGCCTTGATAGTGCTCCAATCGTTCTTGGAGCGATGCAAGCCGCAGGTTGTTGTTCTTGACGCGTGTGCTGCGATGGTCACCGACGAGTGGCTCAACAACAGCATTGATGATGTGAAGCACTTCTATGGTCTCAACAAGCCGCTGACTAACTATGTGAAAGAATATGGCACTTGGCAGTTGCAGGCAAAGCTCCACAGCAACCTCTACCGGCTTAACTCCACTCCTACATGGATGGTAAAAGCACGCACTCTACCCAGTCGTGACTGCGACGGCTATGAACCGCAGTATGGCAACCTTGCCGATACCGCAATCATCAACTTCAATGATTTTAAGACTAATGAGATTCAGGTAAAATGCTTTGAGGAAATAATAGAGACTTGCAATAAAAATAATATCAAACTTTTAGTCTATATTGCTCCATCACTTGAGGTTACAGCAAAATTTCAGGAATGGATGAAGGAATTTTGCCACGAGAAGGATGTATTTCTAAAAGATTATGGGTGTGATAAGTTTTTCTTTAGCAATCGCCATCAATATTTCAACGACTCTGATCATCTTAACGACCTTGGAGCGCGCATATTGACAAATAATACAATTAAAGACATAAAGTGCTTGACAAAATCTCGTTAGTTGAAGATGCGGCGCTTGGTGTCTCGTAGGAACTCCCATAATCGTGGATACTGTATCAAGAATTGCAGGAGGCGTGATTTGGGAGGCAGCTTAAATCGCTTGTCTTTTATGATGCTTTTTACCCATGGGTCGCTTGTGTCAAGGCCGTTATAATAAAATGCCATACTTTCAATTTTCATGCACAGGAAAATTGACTCATATTTCTTAAATAGGTTTCTTGATTTCAACTCTGTCTCTATTATTGAGAAATATTGTTTCCATTTGTCTAATTGTGACAACGAGCCAGTGATTGACAACGACTGTGAGTTGTAATAGTAATAGCAAACGGGATGATTGAAGAGGCCGACTTTCTCAACAAATTTGGAAATCTTGATGTTTATGAGAATATCTTCGCTTGGTAACTTTGTGTCGCTGGGGGGATAGATGCTGTCGTTGAGCCATAGTTCCCTCTTTGCCAGGCAACCCCAATTGGCACAAATGCCCACAGGTTTAATATTATACATCATGAATTCTTCTCCAGTGAGAATCATTGAGTCATCAGGAAAACAAACCTCATTCTTTTTTCCATCCTCATTAATCCTGATATAGTTGCCATAGGCTATGTCAAGGTTGTGTTCTTTACACTTCGACAACAGATACTCAACAGCATCGGGCAGCATAGTGTCGTCGCTGTCAAGATGGATGATGTAATCGCCCTTGGCCTCGTTTACGCCGCTACGGCGTGCCTCGGCAAGTCCAGCATTCTGTTTGTGGACAACCCTCATATTATCATACCGTGAGGCATAGTCATCGGCAATGGCACCGGCATTGTCGGGGGTGCCATCGTCCACAATAACCACTTCACAGTTATCATAGGTCTGAGCCAACGCACTGTCCACACATCGGGCCAAAGTGCCCTCGGTGTTATATACTGGTATGATAATCGAGATTAATGGAGATTTCATTGTGAATTACATATTATCGGTAAATATTTCCACTTATTTGCAGTTTCCTTGCCTTTTTTAATGGCTCGGTGATGTCGGCAGTCTTTACTCCATTAAAATTGTTGTTAGCTATTGTCACATTGTTGAAATTGAATGGTGTGCCACCATAATTAGCAAATAACAAACCCTTTCCAGCTATAGCGTTTACTGTGTTGCCTTCAAAGGTTATTGAGTTCTGCTCTGCACCCTCTTGCAAGAAGAAATGATTGTTTGAACTATTAAATTTATTATTCTTATAGGTCAAAGATAAATTCTTGACATTGCGGCAATAGATTCGTGTGTCTCCTGAAAAAGTGTTGTTTACAGCAGTTATAGAGACATCATCAAGAGCCTTGGAAGAACTTAACGAAGTGGTGTAAACATTTGTTATATCGTTGTTCTCCAAATAAAGACGCATTGAGCCTTCGTGGCACCAAACTAAGCGCTGTGGATAGTCGTTTTCAATAATGTTGTTGGTTACATTTAAGTTTGCGTTTCTCACCGACAAGAATGTATGACCATTGTTGCCTTTCACCTCATTTTGTGTTCTGATGTAGTTGTCTTTTATCGAGATATTAATATTCTCAAGCGACTCCGCTATGATGTCGAAATCATTCATGAAAGAGTCGGTTGACGAACTCTTAGATGTGCATATTATCTCATTGTTAGAGATTTCCAAATTGTTGACTGTGGCATATTTTGAGAGAGACAAAATCATAATTCTCTTAATTGGAGCGTTTATTTTGATTTTGTTGTTCTTAAAATAGATGTTATCAAGAACGCAATTGGTTTTTGCTCCCTCACCATAGGTGTGGTTGAAAGCAAGGAAATTATCTAATTCTAATAACTTGATGCCAGTTTTGTTGTCGAGATAGAATTCATTACCTTCGACAGTGACATTTTTTATTTCAAAGTCTCTGTTATAAGCTCCGCCCCAGCAACCAAAAGCTTCGTCTTTGCCATATTTTCTGAAAATATTATTCACAACTTGAATATTGTTCTGCTCTCCTCTTGTCCACAGGCAGCCGCCCATAGCAGAATTGTTGTAATTCTCAAATTCACAATTCTGAACAACGGCATTGGAGCAATCACGCAGGTCAACGTGAGTAAGTGTGGCATTTTGTGACTTGGCCACAATGTTGTCTATAACAACTCCGTCACCATAGCAAATTTTGATGATGTGTTTAGGCGCTTTCTCCCACAAAATGTTCTTGTGAGAAGCAAGTTCAAAACAGATATCTTTTACCTCGGCTTTAACTTTTTTAGAGGAGCTGCCA
This sequence comes from uncultured Prevotellaceae bacterium, assembly GCA_937916085.1. Lineage (GTDB taxonomy): Bacteria > Bacteroidota > Bacteroidia > Bacteroidales > Muribaculaceae > Sodaliphilus. The sequence continues at coordinate 62,883 of CALGGO010000013.1, read as the reverse complement.
TGCACAGCAAAGAAAGCGTCATCAAGCATCTTACTCTTGCCGTTAGCAAAACCCTCTTTGAGTATTACTCTTGTGTTCTGAGAACTTACCCCTTTAATGGTAGTGTTGCACCTGAACTTTAACGAGCCATCAAATTCATATTTCCCTGATTTGTCAAAGTTGAGAATCAACACGTCGTTGGCACCTAAGCCCGAGGTCATTTTCCTTATGTTTTCGACATAGGGTTTTGGACAGTTGCTAATCTTTATTTCCACTGTGCGGGCATGGGCATTGCATGCCAGCAGCACCGTCGCTATAAGAGTTATTATGTGTGTGAGCTTTCTCATAATGATAATATTGCTTTTTGCAAAAGTAGTAAATTATTTTCTTTTTTGACTTTTTTGTCGCATGAAAGATTAATAAAAAGATGTTTTTCTTTCTGCTACAAGAAAAAATGCGTAATTTTGCACGTTCAGCATGGAAAAGAAGCGTATTCTCGTAGCAAACAAGTTCTACTACCCTCGTGGTGGTGACTGCATTGTGGCAATGAACCTCGAGCGACTGCTCAAGGCTCAAGGGCACGATGTGGCGGTGTTTGCTATGGATTATTCCGAGAATATTGATTCAGGATGGAATAAATACTATGCCTCGCAAGTGGAGATGACAGGAGGCGTTTTAAGCAAGATTCATGCCTTCAAGCGAATCATGGGATATGGTGACATCAAGGCAGCCTTCAATAAGATTCTTGACGATTTCAAGCCCGACATTGTTCATCTGCACAACATTCATTCTTATATTTCCCCCGTTGTGGCAAAGCTTGCCAAGAAACGTGGATGCCGTGTGGTATGGACTCTGCACGACTACAAGCTTGTGTGTCCTTCCTATGCCTGTCTGTACAATGAGAAGCCTTGTGAGCGTTGCATAGGGCACAGCAAGATGTCGGTTCTTAAAACGCGGTGCATGAAGGGCAGCTTTGCTGCAAGTGCGATGGCTTATATCGAGGCCCGCAAGTGGAACAGATATGTTCTTGACCGCTATGCCGATGCCTTTATCTGCCCAAGCCAGTTTATGGCGAGCAAGATGCGCAAGGATGGTTTTGATCCCGAGAAGATTCATGTGGTGTGCAATCACATCGATCCAGTAAAACAAGAACTGTTCAATTCGCTGAATGCCAATCGTGAAGATTACTATGTCTATGTGGGGCGCCTCTCAACCGAGAAAGGTGTGGAAACGCTTGTGGAGACAGCATCCAAATTGCCATATTCACTTAAAATTGTGGGCGATGGACCTCTGCGCATCCAGCTTGAGAAACAATATGCCTGCAATAGCAATGTAGAATTCTTGGGTCATCAAGACGCTCAGCAGGTGGCGACGTTGCTCAGCAAAGCGCGTTTCTCGGTAATGCCAAGCGAGTGCTATGACAATAATCCCCTTGGTGTCATCGAGTCGCTTTGCGCTGGCACGCCAGTGGTAGGGGCGCGAATTGGCGGCATCCCAGAACTCCTTGACGAAAATAATGGCATTAAGTTCACTTCGGGAAAGAGAGATGAGCTTACACAGGCCATTGAGCAGGCATTTCATTTCGAATGGGATAATAAGAGCATCAAAGAAAAGTCGTTGCGTCTTTTCTCTTCGCAAGAGCATCTTGACAAAATCTTGAGATTATATGGCTGCGATGATTGATAGCAAAACACGTCTCGTCTCTTTCGACATAGCAAAGATTGCTTGTATAATACTTGTTGTTATAGGACATTACGATCCTGCCGACGCTCCTGCTCATTATAACAACATGCTAAAAGTCCTCTACACTTTCCATATGCCGGTGTTCCTATTCATTAGTGGCTTCTTGTATGTTGTTACCATGAGAGATGTTTCTTTCAAGGCTTTCATTTCCAAGAAAATAAAGCGTTTGGTGATACCTTATCTTGTCACCTCGGCTATTATAATTACCATCAAGCTGTTGACTCAAGGTGATGCCCGCGTTGACCATCCCGTTACGGTATGGTCCTACTTGAAGATGTTCTATCTTCCAGAGGCGGGGTACTTCTTGTGGTTTATTTGGACATTGTTCTTGGCTTTTGTCGTGGTGTTCTTTTTCAAGTCAAAGACATCAAGGTTGGTGCTTTTTGGCGTGAGTTTCGTTATTTCTCTTTTCCCTTCGTGTGGTATCGATGTTTTATGTTTGCGACAAACACAAGAAATGATGGTCTATTTTATGACAGGAGTGGTTATAGCCGATTATGCCCCACACCTTTTTAAAGTTAAGATGTTGCCAACAATAATCATAGTATTGATATTCATTGGCTGTGAGGCTTATTATGTGCTACATCAAGACTCGATGATAATATACAAGATATTGCCGTTTATAGGCATTGCCGCAATAATGTCGATGTGCCACAATTGCGAAAAGCATATTCCTGTACTTGCGCGTTCTTGTGTGGTTTTGGCCCCTTCGGTATATATCATCTATCTGTTTCACACGACCATACTGGGATTTGCCAAAGCCGCCTTTGAAAAGGTGACATTTTTCAGTAACTATTCTGATTTCACCTTCTGTTTACAAGCTATTTGCGCTATTGTGTGTGGAGTGTTGATTCCAATTCTTCTTTACCACTTTGTAATTCGACGAAGTAAAATTCTGAGACTATTATTTGGTGTATAGCCATTTTTCTTGTAACTTTGCACGCTCTTTTTGACAGAACAAGTTCTGGCAGGAGGGTGATTGTTGATAACTATTTATCGCTACGTGAGCAATAAATAGTTATATAATTTGTTACTATAGTAGGATATATCCAACACATAGCGCTAATTTTTTAGATGAAAAATACTGTTCAAGGCAGTCTCATCACAACTTTCAGGTGCAACGCCAAGTGTAACATGTGTAACATTTGGAAGTTCCCCACCAAGCCCGAGGAGGAAATTGACGCCTCCTACTACGAGAAGTTGCCCGATGGACTGCGCATCAACATAACGGGTGGTGAGGCAACCATCCGCAAGGACATAGACAAGATTTTCGAGATTTTGTACCCGAAGTCGGCTCTGCTGGAGCTGAGCACTAACGGCTACAATACCGAGAAGATTGTGGAGCTTGCCAACAAATACCCTAAAATCCTGATACGCGTGAGCGTAGAGGGACTGCCTAAAATCAACGACACCAAGCGCGGAATGGTCAACGGCTTTGACCACGCCCTGCGCACCATGCTTGAGCTCAAGAAAACCAAGTGCAAGAACATTGGCTTCAGCGTGGTAATCTCGCCCGACAACTACAAGGACCTCGTGTGGCTCTATGAGCTGTGCGTGGCGCTCGATGTGGAGCTGGGAAACTCGGCGGTGCACAACTCGTGGTATTTCCACAAGGATGACAACGAGATAGTGAGCGAAGAGGCCCTCAAGCAGCATGAGCTGTTTGTCAAGGCTATGCTCACCAGCAAGCGCCGCCATCTTAAAGACCGACTCAAGGACTATGGTCGTGCTTTCTTCAACCGCTCTATCCATCGTCGCCTGCGTGGTGACGAGGCTGGTTACCGTCCTGCCTGCGGTGCGTTGACCGACTTCTTCTTCATTGACCCATGGGGCAACGTGTCGCCATGCAACGGCTCAGGTGAGGAGTGGATTATGGGCAACATCAAGGAGCAGAGTTTTGAGGAAATCATGAACAGCGACAAGGCTAAGGAAGCTTTGAAGAAAGTGCAGCAGTGCGACCGCAACTGCGCGTTTGTCGTCACCGAGCGTCACGACATGGTGCGCCGCCCGTGGATTCCCATCAAGTGGATTATCAAGAACAAGTGGCGCATCAGCCGGGGTAAAGACATTTGCTGGGATTAATTGATAGTTAAGGCGTGATGAAGACGATTTCGGTGATAGGTCTTAGGGGATTTCCTGGTGTGCAGGGTGGTGTGGAGATGCACTGCGAGAACATCTACACCCGCATGCATTCCTGCTACAGGCTGCGCATTTACCGTCGTCGTCCCTATCTCTCCGAAGTCTCGGCACGCAAGTTCAAGAACATTGAGTATGTTGACCTGCCTTCCACTCGCATCAAGGGTCTGGAAGCGGTGATTCACACCTTCTTGGCTGCCATTCACATCATCTTTCACCGTCCCGACGCTGTGCACATCCACAACATAGGGCCAGGAATGTTTGCGCCGTTATTGAAGCTGTTCCGCATCCCCATAATTCTCACCTATCACAGCCCCAACTATGAGCACACCAAGTGGGGCGCGATGAGCCGTGCTATCTTGAAGCTTTCAGAAAAATTGTCCCTCAGTTGCGCCGAGAAGATAATCTTTGTCAACAGCTTCCAGCGCGAGAAATTTGGCGAGAAAGTGCTGGCGAAGTCGGTGTTTATCCCCAATGGCATCAACAAGACAAAGATAGGCCGAAGCACGGGCTCGCTGCGCACTCTTGAGATTGAGCCTCGCGACTATATCCTCTCGGTGGGAAGGCTCACGCCCGAGAAGGGATTTGAATATCTTGTTGAGGCTGTCAATAAGCTTGATGAGGTAAAGCATCTAGTGATTGTGGGCACCAGCGACCATGAGACAGGCTATTTCAGGCTGCTCAAGCAGCTTGATGCGGGCGACAAAGTGATATTCACTGGATTTATGCAGGGCGAGGACTTGCGACAGCTCTACAGCCACGCCCGCCTTTATGTGCTCTCGTCGGTAAACGAGGGGTTCCCGCTGGTGCTGCTCGAGGCGATGAGTTACCGTCTGCCTCTTGTGGTGAGCGACATCCCCGCCACACACCTTATTGAACTGCCCGAAGACAACTATGTGGAAGCCGCCAACAGCGACGCTCTCGCCGAAGGCATCAAAAATGCTCTCGCCAAGGACTTTGAATTACAAAACTATGACCTGAGCAACTACAACTGGGACAGCATCGCCCAGCAGACACTGGCGGTGTATAAGCAGGTGCTGGAGAAATAGTGCCAGCAATAAAATGGTGCGCAATAATAGCTTTAATAGTTTATTGACATAAGTATGAAAAGAATAATTAGATGTTTGTGTGTTGCGTTAGTGATGCTCAGCAGTTTTTCCCTTAAATGTCATGCCATTGAAATGGGTTATATCATTGAATTCAAGGCAGGCGAATACTATTTTGATAATACCAAGTTGCATTTCTCCACAGTCAAGATGGTTTTGGGGTATAATGGTGCTGTAATAGTTCGTGAGATGTCGCCTCTCCCCAATAAAAATTGGTGGAAAACGACAATTGATGAAAACATGTGGAATCTTGACGGATTCTGTTTCATTGACAGCAATACTGATCCGGGAAACTATGATATGGATATAGAAGATTTTATTAGTAAATTGCAATATCACGATAATAATCTTCGTCAAACAAGATTGCGCACTTCTTTAGCTTCTTATGTGCCAAGCATTGCCGGATGGGTTTTTTATCCAATTAATGACGCCGAAATCAGTGATGGTTATTGGCGCTCGACCGATAGCTATAATGTAACTCCTTCAGGAACACTTCCCATAGTTCATGTCAATACACAAGATTCGCAGATGATTCTTGACAAAGAGAACTATATTGATGGCACTTTTTGGCTCAATAATTGTGGCATTGAGCAATACGAGTCGTTGGGTAGCGAGTCTGATCCTCTCAGCATACAAATCAAAGGGCGTGGCAATTGGACATGGGCATATTTTTATAAAAAGCCTTACAAGGTGAAATTTGCTCAAAAAGTGTCTCCTCTGGGACTGGATAAGAGCAAGCATTTCATTTTGAAACCCGATGCTGGAGACCTTTTTGGCTATGTGCGCAACGAGACAGGATTTGAGCTGAGTCGCCAGTTTGGAATGCCCTATACAACGCGCCAGCTGCCAGTAGAAGTTATATTGAACGGTGAATATATAGGTCTTTATTTCTTGTGCGAGAAGATTAGAGTTGAAGAGGGTAGGGTTGACATCTTTGAACAGCAAGACAACGAGACCATCCCCGAAAATGTCACTGGCGGGTGGTTGCTTGAGAATGACTGGGAGGGACCTATCGTGAATGCTCAGCATCAGGGGAACGATCCCAACGAGTTGCGTTATGCATGGTCGTCAAAATCTCCTGAGGCATTGTCGCTACAACAATATAATTACATAACCCCATTACTCAGGCACATTGATGAGTGCATCTTTGTCAGCGATAAGACTGACAACTCTTGGGAGAATTATATCGACATTGATTACTTGACTCGTTTTTATGTCATTCAAGAAATCATGGATGGAGTAGAATCTTTCACACGCAGCCTATTTATGTATAAAGACCTTGGAGAAGATGAGAAATTCATTTTTGGACCTATGTGGGATTTTGATTGCAGCTATATGCTTCAAACTTGCGACCACTTTATTTATGATTATGACTGTGAGTTTAAGCCTTGGAACTTGTGGATTAGAGAATTAGTGAAGTTTCCACACTTCCAGCAAAAGATTAGAGAAGTCTGGAAAGAGTTTAAAGACAAGGCTATTCTTGACAAGGTTCATGAACATATGGCACAATGGAGAAGTCAGCTGGTTGCTGCCGAAGCGAGTGATGATATGCGATGGGGATTCTATGCAAGTAACCATCCGGCAGAAGCTCCAATCGAATACTTTAGCCTTATGGACCGCAAAGTGGCATGGCTCGACGAGCAGTGGGGCGTGCCCGAAGGCGATGTGAACCTCGACGGAGTGGTCACCGCCGCCGACGTCACTGAGATTTACAACTACCTGCTCAATGGCGATGAGACCTATAAGAGCACCTGCGACGTGAATGGCGACGGCGAGATAACCGCTGCCGATGTCACTGCGCTCTACGATATCCTGCTGGAAAACTAGTTTTTAGAATTTTCAGTTTTCATTTCTCAGTTCTCTGTTTTCAGTTTTCAGTTCTCAGTTCTAGATGGTCTAGATATTCTAGATTTTCTAGAAATAGCCCCGATCCTCGATTCCCGATCCCCGAAACTGTGCCTCAGGCACTAGACGTTGAAGCGGAATACCACGATGTCGCCGTCCTGGAACACGTAGTCTTTGCCCTCGATGTGCATCTTGCCCGCCTCTTTCACTGCCGCCTCGCTGCCGTAGTGGATATAATCCTCATATTTGATAATCTCGGCACGGATGAAGCCACGCTCGAAGTCGGTGTGTATCACGCCGGCGCACTGCGGTGCCTTGCTGCCCTTGCGGTAGGTCCAGGCGCGCACCTCCTTGGGTCCTGCGGTGAGGAATGTCTCAAGGTCAAGCAGCTTGTAGGCGGCTTTAATCAAGCGGTTCACACCGCTCTCCTGTAGTCCTATCTCCTCGAGGAACATCTGTCGCTCCTCGTAGGTGTCGAGCTCAGCGATGTCGCTCTCGGTCTGCGCTGCCACGACGAGGATTTCGGCGTTCTCGTCTTTCACTGCCTCGCGCACCGCCTCGACATATTTGTTGCCCGTTGCGGCGCTGGCATCATCAACGTTGCACACATAGAGCACTGGCTTGTTGGTCAATAGGAACAGGTCGTGGGCAAACTTCTGCTCGTCTTTAGTGTCGAGAGTGACGCTGCGCGCACTCTTGCCCTGGGTGAGCACTTCCTGATAACGCTTGAGCACCTCGTGCTGCATCTTGGCGTCGCGCTCGCCGGCGGCAGCCATCTTCGCCACCTTGCTGATGCGGCTCTCTATAGTCTCAAGGTCGCGCAGCTGCAGCTCGGTGTCAATCACCTCCTTGTCGCGCACAGGGTCGATGGTGCCGTCAACGTGGGTCACATTGTCGTCGTCGAAGCAGCGCAGCACATGGATTATGGCGTCGGTCTCGCGGATGTTAGCCAGGAACTTGTTGCCCAGGCCCTCGCCGCGGCTGGCGCCCTTCACCAGTCCAGCGATATCCACAATCTCAACCGTGGTGGGCACCACTTTGGCGGGGTGCACCAGCTCGGCGAGCTTGTTGAGTCGCTCGTCGGGCACGGTTATCACGCCCACGTTAGGCTCTATTGTACAGAAAGGGAAATTTGCCGACTGCGCCTTAGCGTTCGACAAGCAGTTAAACAGCGTTGACTTGCCCACATTAGGCAGTCCCACGATACCACATTGAAGTGCCATAGTTATCTTAAGTTTTTATTGTTCTTATTTAAAATAGCCTGCAAAGATACTAAATTATTTCTTTCTATAGACATCAATTACGCATTTTGAATTTGTAATGCGCAGCCCAATTATGCATTGTGAATTATGCATTATGAATTATTAGAATCCTGTCCAGTTTTGGCGCCAGAGGGTGCGGGCGAGCTCATCCCAGCGGAGGATGGTGGCACCGAAGAAGTCGGCGACGTAGCCGTTGAGCATGGTCTGGGCTTTCTCGGGGTCGCTGGCTTTAAGCTGCTGCCACATCTGTTGCACGTAGGGCAGCTCGCGCTGTCCTTTTTCCATAAAGTAGTCGCGCTGCGGCTCAATCATGGAGCGGAATTTGCCCCACCGCACGGTGGCGAGGCGGTTAGCCTTGCGGTAGTGCCACAGGGCGGCATCGTCGCGGTCGCTGTGCTGTCCGCACACTTGCAGCAGTTGGGGCAACTTGGTGGTGCCGGCAAAGATGGGGAAGCGCGGACTCTCGCCGGGGTTGTCGAGGCATACCCATGCCACGCCTCCCACCTCGTCGGGCAGCCACGCGCGGCACTGGATGACTGTGCTGTAGGCGCTCCAAGGCACACTCACGGTGCGAATGTTCTTCATCGCCGAGTCGCCCATGGCGTAGTACATGTTTATCTCGTCGGGTCGCATCCAGGGGTTGCTGAAAGGCGACACTATGCTGTCGGGTTCGTTCTCCACGAGGTTGCCCTTCTTGTCTTTGCGCTTGGGGTTAGGGATAAGGTGGCGTCCGCTAAGGTTCTTGTCGGTGCCCTCGTAGTAGCTTCCCAGCAGCTGCATCACCTGTTCGGGGCTTACCTTGGCATCGGGCTTCACGCTCAGCGGCAGCCACTCCACCGTGTCGCTCAGGTTAAGCGATGGCGCGAGGGCGTTCATGATGTAATGCTCTCGCACGCTGTAGTTCTTTTTCTCATGGAAGTAGTTCTCGCCGCTGTAGGCCTTGAAGAAGTTGAACTCCTCCTTGCCGTCCCACAGCTTGAGCTGACGGGCGACTTCCTTGACGTTGGCCGACGCCATATAGTGGCTCTTATCGTCGAGGTCGAGGGTGCCGATGCGCGAGATATTTGCCGAGACGGCAATCTCGTCGTCGGGGATGCGCACGGCAGCCCACACGGCGCCTACCTTCTTAGGACCAGCACCGAAAATCTCGAATATCCACACCTCGTTAGGGTCGGCAACGGTGAGGCACTCGCCGCCGTCGCAGTAGCCGTACTTCTCGGCGAGACTGCCCATCAAGGCTACCGCCTCGCGCGCGGTGGCGCAACGCTCAAGGGCTATGCGCTGCAGCTCCTCGATGTAGAACATTCCCGCCTTGTTGACCAGCGTGTCGCGACCGCCAATGGTGGTCTCGCCCATCGCCACCTGCTTCTCGTTGAGGCAGGGATAGGCGGTGTCGAGGTAGCGGTAGGTGTGTCGCACCTGTGGAATGGTGCCTTTCACATACATCTTGGTGCTGTCGCTCGCCGCTTGCGTGTGCATGCGTCCCTCGTAGATGGCGGTCACCGTGTCGCGCTCATAGTCGCGTGCGGGTACCATCGACATCCATGTGCGGTACCACGAGTCGCAGGTGTGTGAGGTTATCACCGAGCCGTCGGCGCTGGCGTTCTTGCCCACCATGATGCTCGTGCATGAGAGTCGCCTCATTCCCTCACGAGTTGACTCATCTACTTGTGCCACGGTGGCAAGCGTTGTTGCCACAAGTGCTACTGAAGCTAAATATTTTAAATACATAAATCCGTTGTTCGTTTATCGTTTATCGTTTATCGTTGTTCGTTGTCAACTCTCAACTCTTAACTGAGAACTGACAACTGAGAACTATCAACTATATCCACCCCATTGAGTGATAGAGGTAAGCGATTAGATATCCTGCCACGCATGCCACAAGAGTGTGTACCATTCCAGGCATCATGAAGGAGTGGTTGAGAAGATATTTCCCGATTTTTGTCGTTCCTGTGCGGTCGAAGTTCACAGTAGCGATATCTGACGGGTAGTTAGGAATAAAGAAGTAGCCATAAACCGAAGGCAGCACGCCGAGCAGTATCCATCCGTCAATGCCGAGCTTATAGGCGAGCGGCAGCATCGCAACCACCACAGCACCTTGCGAGTTTACAAGCACCGACACCAAGAAGAATGCAAACGCTATCGACCACGGGTACTTCTCTACCATGCCGGCAAGCATCTCCTGAATCTCGCCCAGATAGTTGGCGAAGTAGGTGTCGGCAAGCCAAGCGATACCATAGATGGCGACTACTGCAACCATGCCACTTTGCCACACCGGACCGCTCACCGCCTTCTTGGGCGATGCCTTGCAGAATATTATCATCAGCGCTGCCGCCGAAATCATCACAATCTGAATCACGATGTTCATCTTCAATGGCGTAAATTCCATTTTGGTTATGCCATCGACCGACACGCCGAGTTTTGCCAGCTGGTCGGCAGTGATTTTGACTCGTGATCCCAAAAGCTGCACTTCGGGGGCGTCTTTAATGGCTTTGATAGTCTCATGAGCAGGGAGCAACTCTTGGAAGATGGCAAACATCACAATTACCAACAGTGCGCCGAAGAAGATGTAAACGGCGCGCTTGCTCTCGGGAGCGATTTTCTTGTCGAGGGTGGTGGCACTACTGCCGTAGATGAACTCGCGCTGCTCGGGGTCGGCAAGCTTCTTCTGGAACTCGGGGTCTTTGTCAAGGTCTTTGCCACGCTTGTAGGAGGCTACCGACGCCATGATGATACCGAGAATGCAGGCGGGGAATGTTACCATGAGCACCTTGGGGATGGTGATGGCATAGCCGTTAGTCCCCGAGATGGTGATAAACGCCACTACCGCAGCAGCGATGGGTGAGCAGGTGATGCCAATCTGCGACGCTATGCTGGCAATGCCGCAAGGACGCTCAGGGCGTATGCCTTTCTTGATGGAGATGTCGCAGATGATGGGCATCAAGGTGTAAACCACATGACCCGTTCCCACCAGCACGGTGAGGAAAAAGGTACACAAGGGCGCCAGGAAGGTGATGCGCGCGGGGTGCTTGCGCAGCAGCTTCTCGGCGAGCTGGATGAGCCAGTCCATACCTCCCGACGCTTGCATAATGCCGGCACATGTCACGGCAGCGATGATGATGTAGATAACGTCGGTGGGGGGATTTCCGGGCTTCATGCCGAATCCAAAAACGAGAATCGCAAGGCCAATTCCTGAAATGGCGCCTAATGCCAAGCTGCCATATCGGGAACCCAACCATAAAGCTCCGAGAACGATGCAGAGCTGTAAAATCATTAATGCTGACATAATATATTAAGTGTTAAGTGTTAAGTTTTAAGTTTTAAGTGTTAAGTTTTAAGTGTTAAGTGATCGCCTACGGAGCTTTTTCGTTTATCGTTGAGAACTCTGAACTGACAAACAAGGCACGCGTTAAGGCTGCTGGCTTTTCGCACACCGTGCTTCGCACGACTCATGCCGCTCACAGCCTTGAGCTGAAGGTTGTCCCTACGAAACTTTGAACTATGAACTCTGAACTGTGAACTATTAATATCTTACGCTCACTTGCACATACACGCTGCTGTAGTTGTGCTTGGCAAGAGCGCGGTCGTTGGTGAAGACATACTCTGACTGTATCTCAAAATACTTGCAGAAGCGGAAGTTGAGACCTATCTCATAGTTGGTCTTGGCATGAAGCCAAGTGGCGCTGGGGCGATAGAGGTCATAGCGGCCCTTCACCATGAGTTTGTCGCGGTAAACAGGAACGATGGCGAGGGCATAGAAGCCGTCGGCTCTGTTGGCGGCAATATCGTTGCCGTCGCGGTCGGTATAGGTCTTGATGGTGAGGTCATTGGCGTCGCCGGGTTTCTGGTAGGTAGTGGCAAAGCCCAAGCCTGTGGAGTGGATATACTCGCCACGGAGCTGGAGGTCGCCCTTCTTATACTCCGCACTCAAGGCATAGCGGTGCTTGTTGAGGCTCAGCACCTCACTGCCGCTCTTGCGGGCATAGGAGCCTTCCCAGCCAAAGGCGCCAATCCTAAGCCCGGCAACAGGCATCACCCACACTCCGCCAATGATGTCTTTCTTCTTATCGACATCGGTCACATTGATACCCTGACCGTTGAACACACCCACTTGGTAGTGAAGGAGATATCGGCCTGAGCTGTTCTTTAGGAAGTCGCCTTGGAACTGCAAACCAATGTCGCGGCCGTTGCTGGCGTGCTCGCCAGTGCGGTCGCTGAAGCCCGACAGCTTTGATACGGGTTGTGAGTAGGACATGAAGCCCTGGTCAAGGGGATGCATGGGATTTTCGTAGGTGAACGGGCGTTTGAACTGGCCAAACTTTATCTTGAAGAAGTCAAAGCGTTGCCATTCCATGAAGAAATCGACCAGACGCGGACTGCTGCCCAAGGTGGAGGTGTTGCCGTTGATTTGACCCTGCACCTTGTAATATATCTGATTGAGGATTTTTCCCTCGACCGACACTCTGACAATTCTCAAGTTGAAAGTGTTGCTGTTGTTTCCTTCCTGAAAAGTCGCCTGATAGGAGCCGATGGCATATCCGCTGAACTTAGGCTTTGTGAAAATTGGTGGTTTGTCACTCTTCTCCTTGTCGCTTTGCAAGGGCTCAGCAGTAGTAGCGGCACTAGCTGCTGTGATTTCTTCGGTTGCTGTAATGGCTTCAAGGCCAGTGCTGTTATCGGTTGTTGCCTCCACGTCGGTTGCCCACGCATTTGGCATAAGCCACACCAGCGACAACAGCATCAAAAACACACGTTTCATAGTATATAGTTTTTACATTAATAATATCAAGGTCACAAAAATACAAAAAAAATGTGAATTGACAAAAAATATGTGGCGTGATGTTGTAATCAAAAACAATTAAGGCAACAATCTTGCGATTGCTGCCTTAATGCGCTTCAAGATGGACTTGAACCAACGACCCCCTGATTAACAGTCAGGTGCTCTAACCAACTGAGCTATTGAAGCAGTATTTTTGCAATGTTGTTACCGACGTTTGCGGAATTGCGGTGCAAAATTACACTCAAATTTTGAATTGTGCAACACTTTTCGCCAAAATATTTTAAAAAATCGTCGAATAAATGATTTTTCACGACTTTTTGCGTTCTATTTGAACAAGAAATAGTACTTTAGCGGTCCCAAATGGCGATTCTAGTTTTGGAAGACCAAAACTTGAGATTAGGGATTAGTTGTGCTTCGCACGATTAGAGGTTAATGAAGAACAATAACTCAAGAGGATATTATGCCGAGTGACAAAGATTGCCATTGCCTCGTCAGCTTGATTACTTGTTCACTTGTTTAGTATTATAAAATAGAAATATGAAAAATAAACTCCGAAATTTAGTTCTGATTATTGCGTTGCTTGCCGTGGTTGGTCAAGTGGCAATGGCCGATGATAGCGACAACAGCGTGCGCAACACACGCATAGCGCGCAATCTTGACATTTTCAATGCCCTGTTCAAGGAGCTTAACGCCTGTTATGTTGACTCGCTAGATGTAGATAAGTCGATAGAGACTGCCATCAACGCGATGCTCGAAGACGTGGACCCTTACACCGAGTATATCCCCGCCAAAGCCACAGAGGATTTCATGGTGATTTCCACTGGCGAGTATGGCGGCATAGGCTCCTATATCTTTGAGCGCGGCGGCAAGGTGTATATCAGCGAGCCTTATCAGGGCAGCCCAGCGGCAAAAGCGGGCATGAAGCCTGGCGACCGCATCATTATGATTGACGGCGAGAGTGTAGAGGGCTGGGACAACGGTAAGGTGAGCGAGCACCTCAAAGGTCAGCCCAGCACACCCATCTCGGTCACTGTGGTTAGGAAATATGACCCCGACAGCGTCAAGACTTTCAACCTCAATCGTGAGAAAATCAAGGTTGACCCGGTGAGCTACTATGGCGTCATCCATGGGAATATAGGCTACATCGCACTTGACACCTATAATGAGCACTCGGCAGCCAATGTGAAGAACGCGCTGCTTGAGCTCAAGGCCAATCCGGCAGTAAAGTACATCATCCTCGACTTGCGTGGCAACGGTGGCGGACTGCTAGATAGCGCGATACAGATTGTGGGGCTTTTTGTCCCAAAAGGTACGCAGGTGCTTCAAACTCGCGGCAAGACCAAGCAGCAAGAGCGCAACTACAAGACTACCGAGGAGCCTGTAGATACCGAAATCCCGCTCGCCGTGCTCGTTGATGGAGGCACAGCGTCGGCAGCCGAGATTACTGCTGGTGCGCTCCAAGACTTGGACCGCGCCGTGGTGCTAGGCACCCGCTCCTTTGGCAAGGGATTGGTTCAGGCGACAAGGCAACTGCCATTTGACGCCCTGTTCAAGGTGACAGTGTCGAAATACTACATTCCCAGTGGTCGCCTCATTCAAGAGATTGACTACTCTCAAAAAGACGAAGCCGGCAACCCCAAGCACACCGTCGATACCACAGCCCAGCAATACCATACAGCTCACGGCAGAGTGGTGAAAGGTGGTGGTGGCATCACCCCCGACATCGTTATCGAGCCATTGAAAGCCAGCCGTGTGGCCTACAACATAGTGCGCGACAACTGGGCATTTGACTATGCGGTGAAATATGCCGCCGAGCATCCCACCATTCCCGCCGCCCAGGATTTCAAGATTACCGACGAGATTTTCAACGACTTCAAGGCGTTTATCGACCCCGAGAAGTTTCAATATGACAAGGTGTGCGAGACTAGCCTGGAATCACTCAAGAAGACTGCCGAGGAGGAGGGATATCTCAACGATGAGACAAAGGCGGAGTTTGAGCGCTTAGAGAAACTCCTCAAGCATGACCTCGACAAAGACCTCGACCTGCACCGCGACGACATCGAGAAGCTGCTCGGAAAGGAGATAATAAAGAACTACTACTACCAGCGCGGTCAGATGATTTTTGCACTAGGCAAGGACCGTGTAACCGCGCGCGCCAGCGAGATGTTCAATAAGGACGGAGAGTATGAGAAGATTCTCAACCTCCAGCCAGCGAAGAAAGCCTCGGTTCCCAAAAAACAGTCTAAGAAGAAAAAGTGAAGCCTGCGCCACTTCTACTCAGTGAGCTGAGCGAGTTGCTCTTCACCACAGCGCAGCGAGCGGCACTCAAGCGCTTGGTGAACGGCAAGTCCAACCGCGTGATGGTGGTTGACGGACTTGCTGGCTCGGCAGCGGCGATGCTGTTCACGGCGTTGCCCAAAGGCGCTGCACCCTATCTTATCATTGCCAACGACCTCGACGAGGCGGGCTATATCTATCACGACCTGTGCCAGCTCACCGGCGAAGCGCAGGTGCTTATGTTCCCTTCGGGCTACAAGCGCGACATCAAGTATGGTCAGGTCGATGCCCCGCAGGAGATTCTGCGCACCGAGGTCCTCAACCGCTGGCACACCGACGGCGACCTGCGATGGGTGGTGACCTATCCCGAGGCGCTTGCCGAGAAGGTGGTGCCACGAGAGAGCATTGAGAAATGCACTGTCACCCTTGAGGTGGGCAAGGAGGAGGACTTGACACAGGTGTCGGTGCGGCTGCGTGAGCTGGGGTTTCAGGAGGTTGATTATGTGTATGAGCCAGGCCAGTTCTCGGTGCGTGGCTCTATCCTCGATGTGTTCTCCTACAGCAACGAGTACCCTTACCGCATCGACTTCTTTGGCGATGAGATTGACAGCATGCGCACCTTCAATGTGGAGACACAGTTGTCGCAGGAGCGACTGGAGAGCGTGAGCATAATCAACAACACGTCGTCGCAGGCGGTGGGTGCTGGAGTGTCGCTGCTCGACTTTGTGGGCAGCGAGGTGACGCTGCTGGTGCGCGACATCAACTGGCTCAGGCAGCGTGTGGAGGCGATAGGCAAGGAGACGATGAGCCAGAGCGCGCTCGAGGCGCAGGAGTGCGACCACGAGGCTATGCTCAAGGTGGTGGATGTGCCACAGTTCCTCACCACACTCAATGCCATGCGGCGACTAGAGTTCTATTGCGGTGAGAGTCAAGCCAGTGGCAATGCCAAACTCTCGCTGCACTGCTCACCACAAGGCATCTATCACAAGAATTTTGACCTTATCAGCCATTCGTTCACCGATTTCCTTGAACGTGGCTACACATTATATATTTTGAGCGACAGCGAGAAGCAGATTGAGCGCTTGCGCGTCATCTTCGACGACCGTCACGACGAGATTGTGTTTACTCCCGTGAGCAAGACTCTGCACGAGGGTTTCGTCGATGACGACCGCAAGATGTGCGTCTTCACCGACCACCAGATTTTTGACCGTTTCCACAAGTACAACCTTAAGAGCGAGCGGGCAAGGTCGGGCAAACTGGCACTGTCACTCAAGGAGTTGAACCAGATAGAGACTGGCGACTTCATCGTGCATGAAGACCACGGCATAGGGCGTTTCGAGGGGCTGCTGCGCACCCGTCTCAACGGCACTATGCAGGAGATGATAAAGTTGTCATACCTTAATGGCGATGTGATTTTCGTCTCGATTCATGCCCTGCACAAACTCTCGAAATATCGCGGCAAAGAAGGTGTGCCGCCCAAGCTCAGCAAGCTGGGCACAGGCAAGTGGCAGACCATCAAAAGCCGCACAAAGGGTCGCCTCAAGGACATCGCCCGTGACCTTATCAAGCTCTACGCTCAGCGGCGTGAGGAGAAGGGCTTTGCGTTCTCGCCCGACGGCTACTTACAGCAGGAACTGGAGGCGTCGTTCATCTATGAGGACACCCCCGACCAACTCTTGGCATCGCAAGCCGTGAAGGCCGACATGGAGCGCGACAAGCCTATGGACCGCTTGGTGTGTGGCGATGTGGGCTTCGGCAAGACCGAGGTGGCGATACGCGCCGCCTTTAAAGCCGCCGTCGATGGCAAGCAGACCGCCGTGCTCGTGCCCACCACCGTGCTGGCGTTCCAGCACTACAACACCTTCAGCGACCGCCTCAAGGACTTCCCCGTGCGCATCGACTACCTGAGCCGAGCACGCAAGCCAAAGGATGTGAAGCAAATTCTCGCCGACCTCGCCGAGGGTAAGATCGACATCATCATAGGCACTCATAAACTCATTGGCAAGACGGTGAAATTCAAAGATTTGGGCTTGCTGGTAGTTGATGAAGAGCAGAAGTTTGGTGTTGCTGTCAAAGACAAGCTCAAGCAGCTAAAAGTGAATGTAGATACTCTCACGATGAGCGCTACACCCATCCCACGCACCTTGCAGTTCTCGCTTATGGGAGCGCGCGACCTGAGCACCATCAACACTCCGCCTGCCAACCGCTATCCCATCCTCACCAGCATCAACGCGCTCGAGGATGATGTGGTGAAGGAGGCTATAAACTTTGAACTCTCGCGCAACGGTCAGGTGTTCTTTGTGAACAACCGCATTGAGCCGCTCTATAACCTCAATGCGATGATTAACCGCCTCGTGCCCGACGCGCGCGTGGTAATCGCTCATGGCCAGATGCCGCCCGAGCAGCTGGAACAGCGCATCATCGATTTCACCAACCACGACTACGACGTGCTGCTGGCGACAACCATCATCGAGAGTGGCATCGATATGCCTAATGTGAACACTATCATCATCAACAACGCCCAGAACTACGGCCTTAGCGACCTGCATCAGCTTCGCGGCAGGGTGGGGCGAAGCAACCGCAAGGCGTTCTGCTACTTGCTCGTGCCGCCTGGAGTGCCGCTCACGTCGGTAGCGAGGCGCAGGCTACAGGCAATTGAGAGCTTCAGCGACCTGGGAGCCGGCATCCACATTGCCATGCAGGACCTCGACATTCGCGGTGCCGGAAACTTGCTCGGAGCAGAGCAAAGCGGCTTTATCGCCGACCTCGGCTTTGAAACCTATCAAAAAATCCTCAAGGAGGCGGTGTTGGAGTTGAAGACCGAGGAGTTTGCCGACACTTACATGGAGCAGGCTCAAGACGAAATGGCGATTGGTGGTGACGGTGAGGTGGAATTTGCCGCCGACTGCGTCATCGACACCGACCTCACGCTCATGTTTCCATCTGATTATGTGCCGCAGGAGAATGAGCGCATCTCGCTCTACCGCGAGCTCGACAACATGGAGAGTCAGTGCGACGTTGACGACTTCGAGGAACGTCTGCATGACCGCTTCGGCGAGATTCCCGACGTGGGCAAGGAACTGATACGCATCGTGCCACTGCGACGCACTGCACGGCGACTTGGCATAGAGAAAATCGCTTTGATGAAGGGGCAGATGTACGCCTATTTCGTCGGTGAGGAGAACAAGGCATACTATAACTCGCGAGCCTTCGGACGCATCATCAACTACATCCAGCAGAACCCGCAACGCTGCCAGCTACGTGAGAAAAACAACAAGCGCTCAATCATCATCGCCAATGTCAACACCGTCCACCAAGCCCTCGACATCCTCCACATCATCACCGCAATGGACGCGTTGTGATTTTTTTGTCAAACAATTAATCACAATTGCTAACAATTTCATTAGATTCTGACCTCAAGCCATTCGGCTTTTGGTGATTACTGACAATCGTCGCAAGAGTTGCCAGACGTTTTTTAGGAACGATTTCATAATTGCCAGCCGAAGGCTGACCTCCTGACTGCTCAGCCTCCGGCTGAGCAATCAGGATTGTCGCACTACCCCCAGTGCCGCTATCTCCACTCGCTGTCGCTCGCTACGACAGCGGTACTGTTACTCAGCGGTCAGCCTCCGGCTGAGAAAATAAAGGACAATAAACCCTAATCTCACACAAGCAGTCGTCGTTTCTGATCGTTTGACAGGACATGGGTGGCAAAAAACTAAGGAGCTGCGCCTTGGGTGGCGGAGCTCCTTGTTTTTCTTCTTGTGTATCTCACGCGTTGTGGTGAGTTGAAAGAAAGTCTAAAAATATTTGTTGTGAGTGTTAGGACTTGTGATAGAATAGAGAGATCTTGCTCTATATTTTATTAACTTGGCTACACCTCGCAATGTTCATGCAGGCATGATGCTGCTCTCGGTTTACACAAGTTTTACTCTCTAAACACTATCTAACCTCTAACCTTCAAGTTTCTGTGAAACTTGAATGATTATTTCTCTTTCTTGGTTTTCTCGAGTTGTCGCTTGAGGGCATCTACAGCGAGATCTACAGCCTCTTCAAAGGTATCGGCGACCTTGTTGGCAAAGAGGTCTTCGGTGCGTGGCATGGCGAGCTTGATGCTAGCCTCCTTGTTCATCGCTGTCTCGGGTTTAACAACTTTCAAAGTCACCTCAGCATTGGTGATTTCCTCATGATGCTTCACTAGCTTGTCAACTTTCTTGTTGATAAACTGCTCTAATTTCTCGGTTGCATCAAAATGAATGGCTTTTACTTTAATTTCCATATTAGCCTCCTTTTTTAAGTGCCCTGGGATGGGCGAGTTTATAATTTTTTTTCAATTCACTAAAAGTCACATGTGTGTAGATTTGAGTCGTTGCCAGCGACTCGTGGCCCAGCAGCTCCTTGACGCTGTTGAGCGAGGCGCCGTTGTTGAGCATGGCGGTGGCGAAGGTGTGCCGTAGCACGTGCGGGCTGCGCTTGCTGGTGACTCCCGCCTCGCCGAGCTGGCGTTTCACCACTCTATAGACGAGCATGGGATATAGTGGCTCTCCGTTGCTCCTTACAAAGAATCGGTCGCCACAGGTGGTCACCTTGTCACGAAACTCGCGGTAGCTGTCAATGCACTGTGCAAGTTCTGTGCCAAAGGGGATGATGCGGTCTTTGTCGCGCTTGCCGTGAACCTTTAGCTCACCTTTGGCAGTATCCACGTTGTGGTCAAGTAGCCCTATTAGCTCGTCGCGTCGCATCCCTGTCTCATACAACATCATCACAATGAGGCGATTGCGCACTTCGTCGAAGTCGTTCTCATCGATGTAGTTGTCGATGACAGAGTCAACGCTGCTCTCTCTTACCATTTGTGGCAGTCGTTTGGGAATATGTGCCATTTCTACCTCGGCGGCGGGGTTCTGTGTCACCTCTCCATTAATCATGAGCCACTTGTAGAGCGCCCTTACCGCCTGCAGCTTGCGGCGCAGCGTGCGTGAGCCGTCGCCCTCGTTGCTCAAGTGCAGCATCCATGCGCGTATGTCGCTTGTGGTGACGCTCGTCACGTCAAGATCGGTGCCGCCCTGCGTGAGGAATGCCTCCCACTGGCGCAGGTCGTTGCCGTAGGCCACCTGAGTGTGCCGCGAGAGATTCAGCTCTAGCTTAATGTATTGCAGGTATTTATCAATGACTTCGCTCATGCTGTGACGGGCTTGAAACTTCAGTTTGCTGGTAAGGTTCTTTAATAACGCCTCTAAGTTAGACAAAAATCGCAATAAAAACAAATTTATTGCGATTTTTTTCTTGTTTTCCGTAACTTTTTTGTCTTTCCTGCCTACGGACAAGTGGTAAGGGGGTTAGAGCAAATCCTGTCGCGGTGAATCCATCCGGTGCATTTTCCGTCGGTGCTTACACATTTCAGCCACTTGCCCTTGATGGTGATGGGGTGAAAATAGGGCTCACCAGTAATTTTTACGGCTTTTCCCTTAGCCGATGGTGTGGCTCGCAGAGCGCCTTTAGGGTCGCCAGCAATGCTAAACTGCAGCAGCGAGCGGTGAATCCAGTAGCCTGTCTTCGAGTTGCGGAGCACGAACTCCATCTCGTCGTCGCCATATTGGTCCACCACGTCGTCGATTTTCCACCATTCTCCCTTTGCCGACAGCAGTGTTACGGCAAGCGACTTGTCGGTGGGCAGCGTATCCACCACTTTCCCATGTGGCGCATTGCGGATGTTGGTCATTGGGCCATCATTGTCAACGATATAGGCCATGAAAACACCTTGTGCATTGATTGCAAAGGGCAACAACACGGAGGCAAGTAATAATAAGAAACTTTTTTTCATAACTGATATTTTTTATTGAGGTTTATAAACAGTATTTATTGCTCTCTAAACTATAACCAATAACCTCTAGCCAATAACCTTTATTTTCTAGAAATCGTCGGGGAATTTGCGTGCGGTCTCTTGGAGCATTTGCGACACATCGAAGTAGAAGTCACGGGTCTTCTTTGGGTCTTTGTCGCTCACCGACTTGATGCAGTCGATGCCTCCGTCAAGCTCCTGGTGGTCGGTGGCGACATATCCCAGGAAGTTGATGATGGCATATTCGTGCTCTGGGAAAATCACCACCCACGGCTCATCCTCGGTGCCTCGACCGCTCGACATGATGGCAGCGATGAGTTTGTCGAGGCGGTACTGCCTCACTGCCGCGCGAGCATATTTCTTCTTCTCTTTCAAGGCATAGATGTAGTAGTTGAGCTGGTCGATGTCGAAGAGGTTGTCGTCGAGCGCCCTCTCGGCATATCGCGCTATCTTGTCGCAGTCCTCGCGCGACAGTGGCGGATTTTTGTAGTATAGCGCCTCCACCTCTTCTTTCCCTTCAAAATCATTGTGGCGGAAAGGGTTGTAGTCCTCTTGGAACACGAAGCCGTAATACAGGTTGCGATAGGCCTCAAAGTTCATGATGGTGTCGTTGCTCTTGAACGACTTCACGAGTTTGGGGTAGTAGTAGCGCGAATTGGGGTTGAGGGTCTCCTGCTTGATCTTGTCGAAATCAAGCTCGGTAACTTTAAATTTATACTGCGCATTCACGGCCACTGCCGAGAGCACGAGCAACACTAATGAAATGTATATTCTGTTTTTGTTCATATCTATTATTTTTTAAGCTGACGAGTTGACAAGCAAACGAGGCAATAGTAGCCATCAAAACGTCTTTCTTGCTTTTTACTTTATACTTTTTACTTCTTACTTCATACTTCTTACTTTATACTTCTTACTTTATAAGAAAATCGGTTTCACATCGGCTATGTCATAGACAAAACCTTCAATTCCCACGCCTATCATTGCCACGGCGACGATGGCGGGCAATCCTCGGGCGCAAAGGTACTGAATAAAATTGGATTTTGAAAGCATGAGCCACTTGCCATGAGGCGTGCGGCTGAATGCCACCTCGCCCATCACCGCTCCGAGGGCGGTACCCAGAAGCATAAATCGCGCGTCGATGAGCATGCCCAGCAGGCATCCCATCATGGCGCCAAGCCCTATGTACAGATTTCCTGTGGTGCGTCCGTCGGGCTCACCTTTTGGAGAGATGTATTTCAGTCCCACCACCATTGCTGTGGCTACGCCATAAAAGATGAACGTCCACTTGGGGAACATGGTGTATTTGCTCAAGTGCAGGAGCCACAAACCAGCGTAGGCAGGTATCGCCGCCACTGTCCATGGCTTTATCACAAGTACCAGAGCCGCAATAAGGCCGATGGTTCCTAATATGAGCAAGATAGTGTAAAATGTCATTTTTATTAAGTTTTGTCGCTCGCTGCGCTCGCTGGTTTTGCCGCTCGCGTTGCTCGCTGGTTTGCCGCAAGCTTTGCTTGCTAGTTTGTTGCTTCGCTAGGTTTCAGGTTGAGGTGCTTGGCTGGTTGTTTGTTCGCTCCCAGTAGCATCGTTGTCTATTGGCACGTTGGGTTTCACATCTTCGGGGTAAGAGACGCGGGTGTGATAGAAGGTGAGCAGGCGTTTTATCAGGCACTTCTTGACCTCGGTGATTTGCTTGTAGCTGATGGGGGCATTGTAGAACATGCCGTCGGCAATCTGTCCTTCCACAATCTTTTCTACCATTTCGGTGATGTTTTGTTCATTGGGATTGCTCAGGCTCTTGGTAGCCGCCTCGCAGGCGTCGGCCATCATCAGTATTGCCGCCTCGCAGGTAGTGGGGTTGGGACCTGGATAGGTATATGGCTCAGCAGGCACATTTCCCGTAGCGCTCTGCCGCAACGCTTTGTTGTAGAAGTAACGCGTCTTGCTGGTGCCGTGGTGCTGTGCGATGAGGTCTTTTATCACCTGAGGCAGCTTAGCTTTCTCGGCACGCCTGATGCCATCGGTCACATGTGAGATGACTATCGCGGCACTCTGTTCGGGCCTGAGCACATCGTGCGGGTTCACGCCGCTCTGGTTCTCGGTGAAGAAGGCAGGATTGTCGATTTTGCCAATGTCGTGATACAATGCTCCGGCACGCACCAGCTGAACATTGGCGCCTATCTGCCGCGCCGCCTCGCCAGCCAGTGTAGCCACCTGCAGCGAGTGCTGGAAGGTGCCAGGGCAGTTCTCTGAGAGTTCACGCAGCGCATCGTTGTTGATGTCGCTCAGCTCCACCAGCGTCACTTGTGAGGTGAAGCCAAATATCTTCTCCACGATGAAGATGCCGAAGTAGGCAAACGACAACACAATGCAGTTGACGGCGAAATAGAGTATCACATGCCAATCTACTGTCTCGTTGGCTCCATAGCGCACCACATATTGAGTGACATAGGTGATGGTGTAGCACAAGAATATGAATATAGCGCACACCACCAGTTGCGAGCGCTGCATCAGTCCCTTGATGGAGACGATGGCAATGATGCCCGCCAAGAACTGCATAATCACAAAGTCGATGGAGTCGGGAGCCACAAATGAGCTCAGAAGCACCACCACCATGTGGGTCAAGAATCCCACCGACGTGTTGAAGAATATCGTCACTACAATAGGCACCAACGCAAAGGGCACTATATACAAGAACCCCGGCCGTAGCAGTGATATGAGATATACGATAAGCACAAACAGGAAGATGAAGCTGAACAGGAACACCATGCTCCGCAGACTTTTGAACACTTCGGGGACAAGAGTGCGGATGAAAAGATAATAGGCCAACAAGATGAGAAACAGCAGCACTATGTTGCCGTAGCGCGAGAAACTCTTCACCGAGTTGTCGATATTCTTCTCATTAAGGATGCGCTCGTAGGTCTTCAGCAGCGTGTATTTATCGGGGGTTACAATTTCTCCATAGTCGATGATGCGCTCACCTTTCACCTTCATGCCATGTGGCGCCAAAGCCATTTTGCTCACCTCTTCGAGCTGTGCCTCGGTCTTTGCGGCATCATATTCCAGCGTGGGTTTTATGTCGTTATATAGAATTTCTGATACCTGCCATTCCTCGGGGATGTGTATCGACGACAATAATTCTTTAATTTCCTTATAGGCAGCCTCGTGTGTGTGCAGTTGCGAAGTGCTCACCGTGCTGATATTAATATCGTCTTGGGAATATTTCCTGATTTCGGTGATTTCACCTCGTGAGATCTTATTCTGAGTTTCAATGTCGATGATGCCGTGGCTAAACAATGTATCGACATATCCGAGAATCTTGTTCTTTACAGCAGGCTTTAGCGAGGTAATAGAGTCGAGCGAGGTCTTGATATGTGAAATCGCTTCCTCCTTGATGTCGTTTTTCTCAATGTAGAAAGGAGCAAAAGTGGCGTTTATGCTGTCTCGGATGTGCGACTCACTAATAGAGTCATATTCTATGGGGATATCAAACGGAGCGATGAGCTTGGGATAGTTCCACGGACGTCCCTCTATATAGACAAGCTTGTTGCTGGTGCCTCCCACTAAGAAAAGCGACAGCACCCCCACCGTGACAGCGGTGAGCAGCAAGATAATCACTTTTGTCTTTAACGATTGCTTCATTTTGTTATATATAAACGTGAAATAAATGTTTTTGTTGCATTGTCGTGCTCCGCACGGGGATCGGGGATCGGAAAACTCTGAACTGTGAACTCTGAACTGAGAACTCTGAACTGAGAACTCTGAACTCTGTGCCTTACCTCTGTCTAACCGCCCGTGTGACGCCTTTCACCTTTGCCAGTCGCTTGCACATCTTGGTGACAGCGCCCACATCCTCGACCAGCACATCCATCTCGCAAGAGAACACTCCGCCCTCGGAGGTGATGTTCAGGCGACGTATGTTGATGGCAAGGTTGGTGGAAATCAGGTAGATGATCTCTTGCAGGATTCCCATGCGGTCAACGCCCTCGACCTTGATAGAGGTAAAGAACGTCTCGTTGCCGAGCTGCCACTGTGTCTCGATGATGCGCCCGCCATATCCGGTCTTGAGGCGCATGGCGGTGGGGCAGTCGATCCTGTGTACTACCACTTCGTTCTTGCGCGAGACAAAAGCTACCACGTCGTCGCCTGGCAAGGGATGGCAGCACTTCGAGAGGCGGTAGTTGCTCTTGCCGTCTTCGGTCTTGAGCACATACACCTTCTTGCGGTCGATTTCGTTGGCAGCAGGTGCTTTGTCGCCAGTGTTGTCGTCCTTCGCCGGCTTGTTGCCAAACGAGTTTCTCCACAGCTTGCTTAGCAGGTTTTGCGATGCCGGTTTCAGGGCCTTGAGGATTACTGGCGACAGCTCGATGTCGCTGTTGCCAATCTTGTAGTATAGCTCATCTTTGTTCTGCACACCCAGCGAGCTGATGATGCGTGTGAGGTTCTCGTTGTTGATTTCGGCAGAGTTCAGTGCCATAAATTTCTTGAACTGATCCTCACCACGGTCCATTATCTCGCGGCGCATGTGCCTGAAGGCGAGGTTCAGACGTCTCTTGCCTTTGGCGCTAACCACAAATTTTGACCACTCGGGCAAGGGCTTCATTGTCTGCGAAGTCAAAATTTCCACTTGGTCGCCACTAGAGAGCTTATGTGAGATAGGCACAAGGCGGTGGTTCACCTTGCCGGCTATGCAGTGGTATCCTATCTCGGAGTGTAGCGTGAAAGCCAGGTCGAGCACTGTGGCGCCTTTAGGCAGTGTCACATTGTCGCCCTTGGGAGTGAACACCGTGATTTCACGGGCATAGAGGTTCAGCTTTATCGAGTCGAGGAAGTCGAGGGCGTTAGGCTCGGGATCCTTGAGGATGTCGTCAATTTCTCTAATCAGCTTCTCTAACTGAATGTCTTCTTCAAGCTCCTCGTTGCCGCTTTTATAAATCCAGTGTGCAGTCATGCCTCGCTCGTCGATGATGTCCATCTTGCGACTGCGTATCTGCATCTCTATCCACTCGCCGTCGGGTCCCATCACTGTCAAGTGAAGAGCGCGATATCCGTTGGGTTTAGAACGCGTGAGCCAGTCGCGGATGCGGCCAGGATGTATCTGGTTGTAGATTTTGGTGATTTCGTTGTAGATGGCCCAGCAGGTGACGTTCTCGTCCTTGTCGTCGGGACATTCAAAGACGATGCGCGCGGCATAGATGTCATAAATCTCATCGATGGGTATGCGTTTCGCCTGCATCTTTTTCCAAATCGAGTAGCACGACTTCACTCTCGCCTTGAACTCATATTCCAGCCCCATAGCATCGAGGCGGGTGCGTATAGGCTCCGAGAAACGCTCAAACAAGTCATTGCGCTTGCTGGCACTCGCCTCCACAGCATCGGTGATTGACTTGTAGATATCGGGGTGCTCATATTTGAAGCTCAGGTCTTCAAGCTCCGATTTAATGGCATAGAGCCCTAAGCGGTGAGCCAGCGGAGCATAGATGTAAAGAGTCTCACCGGCAATCTTGTACTGCTTGGCTGGTGGCATGGAAGCCAGGGTGCGCATGTTGTGCAGGCGGTCGGCAATCTTGATGAGTATCACACGCACGTCTTCGCTCATGGTGAGCAGCAGCTTCCTGAAGTTCTCGGCTTGTGCGCTTGCCTTGTCGCCAAAAATGCCTCCCGAAATCTTGGTGAGGCCGTCAACGATGTTGGCAATCTTCTCACCCACCTTTTCGCCAGTCTCGGTAATCACCTCGTCGCCAAAGATGGCTTTGATGTCTTCGGTGGTATATTCTGTGTCCTCCACAACATCGTGGAGCAGAGCGGCGCATATCGATGTGGAGCCCATCCCTATCTCTTGGCTCACGATGGTGGCCACAGCGATGGGGTGAAGGATATAAGGCTCTCCCGAGCGGCGACGTATGCCTTCGTGAGCACGGCGCGCAAAGCGGTAGGACTTCTCTATCTTCTCCACCTTCTTGCGGTGGTTGCTTGACAGATAGCCGTTTAGCAGCCGTTGATAAGCTTCGTCTATTATCTTGTTCTCTTCCTCTATTGTCATAAGAAATGAGTGTAAAAAAGTTATACTGCTATTCTAGTTTACAAACTTAGCAATAAAAAGTGAAACAACCTGCATTTTTTAGTGAGATTTTTAGTTTTTTACACTTTTCGGAATTGATTTTTCAGGCAGTTCGGACAGTTCTGACCTATCTGACCTGTCTGACTTGTCCGACTTGTCCGACCCGAGCGACAGCCCTTCTATAAAAAATCAAATAACTATTTTTAAACAATTTTTATCTAAAAAATAGCCTTTTTACCGTTAAATGTCTATACCTTTGCAGTTTGATTTGAAACAAATAGAAACAATAAAATATATCATGGACAAATTAAGCTATGCACTGGGCTTGAGTATGGCCCAGAATTTTAAGGGCTCGGGAATCCAGAGCATCAATGCCGACGACTTTGCCGACGCCCTGCGTGACGTGTATGAGAACAAAGAGAAAAAGATGAGCTACGACGAGGCCAAAAAAATTGTGCAAGATTTCTTCACACAACTGGAGGCCAACGCCGGCGCTATGAACGAGGAGCTCGGCAAGAAATTCCTTGAGCAGAACGCCCAGCAAGAAGGCGTGAAGGTTACCGAGAGCGGACTTCAATACCTCGTGCTAAAAGAGGGCGATGGCAAGAAGCCTGGTCCCAACGACGTGGTGACGGTTCACTACACAGGTCGCCTGATCGACGGCACGGTGTTTGACAGCTCGGTAGAGCGCGGCGAGCCCGCCACCTTTGCTGTGGGTCAAGTGATTCCCGGCTGGGTTGAGGGTCTGCAACTGATGAGCGAAGGCTCCGCATGGCGCCTCTTCATCCCTTCGAACCTCGCCTACGGTCCTCACGGCACCGGTCCCATCCAACCCAATTCCACTCTCGTCTTTGACGTACAACTGATAAAAGTGGGGTCTTGATGCGCTCGCGCGATTAGGGATTAGTTGCGCTACGCGCGATTAGGGATGAAAGATTGTAGAGCCTTTAATCTCACCTCTTGATTTCGATAAACGACCAACGATTCCCGATCCTCGATCCCCGACAAACGATTTTTACACAACACATTAATACACAAATACACAAAATTTTATTATGAAAAAGTTTTTATTTTTAGCAATGGCTGCCCTTCTCGTGGGCACATCAATGACTAGCTGCAAAGGCGGCAAGTCAAAAGCAGATCAAGTAAATGACTCTATTGCCGAGCTGACCGGCAACTTTTGGGGCAAACAATTGAAAGCCACCTTCCAATTTATGCCCGAGAGGTTCCAAGGCACCGACAAAGACCAATTGGTGAAAGGTATTATTGACATGGTGAATATGGACACCACACAACACGACATGAGCTATATGCAGGGCTTGCAGATGGGTATGCAGGTTTACCAGCAACTCGCACAGCTCGAGGCTCAGGGCATCAATGTGGACCGCAAACTTTTCATCAACGAGTTCAAGAAAGTGCTTGACAGCAAAGACACTCTCGATATGGAGAAACTTGAGAAAGAGATGCAGGAGATGAATGGCAAGATGATGGCCATGATCGACAGAGCACAAACAATCAAGGGCGCAGAGAACGGTGAGGCTGGCAAGAAATACATCGCTGACCAGATGAAGAAAGACAAAGACTTCAAGCAGACCAAGTCGGGCATCGCCTACAAAATTGTTAAAGAAGGTAAGGGTGAAAACTTCACCGATGACGACATCGTGAATGTCGCTTACGAGGGCAAGCACATCGACGGCAGAGTATTTGACAGCTCTAACGGCAAGGAAGTTCCTTTCACTATGCAAGGTGTTGTTCCTGGCTTCAGCGAGGTGCTCAAGCTCATGAAACCAGGCTCGAAGGTTATCGCCATCATTCCTGGAAACATGGCTTATAAAGAGCGTGGCGACGGTCGCAAGATTGGTCCTAACGAGACTCTCGTGTTTGAGATGACTGCTGGCACAGCCAAGAAAGCGCCAGCTCAGGACTCTATTGCCGCTCCAATGCCTGGCCGTCCAATGCCTGGCCGTCCAATGCCTGGCCGTCCTGCTCCTGGTCGCCCAGCTCCTGGCAAGCCAGCTCCAGCTCAACCACAAAAGGCTCCCGCTCAAGCAAAATAACAACGAATTTTAGACAAAAGAACATAGTCAAAAATCAAACAAAATCAACAAAGAAAAACAAAGTCAACAATTTTTTTGTTATTTTTGTCTGGTTTTGAATATAATGCTCACGCTTGGCAATGTTCAAGCTTAATCGCAACTTTGTTCTTATGTCTAAAAAACGCAATAACAACGTGAAGCATCAGTAATGAGAAGATTATTTAATTTATTAATCGTTGCTCTCGTGCTCGGCGTGGCAACAGGTTGCAATGGCAACAAGAACACATCGGCTATCGACTCCATTGCCGACATGAACAAGCAGGATGGTGAGAAGTATCTCGCCGAGCAGATGAAGAACGACACAGCATTTATCAAGACCGAGTCGGGGCTCTGCTACAAGATTCTCGAGGAGGGTGAGGGCGACACTTTCAAGCCCACCGATACTGTTGATGTCATATATGTGGGCAAGCACATCGACGGCACTGAGTTTGACAGCTCTAAAGGCGAAACCGTGCCATTCCCTCTGCAAAATGTGGTGGCTGGCTTCCGCGAGGTAATCACCCTTATGAAGCCTGGAGCAAAGGCCATCGCCATTATCCCCAGTCATCTGGGATATGGAGATAAAGGTCAAGGTCCCATTGGTCCCAACGAGACGCTAGTCTTTGAGCTCACCACAGTGGAGCTTCACAAGTAATATTTTATAATATTCATCACACATGAAAAAGATATTTATATTTGCTGCAATAGCTGCCATCATAAGCAGCTTTGCAATGGCTCAAGAGCCCGACTTGGCACAGATCGCTAAGTTGAGAGAAATCAAGAACGACTCGTTGAGCATGATGCTGGGCAAGGTGTATGGCACACAGGCTGCCATGACACACGCCACACCCGAAGCGCGACAAGTTTATCTCAAAGCTTTCAGCGACGCGATGAACCTCGACCAGCAAGATGAGCAATACCGCGATGGCGTGAACACTGCCGAGCAGTTCTACCGCAATGCCGAGGGCATAAATCGCCAACTCGGTGTCGCCATGAGCCGCAAAGCGTTTGCGCAAGCATTCCTCACACGACTTGTTGATACCACCTCAATCAAACCTATCAACGATGAGATGCGTGAAATTAATTTGGAGGCTAAACGCCTTATTGAAGAGATTGGTGGAATAAAGAAAGACAGTGTGGCAGCGCTCACACAAGCTGGCTTGATTGACATCAAGGCCGACTCGCTGAGCCAAAACATGGGTCGCTTCTTTGGCGCGCAGACGCAGAACATAAGCAAAAGCAAGAACCTGAGCGAGGCACAGATGGCACGCTTTATCGATGGCTTCAACAGCTCCATCAACGTTGACGAGAGCAACAAGCCATTGATCGACGGTCAGCTGCTCGCCAGCGACTTCAGGAACATTGAAAAGAACATCAGCAAGCAGATGGGGTTGACTCTCAACAAAGATGCCTTCGTAGCTTCGGTAGCCTCAATTCTTAATGATGTTAAAGTGCCAACTCAAGAAGAATTTAAAGCCATTGACACCGAGACTCAAAAGTATGCCAGGGAGACTCAGGCCTTTGCCAAGGAGAACAGCCCCGAGGCTCTCACACAAAAGGGACTCGGCAAGAAGTATATCGAGAACCAACTGGAGAAAGACGCTGAGTTCATTCAGGCTCCATCGGGATTGGTATATAAGATTCTCAACCCAGGCAACGGCAAGAAGTTCAACGAGACCGACAAAATCAAGGTTATGTACAAAGGCACTCACGTCGATGGCAAAACCTTCGACGAGAGCAAAGAGCCGGTGTCGTTCGCTCCTAACCAGGTGGTGCCAGGCTTCAAAGAGGCACTGCTCATGATGAGCCCTGGCGCTAAGATGATCGCCATACTGCCTTACAACCTCGCCTACGGCGAACGTGGAGCCGGACAGAGCATCAAGCCCTTTGAGACTCTCGTATTTGAAATCGAGACCCTCGGCATCGACGACAGCGCTCCCGCGGCGAAGCCCGCCACAAAAGCCGCTGCCAAGCCTGCGGCAAAGACTGCTGCTGACAAAGAAGAGAAGGTTACCACTGGCAATCAGAAATCAACAAAGGCAACCACTGGCAAAAAGAAATCAGGCAAAAAAGCCACCACAAAGCGCAAATAATATAATTCAACTGAATTATACTACAAATCAAGGACCTGACATGTTTTGTGCCAGGTCCTTGATGCTTTTTGCGTCGTTACTTGGTTAATTGTTTCTTGTCGTCTATAGTCGTTTCTGGTCGTTTCTGGTCGTTTGACTCAACGATAACCACGAATTATCACTAATTTTCACAAAGAATTGTTTGTAAATGTATGATATTATTGCTAACTTTGAGCGTTCTTTTAGAAAAATGGACTATTAATAACCAAAAACTAAATAATTATGTTCAACAAAGAAGTTTATGTAGAGCGTCGCAATGAGTTGAAAAAGCTCATGAACGACGGTGTGGTAGTGCTCTTTGGCAATAACGAGGCACCCAACAATTATCCCAACAATGCTTATTATCCCTTCCGTCAGGACTCGTCGTTCCTGTACTACTTCGGTCAGAAGCGCGACGGCTTGGTAGGCGTGATCGACGTGGAGAGCGGCAAGGAGACCCTCTTTGGCGATGACATTGACATCGAGGACATCGTGTGGTATGGCTCGGTTGATAGCGTTGCCGACATGGCGGCGCAGGTGGGCGTGACCAACAGCGCGCCTATGGCACAGCTCGAAGTGCTCGTGAAAGACGCTGTGGCAAAGGGCCGCAAGGTGCATTTCCTGCCTCCTTATCGCCACGACACCATGATTCAGATTATGGACCTGCTGGGCACCCATCCGAGCAAGCAGAAGGAGGCAGCCTCGCTCGAGCTCATCATGGCGGTCGTGAAGATGCGATCGGCGAAGACTCCTCTCGAAATCGAAGAGCTGGAGCGCGCCTGCGCCATAGGCTACAAGATGCACACCACAGCGATGAAGCTCATCAAGCCTGGCGTGACCGAGAAATACATTGGCGGTCAAATCAACGGCATAGCGCAGAGCTACGGCGCGCAGGTGAGCTTCGGCACCATCTTCTCGCAGCATGGCGAGATTATGCACGGTGCACCATCGATGGCGCAGCTTGAGGCTGGCAGACTAGTGCTCTGCGACTGCGGTGCTGAGACCATAGAGCATTATTGCAGCGACAACACCCGCACAATGCCTGTAAACGGCAAGTTCTCACAGCGTCAGCTGGCTATCTACAGCATCGTGGAGGACTGCCACGACTTGGTGCTTAAAATCGCCAAACCCGGCGTGAAATACTTTGACGTACACATGGCAGTGTGTCGCCTGATGACCGAGCGTCTGAAAGTCCTGGGACTGATGAAGGGCGACATTGACGAGGCGGTTGCTGCCGGTGCTCACGCCTTGTTCTTGCCTCACGGACTGGGTCACATGATGGGTATGGACGTTCACGACATGGAAGGCTTAGGACAGATCTATGTGGGCTTTGACGAGGAGACCCGTCCGCGCCTCGACCAGTTTGGCACCAACGCCCTGCGCATGGGACGTCGTCTGGAGGAAGGCTTCGTGGTTACCGACGAGCCGGGCATCTACTTCATCCCCGACCTCATCGATGAGTGGCGGGCAAAGGGACACTGCGCCGAGTTCCTCAACTTCGACAAGATTGAGACCTACAAGGACTTTGGCGGCATACGCATCGAGGACGACGTGCTAATCACGTCTGACGGCTGCCGCTTCCTCGGCAAGGACATCATTCCTTATCATCCAAAGGATGTAGAAGAGTTTATGGCTCAGTAATAGTTGAGAGTTGAGAGTAGAGAGGGAAGAGCTTATCTGGATTTCCTAGATGTTCTAGATTTTCTGGATTGTCTAGATTGTCTAGATAAACTCTTCTCTAGTTTTTTGTCTTTCAACTATATACTCAAACTCGTCGAAGTTTTTTACTCCCATTTCTGTGAGGAGGGCTCGGCTGTGGTCGATGTCGGCTTGGGTGTTGTAGTCGAGGATGTGGGGGAGGCGCACTATGACTTTCTCTGCCATGCCGTCGTGCGACATTAGCCAGCGCAGGTTGTCGAGGACTTGTGCGTTGTCGCGCGTGGTGTATTCTTTGTAGATGGCTGGGTTAGTGTCTTTTATGTCGATGAAGTATTCGTTGATGTGCGGCAGCACGCGCTCTAAGTGATGGCGGTCCACATTTAGCGAGGTCTCGATATTGACTTTCCACTCCGGCACTTTCATGCGGCAGAACTCGTCGATAAACTCGCTGCGCAGCAGCGGTTCGCCGCCACCGAAGGTCACTCCTCCGCCGGTGGCGAGGAAGTAGAGGTTGTCGAGCAGCAGCTCGTTGAGCAGGTCGCCGGTGCTGATGGTGCGCCACACCTTCTCTGGGTCAAGGCACTGGGGGTTAAGGCAGTAGCGGCATCGCAGCGGACAGCTATGAAACGCCACGAGCGTTGTCACCCCCTTGCCATCGGTGGCAAGCCGGTGCCTCACAAAGCCGATAAACGGTGCCGAAAGTTCTTGCTTTTCCACCTTTCTCCAATTTATTATGGCCCGTAGGTGTTGCCGTTCTCATCAACTGCCACTTCGCCCATCACTTGAAGTTCTTCTTCGTCATCATCGTCGCTTTTAGAGGCGATGCCGTTCTCGTCGCCGCCGCGCAGAGGGGAGAAGTTATGGACTGTGTCACCATCGTTAGAAACAGAATTAAAGAACGACTCGTCAACACCACCTGCAATGATATTACCTGATTCGGTAGAGCATTCCTCCGACTCATCCGAAAGGTCTAAAGAATAGTGCTTGTGGTGATGGCACGAGGTCATGGTGCCGAGCGCCAGACTCAGTCCTGCGATGGCAACCGCTTTACCCAGAGCTTGGCGGTTGCGCAGCTGCTTCTCGAGCCACCGCGTCTCGCTTTCGCACTTTGGGCAGGTGCCTGCGCAGTCGCCCTCGTGGTGGCACTCGGTGGGGGAGTAGTCAATCTCGTTGGCAACGGCGATGTCTCGCCTGATGGCCTTCAGTGTCTCACATATTTTCTTGCCTTTTCTCATGAATTTATGATTTTGTAAGAATTAACGAACTAATTGTCGATCGCTCGAATGCTCGAACACTCGAATACTCGAAAGGTCGAATATTGGATTAGAAAACTTCTATTGCCTTGTTAGTTTGTCAGCTTGTTAGCTTGTCAGCTATTCTCCTTGTTCGCTCATTTGCTCAGGGTTTGAGAAATCGTAGATAAACTCCACCGGGATGAGTTTCCAGGAGCGCACTTTCGCGCCGTAGAGGCGGGCAGGGAGGAATGGTGGCAGGTTCTTCACTGCTCGCAGTGCCTCGTCGTCGAAGACAGCGGCGGTGGTGGTTTTCTCGATGACGGCGTCGCTGATGGTGCCGTCGCGCTCTACCAGGGCTTTGACGATGCAGCGTGCCTTGATTGTCCCTCTAACCTCCTTGATGGGTTCCAGAATCTCGTCGGGGATATATAGCTGGTCTTTGATAAGCAGGTCCATTTCCTCGTCGCCGTCGGGGAACCGTGCCTCGATGTCAACATCGGTGTAGATGGAGTCGATGTTGAGTTGGCCAGTGTTGCCCACAATTCCTGATATGAGTTCTTCGACGATAACCTCTCTGCCGTCTTCGGTGATTATGGTGTCGCCCTCGGCAACAAATTGCGAGTTGATGGTCGGGGCGTTGATAGAGTCATTCTCGGGTGTTTCGGGAGGTATAGGAATCTTGCCTCTTATGATTCCTTCTTCTTTTTCCCGTTTTTGCTGCTCTTCGAGCATTTTTTGCCTTTGCTCCTCTGCAGCCTTTATCCTTGCTTCTTCTTCCTTATTGGGAGGCCTTCTCACCACGCCGGCAGTTTGGCGTACCTCTTGTTTTCTAGGCTTTGGGACATCTGTTTTTCTTTTTTGGTCCACACCGATTGACGATGGTGTGGCGGCGTTTGCGCCAAGGCTCAACGCCATACTCACACCCGCAATGGTTACCGCCTTGCCTAAGGCTTTGCGTGTGCGCAGCTGTCGCTCTATCCACCGCATCTCGCTCTCGCAGGCTGGGCAGGTGCCGTCGCAGTCGCCCTCATGGTCGCACGGAGTGGGGGTGTAGTCTATCTCGTTAGCACTAGCTATCTCGCTGCGGATAGCCTTAAGCGTCTCACATATTCTTTTGCCAGGTTTCATAGAGATGTCAGTTCTCAGATGTCAGTTCTCAGATGTCAGTTATCAGATGTCAGTTCTCAGTTATCAGTTAGACTGAGATAACGTCAAAAAGTTAAATGCGTGATAATTAAAACGCAAATTTACAACAAATAATTATAATGTGCAAATTGCCGTACCATGCGATGATGCGATGTTGTGTGAGCGCTTGTGAAAGGGTTTCGCTATAAGTTTGGAAAAATGTGAGAGAAACTACCAATATTTGTAGGGAAAAATGTGGGAGAAACTACCAATATTTGTAGGGAAAAATGTGGGAGAAACTACCAAAAATGGTAAGGAAAAATGTGAAAAAGAGCTTCTGTAACAAGTTTGTTTTAGAAGAAATGACAAAGTTTAGATATTAATCGTTCCACATTAATTAAAAATTTACTACCTTTGCAGGTTGATTGGGGAAATGGGCTTTTTTTCTTTCTTAAGAAATGCGGTCTTAATTGCCCAACTAGTTGATTAGGCAGATGTTAACAATAACTGTTGCCTTGTCTTCTTGATAGCTTGTTAAATAAAAACAATAAGATATGAACATTTCATTAAAATGGTTGAAACAATACCTTGACTTTGACCTCACGGCTCAGGAAGTGGGCGACGCACTGACATCGCTCGGACTTGAGGTGGGTGCAGTCGAGGAAGTAGAGACAATTCGTGGCGGACTCAAAGGCATCGTGGTGGGCAAGGTGCTCACCTGTGAGCCTCATCCCAATAGTGACCACTTGCACCTGACGACTGTTGACTTGGGCAACGGCGAGGAGCCGGTTCAGATCGTGTGCGGCGCTCCCAATGTGGCAGCGGGTCAAAAGGTGATAGTGGCTACTGTGGGCACCGTGCTTTATGACGGCGACAAGGAATTTGTGATAAAGAAATCCAAACTTCGCGGCACCGACTCCTTCGGCATGATTTGCGCCGAGGATGAGATAGGCATTGGCAGCGACCATGCCGGCATCATCGTGCTGCCCGATGACGCTGTGGTGGGCACTCCCGCCGCCACCTACTATGGCATCGAGAGCGACTGGCTCATAGAGGTTGACCTCACCCCCAACCGCATTGACGGCGGTTCGCACTACGGTGTGGCTCGCGACCTCAACGCCTGGCTCAAGCGCCACGGCAAGGACGGCAACCTGCGTCGCCCCAGCGTTGACGACTTCAAGATTGACCGTGAGGACGGCGCAATCCCTGTAGAGGTAGTCACCGGCGAGGCATGTCCGCGCTACTGCGGCCTCACCATCCGCAACGTGAAGGTAGGGGAGAGCCCCAAATGGCTCAAGGACTACTTGACAACCGTGGGCCAGCGTCCCATCAACAGCATTGTAGATATCACCAACTATATCCTGCTAGGCACCAACCAGCCACTGCACTGCTTTGACCTCAACAAGATTAAAGGCGGCAAGGTGGTGGTTAAGACCTGCGAGCCAGGCACCAAATTTGTCACCCTCGACGGTGTGGAGCGCACGCTCACCGACCGCGACCTGATGATTTGCAACGCCGAGGAGCCTATGTGCATCGGTGGCGTGTTTGGCGGTCTCGACAGCGGTGTCACCGAGGAGACTACCGACATCTTCCTCGAGGCGGCATATTTCCATCCCACATGGATCAGGAAAAGCGCGCGCCGCTTCGCCTTGAACACCGACGCCTCGTTCCGCAACGAGCGCGGCATCGACCCCAACGACGTGATTTACAACCTCAAACTCGCCGCGAAGCTCATCAAGGAGATTGCCGGTGGCGAGATATGCGGCGAGATAGTAGATATCAAGCAGCACGACTTCCCCGGTTTCCCGGTGGAGCTGCGCTACGACTATGTCAACAACCTCATCGGCAAGAACCTCGACAAAGAGACCGTTAAGAGCATCGTCGAGAGTTTGGAGATGAAGATTGAGAGTGAGGACGACGAGAAACTCAACCTTGTGGTGCCCACATATCGTGTTGATGTGCAGCGTCCCTGCGACGTGGTGGAGGACATCCTGCGCGTGTATGGCTACAACAATGTGGAGATTGGCGACCAGGTGAAGAGTTCGCTCTCTATCAAGGGCATGGTCGATTTCCGCGACGATATGCAGGAACTCATCTCCAACCAGCTCAGCGCGCAAGGCTACTATGAGATAATGAACAACTCGCTCACCGCACAGAGCTACTATGAGGGCTGTGAGACCTATCCCGAAGCCAACTGTGTGCATGTGATGAACCCCTTGAGCAGCGACCTGTGCCTGATGCGCCAGACCCTGCTCTTCGGCGGACTGGAAAGCGCAGCCCGCAACATCAACCACAAGAATCCCAATCTCAGGATGTATGAGTTTGGCAATGTATATCACTTCTCTCCCGAGGCGAGCAACGAGGAAGTTGCCCTCGCGCCTTATAGCGAGAAGACCGCCCTTGGCATTTGGCTCACTGGCGAGAACCACGGCGACAACTGGAATGACAAGTCACGCAAACTCAATTTCTACGACTTGAAGGCCACTGTTGAGAACATCTTCCGCCGCTTGGGAATCGCTGAGCGCGACCTTCAGCAAGAGGAGTTCCAGAATGATGTGTTTTCCTTAGGTCTTGCCTACAAGAATCGTGGTGGCAAGGTGATTTGCGAGATGGGTATTATCACTGCCGAGCAGCACAAGAAGACTCACTGCACGCAGGTGGTTTATTTCGCTGAGCTTGACTGGAACGCCGTGTGCAAGATGGCAGCGAAAGCTAAGACTAAGTTTGCCGACCTGCCCAAGACGCTGCCCGTGCGCCGCGACCTGGCGCTGCTCGTTGACGGCAACGTCACCTACGCCGACATCAAGAAGGTGGTTGAGCAGAGCGAGCGTCACCTGCTGCGCGGCGTGAACCTCTTCGACGTCTATGAGGGCAAGAACCTCGAGGCTGGCAAGAAGAGCTATGCCATAAGCATCATCCTGCAAGACGACGTGAAGACCCTGCAAGACAAGCAGATTGACGCTGTGATGAACAAAATCATCGCCAATCTCGAGAAGCAAGTGGGAGCGAAACTTAGATAATGCACAATTCACAATGCATAATGCACAATCTTAAAGAAGGACGAATTGCAGTTAATCTGTCACTTTCTTCCATAAACGATAAACGACCAACGAAATATGAAAATAAACTTCAATGAGCTTCCACTCAATGTCGCCGCTAATTTCAAGGGTGGCGAGGGAGAGTATGTGTCGCGGCGTTTTGTTGACGAGAACAACAAGATTATGCTTGGCACTCTTGAGCCTGGGTCGTCGATAGGCTACCACAGCCACGACACCGATAGCGAGATAATGTATTTTCTCGAGGGCGAAGCTACCGTGCTCTATGACGACGGCGAGGAGACACTGCTGCCGGGGCAGGCGCATTACTGTCCCAAAGGACACAGCCACAGCCTCATCAACCGCAGCGACAAGACGCTGGTTTTCGTGGCAGTAGTGCCAGTGCATCACGATTAAGGAAAAATTAATAACTAAATAAAATTTCTATTTATGGGAAGAGCTTTTGAATATCGCAAAGCAAGGAAACTGAAACGCTGGGGCAGCATGTCCCGCACGTTCACTAAGATTGGTAAGGAAATCACTATGGCAGTAAAGGCCGGTGGTCCCGACCCAACAGCAAACTCGCGTCTGCGTGCCCTGATGGCCAATGCCAAGGCTGCCAATATGCCTAAGGACACCGTGGAACGCGCCATCAAGAAGGCGAGCGACAAGGACGCAAGCGACTACAAGGAGGTAATCTATGAGGGATATGGACCTCACGGCATCGCTATCCTCGTGGAGACTGCTACCGACAACACCACTCGCACCGTCGCCAACCTGCGCAGCTACTTCAACAAGAAGGGCGGCACGCTGGGCAACTCGGGCAGCGTGGCGTTCATGTTCAGCCACAAGGCCTACTTCCATGTAGAGCCTAAAGAGGGCGTGAGCCTCGAGGATTTGGAACTCGAGCTTATCGACTTCGGTGCTGAGGAGATAGAGCAGGACGAGGAGGAAATCATCATCAGCGCTGCTTTTGAGTCGAATGGCGACATCCAGAAATATCTGGAGGAGAACGGATTTGAGATTAAGAGTTCGGAATTCGTCTATGAGCCAGCCGACTATAAAGAGCTAAACGAGGAGCAGACCGCCGACATGGACAAGCTCCTTGAGGTGCTCGAAGAGGATGACGACGTGCAAAACGTCTTCACCAACATGAAAGAGGCTGGTCTTGAATAATTCCTACCGACGATAAAGCCGCATTCTGGAGACTTTGCGGCAATCTTTTGTCGATTCCGATAAAAGAAATTTGTAACTTTGCATGGGTGCCGCGGTGAAGTGATTCACTGCGGCATTGTGTTTTCCCCACTTTTTTTCGATTGAGCTCAAAGTCAAGTGCAAGCCCTGTAATTTACCTAAAATCTGTTTACAAACATAAAACAGAGTTAAATTTCGGGCAAAAATCGCAGTTTTTTGCTCAAAAATTTGGATTGACACAGCAGAAGGGTGTAATTTTGCATCAGTTTTCATGGTATTAGTTTTTAAGGTTATAAAAAATCCATCGTCGTGAGACGAAAATTTTCTTTTTCATTTTTGTTTTAAGGTTTATGTTAATGGTATTAGAAGGTTAATTAGTTAAGCAATCCCCGGCGTGATGCCGAGGATTTTTTTTATCCCTAATAGGTTATAGATAGACCGAAAACCCAACCTTTAGTCGCCAAATGGCCGATTTGGGTTTATCACCGCTTTGTGTCAGACGAAGAGTTGCTTGAGCACATCGGGCGAGCGCAGGGTGCCTAGGGTGGAGTGGTGCAGGCGGTAGTAGCCGAGGATTATTTCAAGTATCTCGTTGCGCTGGTCGCGTGAGAACTTGAAGTGGTGCATGTTGTCGAAGGTCATGCGCGAGAGCAGTGGCAGCACCTGAGCCTGGGCGGGAGGCAGCGATTTCATGCCTGGATGTGGCGACTGCGTGAACACTCCCTCGCTCATGTTGAACCAGTAGCCTTCGCGGTAGCTGTCGATGTCGGGCTGGATGCCGATGAATTGTCCCAGGCGGTAGAGGAAACAGATGTGGAAATTGGCGACGCTGCCGCTCATCTGCTCGAGCCTGATGATGCAGCTCTTGATGAAGCTGTAGAGCACCATGTTCTGCTCCTGCTCCTGGATAGTGTGCGACAGCAGTTCGCTCAGGAACATCGCTATGGCGTTCTTCATGGGGTCGCTGTAGATTGACATCAGCGTAGCGGTGCGACGCACGTCGTGAAGCGTGCCAAGGTCGCGGTTGGGCTGCAGCCGCGCCTCAAACTCGAGCAGCGACAGCGGCATGAACATCGCGTTGCGCATCCTCGCGGCATGAGTAGTGCCCTGACGCACCAGGAACGCCAGCATCCCCAATTTGTCGGTATAGATGTGGGCGATGTTGTGCTTCTCGTTATACTTGATAACGTTGATAACTATGCCATTGAGTTTCTCCTGCATTTATTAAACGCCTTTAGCGGCTCAGCCGAAGGCTGAGCTTTGAGTGACCCTCCTTGAAAACACGATGACGAGCGAAGCTACGAAGAAGGCTTCAAGGAGGGAGATAGCTGTCTTTACTTCCCGTCGCCAGCGGCGACCCCTTTCTGGAGTTTTCGCCTTGCGAAGTTACAGCTTTTCGCGCAAATCTCGCCTTAAAAATCAAAAAAACTTTGTCTTTTAACGATTTGACCAAAATAAATTTTGCTGTTTCAAAAATTTGACCTAATTTTGCAGTCGCTTTTGAAAAAGCGCATATTCGGGGCCCATTCGTCTATCGGTTAGGACGCAAGATTTTCATTCTTGAAAGAGCAGTTCGACTCTGCTATGGGCTACTAATAATCAAACAATTAAAATTTTTTACACACAAATTATGGCAAACCATAAATCATCTATCAAACGTATTCGTCAAACTAAGACAAGAAACGAGCGTAACCGTTACTACGCTAAGACTATGCGCAACGCCGTTCGCAACCTGCGCAAAATGGAGAACAAAGAGGAAGCTGCCGAGGCTTACAAGAAAGTATCGGCTATGCTCGACAAGCTGGGCCGCAAGGGCACTATCAGCAAGAACAAAGCCGCTAACCTCAAGAGCAAGCTCGCTAAGCACGTTAACAAGCTCAACGTTGCCTAACAGAGGCTTCTCCACTGAGAGATTCAGCCCTCTCAGCCTAGCATAATTTTCTCATGAAGATTTTGGCGCAGCAGAGCCAGGTCTTCACATGATGGCGCATTCGTCTATCGGTTAGGACGTAAGATTTTCATTCTTAAAAGAGGAGTTCGACTCTCCTATGCGCTACCCCTGAGCGTTAAGTAAATCTACTTAACGCTCTTAACTGCTATATAGCCCAAATAAAGGACAAAGGAGGAAGGAGGAAGGAAGAAGTAGGAAGGAGAAAGGAGAAAGTAGGAAGGAGAAAGGAGAAAGGACAAAGGGGGAAGGAGGAAGGACAAAGGAGGAAGGGGGAAGGGCTTCAGTCGCAAAAAGGTGGGGGGCGAGACAAGTCGAAGACTTGGCCATGTGCGAAACACATTGTGCCGTTCACGGCGGAGCCGTGGGCGGCACTGTGTGACAGGCGACTGAATCTAATGTTGCACTTCGGTAGATGTGCAGTTGTCAAAGGACAAAGGACAAAGGACAAAGGATGTAGAAAGGATAAAGGACAAAGGAGAAAGTACAAAATTCACTTGGCGGGGAAACACATTTTTCCCGCCATTTTCTTGCCGATATAGGCAAAAAACACTACTTTTTTGACAAATTTTGAATATTTTTCTTGCCGATATTTTCAGGATAATGGAGAGCACAACTCGAAATTATTGTGCCGTTAATCATCACCGAAGAACTGAAGATGTATTACTATCGAGGACTCAGAGAATGGCCACGACTGCAAAGCTACTTCCTCTACACCTGCCTCACAGCACAAGACCTATTCAAAGCACAGCTTGATTATTTCAAGATAAAGTATTGAGAATTGCTTTGTTGCATGATGGTTGAATGAACATTTGTCGAAAACATAGCAATGATGCCCCAAAGGGTTTCTTGGTTTACTTTCACTGTCGCTCTCATCTGGCTATGGCGGTTGCGCAAAACAAGTGCCTTCACCAATGGATACAATCTTTGTCTAAAATAGAAATCGATTTGCTAATATGCATAGAAATAATTATACCAATAAGCTTCTACGTTTTAAAATGAGATACATTTTTCAACTAATTTTTTTGACAATAATTGATTATAAATGTTGTTTCCGCTAAGCAATGATACCATTCTCTTTCGCTCGAATACCAAGTAATCTTCCTCAATATAGTTATGATAAAACTTACCTTCATTAATATTAATCAAAGAGTATGGAACAAACAATGTGTGCTGAGGTTTCGTTTTATAAAAAATAAAATAATCTGCAAATCTTCTAGTGTCGTGCTGTTTTAATTCAAATCTTTTGCCACATGCACATTGTCCTAAAAAAACGATTTTGTTCTGACAGTTATCGTTAAATGGCAACCAACCAATTACATCGAGTCCCCTTTCTTGATTATTCTTTTCATTAATTTGATTGATTTCGTAATTATTAACAGGAATTCCGATTTCAATAGACAGGGATTTAATCTTATCCTTAGCGTTACCTTTATAATTGGTATTCTTTCCGAACTGTTTGACTACAGCAGTTGGAATAAACTTTTTTAGTGTCTCGAATGAAAGTGTTTCAAAATCTGTTGTTAAATCAGATTGGAACAAATTGAATATATCTAATTGAGAAGAAATGAGTAATAACACATAATATTTCTCATTATCAGAGATATTACGTTTTAAAAAATAACTATTCTTACTTTTCTCAAATGGATATAAATCTGCGAAAAGAACAATACGCTCATCTATCAATGAAAAAATTCTTTTAATAAATACTTCTTCTTTGTCTCTTATTTCTGCATCTGTTCTCTCATCGGGTTCTCCATAAAACAAATCTAGAATATCACCAAATGAAACACCATCTTCACCTGAAAACAAGATCATCAGCTCAATATAATCAGAATAGAGACCAATCTGATCTTGAGGATAATCAGGTCTTCCGATATTACTCAAATAATTTATACTGGCAACATACTTGTCATCAAAAGTCATCTCCATCTTCTTCTCTTTTTGTTTTAAAATCGTTAATTTTCTTGGCAATTATACGAATACCTTTCAGATCTTCATACAAATCATTATAGAATTCTTTGACTTTATTTGATAGTCTATCTGCCTGTTCGATTGCTTTATAAGCATCTTTAATCTTTTTTTCAAATTGAATGTCAAGATCATTGGTTAGTTCATATGCTTCATAAATGGTGGCACCATTCCTAAATGCAGATAACGCATTTTGATTTCCTAAAACCTCATTGAGGAGTTTCATACTTTCACTGTCGCCTATCACGCGTGAGATTCCTTCAGATTTTTTAAACCACCATGTAACGATTTCCTCTAAATGTTGTTTGTCAATATGCTCAAGTGGATCCTCAGAATCTAAATCAACATTTAGGAATTCCCGAATGTTATTTTTCTGTAATCCATCTGAGAAATAATTTAGAAAAAAAGTTTCGTCTGATAATCCCTCAATTTTGTAGAACTTTTCATCTTCAGCTATTACATAGAGAAGGAAACTAACCAAAACTTTCTTTACATATGGCGATTTGCTGCCTATTACTTTTGCGATTTCCTTACAAGCTTGTTGAAAAGACAAATTTGAGAATTGTTCACTATTTCTTAATTCGTTCAAATATCGTGCTTTTTCTAACATCCTCCATGATTTTTTCCCGGTAATATGAACAAAACCAAGATGCTTTTGAATCTCAGATCTACTATTAAAAATTAAACATGGAAGTTCATTAGGATGATATTTCGCACGGTTAAAAATATCTTTTGTAGCAACTTTTTTGACTTTGGCGAGACTGGGATTATTCAACAGCATAACTGCAGTTAGACGTCTGTTACCTTCGACAACAACATATTTCTTTTCATTATTATCATCAGGGACTACCAACAACATTTCACCAGCAAAAAAATTATTTTCGCCAATAGCTTCCATTAGTTCCAAAGTCGCAGCTTCTAATAACAAAAACTCGATTACGGTATTTTCATCGATTCCCTGTTTTGACTTTGGAAGTCGAGGATTAAATAAATCTAATTGCAAATTCTCAATGCAAATATTGTCAAATTTCTGTTCCATTATTTTTCTTTATAATATTGTACAACATCAAATACTTTAGTTTTTGGGTATTCCTTCATATTAGATATGGCTTGACCATTTTCAAGCTTTTCGAGATTACGAATTGCGGTAATGCCATCTTTTTGAGTTAGACCTAAGAACTTATTAATTGCCTTAGTATTTGCCATATCATTTATTGGCAGAAGGAATGACGTTTCACATTCTTGTGAGAAATCAAAATTTGCTGTGTTATATTCAGCAATGCCTTGAGACAATAAAAACACAGAAACACCAAAAGAACGGATTTTTCTTAAGACAACCTCTAATATTTCCAGGGATTTCTTTTCTCGGAAAAGATCATGCGCTTCATCTATCATGAGCACATAACGCATTTCTCTATAACCGTCAACTACATCAGTGCCCCCCATATTTGAGAAAACATTAAAAATATAATTAATAATCAAAAAAAC
Organism: uncultured Prevotellaceae bacterium; assembly: GCA_937916085.1. Taxonomy (GTDB): domain Bacteria; phylum Bacteroidota; class Bacteroidia; order Bacteroidales; family Muribaculaceae; genus Sodaliphilus. The sequence continues at coordinate 18,017 of CALGGO010000013.1, read as the reverse complement.
AGATGTGAAACGAACTGCATTGTCCAAATCTCCAGCTAATGATAAATAATAATTATTATTTAGGAATGTACTCGGGTTGTCTACATTTGATGCAAATAGTTCATACTCACTCAAGCGTCCCATTATTTCAGTTAATGTATCACGAGTTTCACCAACATGATCAATTATAAGGTCATACACATTCTTCAAGGATGGATAGTCTCCTCCTGTGTGTTGAATAAATGCTTCACGTACGGCATCTTTTAAAGTCTGCTGTTGTTTCTTGCCAATATTTGAATACTTGGCTATGATATCAACAAATTTATTGATGCCCATTAATTTATTAACGTCATTAATGTTGTCAATGAAAGAAAGTGGATTCAGGGGGAATGGTTCGATAGGTGCATTTATACACTTTGCGTGTGTATCTTTGAAGAAAAATTCCATTTTCTTTTGTTCTTCAGATGATATCCCTTTGAAATCAAGAAAAAGAAAATTGACCTTACCTTGAGATTTTATCACAAGTTGGCGTAGAAACTCATAAGCAAATTGTGACTTGCCAGAACCAGATTTGCCGGCAACAGCTACATGCTGATTATTATATATTTTAGTATTATTGAAGCAGAATGTAATTTGAGCATTATTGTCGGGATCGTAACCTATCTTTATATCGATAGGTCCTGCAAAAGATGATTTATCGATGTGTTGATTGTTATTTTTTACAGCATCAAGAGAAACAGGAGCATCTTCGATTGCATCAATTCCCTTCCCTAAGTTCTCCATAAGAAAATCAAAGAAAGTATATTGAGGACGATTCTCAAACAAATAATATATTTGTTCTAGACCATGATCTATATGTAGTTTTACATATTTAGGAATAAGTTCATTGTTCTTGTTTATGCCATAAGCTTGACAAATTAGAGCAATATAGTAATCTCGATAAGATGCGTCAAATAGGATGTGGTCTTTGTACTCTTTACCTTGAGAATCATATATTCCAAATTCATTCTGTGCAAAGCGCTTTCCAGAAGCCAATGAGTAGGCGAAAGCGACCCGAGCAATGATATTCTCTTTTGCGCTTCCAGGCAATTTCTGAGTAAGAGCAGAAACAACAGCTTGATTTGATGCAGATGTTTTGATGTTTATTTGCATAATTATTGTTTCTTATATTTTTCAAATAATTCTGTGGGATTTACTTCAACAAAGTGAGAACCGATTGTGGTGTTCTCTATCAGATATGCTTTATTCACATAATGATCAATTAATGAGTATTCTTGTTCCGTTAGCTCTTTCATCAACAATGGGAATAAGATGACTTGACCCGAAACATTTGGATAAAACTTTGTCAAGATATTTTGACTATGATTGACATCAAATTTTTGCATAGGGCTATCTATGAATACAGGAAACTCTAATTGTGTTTCTTCGACCAATGCACCTAAAAGAGCAGAAGCAAACATTTGACGTTCACCCATTGAAAGAATAGCTTTATCTATTTTCTTTTCGTTGACATCATATAGATTTATATCAACATCCTCACCATTGCCTTGAATGTCAACAACTACTTTATGAACCAACTCTTTTTTGTGAAGAAAACTTGTTAACTTTTCTTGCAATCTGTTCTCTAAGGATCTTTTCTTCTCGTCTTTAAAACGTAAGAGGAATTTTTGAATAAGATGAATCAATCGAGCCGCCTGATTATCAACTTCTTTATTCTTATTAGAAACTTCTATCTTTTTCGATAGAGCTTCTTTTTTCTGTCGTGCAGTCTTTATGTCTTCTTTCTTTTGCTCAATCTCAATATCCAATCGTGCAATTTCTTGACGTAATTTAGAAATCTCACTCTCTTTGGTTGATTTTTTACTCCTTAAAGACTGGATATATTCACCCTCAGCATTTTTTTCTGCTTCACGAATTTTTCGCTCAATTGAAAACAATTCAGCTTTTGCTTTTGAGTATTTGTTTGACAACTTTTCAAAAGAGGATTTACTCTCTTTTAGGTTTGTCACAAGTGAAAAGAAGTCATCTTGCTGCAAATCAGTGAAATCATGAAGCGTTTGAAAGTCCTCAAATTTTTCAGCATCAAATTCACTATAAAAATGCTTAAGGATTAGTTTCTTTATTTCCTGCTCATAAAAAGTTCTTACTTTGACATCAATATGGCCATTATAATTCAGTCTTGCCTTATCTAAATCATTTAAAATATCATCTGTTTTTTCTTCAACACCTTCAAGTTGTAATTTGTTCTGCTTGAATTCCTTTTCTTTTATTAATTGATTAGCTAAAAGTGATACAACACTACCTGCTAAACCAAATGGGATGTAATTATAGAGTACCTTGAGGCCTTCTTGGGCTTCTTCCATCTCTCTTTTATAAGAATCTTGTTTGCTTCTAAACTCTTCAAGTTTTTCAATACTCATTAAATCACCCTCACGAATTAGTTTCTCTTGTAGTTCGTTTAGGTCATATTGAATTTCTGCTATTGTCTCTTCTTTTTCACTTTTAAGCTGCAAAGAGTCTTCGATGAACAAGTTTCCATTTTCAATTTTTGCTATCAGGTCATTCAGTTCTGCCCTGTCTTGAGATTTGGCCGAGTCTTTACGATATTCATCTTGCAATTTTTCTAACTCTTTCTTGAGTTCATCATATTTCTGAATACCTAATACCTGAGAATATGCCTTAGATAGTTCTGTACGTTGTTCTGGTGTATTTATTTGAGCAAATGATACTATTTTCTCGGCATCAAAGAAGAAGAATTTGGCAATTTCAATGGGCAGAATGTAGTCCCTAATAAACATTTCTTCTTCATCCTTGTCATTAAGAAGGTCGTTTTCTTTGCCATCAATTAGGATTTTTAATTCATCATTTGTATCAGTAGCACTATCATAGGAGCGAATGATAGTAATATCAGTACAAGTTATATTGGGAATCTCAACATCTGTAAACGTAACAGCAACAGAAAAGCGTTTTTCTCCATTTAAAGCTGCATCAGAATTTAGACTATTCCCTATGTATTTACTATAACCACCTTTTTCGAAGATTTCTTTTTTGTAGAGATCATCGACTTTTTCCATGTTCTTGCCGTATAAACACCATACGAGAGACATGAGAAATGTCGTTTTGCCAAAACCATTATTGCCACTCACAATAATAATATTGCGTTCTCCATCGGGAGTCAAGTCTATTTTATTCAAGCCTCGATAGATGCGGAAATTATTTAATTCTAAAGATTTAATTATCATGACGATTGTTTTTCTTTTAGATAAGTTATTAAACGAGATTCGATCTCATTTTTGAGACCTCGACGGCGCTGCATCAGAGATTTGGACTTTTGCAACAGAAGTAGTTGCTCGATCAACTCTCCCTCCTCAGGATTTTCTGCACAGATTTCGCGCATTAAATCAGCTTCTAATTTGTTTTTTAAGTTTTCTTCCATAATGAATGAATCATTATAAATTGAGTTATAGATTTCTGAAACTTGATAGCCAAAATTAAAGTCTCTATACCAGTTCACTTGAATTGCAATCAGCTCTTGATTAGATATAAGTTTAATATTTGAGTCATGTTGCTGCAATTCTTTTTGCACTTGTAAAAGACGTTTTAGAATATGTGCCCGATAACTAAAGACATATGGCCCCATGTCATTAACAGCGCGTCTTCCATCACGACGATTGGGCATCCTATTAATCAATATATTTCTTTGTTGTTCCAATTCAATACGGAAATCATAGAGGGGTTTCATCCACTCCCTTCCGTTTTTTATAAGTGCTCTCATTGATTTATCATCTTTAACTACTGTGCAAACCCAACAGCCGAAGCGACTTTGACCACATGAACCATGGCTCTTATCTGTCACCACAGTAGGGCACTCATAATCATCAGCACTTGCGTCCAAATATATATTAAATAGAACAGTGTTGTCTCCCCCCCATGGAGATGGAATTGCATTTATGATATACCACACCTCTTCAAGCATTAACTCCTTTATTGGTGCATAAACATAAGTATTATGAAGAAGTGTATGGCGAGTAAGTCTTTTACCATGAATCTCATGTTTTTTAATCGACCTGGCTCTTGTTGCGCTTTCGTCCTTTCGTGTGCCAATCAAAATAATAGCCTCTCCGCATTCGGATACTTGTTCAGTAATAAAACGAGCTGTTGGTTTTATTTTCATCTTGTCAGTACACCATCTAAATGCAGTATTAGGAACAGGATAGCCTTTACCTATTACATTTACCCAAAAAGAGTCCTCTAACCTTGGTATTGTTTTCTTTACATAAATAGGCAAGCTTTCATCTAAGGCTTTTTGTTCAATTTTTATAAGTACTTCATCAACGTATGATGAAATAATAGGGTTTTCAACAAGAGTATCATTACAAACGACATAAACATGGCGTTGTAATTGAAATGGTGTAAGAATGTTTTCTTTAATCTTTCTAAGAGCAAGCCAAACCAGTGTAAGTAGAACTGTCGAATCTTTTCCACCACTGAAACCAATTATCCATGGTCGGAAAGTTGAGTCAGCATACATGTACTGGTCAACAATTTCGTCAATTATATAGTCAATTCTTTTATTCATTTATTTTCTTCAGTCATAAACGATTAAGTCGCACTGCTAACCACCAGTTAGTGATTAATATTTCAGCAACGACCACTTTCAAACGTTTCAGAATAACATTATTTTCAATCTTTGTCATTAAACCTGTTAATCTATTTGAGCGCAAAGTTACGAAAAATAAATGTATTCACCGCATTGAAACATAGAAAAACAATTTCTAATTGTATCATAATTGTAGAAGTTGGTTTTCTTTTTCTTTCCTTATCTCAATCAGCACATTAACCATTTATGAAGAAACGATTTTCTTTCCAAAATAATCAAACAAGAATATAGGGAAAGCATTAAGGATTGCTACTTTGGATTCCTCGGTTTCAACATATTTGGCAAGCTGGTTGTCAAAGATGTCAATTTGGCTATTCACTTCATCTGGAATCTCATTCTTTCCATTGCAGATATAGTTTGCTTTGCTGACGTTCATGCCGACTAGATGGCACCAGTTCATTTTGATTGTATTTATTTTCTCCCTTATCCTGTCATCGTCATCAGCCGGTTTTACTGTTAAGATTAAGTACTCCAAGTTGCCGTCATAATATGAAAATTCGTGGACTTGATGCTTGAAATTCTCTTCTTGACATCTCTTTCGGGTTACAGTGTATGTCAAGTAATTATTATCAGGTAACTCTTTGGTATATCGCAATGACTCGACCATCGGATAATTGATGAACAACAGCCCATTACCTGTCTCATCCATGAAGAAGTTCAACATGGCCTGCAATTTCTTGTTGTTCTCTTCAAGCGTTCCACCACTCTCCTGGAAGTCGTAGTCAAAAAACAGATAGATTTCAGAGACTTCATCCTCTCGGATATTCTCAAGTGTATGATCTCCCTTCTCTAACAATATCTCTTTAAGAACAGATACCGTATCAACTTCCAGCAATCCGTTCAACACATCGTGACCCTTCAACTTGCTGTATAGGGAGTAGATATTGCTATTATAGGTACAAACGAATGTATCGGACTTCTCTGGGAAGAAAAGCCGTTTGATAGACTCAAAATAAGTCTTGTCGTCTCTACCTTCAAATACAAAGAGTATCATACTTCAAAAGCTCCTCCACGGAATAGTTTCTCCATATTATGACCAAATCTCAACTCCTTGTCGGTACAGGCCTGCAAGGGTTTGATCTTATTGTTCTGCAAGATGAAGTTGCAGTCAGGCCTCAGAAGATCATTGGTCATTAAATATGTATTATGCGATGACGTGAACACCTGACAATTGAGATTGAATAATTGTTTGCAAACCTCAAAAGCCAACTTGTAGTGATAGAACGCATCAAACTCATCGATAAAGACAAATGATGCATAGTTCAAGTTCTTGAGCCAATAATACAATAAATGTAATGACTGAGTACCTGTCGAGATAGTACTATCAAAATAGAGACTTCCACCACCAACTTTCCAAAAGAGTTGTTTATCGGTGGATTTTTCCAAATCAAAAATGAACTTTTGTCCACTAACATTAAATAAAAAGTCAGAGAAATCTTGAATCAGTTTATTCTTGATGATGTATTCGTCAAGGATGGTAACAACATTGTCAAACCCGATGTATTCATTGGTTTTCAGACATCTGAACCAAAGCATGGAATTGACAAAGTCCCTCATCCTAATCAGGTAATGGTCTCCAGCGAGAGGATAGGATGTAAGCAAATAGTTCACGATTGAGATACTGTTGGCATTCATCTCTAAATTCCTCTTCGCATCCTTGTTAATCGGGAACTGGTTCTCGTCAAGGTCTAATACACCACCTATACGCTTAAAAATTGTCGCTCCATTCACTTTTAGCAACTCATCGACAAGTGCACCCGATGCATTCTTTGAATATACATACTCAATTAACTGGTTATCAAACTTAAAAGTGTACTCAAAAATTACATTTAGCCTTGTGTCTCCAGCATAGACATAGTTCTGAAAGTATTCAACTTTCTTGTACTTTTGAGTCATGTGATATACGATGTCAAATAAAGCCTCACTAAAGTTTGTCTTGCCAGATCCATTAGGACCATAAATGATACCATTCTTGATGACATCATCCTTAATTGCATATGTATTGAAAGAATAGTTGCTTGGGCAAGATAGATCCCATTCAATCCTATCAGTAAAGCCTCGGAAGTTTTTTACAGAAAATTTTATAAGCATAGCAGTATATTTTTGTTATTGATGGCACAAATATATACATAAATTTTTAATTACCGTAATTTTTTTACGGAAAAATAATAATTAAGCAATATTTTGCCTAACATAATGCTGTTTTTTGACCTTTATCGAGTCATAGGCTCGACCATTTTGCTGAAGTCAGCAAAATGGTCTGATACGGCATGTCCAACATTCGGTGTCATCAATCATGCAAACTGCATCTTCATAGCTCTGGAAAAGTGCTAGTATTTCTTCCTTTTTCATATATTGAGTTAAGTATTATCGGTATTTATCATAAACCTGTTAATCTTTTTGAGCGCAAAGTTACGAAAAATAAATGTATTCACCGCATTGAAACATAGAAAAACAATTTCTAATTTGGCTCATAAGTGTTATTGGTGGTAAATACTGATTATCGGTAAGGCACGGCACGAAAACACGTTTGTTTTTTCAAAAAACATGCCGATAGTGTGCGAAAGTTGTATTTTTCTATCTACTTTTCGCAGGTTATCGGGAGTTTTTAACTATAATTGGTAGTGATTGTTTGGCAAATAACCACTAATTCACACTAATTGTTACTAATTTCACTGAGAATCGTTTCTAATGGTTTTATAACTTCTTGTTGCGTTGGCAACGCAACATACTTGACGTGTTGCGAGAGAAATTGTTTGTAATTGTTTTATAAATTATGGGGGGTGTTCTTTAGATTGCAAAACTCAGCCGAGGGCGCTTGTGCGTCTCGGCTGAGTTGAAATTTGGTTGTTTACTGTGTTTAGACTGATTGTCGTTACAGGCGGTTGCGTTCGCTCTGTCCGGCATGGCTGCCCTTGTAGCGGCTGCGGGTGGCATTGAACTTCCAAGAGATATTGATGGTGATGTCTCTGGCATCGCGATAAACATCTATATCTTGGCAATAATTCAGACCATTATAAGTTGTCGCTCTTGTCCTGTCGGTACGGAATATGTCATTTGCCGCCACTGCGATAGTGAGGCTTTTGTCCTTTAAGAAACGTTTGGTCAATCTTAAATCCACTCTGCCTGACGTCTTTTCCTGCTTATACATTGATTCATAATATGGTGATAGACTCGCTTTCACATTCAATGTCCAAGAATGAGGGAAACTAAACGTGTTATCGAGGGTGAAATCTGTTATCAACCCATTGAACTTATGGGTAATTCCCAATGGCTCCAAATCACAATCTTGGAAATAAAGATAAGCCGAAAAATTCATCTGCCAGATGCCAATGCGTGGTGAGAGGTTGAGAGTGAGCATATATAAATTTGCCGATGGGATTGTTCTGAAAGTGTTTAATGTCACTCCTGGATGGTTCACTTCGTCGTAGGCAGTGTAGTAATTGGTGTAAATATCCTTGATGCGTTCATAAGATAGTGAGAAGAAAATCCATTTCCATTTAGATTCCCATGATATGCCGTTGTGGACCTGTGGTTGCAAGAATGGGTTTCCTGTAAAATAGTCATATTTGCCATCATATCTAATTGTGGATGACAGAGTGCCATAGGGCGGATTATACCTCGTTGTTTGATAAGCAAGCGTGTGCTGCCAGTCGCCATTTTGATAGTCTATTGATACTTTTGGTATGAGGACATGGTAATTGGGACTCATCTCGTCATTGAGGTTTCCGTCGATATAATAATTGTTGTATTCATTCTGCCAACGAAGCCCTGCATTGAATGAGAATTTTTGAATAGAGAGAGAATAATTAGCGAACAGCGACCAAGAACTTGACTGCTGACGAATGTGGTTGTCGGTCGCAAAACCGTCTTGAACAAAATCATTATATCGATTTACACCTGTAACTTCCTCGCCAAAAGTCAGCTCACCTCTCTGCACTGGTGCCGTGACAATAAGTTTCTCTGCCAAAAGTCTTTCTTTGGTCTTGGTGTTGCTGATGCCGGTTTGCTCACCGTTGAATGTCGCCAACATGTCAAAATCGGTTTGCGCTCCGTAATAGTCTGTGCTGAAGTCCAGTGACCAATTTCCCAGCTTGCCGATGTAATAGGCATTGACACTATGCTTTGTTTTGGGTTTGAAAGTCATCTCGCTAGAGGATTGTCCTTCGTCCCACAACTCACTGTCGCGCCACGCTTTCGTGTCTTGCAGTTGTTTTTGGTTGGCGTCGTTAAAGTTGTGTTGTCTAGTATAAGTGAAACCAACCGAATGATTGTTGTTTATTTCCCAATCCCAACCTATATCTGCCACATAATAGGTCGCCTTGCTGCGCGAAACATAATCGTTGTCATAGTTCCATACGCTGGACGCAGCAAGGCTTTCAATGCTCTTGTTGGTGAATGAAGACTTGCCGTTGGTCAGCTGCCCTCTGACGAAGAAATCCATGCCGTTGTTAAGCCTATAGTTGAGTGCCCCGTTCAGCCTTGACCAATAAACCTCGCTTTTGCGGTAGTTCACGCCAACGTTGCCGCTCAGCCCCTCGCCGGCTTTTCGCACAGTCTTTAGCCGGATGACCGATTTAACGTCCTGACCATACTCTGGTCCTGGGTTGGTGATGATCTCTGCTGTTAGGATTTCATCGGCTCGGTAGCGTTCAAGTTCGGTGAGGTCTCGCACTTTCTTGTTGTTGATATAGATTTCAGGGGTTCCGTGACCGGCGACAGTTCCGTCGCTCATCATCAACGGCAAGTGGGTAAGCATCTCATTTACCGAACCGAAGTTTTCCAACACAGTGCCCTGCACATTCGCAATCAGACCATGCTCTGTTGAACGGACAAGGCGTTTTGCACCCTTCACAGTCACTTCTCCGAGTTGGGTGGCCTCAATTTGCATTTGGATGGTGCCCACGTTTTCGCGCGAGCAGAGTTTGTAAATCGGTTTGTAGCCAATATAGCTGAACTTGGCGATAACTCTCGGTTTGTCGAGCGGGATGACGAACACGCCGCTTGCATTGGTCACACCGCCGGTGATATAAGAGGAGTCTGAAGGGTTTAGCAGTCTCACGTCGGCAAACTCCAGTGGCACACCGTTCTCGTCAACGATCCTGCCGGTTAGGTGGCGGTCGGTCTTGTGGGTACACTCCACATAGATCTCATTGTTGCCGCTTTGGGTCATGCGTATGGGATAGAACCCAATCACTTGCTTGATGGCATCGGGCACCGACTTGCCTTTGACCGAGGTCGTCACCTTGAAGTCTTCAAGCTCGTTGTAGATAAATATGATTTTGTGTTTGCCCGTCTGCTGCTGGATATATTTCAGTGCGTCGCTCATCGACGCATTGTTGAAGTTGTGGGTGATGCGTTGCGCGGTGATTGTATTCACAAGAGCGCATAACAATATTGCGAAAGTCAATAGTCTTCTCATTGCTCGCCCTCCAGTGATGATGATTCCACAATCAGTTTATTTCCCTCTTGGTGAATTTTGAATGTCTCGAAGTGCGACAACATCTCAACAACTTTATCAGGAGAGTAGTCAGGCTCCCATTGATAGTAAAGACGCAGTGCGCGCACATCATCGGAGCGGTACTCAATATCCACATGATAATAAGCCGAGAGTTCGGCAAGCATTTGCTCCAGCGGCACGTTGTCGTAGAGGCAAGGCTCAGATTTGACTGGAACTAAATCAGATTTTTCTTCGGCATCCAGCAAAGTTTCTTCGGTAGTTGTTTGCTTTTCTTTAGTGGTCTGTTTCTCAATCTTTTGACTCTCATTCTTTGGAGTCAACAGCTTCTCCACCCCAAAGAATCCAGTGCGAACAGCCGCGTAAGTGAATCCGAATAGCGCTATCGTGATGGCGGCGGCAGCGGCGATTTTGCGCCACAGCGGAATCACTGACGACTGGTGCGGCTCGCTTGGGACCAAGCGTTGCCACTCGGTGTCAATTTCCTCATCGGTCACTATGGTAGGCTGGGTGGCGCTTTTTGTCTTCGCCATCAGCTTATAGAGCTCGCGGCACTCGTCATCGGCAAGGATGTCTTGCCACTGTGCCTCGCTGTAATGCTCGGGATTTTCCAGCATTTGTAACAGTAAATCGGTCTTATTCATTGCTCTGCGGTTTTAAGAGTTTGACGTAATTGGTCTAGTGCGTTGCGCAGGTGCTTGTAGATGGTGGTCTCGCTCACGCCCAGTCGCTTGGCGATTTCACGGAAGGGCAAGCCGTCGGTGAAATGTAAGCGTATTATCTCTTGGCAGATGGGCGGAAACAGGTTGTTAATGCCCGCTCTGAGCGCTTCAATCTCACGCTCAAGCTTTTCGGGTGAGGTCTGTTCTAGCTCATCGGTCATGAGCAAGTAACGATGCACTTGCTCGTGGATTTTGCGGCTGCGAATCACATTCAGGCACTTGTTGCGCACGCTTAATAACAGGTAGGATTGAGCGGTGTCGTCACGTAGCTCCACTTGTTCCACAAGTAGGCGTGCAAAGACATCGTGCACGATATCTTTGCTCTCGTCATCATCGTGCAGCAGTATGCTGGCCAGCCGATACATCGCACGATAATGCTGCTTGAACAGCCGTTCAATTTGTCGCTCTTGTTGTGTCATATCTCTATATATACACTCAGAAACCGATTTACTAAACCCTAAAACGCAACTTTTTTTCAAAAAATGCGTAAACTGCTCTGCAAAGGTAGTTTATTTTCTCGTAAATGTCGGGGTAAATGAAACACGCCCCACGTAGTGGGACGCGTTTGCTAAAGTATAATGTTGAAGCTAGGTTATTTGCCGAAGCGTGCTTTCTCGCTCTCGCCGGCGCCGCTGCCACGGTAGTGGCTGCTGGTGGCGTTGAACTTATAGCGCACGGTGATTTCGAGTTGGCGTGAATCGCTGTTAGACTTTTGGAATAGCGAGCGGGTGCCATAGCGAATGCGTATATTCTCGTGTGAGTCAAGCAGGTTGTGTCCCGCTACCTGAATGCTCAGTCGCTCGTCGAAGAATGTCTTGGTGAGGCTTATATAGGTGTACCAACTGGCACGAGTGAGTGACATGTTCTCCTTGTCGCCCTTTGAGGTGAACGACAGATTGGCTTGTGCGGTAAGGGTAGGTGTAATCTTGAAACTGTTGTTGAACTGAACCAAATAAATTGGATTACTTGGACTGATGAACCCTACCGGGGACGGAATCTTGATCCAGTCCTTAATCAAGCCCAGCGTGAGAGAAGGCTGGTAGATGCCAAACTTGGGATTGAGTGTAACCATGGCACGGATGGCATCGGCATGATCCACATTGTCGCGCGTGAGGAGCGTGGTCTCGGGACTTCCCTCTACGCTCTTGCACACGTTGACAATCACGTCGCCGGTGCGCTTGTAGTCCAACATTACATTTACCCACCGCCACATCGCCATCAGTGATGCCTGGTTGATGACCGACGGCTGCAGCATCGGATTGCCGCCCTCCCATGTAAAACGGTTGGCATAGGTGACAGAACTGCTCAACATGTAGTAATAAGGACGTTGAATCTTCATGGCATAGTTTGCCATGAGTTGCACCTTGCCGGCGCGAGCCATCAGCCCTACGCTGGGGAAGAAATGGTGGTAAGTCCGGCTTTGGTCATCAACTCTAACGCCGGCGCTATAGTAGTCACTTGTCACATTCTCGTTGCGCATGCCGAGTCGCAGCTGACCAAAAGGCAGCGGGTGGGAATATTCAGTGAAGAATGAGTAGTTACGCTCGCGCTGCTCGGTGATGGTGGTGGGCACAACTTGCTCTGGATTGATATAGTCATCGTTGCGGTTGGTGAGGTCATACTCCGCGCCCGCTTGCAGGTTGCCACCCCACAAGTTCCATGATAGCACCAGCTTTGACGCCCACAGTTGGGCGCGCACCACACTTTGGCTTGTCACCGTGCGGCTCTCCTGCTCCTGGCTCACCTCATCGTTCCATTGACTGCGACGGTCTTTCCAGAACATATAGTCGGTGTTGAAATCGATGTTCGTCTTGCCCACTTTGCCGTTATAGTAGGCATTGAGCGTGTGAGGCATGTTAGATTTCGTTTCCACGTTAATGGTATTGTCAAGGTGGTCATAGAAATTGCCGTCGGCGGTAACATCGGCAGTGAATGTGCCGTGTCCATCGTGGCGGAACCAGCCTTTCGTGTCGTAGCGGAAACCTACGGCGTGGTTGTCGTTGAAAATATAGTTAGCACCAATTGAGGCGTAGAGCGACCTGAGCACATTGTTGTCGTAACTGTGTTCGAGCATTTGCCAGACTCTGTCGGTGCTCACGTCAAGTGTAATATCGTTTCTCTGCCATTGGTGGTAGCCGTTGTACCACACGCTACCAAACACATCCAATCCACGATGACGCCAGTTCCAGTCGAATCCCAGGTCAAGGTTATTATGGTGGGCGCGGTAATAACCGGCAGTGGTGTTGAACGAGAATCCCTCGCCCTGCGGACGCTTGGTCTTGATGAGGATGACGCTCTCCACGTCGGCTTTGTACTTCGCCCCAGGGTTAGTGATGAGCTCCACGCTTTGGATATTCTCGCTTTGGATTTGGTCAAGTTCGGTATTGTCACGCAACAAGCGGCCATTCACATAGATGAGCGGTGTGCCCTTGCCGAAGACCTCGATGCCATCGGCTTTCTTCTGCACGCCGGGCAGGTTCTCAAGCACCTTATTGGCGGTGCCCACCTTACTAAGCAATGTGCCGTCAACATCGGTCTTGATGCCCTCGGTGGTGAGCTTGTAGGTGGGGCGCACGCCCTGCACCACCACCTCGCCCAGCACTGTGGCTTCGGGCAGCAGTTGGATGGCGCCGAGAGATGGCTGCGTGGCGTTCACGCATTTCGTCTCGTAGCCGATGTAGCTGAGTTTCAGAATCGCTTGTTTGCAATTGCAGTCGATGGCAAAAGTGCCGTCGAGTTCGGAAGTTGTACCTGTCACAAACGCGCTGTCGCCAGGCGTGAGGAGCACCACGTTGGCAAACGGAAAAGGCTGATTGTTCTCGTCAATCACCGTGCCGGTGAAAGTTGCCGCCGTCATGGCAAGAGTAGCGAAAATCGCAGTAAGAATGAATGTTATCTGTCTCATATCGATTATAGTTAAAAGTTCAGAGTTTATAGTTTTTAGCTGACAAGCGAACGAGCTGACAAGTTGACGAGGCAAGTGAATCCGAGCAACAAAACCAGCGCGAGGCGCGACATAACCAGCGAGCCTGCGAGCGGCAAACTAGCGCGAAGCGCGACAAACCAGCGAAGCGACAAAACCCATTGTCTTGTCAGCTTGTTCCTTGTCAGCTTGTAAGCTAAATTATCAACCGTCACATGCGGTTTCACGATATAGACGTAACAAGTGGGGTAAAATGTTTCACTCAAAAACCACTTTTTTCCGAAAATCTTGATTTAAGTCAAGGTTTTAATACATTCTCCGCAGCCTTCTTCCTATAACAAAAGAGGCTGTGTCAAAATTCGATATTTGTTGCAGCTCCCCCTCTAAGATAGACCAATGGTGCAAGCCGAAACCAACGGCAAAAGTAGTTTTGCCATTGGTCTATCTTAGAGGAGGAGTTTTCATTAGATTCCACATTTTGGAACACCCTCTATAAATAGATGTGCATTCTGCTTTGATTCAATCTTCAATTAGGCACAAACCTTTAACTAAAGTGAACTCGACGAAGTTGTTGCTTGATAATCATTGCGTTAGCAGCACAAGACTGTTGCAAGACTCCCACTGAATAAAAAACTACGGATTAATCTGATTTTTCTGATTTTTTTATTCAACTGATTTTCAAGAAACTGTATTTTTGTTAATATCAGATTTTTCAGAAAAATGCGATTGAGCGAGCCAAGCATGCTCAAAGCCTTGCGAGCGTGAGCATTTTATCTAAACAAGATGCAAAAAAACCCTGTTATGGCATAAATAGATATAAAAAAATCGTATCGTCGCCTAATGACCGATTTGGGTTAAAACAAATATCTTTCATTGAGATACTTGATCCATTCTTCCTTTTTTGGAACAGATAGGTGCTTGTCCATCATTTTAAAAAGTGTTTCATAGGTTACTGGAACAAACTCGTTGTAATGCTCTTTGGTAAGGAACTTCTGATATTTGGGTATTGCGTCTTGACTGAAATGCTCATTTTGGGAAGGAAAGAGTGTGACACTGGTGAACTTTTTAATCTTACCTTTCAAAACCATTGAAGCGCCGAGAATATGATTTCTCCATATCTGACGGAACTTGTTTGAGACAAGCATGTCATGTGTAACGTCTTCTTTATAGTAACCACATTCTTTTGTGACCATAGCGTATCTACCTTTAAGTTGGGTGTTTCCATTCTCATCCTTAACCTGAGAATATTCGTGAGATTGAGGTTTGAGAGGATAGGAGTTCTCTGTATATTTTACCTCTATGCCAATACCGCATTGCTGATTGGCTTTGTTTGTATATGCAATGTAAACATCAAATGCGGTATGATCGTTTAGATAATCTTCAATTGGAATTGGATGGTGTTCAATTTTGATTTTGTCGATGGACAGAATGTCGTCAGTCGAAAGCAATTCACAAAACAGCCGTATGCAACCTTCAGGATCTTTTTGCATTGGGAAGAAGATGTTGTAGGGTATGTGCTCACTTCGCAGAAGGTTTGAGAGCATAAATCCACTTGGAGTAGTGGATGTGGGTTCAATTGGTTCTTTCAAATGTGATAATATTTCATCACGATATCCCTCAAAGAAGATTATCCCTTTTTTTGCGTCTTCATATCTAAGCACATTTTTGTACTTGTTATAACCCACTTTGAGAACGTGTTCACGGTATTCCCACTGGTGTAGTCGGGCCTCAAGTTTAAACTTTGAGTACGAATATCTTTTCATCTTATTTAAAGGCTGCATATCCATTCTTTTTTATTTTGAGTGCAAATATACAACAAAAAAGTGCCAAAACACGGATCGTCTCATTGAAATATTACATATCGTTATCTTACCTGCAAAAGTGCGGTAACCGCCTCTATGCGCAAAAGACAAAAATTGTCTCGCTATTTCCTCTTTTTTGATTGTCGTTTTGGGGGCTCTCTGTATTTCATAGGGTTATCCCTATCGCCTCTAAATGCGGCTTTGAGTAATTCGCCAACGGGCAATTCTATCCGTGTTTTGCCAATGCGGATACTTGGTGTGACAATAGGCGATGTTGTCCATCTTCCTGTCATAGGATTGATGTAACGATTGACTCCCACATAAGTGCTGAAATGGTCGTTGAAGCGTATATTGGCATAGCCGCCATATGATGATGTGCTTACGTAGGGGATGAAAGCTGGGCCAACAAATGGATTCGTATTATAATAATAGCCATAGGCGTGTAAGGATATATCATTGTTGAGTTTATAACCCAGCGTGCCTCCAATGCCATATTGCGTGACAAGTTGTTTTTGTATTGGCATCCAATATTTGTTGGAAATCACCGAAGCAGACAATTGCCATTTCCCTATATTTTGATGATAGGTCACTGCCCCCGTAGCTGCATCCATGAGTCCAGGCAACTGATTGATGTTGCCAAAGAATGATAAATCTGCACCCCTCCACAAGTTAAATGAGGGCATTGAAAAGTCAAATGAGCGGTTGTATAGCAATTGCGATTTTGGTGGTTCGGAGTATCTAAATTCGTTTAATACGTTTGTGGGTAGAGTGTAGTTTAGTATTGGTTTGTACGGTTCAGCAAAGTCAACGCCTATGAATTTTGAACTTGGAATATTATTGCCAATCAGTAAAGAATCATAAGGCAATGACTGCTTCAAATTTGTAGATGACAATTCATCTCCTTTCGACAATGAAATTTGCTCGCCAACCTCTGTTTGGGCATAAGTGGTTAGTGGCATTATTAAGAGAATGAAAACGATGAGGGTTGGCATAAGCTGCTTCATTTCAATAGGTTTCTATTATCATTATTTTCTAATATTCGCATTTGATTGATGGCAATCTTATTTAGGTGCACAAGACGCTCTCCCTGTGGCACTCCACTTTCAATTAGAACAGCATTGATGTTTTCCATGTTTGCCAAACAAATAAGTTCGTTAATTGAGGCATAGTCTCGGATGTTGCCTTTCAAGTCCGGGTGTGCCTCGTGCCACTGCCGCGCCGTCTGACCAAACATGGCGACATTCAGCACATCTGCCTCCTCGGCATAGATAATACTGGCTTGAGCTGGTGTCACTTCTTCGGGGATAAGATTCTGTTTGATGGCATCAGTATGGATGCGGTAGTTTATCTTCGACAGCTCGCGTTTGGCAGTCCAACCAAGCAGATTCTGCTCTTCGTCTTTGAGACGTTGGAACTCACGTATAAGATAAACCTTGAACTCAGGACTTATCCACATAGCAAACTCAAAAGCGATGTCCTTATGGGCATAAGTGCCACCATAACGACCTGCCTTTGAAATGATGCCTATAGCATTTGTCCTTTGTGCCCACTCCTTGGCACTGAGGCGGAAACGGTTCAACCCAGCTTGACTTTTAATTATGTCGAATTCGGCACAATTAAAATTAGGATTCATCAACTGCTCCCATATTCCGAGAAACTCAATGGTATTGCGGTTGCGCAACCAGTTGGAGAAAAAGAAATCGCCGTCCTTTGCCTTAAGCATATCGGTAAGACTTATGTAGTCGTCTTCATTCTGCTTAATGACGGTTATTTGAGTGTTTTGAACTATTAGCTTTGCCATATATTCATTTGTTTTTGATGAATACTTAGCTACAAATTTAGATAAAAATCGGGTTTTATAAGCCAGTCGAGATAAAAAAGTTGAGCAAATTGCCCCTGAAGTTACCTATATTTGCGGAAATCAAGGCCGACACACGCTCAATCCTAATGTTTCCGTGCTCTTACGTCACAATTAATTCGTATATTTGAGGTGATAATTTTTTGTTTAATCCTCAAAATTATAGGCTTATGAGAACAGTATGCGGCCTTGATGTGCACAAAGATAGTGTTTTTCTGTGTATCTTGTGCGAAACAGGCGAAATTATTGAGAGAGTTTTCGGAGTTTTAACATTTCAGTTGCGTGACATGCGCCGTCTGATGCAGTCCTATGAGGTGACAGATGTGACGATGGAGAGCACGTCGGTTTACTGGATACCCATCTGGCGCGTGCTTGAGCCGCACTTCCATCTGCGTTTGGTTAACCCTTACTTCATCAAGCAGATGCCTGGTCGCAAGAGTGACGTCAAGGATGCTCAGTGGATAGCGGAATGCACCCACAAGGACTTGATTCGCGGCAGTTTCGTCCCGCCGGAGATTATCCAGCGGTTGCGCCAGTACGACCGGCGCATCTTCGACCTTGACGCGGAGATTGTCAAGAAGCTGTCCAAGCTTGACGCGGTGATGCAGCGTTGCA
>CALGGO010000012.1 GCA_937916085.1 uncultured Prevotellaceae bacterium | reverse complement strand
AAGGACACCGTTATAAAAAACAACAAAAACAACAAGTTAACAACAAGCACAACAAAAAATATTTTGTTGTTCAAGTTGTTGGAAAGTTGTGAATGTTGTTTGATATAACTGTGCGAGCGTGAGCATTTTATTTAATTAAACCAAAAACAACAAATTAAACAATAAATTTATATTGTCGTTTCTTGTCGTTTCTGGTCGTTTGACTATACAATGACTATGAATTTACACTAAATACAACATTTTTTAATATCTCTGTGCGCCACTTTTCAAAAGTAATGTGCTAACTTAGCAGCCTGAATAAAACCGATTTTGTTATGAAGAAAATATTATCATTAATATGTTTGTTTGCTTTTACGCTCATCTCTGCTCATGCTGGAGATAGAATCACTGTCTCTTTGGTGAAGCAGTATTGCGACTCCACTTTTGCGCTGCCCAAGAAAGTGGTTGAGAAAAAGATGAAATGCGTGAAGTCGAGAAAGGATGACTACGTTTTCCCGAAAATGCTCAGAGACACATTAAATAGGCTGCAAGATGAGGACCATGGAAACAGGGTGTTCACAATGCTCCTTACGGGCTCGGGAAAAGGCATTAAGATTGTCGTGAAATCAGAAGACTTGTTTGATAACGACTCTTTGGCTTTTTTCGGCGACTTTGTAGTTGGCAGAAAGCACTTCCTCATGATTGAGAACGACGACAATGTCGAATTGCTGAAAATTTTCTTCAAGAAATCGGGCGACACGGTGCTATTCCAGCGCCTTTATGAATTTACCGACAATATAGTAAACTATTTGCCATCTTCGTTATATGCCTTTTATGACGAATATAGTAAAAAGTTTATTATAAATGAGTATATCATCAATGGCGAAAACCGCACGAACGAAAAGAAAGTGATCATAACCAATAACAACGCCGAAGACGACGGTGATGACGCTTTTAAACTTGATGTCGAACTTTTTGACTAAAGCCTTTTGTCTTTAATAAAAAAATTACTACCTTTGGAAAATTTTTAGACAAAAGAGCGCTTCGCGCAGTTTAGAGGACAAAGGACTAAGGACGAAGTTATGAACTTATGTTCTTATGTCTAAAAATGAAAACAAGAGCATTGTAGTTTCTCGTTGTTTCTAGTCGTTTGACTTAACACTTTGTTCGTAAGCACGTTAGCTTGTCAGCTAAAAACGATAAACGAATAACGATATAATAATTATGGAAAATTCAAAGAACTACGTCGTTACTCTCGGCCGCCAGTTTGGGTGCGGGGCAAGAGACATTGGGCAAATGGTGGCCAAGATGCTCGGCATTGAGTATTACGACAAGAGGTTGTTGATCGAAGCGGCAAAATCTAGCGGCGTGGAGCCACACATCTTTGAGGCTTCCGATGAGCGCACGCCTAAGCTTTTCTCTTCGCTTTGGTCGTTCAACATTGGATACTACAGCGGCGCCCTCTTTGCCGGTGACCAGCCAGTGAAAGAAGACAATGTGTATCAGGCGCAAAGTCAAGTGATGATTGACCTTGCGCACAAGGGACCATGCCTGATTGTGGGGCGAAGTGCCGACTATATCCTGCGCAACGAGACCCGTGTCATCAGCATCTTCCTGCACTCGTCGCTCGAAGACCGCATCAAGCGCATCATCAAGCGCGGCGACTGCAAGACTAAAAAAGAAGCACGCGAGATGGCCATCAAGCAGAACAAGCTGCGCGCCAACTACTATGACTTCTACACCGACAAGCACTGGGGAATGAGCGAAAGCTACGACCTCTCCATCGACTGCTCAAAACTCGGTCCCGAAGAAACCGCAAAACTTATAGTGAGCTACGTCAAGACGCGTTTGGAACAGAACCAATAATAATTCTTGATAAAAAACTGAGAACTGATAACCGACAACTGAAAACTATTCACTAACTTTGCATCGCAAAAATGCGATTAAGCGAGGACACTGTTATAAAAAACAACAAAAACAACAAGTTAACAACAAACACAACAAAAAATTTTTTGTTGAATTTGTTACTCTTTGTTGACTTTGTTTGAGAAGAGTGCCGAGCGTGAGAAAAAATTTTTGTTGTTCAAGTTGTTGGAAGGTTGTGAATGTTGTTTGATATAACTGTACGAGCGAGAGCATTTTATTCAAAACCTGACAAGAATAACAAAAATATGTTTGTCCAAAAAATAAAAAAACTAATAGAAATCATTAACCCAAAACAATGGAACAACTGTTTATCGAACTTGAGAAAAAAGCGATTGCCACTCCGCAGCGCTTAGTGTTACCCGAGAGTTTTGAACCACGCACACTGCAAGCCGCCAATCTCGTGATTGAGCGCAATGCCGCGCATGTGATATTGATTGGCGACAAGAACGAGATTGTCGCTAAAGCTAAAGAACTTGGCTTCAACAACATTGAGAACGCCACTTTCATCAATCCCGCCAATGCCGAGGAGCTCGAGCCTTACGCACAGCTGCTGCAAGAGCTGCGCAAGAGTAAAGGCATGACCATTGAGCAGGCTCGCGTCACAGCTGCCGACCCATTATATCTGGGATGCCTACTCATCAAGAATGGCGATGCCGACGCTCAAGTGGCAGGTGCCGAGAACACCACTGGCAACGTGCTGCGCGCCGCTTTCCAAGTGCTCAAGACGGCTCCTGGCGTGAGTGCCGTGTCGGGGGCGTTTATCATGCTCTTGCCCGATGGCAGCCCCTACGGAGAGAACGGTACAATGGTATTTGCCGACTGCGCCGTTATTCCCGACCCCGATGCCAGCCAGCTCGCACAGACCGCTGTGCTTACCGAGCGCACCGCACGCGACATCGCTGGTATCGACCCCAAGGTGGCAATGCTCAGCTTCTCAACCAAGGGCAGCGCCAGCCACGAGAAAGTTGACAAAGTGACCGAGGCGCTTCGCCTCGCTCGCGAGATGAATCCCGACATGAAGATTGACGGCGAACTCCAAGCCGACGCCGCCATCGTGCCTAGCGTGGGTGCCTCTAAGGCTCCTGGCAGCGACATCGCCGGCAAAGCCAATGTGCTGGTGTTCCCCAACCTCGAAGTAGGAAATATCGCCTATAAGCTCGTGCAGCGTCTCGCAGGAGCCACAGCCGTAGGTCCCGTGCTGCAAGGTCTTGGAGCACCCGTCAACGACCTCTCCCGCGGCTGCTCACCCGACGACGTGTATAAAACCATCCTCCTCACCTGCAACCAGGCAATAGCCAAGAAGGGGTGAGAAGGTAGGGTGACTCCATATCCTCATTAGACCTAGAATAATCTAGAAAATCTAGAACTTCTAGTTAAAAATCAAGAACTATAAACTATAAACTAAATAACTTTATGAATATTTTAGTGCTTAATTGCGGCAGTAGCTCTGCCAAGTACAAACTTATTGAGGTAAAAAGCAACACCATCCTCGCTGAGGGTGGCGTGGAGAAGATTGGCTTGCCCGACGGCTTCATCAAGCTCAAACTTGAGGACGGCAAGAAGAATGTTGACCTAGGGCTCATCAATCACGACGGTGCCATCAAGGCGATTCTTGACGCCCTTGTCAATCCCGAATATGGCTGCATCAAGAGCCTTAACGAGATTGACGCCGTGGGCCATCGCGTGGTGCATGGTGGCGAGAAGTTCAACAAGAGCATGCTCATCACCGAGGAAGTGAAAGACATGATTAAGGAGTGCTACAGCATCGCTCCGCTTCACAACCCTGTGAACATGGCAGGCATCGACGCTATCACAAAGGTTCTCCCCGACGTGCCACAGGTGGCAGTCTTCGACACCGCATTCCACCAGACCATGCCCAAGCATGCCTACCTCTACCCTCTTCCCATGAAGTACTATGAGCAGGACCATGTGCGCCGCTACGGATTCCACGGCACCAGCCACCGCTTCGTTTCACGCCGTGTGTGCGAGATGCTGGGAACCGACTGGAAAGACAAGAAAATAATCTGCTGCCACATTGGCAACGGAGCCAGCATCTCGGCAATTAAAAATGGCGAGAGCATCGACACATCTATGGGCCTCACTCCCACCGAGGGACTAATGATGGGCACACGTAGTGGCGACGTTGACCCGGGCGCGCTCATCTTCTTGATGGAGAAATACAACCTCACTGCCCGCGACCTCATGCGCATCGTCAACAAAGAGAGTGGCGTGCTCGGCATCAGCGGCATCTCCAGCGACATGCGCGAGATTTGCGACGAGATTGACAAGGGCAACCCCATCGCACAGCTCGCCATGGACATGTATGAGCTGCGCATTCTCAAGTACATTGGCGCTTACGCCGCCGAGCTTAACGGCGTCGATATCATCGCTTTCACTGGCGGAGTTGGCGAGAACCAGACTCCCACCCGCCGCAACATCTGTCGCAACCTAGAGTACTTAGGTGTGAAAATCGACGAAGAACTCAACGACAAGCTCTGGCGCGGCAAGGAAGGCGAAATCAGCACTCCCGACAGCAAGGTGAAGGTAGTAGTAGTCATGACCGACGAGGAATACATGATAGCACGCGACACCGAAGCTATCATCGAAGGACGTGAACCATAAGTCTCAATAACCTAAAAGCTACCAAAAGTGGACAAATTCATATCAACGAATTGTCCACTTTTTGTTTTTTACAAATTATAATATTTCAGCGACAAAACATTAACAAATCAATTATTTTTCCAAACTTTGCTACAAAGTAAAACCACAACCGTCGAAAACCATAAAAAAGTAGCTTTTATTGCTTTGACAATCAATCGTGAAATTGTTTTAAATAAATGTGTTTCAGTCGTTTTTTTCTTTGAAAAACTTTTGTCAGTTCCGAAAATATGCCTACTTTTGCTTGTTTTTTAATACAGAGAAAACAATAAACCAAATAATTAATTTTTCAAATAAACATTTAAACCAAAAACGAACCTGATGGAACTTAAAAATGCAATGGCCGGCACTCTTGAGTCGGGCGACATTCTTATCCAAATTGCGCCATCTGACGTTGACGGACTACACATTGAGCTCGACAGCACGGTAGCCTATCAATTTGGCGAGCAAATCAAGAAAGTGATCATCAACACCCTAACAGAATTGGGAATTACCAAAGCAAATGTGAAAGCCACCGACAAGGGCGCTCTCGACTGCACAATTAAGGCTCGCGTTACCGCTGCCGCTGTGCGCTCGACTGGCGTTGACGTGTGGGCTTGATCATTTCATCTAACAATCTTTTAAAAACAAGAAACAATGGAAAGATTAAGAAGAACAATGATGTTTGTTCCAGGCAACAACCCTGGAATGATGGCCGATGCCTATATCTATGGTCCCGATTCTATAATGCTCGACCTTGAAGACAGCGTGACAATGGCAGAGAAAGACACTGCCCGTCTGCTCGTGCATAACGCACTTAAAACCATCGACTACGGCGACACCGAGATGGTAGTACGCATTAACCCCCTCAACACCCCTTACGGAAAGAAGGATATCGAGGCCGTGGTAAAGGCTGGTGTTGACGTTATCCGCATGCCTAAGACCGAGACCGCCGAGGAAGTTATTGAGGTGGAACGCGAGATTGAGAAAGTGGAGAAAGAAATTGGATGCCTGGGACGCACACAAATCATGGCTGCCATCGAGAGCGCTCTTGGTGTAGTAAACGCCTACGCCATCGCAACAGCCTCCAAGCGCATGATGGGAATCGCTCTCGGCGCCGAGGACTATAGCGCCAACCTCAAGACCCAGCGCACTCCCGAAGGCAGCGAGCTGCTTCTTGCCCGCGAGACCATCGTTGTCGCTGCCCGTGCAGCCGGCATCGACGCACTCGACACCGTTTATTCTAACCTCAACGACATGGAGACCTTCCGCAACGAGGTCGAGGCAATCAAGAAACTTGGCTTCGACGGCAAGTCAATCATCAACCCACGTCAGATTGAGGTTGTCAATGAAGTATTCGCTCCAAAGGAGAAAGACATTCAGAAGTCTCTCACCATCCTCGCCGCCATCAAGGAGGCTGAGAAGAAAGGTTCGGGCGTGATTGCCGTTAATGGCAAGATGGTGGACCGTCCAGTAGTTTTAAGAGCACAACGTACAATCGACCTGGCTATCGCTTCAGGCATTTTAACAAAGGAGGACATACAATGAACAGCATAAAAGACAGAGCAGACCTTATCGCAGCTGCTGCACAAAAAATGGGTAAGGACGTCTTTAAAGACGACCTAGTGAAAAACAGCACCCCACGCCACGACTTGCAAAGAAAATCAGGCAAAGTGGTGACTCTTGAGGACGCAATCAAGAAAAGCGGACTCAAAGACGGCATGACAATCTCGTTCCACCACCACTTCCGCGGTGGCGACAAGGTAATAAACATGGTGGTTGACAAACTCGCCGAAATGGGCTTCAAAAACCTGCATCTGGCTTCGTCAAGTCTTATCGACGTTCACAAGCCACTGATTGAGCACATCAAGAACGGCGTGATCACCAAAATTTCGACTTCGGGTCTTCGCGGCGACCTCGCTACCGAGGTGTCACACGGCCTTATGGACGAGCCTGTAGTGTTCCGCTCGCACGGCTCTCGCGGTTATGCCATCGCCACTGGTGAGCTTCACATCGACGTGGCATTCCTTGGAGCTTCTTCTTGCGACCCTCTGGGCAACGCCGCCGGTTTCTCGATGAGCGAGAACGCCAAGAGCATTTGCGGCTCACTGGGATATGCACTCCCCGACGCAAAATATGCCGACAAGACAGTAATCCTTACCGACGACTTGGTTGACTATCCTAACCAGCTCAACGCCATCAGCGAAGCCGATGTTGACTACGTTGTGGTTGTTGACTCGGTGGGTGACTCTAGCAAGATTTCTTCGGGCGCTATCCGCGACACCAAGAACCCACGTGATATCCTCCTCGCCAAGAAAGCGGCTAAGGTAGTTATCAATAGTGGATATTTCGAGAACGGTTTCTCATTGCAGACCGGTTCGGGCGGTGCTTCGCTCGCTGTGACCAAATACCTGCGTCAGGCAATGATCGACAAGGGCATCAAAGCTCGCTTCGCCCTGGGCGGCATCACCAGCCACATGGTGAAACTGCATCAAGAAGGTCTCATCGACCGTCTTATCGACGTTCAGTCATTCGACAAGGTGGCTGCCGAGTCGCTGATGAATGACCCAATGCACAAGAGCGTGTCGGCCAACGAGTATGCCGCCTTGCTAGAGCCAGGTTCGGCAACTCACTTCCTTGATGTCGTAATCCTCTCGGCTCTTGAAGTTGACGTTAACTTCAACGTAAATGTGCTTGTGGGTAGCGACGGCATCATCCGTGGTGCTATCGGCGGACACCCCGATACCGCTGCCGACTCGGCGCTCTCGGTAATCGTGTGCCCATTGTTACGTGGTCGCATCCCATGCGTGGTTGACGAGGTTACTACTCTCATCACCCCGGGTTCTACTGTTGATGTTGTTGTCACAGAGTTTGGCATCGCCGTGAACCCACGCCGTCCCGAACTCAAGAAGCGTCTGCAAGACGCAGGCATCGAAATAGTAGAAATTACCTACCTGCGCGACAAGGCCAAGAGCATCATTGGCGAGGCCGCACCACTGCCCTTCGGCGACAAGGTTGTGGGCATCGTGATGAATCGCGACGGCTCGGTAATGGATGTTATCAAGAACATTAAGGACTAAAATTCTTGAAGCCTAAATAATGGAGATTACGCTTGACAAGTTGCTGGCAAGCCGTGACCGCAGAGTTGAAATGCAACAACAGTTGAGGGAGAATTACCCCAACAGCACTCTCGTATGCCTCACGGTGATAATGCCAGGAAACATCAAGCGTAATCTTTCGTCTTTAATTGTCTCACAAGCAGCGATTAACGCCATGCTCAATCGTTTTGAGGGAAATATCGTTGATGTCATCTCTCGCGACCTAGAGACTGGCTTTGAGGCTTATCTTGTAACTACATTATCACAACGCGAAGCCAAGCTTATCGCTTGCGACATTGAAGACAACCATCCGCTAGGAAGGCTCTTCGACATCGATATCCTCGACAACGACGGAGTGCCTGTGAAGCGCGAGACTGTGGGCTCCAGCCCTCGCCGTTGCCTGATGTGCGACAATGAAGCTCGATACTGCATGCGAAACCGCACTCACACGCCACAAGAACTGAATACCAAAATCCAAATGATGATAGACTCCTATGTTCAACAACTATGACATAGTGGAAATGCCCTTATCGCTGAAGCGTAACCGTACTATGGTTGAGGATTTCCTCGCCAAGAGCGACCTGCGCCTTGACGACATGGACTACTATGCCGCAGTCATTGACCGCGAGAGCTACCAGATTCTTGCTGGAGGTGGCTTTAAGGACGATATCATCAAGTGCATCGCCGTTGACGACTCTCTGCGGGGTACTGGCATGAGCCAGCAGCTAATCTCGCACCTGATGTCACAAATGGCGAGCTTGGGGCACAACAACGTTAAGGTTTTCACCAAACCCGGTAATGCCGATATCTTCGAGAGCCTCGGCTTTAAGGTTTTGGGCGAGAGTGGCAAGGCGATTCTTCTTGAGAATGGACTTGAAGGACTCTCTACCTATGTCAATTACCTGAGCTCTAAAAAGCGCGACGGCAAGAACGGCATGATTGTGATGAACGCCAACCCGTTCACTCTTGGTCATCAGTACCTTGTTGAACAAGCCTCAAAACAGGTCGATAACCTTTATGTAATAGTTGTTGGCGAGGACAAGTCGCAATTCACAAGCGAGGAACGACTGGCGATGGTAGAGGCTGGCTGCGCACATCTCAAGAATGTGATAGTGTGTCGTGGCAGCAACTACATCATCTCGGCTGCCACCTTCCCATCCTATTTTATCAAGCAGGCTGATGATGCAGCCAATGCTCAAATCGAGCTTGACCTCGACATCACTGCCCGTCACATCGCCCCAGCTTTGGGAGCAACGGTACGTTTTGTGGGCAGTGAGCAAGCCGATGAGCTAACCCGCAACTACAATGCTGCGATGAAGCGCTTCTTGCCACAGCATGGAATAGAGGTGGTGGAACTTCCAAGACTGGAGAAGGATGGCATTATTGTCAGCGCTTCTACTCTAAGGCAAATGCTTGCTGATGGCGATTTAGGCAAGGCAAAGGGCATGGTTCCGAGCACAACTCTCCCCTATCTCGTTGCTTGGCTGGCTGTCAATGCCCTGAAGCAGGAACTTGACCTTACTCCCAAACCAGGACTGGTTGATGCTCACGACAACGGCGCACACGTCGATATGGACTATGACACCATGCTACGCAGCATCAAGTCGTTAAGACCTTATTTCACCACGCTTGCCGTGATGAGTTATAGCGCCACCCTTCCTGAAGCATCAGCACTGCAGCAATTGGGAATTGATGCCGAAAAGGAGATGCTTGCCGCAACTGGCGGAGTGAACACTCATCGAGGCGCCCTGTTCTCGATGGGACTAGCGGTTGTCGCTGCTTCTCAAATGCTAGCGAATGACAAAGACTGGAGTGACACAATCGCCACTATAGCCCATCAAATGCCTGGAGGAAGCGACACTCATGGCGTAAGCGTCAAACGCGACCACAAAGTAGCTGGGGCACTCGAGATGGCGAGAAATGGCTATAAGGAGTTGACCAGCAACTGGCTTCGCTTTTATCGTGATAACAACGACGATCCATATGTTGGGCACAAGACCCTATTATTAATAATGAGTGAACTTGACGACACTAACGTCATCCACCGCGCGGGCTTTGAGATGGCGCAGCAAGTGAAACAAGAAGCGGCTCATCTGCTCGAGAATTTCTCAATTGAAGGTCTGGAGCAAATGAACCTTCGTTTCATTGATGCCAACATATCCCCTGGTGGTGCTGCCGACATGTTGTCGCTCACCATATTCCTCTCTGCACTAATCAAAAAAGACTATAATTAATTTATTTTAATAGTTATAACTAATTAAATTTTCTAAATTTACTATGGTAGAATTAATCAAACATGGAGTTTACTTGATTGACGGTGCCGAAATTCGCACCGACGCAACAGGCATGCCTACTCCCGACGAGGCACGCGAAAACACTATCACCTACGGCATTCTGCGTTCACACGACGTGGATGGCAGCAAGGGCAAGAAGATGAGAATACGCTTCGATGCCATGATGTCGCACGACATCACCTACGTGGGCATTATCCAAACAGCCCGCGCCAGTGGTCTCGACAAGTTCCCATTGCCCTATGCGATGACCAACTGCCACAACTCGCTATGTGCTGTGGGAGGTACAATCAACGAAGACGACCATGTGTTTGGTCTCTCGGCCGCCAAGAAATATGGTGGCATCTACGTTCCAGCTAACCAGGCGGTTATCCACCAGTATGCCCGCGAGGCAATGGTTAAGTGCGGCAACATGATTCTGGGTAGCGACAGTCACACCCGCTATGGTTCGCTCGGCAACATGGGCGTTGGCGAAGGTGGTGGCGAGCTCGTGAAGCAGCTCCTCAAGAACACTTGGGACATCAACGCTCCCGAGGTAGTGCTTGTATGGCTCGAAGGCAAGCCCCGCAAGGGTGTTGGTCCTCACGATGTTGCCATCTCTCTGGTGAAAGCCACTTTTGAGAGCGGTTTCGTGAAGAACAAAGTTCTCGAGTTTGCTGGTCCTGGCGTTAAGGAGTTGCCTATCGACTTCCGTAACGGCATCGACATCATGACCACCGAGACCACATGCTTGAGCTCTATCTGGGTTACCGACGACGAGGTTAAGCATCACTACGAGATTCACAAGCGTCCTCAGGACTACCGTGAGCTCAAACCCGGCAATGTGGCATACTACGACGCCATGATCAAGATTGACCTCTCTACTCAGGAGTCAATGATTGCTCTGCCCTTCCACCCATCTAACGCTTACACCATCCATGAGCTCCAGGAGAATCCTGTTGAGATCTTGAAGGCTGTTGAGGAAGATGCTAAGAAGCGCTTTGGCGACAAGATTCAGGTTGACCTCGTTGATAAGGTTATCGACGGCAAGGTTCACGCCGACCAGGGTATCATCGCTGGTTGCTCGGGAGGTACTTACGACAACCTCAGTGCTGCCGCTTCTATCATGAAGGGCGCAAGCATTGGCAACGACTACTTCACTATGAGCGCTTATCCACAGTCGGTTCCCGTTTACTTGGCAACTACCCGCAACCGCATCGCCGAGGAGCTGCTTGAGGCTGGCGTGGTTATCAAGCCTGCCTTCTGCGGTCCTTGCTTCGGTGCCGGCGACGTGCCCAGCAACAACGGTCTGAGTATCCGTCACACCACCCGCAACTTCCCCAACCGTGAGGGTTCTAAGCCTGGTCAGGGTCAGATCTCGCTCGTTGCTCTGATGGATGCCCGTTCTATCGCTGCAACAGCTGCTAACGGTGGTGTTATCACCGCTGCTACCGATGTTGACTACACCGACGACCACAAGCCCTACGACTTCGACGAGCGCGTTTATCAGCGTCGCGTTTATAACGGCTTTGACCATGCCGACCTTAACCAGGAGCTCAAGTATGGTCCCAACATCAAGGATTGGCCCAAGATGTACCCCATGCAGGACAACATGCTCCTTGAGCTGGCTGCCGTTATACACGACCCCGTTACCACCACTGATGAGCTGATTCCTTCGGGTGAGACTTCGAGCTACCGCTCTAACCCATTGAAGCTCTCGGAGTTCGCTCTCTCTCGTCGTGTTCCTGAGTACGTAGGCTTGAGCAAGCGCATCCAGGCACAAGACCTCGAGCGTCGTGCTGGTAATGTTCCCGAGAACGTTGCCGCAGCTCTCGCTAAGGTTGGTGCTAAGGCCGAGGACACTTCGTTTGGTTCTTGCGTCTTCGCTAACCGTCCCGGCGACGGTAGCGCACGTGAGCAGGCTGCTTCGTGCCAGAAGGTGCTTGGTGGTGACGCCAACATCTGCTACGAGTATGCAACTAAGCGTTATCGTAGCAACTGCATCAACTGGGGTATCGTTCCATTCACCATCGCTCCAGAGACCGAGTTCAACTACAACCCCGGCGACTTCGTATTTGTTCCTGGCATCCGCGAGGCTATCGTCAGCGGCAAGGAGGAAATCGACGCTAAGGTTATCACTGCCGACGGCGTTAAGGACATCCACCTGTTCTTCCAGAACCTCACTGCCGACGAGCGTGAGATTCTCGCACAAGGCTGTTTGATGAACTATTACAAAAGCAAAAAATAATTAATAATGCGCTTCGCGCAGGTTAGTGGTTAGAGTTTAGTGGTTAGAGTGGTCAAACGATAACCAATAAACTTAAAACTAACAACTTAGAACTAAAAACTATAAAATTTTATGACAGAAAAAATCAAAATGACCACTCCCATCGTGGAGATGGACGGTGACGAGATGACACGCATCCTGTGGAAGATGATCAAAGACGAACTCATCCTCCCATTCGTGGACCTCAAAACTGAGTATTATGACCTCGGCCTCGTGAAACGTGACGAGACTCGCGACCAAATCACCATTGAGGCTGCCGAGAAGACCAAAGAGCTTGGTGTAGCAGTTAAGTGCGCTACTATCACTCCAAACCTCAAACGCATGGACGAGTACAAGCTCCACGAGATGTGGAAGAGCCCTAACGGCACCATCCGTTCTATTCTCGACGGTACCGTGTTCCGCGCTCCTATCACCATCCCGAGCATCAAGCCTGTTGTCAAGAACTGGGAGAAGCCTATCACTATCGCTCGTCATGCTTACGGCGACGTTTACAAGAGCGTAGAGCTTCGCGCCGATGAGCCAGGCGTTGCCAAGCTCGTCTTCGACGGTGAGAGCGGCAAGCACGAGGAAGTGGTTATCCACGAGTTCAAGGGTCCTGGCGTCCTGCAGGGCATGCACAACATGGACAAGTCAATCCGCTCGTTTGCTCACAGCTGCTTCAAGTATGCTATCGACACCAAGCAAGACCTCTGGTTCTCAACCAAGGACACTATCTCTAAAAAATATGACGCTCAGTTCCGCATCATCTTCGAGGAGGTTTATGAGCAGAACTACAAGGCCGACTTTGAGAGACTAGGTCTCGAGTACTTCTACACCCTTATCGACGACGCTGTTGCTCGCGTAATCCGCAGCAAGGGCGGCTACATCTGGGCTTGCAAGAACTACGATGGCGACGTAATGAGCGACATGGTTTCTACCGCATTTGGTTCACTCGCTATGATGACCAGCGTCCTCGTTAGCCCCGACGGAAACTACGAGTATGAGGCAGCTCACGGCACTGTGACTCGCCACTACTACAAGTATCTTGAGGGAGAGCAGACCTCTACCAACCCAATGGCTACCATCTTCGCTTGGAGCGGCGCTCTGCGTAAACGTGGTGAGAAAGACGGTCTCAACGACCTCATCAACTTTGGCGATCAGCTCGAAGGCGCTTGCTTCGATACCCTCAACGCAGGTATCGTCACCAAGGACCTCGTTAACCTCATGGAAGGCATCGAACCCAAGCAGGTCAACAGCCTCGAGTTCATCCAGGCCATCCGCGCCAACCTCGAGAAACGCCTCGCTTAATAACGATACAACACTTTCTCATAATAAAAACACCGGCAAATCCCTTGT
>CALGGO010000011.1 GCA_937916085.1 uncultured Prevotellaceae bacterium | reverse complement strand
ACAGTTCATAGTTCATAGTTCACAGTTCATAGTTCATAGTTCACAGTTCATAGTTGCTATGTCCTTAGATTGGGATGTTTAAATAATAGAGAAATGTTATGTCAAAAGAGATAAAAAATAGTTTTTATATGCAGATTGCGATGCGTCAGTCGATTGACAGTGCCATCGCCATGCGCAATCCGTTTTATACGCCAGAGCATCTGATTGCTGCGATATTAGTGCAGGAGCCGGTTATTTTGGCGCTGCATGATATGGACATCGACTACGGCGACCTTCTTAGGCCTCTACGTGACTATACTAAAGACCTGGACTGTGTTCCCGAGGGCATGCCCTATAATATAGAGCCTTCGCATCAGTTCCAGCAGTTGATGCTTGGGGCTGTGAATATCATGCGTTCGGCGTCGTCGCCAGTGCTGGAAATCACTCATGTGATAAGGGCTGCTATGTTTCTTGACAACTCGTTGGCAGCCAATGTGCTGAATGATTGTGCCGCTAGAGACGAAGACTTCTTGACCGATCTTATCTGGAATATAGAGGATTTTAGTGGTCAGTATGCCATCAAGGGTGGCGATATGGTCAACACTAGCCCTATGTCGATAGTTGATGAAAGTGGCAAGAGCGATTTTGCGATGTCCTCCCAAGACAGTTTGCCGTGGGATGACGACATCGACATGGGCACTTGGCACGACGATGATGAGTATTTGCACGATGACTATTCACGGCAGTCGGGTATGGGCGACTATGTCACTTGCATCAACGACCACCTCAAGGAGCATAACCCGCTCATAGGGCGTGAGGCAGAGCTGGAGCGCACCATCCACGTGCTGTGCCGCAAGGACAAGAACAACCCGCTGCATGTGGGCGAGCCTGGCGTGGGCAAGACGGCGCTCATCTACGGCTTGGCGCAGCGCATCGAGGACGGCAATGTGCCCGACACCCTCAAGGGTTTCAAGATTTACCAGATTGACATGGCGGCGATGCTTGCCGGCACGCAGTATCGTGGCGACTTCGAGAAACGCATAAAGCGCACTATGGACCACCTCTCGAGCCTCGACAATGCCATCGTCTATATCGACGAGATCCACAGCATAGTGGGCGCTGGTGCCACGAGCGACAGCGCGATGGATGCCTCTAATATGCTCAAGCCCTATCTCGAGGGCGGCAAGCTGCGGTTCATCGGTGCCACCACCTACGAGGAGTTCAACCGCCAGCTCTCACGCAGCAAGGGCATAGTGCGCCGCTTCCAGCAGATTGACATCCTGGAGCCATCGGTTGATGAGACCATCGAGATCATCAACGGCCTGAAGGACGGTTATGAGAAATATCACCATGTGACCTACGCATCTGCGGCAATCGACTATGCCGTGCGGGCGAGTGCCAAGCACATAATGGGGCGTTTCCTGCCCGACAAAGCCATCGACCTCATCGACGAGGCGGGCGCCTATCGCCACATCCATCCCACCGCCAAGAAACGGCAGGTGGTAGATAAGGCACTTATCGACGACGTGCTCATGAAAGTGATGAAAATCAACGCCAACGCCATGAAGGAGGACAACAATGCCCTGCTCAAGACCCTGGAGAAGCGCATCAAGAGCGTGATTTATGGTCAGGATCAAGCGGTGCAGGAAGTGGTGGAGGCAGTGCAGCTGTCGAAGGCGGGACTTATCGACGACGGCAAGCCGCTGGCGTCGCTGCTCTTTGTGGGACCTACCGGTGTGGGCAAGACCGAGGTGGCGCGCGTGCTGGCAAGGGAACTGGGCGTGGAGCTGGTGCGCTTCGACATGAGCGAATACACCGAGAAGCACACCGTAGCCAAGCTCATCGGTTCGCCAGCTGGTTATGTGGGCTATGAGGACGGCGGTCTGCTCACCGACGCCATCCGCAAGACCCCTAACTGCGTGTTGCTGCTCGACGAGATAGAGAAGGCGCACGAGGACATTTACAACATATTGCTGCAAGTGATGGACTATGCGCGCCTCACCGACAACAAGGGCCGCCATGCCGACTTCCGCAACGTGGTGCTCATCATGACGAGCAACGCCGGGGCACAGTATGCCGGCATGAGTGTGGGCTTCGACGGTCGTGGCAGCCGTGGCGGCGACATGCTCAAGCAAGTGAAGAAGACTTTCAAGCCCGAGTTTATCAACCGCCTCTCTAACATCGTGGTATTCAACGATATGGACGAGACGATGGCGGGTATGATTCTCGACAAGCGCCTGCGCGAGCTGCAAGCCATGCTCTCGCCCAAGAAGGTGACGATCAAGGTCGATAAGGACGCGCGGGCTTTGCTGCTCAAGGAGGGCTTCACTGCCGAGTATGGTGCCCGTGAGCTCGACCGTGTGCTGCACCGTGAGCTCAAGACCAAGCTCATGCGCGAGATCCTCTTTGGCAAGCTCAAGCGCGGAGGCACCGCCCGCATCACCGTCACCGCCGGGAAAATTGCGCTGAAATGACATTAACACGGCATTGACATGGTCTTAACGCTGTTATATTAAACAACCTTAACAACAAGGCAACAACTTAAACAACAGATATTTAGTATTTAAATTTTATGTTGTGATTGTTGTTTATTGGTTGTGGTAGTTGTTTAATATAACAGACTGAAGTATAAGTTATGGTTTTTGAACTTGATGATGAAATATTGGCTTTTCCGCATCCTGAGTTGCCGGCGCTTGACGGCAGCGACGGCTTGGTGGCCGTTGGGGGAGACCTCAGCGTGGAGCGGCTGATGCTTGCCTACGACTACGGCTTCTTCCCCTGGTATGCCTTTAAATATAAGGACATTCAGTGGTATTGCCCTCGTGAGCGTTTCGTCATCTTTCCTGCCGAGGTGCATGTGAGTCACTCGATGCGCACCCTGATGAACAAGCGCCTTTATCGTGTGACTTTCAACACCGCTTTCGACCAAGTGATAAGGGCGTGCAGCACAGTAGATAACCGCATCAACGAGGTGGGGGCGTGGCTCGGCGACGACATCATCGAGGCCTATACCAAGCTTCACGAGCTGGGGCGGGCACGAAGTGTGGAGGTGTGGCGTGGCAGCGAGCTTGTGGGCGGTCTCTATGGCATGACGAGTGGCACTGGCTTTGTGGGCGAGAGCATGTTCTCGCGAGAGCCTAACACGAGCAAACTGGCACTCATTGCCCTTGCGCGGCAGATGCAGGAGCATGGCGGCTCGCTCATCGACTGCCAGATTCACACTCCTCATCTCAAGAGCCTGGGCGCACGCTTCATCAGCTATAAGGAATATATCACCGCCCTCCACGGCAATGACGCCTATCACACTTGGAGGGAGACACCGATTCTTTATTAATGCAGAATGCAGAATGCACAATTCATAATTTCGAGCTTTCGATTTTTCGATTTTTCGAGCATTCGAGTGCTCGATTGATCGAGTGCTCGATTGATTGATTGATTGATTCCTCGATTGCTCGAGTGCTCGAGTTGTCGAGAAAGGGCATGCTGGCAAGTTCTTGAAGTAATGCCACAGCCACAATAAAAAAACCACCCGGGTTGCGGGTGGTTTCTTTGCGTTGCAGCAGTTAAGAATGATTACTTAACATACTTCTTGCCGTTCTGGATGTAGATTCCGTGCTCGGGAACGCTCTGGAGCTCGCGGCCCTGGAGGTCGAAGATGCGGTTGTCAACGGGCTTATCAACAGCGATAGTGCTGATGCCAGTTACTGTAATCTCATTACCGTTCTTATTGAGAGTTATATCAATAGGAGCGTCAGCTTGCCAAGAATCCTTGGGCTCTGGACCACCGGTGTAAGAGAACGACAAACCTTGAGCGGTGTATGGAGTGAAGATTCTGTAATCTCCATCCTCGCAATTGCTCATGTTGAGGAAGAACTTGCCAATGCCAGTTGGAGTGTCAAGAACTGGGTAGAAACGGCAGTCGAGAGTAGAGAGAATCTGTACAATAACTAACTGACCATTAGGGTTGATGGCGCTCTTGTTGTCTAACTTGCTAGACAATTTGTCCTCACGCATCTCATCAGTTACAGGAATCTCAATCTCATCGCCAGTGTCTTCATCCTCACCCATAGTGGTCTCCCATCTTTGGAGGATTACGTTACCATAACCAGTAACTTGGAAATACTCACCGTTTGATTTTCTGAAAACCAAGCTCTCGCTACCCTCGGCTTTTTCAACCTGCATGTTGAAGCCGTTGAGGTTCAAGCTTGAATTGGTGAGCTGAAGTTCAATCTCAACTTTGTTAACAGCACTTGCGTTAAGCAAAGCGAATTGAAGTTGCGATGGGCATTCTTGAGCAAAAGCGCAGAAACCTACCAAAGCAGCTGCAAAAAGAGTAAAAATTTTCTTCATGTTAAATCGATTTTTAATGTTAAAAATTTAATAATTATTTATAAGTCACGTCATTCAGTAGATGATAAATTGTCCTATTTGAAGCTCTCGTAATGAGCTTCGCCTAGAATTCAATGCAAAATAAGTAAAAGTTTTTTGAACAACCAAACATTTTTAGAAAAAAACACGAAAAAAATGATTTTTTTTCCCACGGTATATCAAACAACAGTAACAACATCTAAACAACTAGCATAACTGATTAGTTGTTTTTAAGGTTGAAATAGAATCGTTGTTCTGCCATGAGGTCTCAATGTGTTCAAAAAGCTGCACCTCTCGGTGTCAAAAAGCCTCGCAAGCTCGGAATGATTTAATGATCCTAGATGGTTAATAAATATCCTGCGTAAGCAGGCTTTTTGACGAACTCAGTTCGCGACTTTTTGAATGAAAAAAGTTGTGTGGGGAGTAATTGAGAAACAAAAAACCACCCGGGTTGCGGGTGGTTTCTTTGCGTTGCAGCAGTTAAGAATGATTACTTAACATACTTCTTGCCGTTCTGGATGTAGATTCCGTGCTCGGGAACGCTCTGGAGCTCGCGGCCCTGGAGGTCGAAGATGCGGTTGTCAACAGCCTTGTCGGTGATTACGCTATTGATAGCGGTCTCAACCTTCTCAGAAACTGTGCCGTCAGCATTCTTAACGAGAGTGTACTCAATAGGACTATCGGGAGTCCATGCGCGGGTACCCTCAACACCACCGGTGTAAGAGAACGAGTAGCGGCTGGGCTCTGTTGGAGCGTAAAGTGTGCACTCGGGAAGATCACCGTCCTTAGCAGCGTTTCTGAAGTTCATGTAGAACACGCCGATAGCTGTGGGCTGCCCAAGAACTGGGAAGAAACGGCAGTCGAGAGTAGAGAGAAGCTCAATCATAACCAAGTTGCCATTGTCTTTCACGTTGTTCTTGACGTCGCACATTTGGTACAACTTGTTTTCGCGCATGTCATCAGTTACAGGAATCTCAATCTCATCGCCAGTGTCTTCATCCTCACCCATAGTGGTCTCCCATCTTTGGAGGATTACGTTGCCATAACCAGCAGCGCTGAAGTACTCACCGCCTGATTTTCTGAAAAGAACAGTCTCATTGTTTCTCTCAATCTCAACATTGAAGCCGTTGAGGTTCATGCTTGAGTTTGTCAGCATAAGTTCAACTTTTACAAGGTTGTCTTGAGAACCGTCGAGCAACTTGAGGCTAAGCTCCGAAGGGCAAGTTTCGGGCATCTGAGCAAAAGCGCAGAGGCCTAACATAGCAGCTGCAAAAAGAGTGAAAATTTTCTTCATTTTAAAAATGATTTTTAGGTTAAATGTTTAATTATTATTTATTAGTCACGTCATTCAGTCGTAAATTAGTGTGCGCAAAAACTGCGCTTCACTAGAAAGATTGTGCAAATTAAGGAAAAAAAAATCAAACTAACAAACAAAAATGCAAGAAAAATGAAAAAAAATCACCAAGTCGTTATTAATTTAATCTAAAAATCTATTACTAGAACACACGACCGCTCGAAAAATCGACCGCTCGACCACTCCCCCCCAGAATCTCAATCGCTTTGCTATCATAGCAGCGTGTTGAAATTGTCGGGGACAGGGGAGGTGAAGGTCACCGCTTTTCCTGTGATGGGGTGAACGATGGTGAGGGTGGTGGCGTGGAGGGCGATGCGATTGATGGGGCTGGGCTTGCCGCCATACTTGCGGTCTCCGCTCACGGGGTTGCCCAGGTCGTGCATGTGAACCCTTATTTGGTTCTTGCGCCCAGTCTTTATCTCGAGCTCCACCATTGCAAAGCGGCGTCCCTGCTTTACTACACGGTAGCGTGTCACTGCCAGGCGTCCGAGCTTCTTGTCGTCGGTGGAATACATCTCGTAGGTGTCGGGGTTCTCGGCGAGTAAACTCTTGACGATACCCTCTTTCTGCTCCACCTTGCCCTCGACGACGGCGATGTACTTGCGCTCGATGACCATGTTGTTCCAGTTGCTGATGAGCTTGTCGCGCGCCTGCTTGGTGCGAGTGAGGAGCATCAGCCCCGAGGTGTCGCGGTCGAGGCGGTGCACGACATAGACGCTGGCCTTGTCGCTAAAGCCTCGTGCATACTTCTTCACTATATTATACACGGTGTCGTCGCTGGGCTTGCCGGCAGCGGTAGATAGCACGCCATAGCCTTTGTCAACGACGATGATGTCGTTGTCCTCAAAGACGAGCTTCACGCGCGGATGGCTGAAGACCTGGAAGGAACGGTCGAAGTTTACCCACAGCTGGTCGCCAGCGCTCACGGGATGGTCAAACTGTGTAGATGGCACGCCGTTGATTGCCAGCTGGTTGTGACGCAGCATTGACTTGAGTTTGGTGGGTTTGTGGTCGGGCAGCAGCGCAGCGGCAGCGGCGAGCAATGTGCCGTCTTCTTTGATGGTGAGCTTCGCCACATTATCAGTAGCAGGCCCCCGGCGAGGAGAGTTTTTATAGTTCATAGTTCAGAGTGTTTTACTAAATTTTTATAGATATTCTAGATGTTCTAGAAGTTCTAGAGATTCTAGATTCTAGATTCTGCATTCCGCATTCTGCATTGTGCATTATGAGTTGTGCATTTGATTTCGGGGATGGTGGGTGAGGATTTCTTGTCGCAGGGTGGAGCGGTCGATGTGTACGTATATTTCGGTGGTCTCGATGCTCTCGTGGCCGAGCATCTGCTGAATGGCACGCAGGTTGGCGCCGCCCTCTAGCAGGTGAGTGGCGAAGGAGTGGCGCAGGGTGTGAGGGCTCACCGTCTTGCGGATGCCCGCCAGCTGACACAGCTCCTTGATGATGTAGAAAATCATCACGCGCGTGAGGCGTCCGCCACGTCGGTTGAGGAAGAGGATGTCCTCGCAGCCGCGTTTCGCCACCTGGTTGCTGCGGGTTTGCTCCACATAGAGGTTTATCTGCTCCAGTGCCTCTTGCGAGATGGGTACTAGCCGCTGCTTGTCGCCTTTGCCGATGACGGTGATATATTCCTCTTGCTCAAAGATTTGCGACATGCGCAGCTCTACCAGCTCCGAGACGCGCAGTCCGCAGCCATATAGCACCTCGATGATGGCTCGGTTGCGCTGGCCTTGCGGCTTGGAGAGGTCGATGCTCGATATCATGCTGTCGATCTCGCTGAGGGTGAGCACCTCGGGCAGGTGTCGCCCGATGCGCGGCGCGGGGAGCAGCAGGGTGGGGTTGACGTCGATGACGCCTTCCATCTTGAGGAATTTGTAGAAGCTCTTGATGCCCGAAATGACGCGTGCCTGCGAGCGTGGCGAGATGCCCAGGTCGTGGAGCGTGCCAAGAAAGAGCTCCAGGTCGTGCCGCGTGATGTCGTTGACACCCTTGCCGTTGTCGCTGGCATACTGCAACAGGTGCTCCACATCGCGGCAGTAGCTTGCGGCGGTGTTTTGCGATAGGCCTTTCTCGATGCGCAGATAGGCGTCAAACCGTTTCTTGAGAATGTCGATATTGGGCTGTGCCATAGCGAGAGGAGCAAAAAAATGTCATCAAAAGAGAGACATTCTCCCCTTTGATGACATCATTATTTAGCACTCAATTACTTGCCACCATTTTGATTGGTAGCGCCTGGCTGAGCAGGAGTAGTTGGGAAAGCGTTCCCAGTGTTCTCTTGCTGAGGCGTGGTGGTTTTCATATTTGTGATATCAGGAGTGTTAGCGTCTTTTTGAGCATTCTTGGGAGATGCGAGGAACGCACTAGCAATGCTAAGCACGCAAATGAAGATAGCAAGTCCCCAAGTAGCCTTCTCAACAAAGTCGGTAGTCTTGCGAACACCCATAAATTGGTTATAATTGCTGGCGCTAGCGGCAAGACCGCCACCTTTTGACTTCTGAATGAGAACCACACCAATCAGCAGGATTGATGCTAAACAGATAAGAATTGAAATTGTAACTGCCATTTTATCAAATAGTTATAGTTTGTTTTTAATGTTTTCGTTAAGCACAATTTTGCGCAAAAACCGAATTTGGTCTGCAAAGTAAATACTTTTTTCTGGAAAATTCAAATTTATGCTCTCAATAATTTCAAGAGCTTTAGAATATTTATGACGGGCGATGTACATTTTTGCCAGACTCTCGCTGAGCATGGAACTATCATTTTGGGTAGATTCCTCCACTGCGTCGTGTGCCACTTGCTCCACTTCTTCCTGCTCGATGTGGCGTTCGGCTAGTGGGTTGCTGGCTATAGCTTCCTGCTCTTGCTTGCGCGAGTGGGCGATGAAGCTGTCGATGAGCTCGTCTTCCTTGTTGGCGGCGACTTGGCTGTCGTCGCCATGCTGAGCAGCAAGGATGTCGGCATAGTCGGGTGTGGGATTGAAGATGGCGTTGCTCAGGGCGTCAATCTCCTTTTGGCTGCTGCCACCAGCAAAGGTGTTGAGGAAGAGGTCGATAGCCTCCTCGGCATTGGGCGACGCAGAGTCTTCGGTGGGGTAGAAGTTGGCAAAAGCTGCTGGCGCTTTCCCCACCACGATGGCGAGGTCACGGCGGTCGGGGCTCATCACGGCAAGTCGCTGCATGGTGTCGTCGTCACCGCTGTGCTTGAGCTGCAAGAGCAATGGCAGCGTGAAATATGGGTGCTGGCGAGTTGCCTCGTCAACCCACTGCTGTTCAGGCATCTTGCCCTCGCTCAGCATCATCTCTATGTCGTTAAAAAGATTCAAGTTTTGTTATTTACTAGATTAACTAGAAGTTCTAGACTTTCTAGACTTTCTAGATTTCCTAGAGATTCTAGATTCAGCATTCAGCATTCTGCATTCCGCATTCTGCATTCCGCATTCAGCATTCAGCATTCAGCATTCAGCATTAAAAAAGACTACCAGTTTCCCACTGTTTGGTTGAAGATGAGATCCACTAGCTCGGCGCTGATTTCCTCGCATAGCTGGTCTTGCACGTCGATGAGCAGCTGGTTGCTGTCGAAGTCGCGGTACGCCGAGACGGTGACGTCGTTGCTCAGTGCGTCGTTCACGTTGTCGATATACCTGATTCTCACGCTGATGGTGAGACGCGTGCGCGTGGCGTAGGCATTCTCGCCCACCGCCTGTGGCGAGAGGCTGTAGTTGGTGATCTCGCCCTCAAATCGCAGGTCGCTATTGGGGTTGTCGATTTGCTGAAGTCGCGTCTGCTGTGTCACCACGTCTTGCAGCTTGTTTTGAAACAGCTGTTGCAGAGGCGGATAGACGAGTGCGGCGCGGATGGGGATGTTTCCAAACGACACGGTTTTGTACTTGTTGTAGTCGAGTGCCGCCCCGTTAAACTTATAGCTGATGCACGACTGCGTTATAGCCATTACCAGCAGTGCGATGAGTATCTTGGTTGTGGTGCGCATAGTGTCACTTACGGTTGTTGCGGTATTCGAGACCATATTCTTTAATCTTGCGGTAGAGGGTGCGCTCGCTTATGCCCAACTCCTCGGCGGTCTGGCGGCGACGACCGTGGTTGCGCTCTATGGCGTTGATAATCACCTCTCTCTCGGTGTCTTCGAGGGTCTTGATTTTGTCCTCTTCCACATCGATGGCAGTAGCCTTGATGTCGCTGAAGGAGTGCCTAGACTGCTGGCTGCGTGGCGCCTTGTCAATGTCTAAATCCTCGGCAACGTTTTGCCACACAAGGTCGTCATCGTTATTGATAGTTGTGAGCCGTGAGCTCTGACGCTGCAGATCGTTGATGTTGCTGCTCAGATGCAGTTTGTTGCCTTGCTGCTTGGAGGCGATGTTGGCATTGGCTACGGTCTCTTTGAGCTCTTTCAACTCGCTCTGCATCTGCATGATGAGTTTGAAGATGAGCTCGCGCTCCTGGGTGTAGTCGTGCTGCACCTTGTCATATACCACAGGCAGATTGCCGCTATGGTTCTTTTGGCTGAGGTATTTTTTTACCACGTCGCCGGTGACTACTCCGCTCTCGAATGACGACATCTCCCTTATCAGACTCTGTAGCTCGCGCACGTTGCCGCTCCAGCTGAACGATATGAGCTGGCGGTAGGCACTGTCGTCAAACATCAGCGGCGGACGGCGGTGCTGCTCGCCGTAGTCGTAGCTGAACTTTGTGGCAAGCATCTTGATGTCCTCTCCGCGCTCGCGCAGGGGTGGCACCTCGATGCGGATGGCAGCGATGCGATAGAACAAGTCCTCTCGGAACTCGCCGGCATTTACCATCTGCAGCAGGTCTTTGTTGGTGGCAGCCACCACGCGCACGTTGGTGCTGCGCACCTCGGAGGAGCCTACTCGCAGGTATTCTCCTGATTCCAAGACTCTAAGCAGTCGTGCTTGTGCGTCGAG
Organism: uncultured Prevotellaceae bacterium; assembly: GCA_937916085.1. Lineage (GTDB taxonomy): Bacteria > Bacteroidota > Bacteroidia > Bacteroidales > Muribaculaceae > Sodaliphilus. Next base: position 10,813 of record CALGGO010000011.1, on the reverse strand, counting down.
CGTGAGGTCGGCGACCTCGTCGAGGAAGATGGTGCCGCCATTAGCGACCTCGAAATATCCAGCGTGCTCCTTCTCGGCACTGGTGAACGACCCTTTCTCGTGTCCGAAGAGTTCGCTTGAGATGGTACCGGCAGGAATGGCGCCGCAGTTCACGGCAATGTATTTCTTGTGCTTGCGCGGACTATTGTCGTGTATTATCTTGGGAAAGAACTCTTTACCCGTACCGTTCTCGCCATTGATGAGCACCGAAATGTCGATAGGCGCGATGATGAGAGCTCGTTTCACAGCGTTTACCAAAGCTGGCGCCGAGCCTATGATGCCATAGCGCTGCATGGTGGTGCGGATGTCGTTGTCGGTTATTTTTGCCATTTTTTCAAATTGTAGGTTTGTTGTTTCAAAAATGCTCCTAATTCTTCGGGGGTGCTGTACTGAGCCATTGTCTCGGGAGTGATGATGTCGCCTATCGACACGCGGAAGTCATAGCCTTTCTTGTTGAAGACCTCGGTGGGCAGGCGCAGAGTGCGCAGTCGCCAGTCAATCATCCCTAAAGCGGTGAATATCCAACTGTTATGACCGTGGAAATAGATGGGAACTACAGGCACTTTGAGCTTCTGGATGATGCGCACCACCGAAGGTTGCCACTCACGGTCTTGAATCCTGAGTTCCCAGGTGAGTTTCGATACAGCTCCTGCGGGGAAGAATCCTAGAGGGTGACCTTGTCTCACATGGCGCATGGCATCGGTGATGCCTTTTACCGACACGGCGCGCTTTTCGGGGTCGTCACTTGCGAGAGCGTCAACCGCAATAAAGTTGGGCCGTAGAGCGCCAATGTTGTTGAGTATCAAGTTCACCATCACCTTGAAGTCGGGGCGGTGATGCCCAACAATGTCGATAAGTGACATACCGTCAAGGGCTCCGTAGGGGTGGTTCGACACCGTGATGAACGGTCCGTCGGGCAGGCTGTCGAGCACCTGCTCGTTTCTTATGGTTACCGGGGCGCCGAGTTCCTCAAACATCCTATGTGAGAAATCGGGGCCCGAGAGGTGCATGTTGCGCTTGTGGTAGTCGTTGGTCTTATCGACGGCAAGCCAGTGAAAGACCCTGTTCACCAGCTTCTCCTTGCCCTTGAAGAATGGCGCTATCTTGCACACGTCATTATAGTCGAGCACCATGGGCTTGATGGGCTGTTGCTCTTGGGTATCTTGTGTTATATCGTTATTATCCATTATTTTCTTGATTTTTAAGGCGATAGGGTGATTGTGACATTCCTTGTCGCCATTTGCGGCTACAAAGATACAGCAAAAAACTGAAAAAATGTCAGTTTTTTGCTTTTTTTAGAAATAGGGGTGATAGGAGTAGCTAGGAATGGGTAGGAATAGCTAGGAATAGCTAGGAGTGGCTAAGGACCACGATCCCCGATCCCCGATCCTCGATCCTCGATTCCCGATCCACGATCCTCGATTCCCGATTCCCGATCCTCGATCCCCGTTCTTCGATCCACGATACTCGATTCTCTACTTCGGCCAGGTGATGGGGGTTTTGAGTTTCTGTTGGTAGTAGGGCTTGATGTCGTTCCAGCGGTAGTAGGGGAAGCTGTCGGTGTGGAAGGGTAGTTTAGCCTCGTGCTCGTTGAAGAGGACTTTCACTAGGATGTCGTTGCTGGCATTGCGGTAGAACACCATCTGGATGTTGCATGCCATAGGGAAAATCTCGTAGTTGCGCCATGTCTCGTGCAGGGTGTTGAGGTCGTCGCAGCTGTAGTTCACGTTGTCAATCTCGAGCATGCATGCCAGTGGCAGCACACAGGTCTCGTGGCCAAATCGCAGTGCTGCGCCGTGGTGGTCACGGTCGGCGATGGCGGCATCGGCGGTCTCTATCATGTTGGTAAGTAATGCCCTCTCGATGAATGGCATACGGTTCCCGCCCTGCGGCGAGTTTGCCCATTGCAGATACCAGTATATGTTCTTTGTTTTCCAAAGCTCATAGATTTCCTCGTCGGTGAAATAGGAGAAAAGGTTCATGTCGTCAAAAACATGGTGATTCTGGAGACTGCCGGCAATGTCAAACACCGCCTCCATAAACTTCGCGCTCTTAAACCTGCCGGCGATAGCTGTTGTGTCGTTCACAATTTGGCCCATGAAGCGCGAGGCGTTGATGTGAGCGTTAAAGATGCTGTCGCTGATGTGGCGAATGGCTTTGCGTTGAGGGTTAGCGAGGGTGTCTTCGCCGTAGCCCCATCCCGTGTAGTACATATCGTGGTAGCTGGCGTCGGTGAAGATGCGAGCGCGGGGGTTAAAGGCGCTAATCTCGGCGGTTTCGTTGCCCATCGAGAGAATGCAGCGAATCCATATCGTGGAACGTGCGTCGATGCGTGCGTCGCCCGAGAACACCTGCGGGAAATTCTCGCACATGCGTTGGGCTATAGCTTTATGCTGCTCGGCGCCCACATCGCTTAGCTCGCCCACACGCCCTTGGGCCTCCATAGCCACTTTGCGCAAATCGTTGAGCAGCACCTCACCTTGCTTGGTCAAAGCGCCTTCTTTCTGTAAAATCTCGAGGGCTTCCACCGGTTTGTCATAGCTGCTCTGCTTAGTGAGCCATCGGCTGCCGTGACGCCCGTAGTGGTTGATGAAGAACGGCTCATATCCTGCTGGAGCAGGGGTCAGCTGAGGCGGTTGCTCGGCAGGGTAGGGGTAGGCATAATGGTTGCTGGCGCTACGGTTGTGGTTGGCTGCGAGCTGCTGTTGAGCGAGCTGTGGCTGTGCCATCGCCCCAATCGCGGCGACGCACATTATTAAAGATATAAAGACTCTGCGCATGGCTATTTTTTATTGTTTTAAATTTTTTCTAGATATCTAGATATTCTGCATTCTGCATTATCTCTTCCCCGTGATTATTGATTTTATGTCATTAAGCTTGTTGAGCGCCTCCATGGGGGTGAGGTTGTTGATGTCGGTGTTGAGGATCTCGTCGCGCACTTGGCTTAGTACGGGGTCGTCGAGCTGGAAGAACGACAGCTGCACGCCGTTGCGGTTGTTGGCTACATCGTCGAGGTCTTTGCTCAGCGAGTCATTGTTGCTGTTCTGTTCCAGACGTTTAAGCACCTCGTCGGCACGATGCACGATGGTCTTGGGCATACCGGCGAGCTTCGCCACGTGGATACCAAAGCTGTGCTCGCTGCCGCCGCGCACAAGTTTGCGCAGGAACACCACCTTGCCGTTCATCTCGCGCACGCTCACGTTGTAGTTCTTCACTCGCTTGAAGGTCTTCTCCATCTCGTTAAGCTCGTGATAATGTGTGGCGAAGAGCGTCTTGGGATGTGCCTGCGTCTCATGGATGTATTCCACAATGGACCAGGCTATTGAGATGCCGTCGTAGGTGCTGGTGCCGCGCCCCAGCTCGTCGAAGAGGATGAGGCTGCGCTCGCTCAGGTTGTTGAGGATTGACGATGCCTCGGTCATCTCCACCATAAAGGTGGATTCTCCAAGCGAGATGTTGTCGCTGGCACCCACGCGTGTGAAAATCTTATCGACGATGCCTATGCGTGCCGCCTCGGCAGGAACGAAGGAGCCAATCTGCGCCATGAGCACTATCAGGGCGGTTTGACGCAGTAGCGCCGATTTACCCGCCATGTTGGGACCAGTGATAATCATCACCTGCTGCTCGTCGTTGCTCAGTTGTATGCTGTTAGGCACATACACCTCTCCCACAGGTAGTTGCTTCTCGATGACGGGGTGCCTGCCCTCGGTGATGTCGATGTCAAGGGAGTCATCTACAACGGGGCGGTTGTAGCGGTTCTCGAGTGCCACGCGGGTAAAGGAGAGCAAGCAGTCGAGCTGGGCGATGAGCGTCGCGTCATTCTGGATGGCAGGGATATAGTCGCTCACTGCCGCTACCAGTTCGTTGAAGAGCTGGTTTTCGATAGTGATGATTTTCTCCTCGGCACCCAGTATTTTCTCTTCCAGCTCTTTGAGCTCGGGAGTGATGTATCGCTCGGCGCTGACTAGGGTCTGCTTTCTTATCCACTCCTCGGGCACTTTGTCCTTGTGGGTGTTGCGCACCTCGATGTAGTAGCCAAACACGTTGTTGTAGGCAATCTTCAGGCTTGGGATGCCAGTGCGCTCACTCTCACGCTGTTGCAGCTGCATCAGGTAGTCCTTGCTGCTCGAAGAGATGTTGCGCAGCTCGTCGAGCTCGTCGCTCACGCCGTTGCGTATCACGTTGCCGCGGTTTACCTGGCTGGGTGCGTCGGGGTTGAGCTCGCGCTCTATGCGGTCGCTGATGAGCGGACAGGGGTTGAGCTGTTCGCCAAAGCTGTAGAGCACCTCGCTGTCGCTGTGTTCGCACATCCGCTTGATGGGATTGATAGCTTGCAGGGCGCACTTTAGCTGCACCAGCTCACGTGGCGAGATGCGTGCCGCCGCCACCTTCGATACCAGTCGCTCAATATCGCCTATCACTTCAAGTTGCTCTTTTAGCAACTCACGACCTTCGGTGTCTTTGAAGAAGTACTCCACCACGTCGAGGCGGCGGTTGATGGCTTTCACGTCTTTGAGCGGGAACATCATCCATCGGTGCAGCAGACGCGCGCCCATGGGCGACAGGGTGTTGTCGATGACGCTGAGCAGGCTCTTGCCGTCGTCGGCCATCGGGGCGATGAGTTCGAGGTTGCGCACTGTGAACTTGTCGAGGCGCACATAACGCTCTGCCTCGATGCGTGCGAGCGAGGTGATGTGCTTGATTTGGGTATGCTGCGTCAGGTCGAGATAGTGGAGTATGGCTCCCGAGGCTACGATGGCGCACGTCATGTTCTGGATGCCGAAACCTTTCAGGTTCTTGGTCTCGAAGTGCTTGAGCAGGCGGTCGGTAGCCGATTCCTCGGTGAAAATCCAGTCTTCCATCTCAAAGGTGAGATATTTCGACGATGCCGACTGCTGGAAACGGGTGCGGTTGCTGCGCTCTATGAGCACCTCCTTGGGGGCAAAGTTGCTGAGCAGCTTATCGACATAATCGACTGAGCCCTCGGCGGCGAGAAACTCGCCCGTGCTGATGTCGAGGAACGCCACGCCGGTGGCCTTCTTACCAAAATGCACGGCAGCAAGGAAGTTGTTCTCCTTGCGGTCGAGGAGGGTGTTGCCCATCACCACACCAGGCGTGACAAGCTCGGTGATGCCGCGCTTCACGAGTTTCTTGGTGAGCTTAGGGTCTTCGAGCTGGTCGCAGATGGCGACACGCTTGCCGGCGCGCACCAGCTTGGGCAGATAGGTGTCGAGGGCGTGATGAGGGAAGCCCGCCATCTCCAGGTTCTTGCCGCCGGTGCCGTTGGAGCGCCGTGTGAGCGTGATGCCCAGGATTTCGCTGGCAATGATAGCGTCGTTGCCGTAGGTCTCATAAAAGTCGCCCACGCGATAGAGCAGCAAAGCGTCGGGATGCTTCGCCTTCATCTCGTAGAACTGTCTCATCATCGGGGTCTGCCCCACTTCCTTTGCCATAGTGTTTGTTTTTATGCGACTTTCACTAATCTCTAATCCTTAATCCCTAATCATCGGCGAAGCCGATCAATACACCAGCGAGATGTTGTCGATCCACAGCGCCATGCCGGGGGTGCCGGTGTAGGCAGTGCCGCAGCCCGAGGATGCCATCACGATGATGTGGGTGGGAGTGGCGTTGGCGTCATCCCATTTCTCCTCGATAACGGGAACCATCTTGCCTTTGCTGTTCTTGGCATAGTAGGACTTTTCTTTGGGGATGAGGCCCATGTAGGACTGGTAGCCAGCGTGTTTGGTGATGTCACCATACCAGATGGGGATGCGGTGCTTGTTTATCCAGTTGGCAACAGTCTTTCCAAAGCGTTGGCGGCCGGTGCCCACGCGTGCGGCGTGTAGGTTGCCCTTGCTGTCTTCCCAGCGGCGTTGCAAGAGGATGAATACCTCGGCGTAGTCTTGTCCAGGGAGGTTCTTCTTGCTTCCGAAGCCGCTAGAGTAGATTCTCTGTCCCGAAGGAACATTCACTTTGTAGTCAAATTGCAGGAAATTAGGCCTTTTGGTGAATGGCACACCCATGTTCATCTTGCTGTAAGGGTTCTTGGTGCTGCTCACCGGCTCCATCATCTGTCCCATGAAGATAGTGCCCGATACCAGTACATCCACGTTGATGACTCCCACGGCTTTGCAGTGCTCAATCATGGTGGTGAGCTTAGCACAGAATCCGTTTCCGTGAACGTCGGGGAACACGGCATTGCTGGTTTTCACAATGCCCATTACCTTGGCAAGAATGTTGCTGGTTGCCCATGGAGAGCCGCCCATATTGTTATAGGCTTTAGCGCCATTGATGACTTGCTTTGGTCCAATCTCAAAAACCTTTTTCTCTTGGCCTCCGAGGACTGCCGACTCCTTAATGTGTCGTGTGATCCACTGGTCGAAATTACCATAAGATAGCGGCACCACAGTCTCGGCGTGGGCACTCATCAGTCCCAGGCACGAAATTGCTGCCATTAATAGAACTTTTTTCATGTTGTTTGTAGTTTTAATAAAGTAGTTATTGATTTGTTTGTTAATTTGTTATCGGTGTGCGCTCTCGCTCAGCAGGCGGTGCCCAATCTTGCAGTAGATGCACTTGCGGGCGTCGCAGTAGCTGCGGCGGAGCTCGATGAGGGCCTGCGAGGTGAGCGCGCTGTCGCACTCCATGCCTGCTGCCACAAATGTTTTGACTATCGAGTTGCTCTCAGGTTTAAGGCTCTCGAGCAGGCTTATCGCCTTGTCGATGAGGGCATAGTTGCCGGTTATCTCGCCGTAGGCGTAGTAGAGTGGTGCCACGGTGTTGATGAGCACGATGTCTATCGACTTGCCGCTCAGTGCCAACGTGGGACGCTCGTTGGGCTTGCCAAAGGAGAAATGGTTGCTCCAGTAGCCCGTGAGCTCCACCTGGAAGAGCTGGCGCAGCTCTTTCTCGCCGTTGGCGTCGAGAATCCTGCTCATCAGGTTGAAGCCGCCCTCTATGTGTTGCGCCAGCATCGCTATGCGGCGGTAAGGGAAGTTCTGTGGCCTGATGCGGAACATCTTCCACGCCTCGCTCTCCATGGGGCGCAGCGAGAATTTGTTGGCAAGAAAGGCATACTCCGAACACAGGTGGCGGTAGTAGTCGTCGGCACCGGCTGCCGAGGGGTCGAGCAGGCCAGCTTGCCCAAAGAGCAGCGCTTCGATTTGCAATAGCGAGTCGCTGTGCTTGTGCAGCAGTCGCAGCGGGGTGCGTCGTGCCAGTCGTTCAAAGGCCTCGTTGTTGATGCCAAAGCCCAGGTTCCTCGCCACAGTGACGTAGCACACCTCTTCCCAGCTGCCGTGGTAGAGCTCAAGGATTTCGCGCACCCGTCCCACCTTGTTGTGCAATCGCTCAAAGGCGAGTCTCTCCACCCACTCGGTGATGGTCAGGCGTGGCACGGTGGCGATGGTGGCTGCACACGGCAGTTCCTGATGGCTGTTCATGAGTTGGTCGTAGCTCATGTTGAACAGTGGCGACACTTGCAGCACCAGTTGCGGGATGCGCTCGCCGTTGGTGCGATAGACTGGCGCGTCGTCCTTATCGACCACATGCAACACCACACTGTCGTAGGCGCTGTTGCTGTCGTGGCCGTGGCGTTTCCAGTCGCTGGCGCGCACATGGATCTCGATGTTGCCCACCCACGTCTGTCCGTCAATCTCCACTTTGGCGTTGAAGAAGTCGGGACCTGCGTCGGTGTTGAGAAGTCCTGGGTCGAGGACTCTCACGTGGCGGCCGTCGTTGGTGACCATATCGTCGGCGCGCCACAGCCGGTGTTGCCATATATATTGCATCAACTGTTCCATAGTTTTGCCGCTCGCTGGTTAGTCGCTCGCTGTGCTCGCTAGTTAGCCGCTCGCTGTGCTCGCTAGTTAGCCGCAAGCTGACGCTTGCTAGTTTGCCGCTCGCTGTGCTCGCTAGTTTGCCGCTCGCTGTGCTCGCTAGTTTGCCGCAAGCTGACGCTTGCTAGTTTGCCGCAAGCTGACGCTTGCTAGTTTGCCGCAAGCTGACGCTCGCTAGTTTGCCGCTCGCGTTGCTCGCTAGTTTGCCGCAAGCTAGCTTTCTTGCGAAATAACCTGCTAAGGTACGGATATTTTCTTAAACAGAGCTGTATTATGTCTGTTTTTTTCTACTTTTGAGCGTTTTTAGAATATAATTTGATTTTTTTGCGCAAAAAGTTTGGTCATCTCAAAAACTTGACGTAACTTTGCACTCGCAAATCGCAAAACCATGTTGGTGCCTTAGCTCAGGTGGTAGAGCAATGGACTGAAAATCCATGTGTCCCCGGTTCGAATCCTGGAGGTACCACAACTCTGAATCGCAAGTAGTTACATATCAACTGCTTGCGATTTTTGTTTTTTCTGTATTCCCCCTTTTTATTCCCCACTCTGCGGAATCTCAACGCCGTTGTACAGTTTGATTGTCTTCATATTCATTATTGTTTATTTGATTTAACTTTTGTTTTCTTTGGTCTTGACTCGACATTGAATGCCTTAATTATTTACTCTGCTTGAAAAGCCAATCTCTGACCGCGGCAATCTTATAGCCATAGTCGAACGATGCCATGTGCTCCATGGCACGTCCTGTTTCTGGCAACACGCTTCCTGCTTCCCACTTGATGAAGTTGATGTTGCCGCCACGGGCTATCAGCTGCTCGGCCAATCGCTCCTGCTCTTGACTGGGAAGTTTGGCACTCCATGATGCCGAATCAACGCGAACGCCATTATCCTTCAGCACCTTTGCCAGGTCTTGCATGCCTCCGTAGGCCTTCTGGTCGCCTCCGGCTACGATGTAGAAGAAATGCTTCCGTCCGAAGTCTTGCATCTTCGAGGTGTCCCATTGGCTGCTCACGAAGAGTGAGGCGGCAAAGAGGTCGGGATGGGTGATGTTGAAGTAGAACGACATCATGCCACCCATCGACTGCCCTGTGGTATACAGGCGGTTGGTATCTACGTTGTACTGGCTGCAAACGCTCTGAAGCAAGCGTATGGTCATCTCCACCTCGTCGGTGGTGCTCCAGTCATCCTGCACGACCCAGTCGGTATATTGCGGAACCAACACAAAAGACGGATGCAGCTGCTGGTCTCTGTCGGACGCAAACTCCAAGGCGCCGTAGCCCTGCGTGAGCGGAGCCGTCACCTCCTTACCGGCGGTGCTGGCATCGGCCATGAAGAGCACCAAGGGGAACTTCTCACCCGCCTCGGCTCCTTCGGGAACCAGCAGGTTGTACTCCATCGTCTTGCCCGTCTGAGTGTCGTTGAAAGTCAGTTGCTTAAACTTCTTCAACGTCTCATTTTTCAAGGCCACAAACGTACTGTCTGAATCTTTGTTGATCTCCATGTGGCCACCCTGACGCGGACCACGCTCGCCGCCCTTCTTCTGGGCGCAGGCTGTCAGGCACATTGCTCCTACTGCCAATAAAAACATTACTTTCTTCATATTTTCTTGGAGTGTTTCGAGTCGCGGCTCTGGTCTCTGCCAAGACCTTTTTAAGTGAATTATATTATGTGTTTGTTTGCTAAATTGGAATTTACTCGTTATTGCTTACTCAGCCTATTCCAGATAGTATCCACTCCCTGCTCCCCTTCGAAGTAAGCGTGCTGCTCATCTTTACAGAAGGTCTCTGCCGTTGGCATTAGGATAAGTTTTCCGGAATCAGGGTACTCGCAAACGTCATGACCAATAAATGAGCGTAGATCAAGATATGTGCAAGGTTCGTCGGTGTGATTGTAAAGCTGGTGTGCTCCTGTTTCTCCGGCTTCAAAGAAAAGCATGTCGCCCGGATGCACTTCTGTCAATCCATCAGGCGTGCGGAGTGTGGCACTACCTGTCAGCATCAGGAATAGTTCCTCGGCAAAGCGGTGGAAGTGATAAGCTGAATTGTATTGATGAGGAGGCAGTTCCCGCATATCAAAGTTCAAATACTGTGGATTCAAACCCCGTTTCTGTCGGGACATATCCGTCATCAGACGCCAACCGTCCATTCTTCCAGGATGCTGCTGGAAATCGCGTTCTTCTTTTCTTATGATCGTTGCCATACAATAACTTCTTTTTTGGAATGACACCAATAGGCTTTCAAATTCCGATTTATCGTTCTAATTACGCTGCAAAGGTACGAATATTTTCCTTCTCAGCGTGTCTTTTGCGAGGTGAACTTGTCAATCTACTTTTGCGAAATAAATATCGCTTCAATCGGCGGCGCCTCGGCAAACTCAAGTAAACTTGGTTTGCTCTCGGCTTGCACGATTGTTGTCAACAAAATCGCAAAAGATTATGATTGATACAAACCAACTATCAGCACTCGTTTCCGCTTTTCGGGTCGAGACCAATATTGTCCTAAATAATTTTTGTAAAAAAGAAATAAGAGGGATTGATTCAAGGTAGAAAATTACTACCTTAGTAGTGCAAATAAACCCACCCCTCTTATGAGTACAAAGATAACACTATTTTCTCAAGTAATAGGCAAATTGCCGAAAGAAATTATCAGAAAAATAATCAGGACAGCAGGCACAGACAAGCACTGCAAGGGTTATGACACTTGGAGCCAGTTCGTGAGCATGGTGTTCTGTCAGTTTTCTCAATGCGACTCGGTGCGTGACATCTCCAATGGATTGAGGTCGGCGACAGGCAACTTGAACCATCTTGGCATCAGCCGTGCGCCGAGCAAGTCCACAGTGGCTTATCAGAACGCCAACCGTGACAGCGGCGTGTTCCGCAACATCTATTATGCCCTGCTCAACCATTGGGACAGCAACAATGTGTTTTTTGTGGTCAGGCA
>CALGGO010000010.1 GCA_937916085.1 uncultured Prevotellaceae bacterium | reverse complement strand
CTCACACGCGAGCCGTCTTTCTGTTTTGATGTGCGCTCGATCTCAAATGCCGATGTTAGCCACACATCGGTCTTGCTGAGCAACGAAGGGTGATGCATATAGACTTTGCTCAGCAACGCGGCGGCAACATCGTTACTCACTGGGTCCTCGCTAGGCGCGAGGCTCGACAATTGTACTTGTCCTAAACCAGTAAATGGCAATAACATAGCACAGATTGCCAAGATAAAAAATTTAGTTCTCATAAATATTTATAGTTTAAAATATTAAAATCAAAAATCCAACAAAACCAGCGAAGCTGAAGAGGTGCCAAGCATGCGGTTATCGTCACAAATAAAACAAGAAATCGTTTAATTATAGTTATAGAAAGTCTTATACATCAAACTTGACATTACAAGTCTCAGTGAATTGTTGCAAATTTACACATTATATAATTAATAAGCAAAGAAAAGGAGATTTTTTTGAAAGTGGCAATTTAGTAGAGAAATTACTCGAACAGATGGGAAACTTGAGCACTACCAAAAAATCTGCCCCACCGTTATCGGCGGGGCAGAATGTTATTCAAGTGATGATTCTTAGGAAAGCATGTTCCATCATCATTAATCACCAATCTTCAATTCTATGAGAAGAAGCTGAACTTAGAACCACTTCACGAAGGCGAAGTCTTGGCGGTGTGGCAGGTTCTTGTTCCAGGGGAATGCACGGAACGAGAGGCGGAAGATGCCGGTGTCCTTGATGCGGTCGTTGAGGCGGTAAGTAAGAATGTCGCCGTCCTCATCCACCACCTTCATTGGCAATGTGCTATGGAACTTGGTCTCGCCATCAACATCGTGATATACCACGAGTTCGAGTCCCACGCTGCGACCCAAGCCAGCAGTGTTCAACTTCACTGTAGCCTCTACCTTGCCATCGTTGATAGAAATGTCGTAGAAGCTCTCGCTGAGCTGCATGTCCTCTACCGCCACGTTGTCCCACTTCTCGGCAACGTGCTCTTTCCAAGCAACTATTTCACGCACAAGGGCGTAGTCGTTGGCACGCAACTTCTTGCTGCGGGCAGCCTCGGGGCTGTAGAAGCGGTCGATGTAGTCCTTCATCATGCGCGACATGGTGTAATTGGGCGCAATCTGCGAGATAGAGTTCTTAATGTACTGAATCCACTCGGGAGAATAACCCTTGCTGTTCTTGGCGAAGTAGAGAGGGATAATCTCATTCTCAAGCATCGAGTAGATGGTAGCTGCATCGAGCTTGTCCTGCATCGATTGGTCGGTGTAGGTGCGGTGCGAGGTCAATGCCCATCCGGCACCCTCGCGATAGCCCTCATACCACCATCCGTCGAGTACCGAGAAGTTGAGCAGACCGTTCATCTCGGCCTTCTCGCCACTGGTACCCGACGCCTCGAGAGGACGGGTTGGCGTGTTGAGCCAGATGTCAACGCCAGTGATAAGACGCTTCGACACTGTCATGTCGTAGTTCTCAAGGAAGATAATCTTGCCCAAGAAGTCTGGCATCTTCGAAATCTCCACAATGCGCTTAATCAAGTCCTTGCCGGCACCGTCGGCAGGGTGAGCCTTGCCGGCGAAGATGAACTGAACAGGGAATTTCTCGTTGTTTACGATGCGCGAGAGGCGGTCAAGGTCGGTAAACAACAGATGAGCGCGCTTATAGGTGGCGAAACGACGTGCGAAGCCAATGAGCAGCGCGTTAGGGTTAATCTTATCCACAATCGACATAATGCGGGTGGGGTCGCCCTGGTTCTTGAGCCAAGTGGCACGGAAGTCACGTTTCACGAAGTTGATGAACTTGTTCTTGAGCTGCATGCGCAAGTCCCAAATCTCCTCGTCGGGAACGTTTTGGATGGGTGCCCAGGTCGCCATGTCTTCCTGCTTGTTGAGGTAATCGGCGCCAAACACCTTAGCATAATACTCTTTCCACTCCGACGCAGCCCAAGTGGGCATGTGAACGCCATTGGTAACGTAACCCACGTGCGACTCCTCGGGAGCATAACCCTTCCACACGCCCGAGAACATCTTCTTCGACACCTCGCCGTGGAGCCAGCTCACGCCATTGCTCTCCTGGGTAGTGTTCAGAGCGAAGACGCTCATCGAGAACTTCTCCTGAGTGTCGGGATTCTCGCGACCCATGTTCATCAGGTCGTTCCAAGTGATGCCGAGCTTGGCGGGGAACTCGCCCATATAGCGGCCAAAGAGTCCCTCGTCGAAGTAGTCGTGACCGGCAGGCACGGGAGTGTGTACGGTATAGAGCGACGAAGCGCGCACCACCTCAAGAGCCTCGTTGAAGCTCAAACCCTCTTCCTGAACATAGTCAACAAGGCGTTGCAGGTTGAGCAGCGCGGCATGACCTTCGTTGCAGTGGTATATCTGAGCCTTGATGCCAAGCTTCTTGAGCATGAGGATTCCGCCGATACCTAGCAGATACTCCTGCTTGATACGGTTCTCCCAGTCACCACCATAGAGCTGGTGAGTGATTGAGCGGTCAAAATCGCTGTTCTTGTCGAGGTCGGTGTCGAGCAGGTAGAGATTCATGCGGCCTACGTTCACCTTCCAGATGTTGGCATACACCACACGTCCTGGATAAGGCACCTCAAGAATCATCTGCTGACCATCCTTGTCGATAACAGGCTCAATGGGCAGATGATTGAAGTTCTGAGGCTCGTAGTTGGCAATCTGCTGACCATCCATCGAGAGGGTCTGGGTGAAATAGCCATAGCGATAAAGGAAGCCCACTGCTGTCATGTCGATGCGGCGGTCACTTGCCTCCTTGATATAGTCACCGGCGAGGATGCCCAAGCCACCCGAGTAAATCTTCAGGGCGTTGCACAAGCCATACTCCATGCTGAAATAAGCCACCGAGGGGAACTCGGGGCGCACGGGCTGATCCATATATTCCTTGAAGTGAGCATAGATCTTGTCAATCTTAGCCACCAGCTCGGCATCATTGCTAAGCTCCTCAAGTTTTGAGGCTGGCATCTTGTTGAGCATCATCACGGGATTCTCGCCCGAAGCGCGCCAAATGTCGCGGTCGAGATGATGGAACATCGACTTTGCCTCGCTGTTCCACACCCACCACAGGTTCTTAGAAAGCTCGTCAAGCTTCTGCAGATTGGCGGGCAGTTCACTTTTCACTGTAAGATTTCTCCACACGGGAGAATTAGAGTTACTGACTTTAATTTTCATATATAATAATTTGAATTTATTTTTCTAGTAGTAGTTATCGTGAATATTCAGCTAGTTTGATTTTAACTGATTAGTAATCAAACAAAGTCAACAAATACTAACAAATTCAACAAATTAATTATTGTCGTGAATTATTTCTTGTTGCTTTTGTCATGTTTTGTTATTTTTGTTTGATAAGGACGACATCGCTGAATAAGATAGTAGTTATTTCTTATTTGCGAGCCATCGCCTCATCAACGGCTATAGAATAAGCATTAATATAGTATTTCATAAAGTGTTCCCAAGTGGCTAGCTTGGAGGTTGCACGCGCCGCGCTGCGCAACTTGTCGCGCTGCTTAACGGTCATGTCGCTCAACTCTATCACGCTATCAACTATCTCGGCAAGTGCCTCGTCATAGTTGGAGTCGGTGCGATGAATCACCTTCACACCAGTCTTCAATGCATTGTTTCCACACTCTTTCTCCACCCATTGACCAAAACCAGCAAGGTTAGTAGTGACGGCGGGCACTCCCATCGCCACGCTCTCGAGAGGGGTGTATCCCCACGGCTCGTAATAAGATGGAAATATCGTCAGGTCAAAGCCGGTGAGAAGGTCATAATAGGTCATATCAAAGATGCCGTCGTCACCATTGAGATAAGAAGGCACATAAATCACCTTCACATCATCATCGGGCTGGTTTCTGAAGCCCAAGTAGTTCATTTTGCCATAGATGGCATCGCCGTCCTCGTTGTGGATGGTGTGGGTGATGATGGGATTGAAAAGCCCAACCGCCTTTTGACGTTTCAAAGCATCTTTCAAGTCATGGCGAGCCTCATCGGTCCAACCAGGCACCAGCACAAAAGCGACAATCTTGCGGCTCAAGGTCCCGGCCTCTCTGTGGCGCAGCACATTCATCGTGTCGAGGAAGAGGTCGATGCCCTTGTTGCGCATCTCACAACGGCCGCTGGTGGCGACGAGCAAACAGTCGTTGCCAAGCTCCTCGCCGCTGAGGGCACTTGCCACGTCGAGCAGACGCTGACGGGCAGCCTTGCGGGTGGCGGTATATTTCACACCTTTGGGGACATAGTTCTGCTCAAAAGCATTGGGGGTGACAACTGGCCGGCGTTCAAGCAGTTGCTCGCACTCGCGGGCGGTGACGTCGCTAACGGTGGTAAACACATCAGCCTCATGGGCAGCGCTCTTCTCAAGTGAGTGCTTCGACTCCATGTTAAGCTCCTGAGCCATCTGGTCGCCGTTGTAAGCCGTCATGTAGTCGTAGAGGGGCTTGCCGTTACCACAAATGCTGCGGCCTATGCTCGTGGCATGAGTGGTAAACACCGTAGCGACTTGTGGCAATCGCGACTTAACATATAGCAGTCCCATGCCAGTAGTCCACTCATCGAAGTGAGCCACTACCCTCATTCCACTTTGTGCATTGTGCATTGTGCATTGTACATTTTTATAAGTCACAATGCTCTCAATCACCAGAGCGGCACCATAGGAGAAGATGCACGACTCGTCATAGTCGCCGTAGGCATGAAGCGAATCTACGCCAAAACGGCGCCACATCTCGGCAAAAAGCTCATTCTTATACACATAGAGCGAGTTATAGCCCACTAGAACGCACGTTGGGTTGCCAGGCACATTCCACTTGCCAGTGCGCACAGTCATGCCCGCTGGCAGTTTTGCCTGCTGCCGCCACTCGTCAAGCTCGGTAGCTGTCTCTTTAAAAAACGGGTTGTCATCGCCTTGAGCAAGGTCGGGACCTATGAACACCACGTTCTTATATTGTGACTGCAAGGTTTTCGCCTTGGTTGACAGCACCGCATAGATGCCGCCCACCTTGTTGCAAACCTCCCAGCTCGTTTCGAACAATAAATCTATCATAGTTGGTTTATAGAACTTCAGTTTACTCTTTTAAAGGTGCAAAATTACAAAAAAATCTGCAAGTACACATAATATTATTAAGAAACATCTTTATTACATTTTATGCAAACCTTTTACAAGAATAAACCACTACCCCATTTCTCGGTCTAAAAAATGTTCCTATTGGCTTTTTCTTGCCAAAAGATGTAGCTATTTTGCAAGAATTGCGTAACTTTGCAGTTTGATAAACAAAGATTCTTATGCAGAACATTAGAAATGTAGCCATTATTGCTCACGTTGACCACGGCAAGACAACTCTTGTCGATAAGATGCTCGCTGCCGGAAACCTCTTCCGCGACAATCAAGTCATGGGTACGCAAATCCTTGACAGCAATGACCTTGAGCGCGAACGTGGCATCACTATCCTATCTAAAAACGTTTCAATCAACTATAAAGATTACAAGATAAACATCATCGACACTCCTGGACATAGCGACTTTGGAGGCGAGGTGGAGCGTGTGCTCAACATGGCAGACGGATGCCTATTGCTGGTTGATGCATTTGAGGGACCTATGCCGCAGACGCGTTTTGTGCTCCAAAAGGCTATACAGATAGGTCTCAAGCCCATCGTGGTCATCAACAAGGTTGATAAGCCCAACTGCCGTCCCGACGAGGTGCAGGAGGCGGTCTTCGACCTGATGTTCAACCTCGACGCTACCGAGGACCAGCTTGACTTCCCCACCATCTACGGCTCGGCGAAAAACGGATGGATGAGCGATGACTGGCGCAACCCCACCGACAACATCACAGCGGTGCTCGATGCCATCATTGAGCACATCCCCGCACCTAAGGTGGTGGAAGGCGACCCCCAAATGCTCATCACATCACTCGACTATAACACCTATGTGGGACGCATCGCTGTGGGGCGCATCCACCGTGGAGAGCTGCGCGACGGCATAGACGTGGGGCTGTGCAAAAAAGACGGCACCGTGGCACGTCAGCGCATCAAGGAGCTGAGGGTGTTTGAAGGAATGGGCCAGAAACACGTCGAGAGCGCGCAATGCGGTGACATCTGCGCCATCATCGGTCTTGAAGGCTTCGAGATTGGCGACACTGTCACCTGCCTCGACAACCCCGAACCGTTGCCCCGCATTGCTATCGACGAGCCCACCATGTCGATGCTTTTCACCATCAACGACTCACCGTTCTTTGGCAAAGAAGGCAAATATGTCACTTCGCGCCACATCCACGACCGCCTCATGCACGAGCTCGACAAGAACCTCGCGCTGCGTGTGGAGAAAAGCGAGAACGACGACTCATGGATAGTGTATGGTCGCGGCGTGTTGCACCTGAGCGTGCTGATTGAGGAGATGCGCCGTGAGGGATATGAGCTGCAAGTAGGTCAGCCACAGGTTATTATCAAGGAGATTGACGGAGTGAAATGTGAGCCTATCGAGACGCTCACCATCAACGTACCCGAGGAATATTCCAGCAAGATGATTGACATGGTGACCCGACGCAAAGGTGAGATGACCTCGATGGAGACTCAAAACGACCGCATCCACATGGAGTTCAAGATTCCGTCACGAGGCATTATCGGTCTGAGAACCAACGTACTCACCGCCAGTGCGGGTGAAGCCATCATGGCGCACAGGTTCTCGTGCTACGAGCCATGGAAGGGAGAGATAGTGCGACGCGTGAACGGCTCTATCATCGCCATGGAAGGCGGCACCGCATTTGCCTACAGCATCGACAAGCTGCAAGACCGCGGACGCTTCTTTATCTTCCCACAGGAGGATGTCTATGCCGGGCAGGTCGTGGGCGAGCACACCAAGGAGAAAGACCTCGTGGTGAACGTCACTAAGAACAAGAAACTCACCAATATGCGCGCCAGCGGTGCCGACGACAAGACACGCATCATACCGCCCATCGTATTCAGCCTTGAAGAGGCTCTTGAGTACATCAAGGCCGACGAATATGTGGAAATCACCCCCGGACACCTGCGCATGCGCAAAATCATCCTCGACGAGATAGAGCGCAAGCACCAAGCCAAGCTCCGCGGAGAAACCGAAGAATAGTACTTCTCAACGCTGAATGCTGAATGGTGAATTGACTCTTCCCTCTCCCCTCTTCACTCTCCCCTCTCCCCTCTCCCCTCTTCCCTCTCCCCTCTTCCCTCTCAACTAAAAAATTAACAACTAATAACTTTAAAATTATGAAGACATTTAAGAGACTATTTGGCATTGTGGCTCTTGTTGCCATTATTGCTACAGCTATGGCGCCACAGGCGCAAGCTCAGAAGCGTGACGCAAAGAAAGAGGCAATCGAGGAAATGATCTACCAGGGCAACGAATGTTACCTGGCTGGAGACTATGCGCAGGCAGTGAAACACTTTGAGGACGCACAAAAGAAAGGCGATGTGCGCGGCACCCACAACCTCGCCATCTGCTACGCCGAAGGCAAAGGCGTTGGCAAGAGCCTAACCATGGCATTCAAACTCTACGAGAAAGCCGCCAAGAAAGGCTATGCCGATTCACAAGTGGCGCTCGGCGAGATGTACAAGAACGGATACGGATGCAAGCAGGACTATAAAAAAGCCCTGAAGTGGCTCGAGAAAGCTGCTAAGCAAACTGAAAACATCAACGCTGCATCCGACGCCATGTACCTCATTGGCACCTGCTACTACTACGGTGGCTACGGCATTAAGAAAGATGTGCAGAAAGCCAAAGAATGGATCTCCAAGTCCGCAGCCTTAGGCAACGAGACAGCCATCGACAACTTGCCAAAACTTCAATAACCACCAATACGCTGCTCTTCAGGGTTTTATCAAACAAATATTTTGTTACTCACAAATGACGCTCGTAGTAGTTAATATATCATACAATTACAAACAATTATCAACAATTTCTAACTGATTGATTGTCACACACAACAAAGCCACTTGAGAAAATTATCTCAAGTGGCTATTTTTTATTGTTATGCGACTTCTTTAGTAACCTAACAGGTTGTTGTAAATAATTGTGATATCGCTAGTGGTGATGTAACCATCTTCATCAACATCGCCGGTGGCAATAAAAGTCTCATCTCCATTGAGCAGATAGTTGTAAAGCGCAGTAATATCGGCGGTTGTCACCGAGCCGTCGCTGTTCACATCACAAGCCATTTCGGCATAGTCAACCTCAATTACGTTAACAAAGGATTTCCACGGACTGGTGGCTTTATATGTTGCTCTCGTTCCATTGGGAACGTAGAGCTTGCAGGTCGAATTGTTCACATACTTAAATATGTCACTCGTGTTACCATAACTAACACTTTGTGGGTCTTGTATTTTAGAATATATCGATGCTAAGCTCGTACAGCTATTAAAGGCTGAAGCGCCGATATAAGTCACCGAGTTGGGGATTGTCACTGAGGCCAATCCACTGCAACATGAGAATGCGCTCCCTCCAATCGTTTTTACCGAATTAGGTATTAAAACTGAGGTCAAGCCACGACAAGCAAAGAAAGCTTGGTATCCAATTGAAATCACAGAACGGGGGATTTCAACTGAGGTTAAGCTGCTGCAACCATATAAAAAACCAGCACTTATTGATGTAATTGAGTTGGGAATATCCACTGAAGTCAATGCGCTGCAATCTTGAAATATATATGCATCCAATGATGTAACCGAATTAGGGATGATTATCGAAGTCAACCCCTTACAAAGTCTGAAAGCCTCGCGACCAATCGTCGTAACAGAGTTTGGAATCGTAATAGATGTCAAACCGCTGCAACTATAGAAAGCACATTCTCCAATACTCGTCACATCTTCACCAATAATAACTGTAGTCACTTGCGGAACAAAATATTTTCCAATAATACTTGTTGTTCCTGATGCAAAACTATAACCAGAAGATACTATAGCATTATTGTTAAGTGTCACTGTGGTGAGGTTTGTACAGCCTTTAAATGTTAAATCGCCCATCGTTGTCACAGAGTTGGGTATAGTAACCGAGGTCAAGCCAGTGCAATTCTCAAAGGCTTCTTGACCGATGGTCGTCACTGAAGCAGGTATATCCAATGACGTCAATTCGCTACATCCGTAAAAAGCACTGACCCCAATTGTCGTCACTGAATTACCAATATTAAGTGAGGTCAATCCACTGCAACCGTAGAAAGAATGTGCCCCTACCGAGGTGACAGAATTGGGAATCGTCATAGATGTCAATCCCGAGCAACCACAACATAGATAATTGGGGATTTTCTCAACAGCATTACCTATTACGAAAGTTTTGAGACCAGTCATATTGTAAAAAGGTGTAGATGATGAATCGAGTTTATCATCGTAATTTATCGCATTCCACGTTACCGAGGTCAAGCCACTGCAACCGGTGAAGGCATAGTTACCAATTGAAGTCACAGTGCTCGGGATTGTCACCGAGTTGAGATTTGACATATAGGCAAAAAGTCGAGAAGGAATATGCTCTACTCCCTCTCCTAGTATGAAAGTCTTGATTGACGCATTGTTATAGAATGGAGAAGAAGAATCTGAATCATAGTTGGACGCACTCTTCGCATTCCACCTGACAGTCTCTATGCCAGTGCAACCTGAGAAAGCAGAGGCGTTGATGCCATATACCGCTTCACCTATGGTCAATGAAGTAAAGCCTGTGCAACCAGCGAAAGCCTCCTCCACAATCGTTGTGATTGAATTATGTATTGTCAAATCTCCGGTCAAACCGGTGCATCCCTTGAATACACCTTTATTAATATATGTCACAGAATTTGGTATGTTTACAGAGGTCAAGGAACCGCAATTCTGAAAAGCATATTGACCAATAGAAGTTACAGAAGTGGGAATGTTAATTGAGGCCAAGTTGGAACATCCTGAGAATGAATAGGCACCTATCGATTTCACAGAACTGGGGATATTTACCGATGTTAATCCCGTGCATCCCTCTAATGCATGGTTTCCAATTTCTACCACTTCGAAAACTGTATTGTTGTCATTGCTTACATGCGAAGGGATTGTCAATGCTCCGAAAATGTTTTCATGGCCAGAAACTGACACTTTAAGATCAGTATCAGGCATTATGTAATAGTACAATCCATCATAAAAGAAAGGATTCTCCGCAACAACTGGGAATGATGCCGGCAAAATCAGCAACAAGAATAATAAGATTTTATTTTTCATACGCAAAAATAGCGGAGGCTATGGTTGTTCCTCCGTTGCCATACGCCCCGACTTTGTTAATGGGTTGATTTTGTATTGGTCTAATAGAAAAGCGTGAGGAACTTGTTCTGATTATTGATTCTAAGGCATCGCCAAACACCTCACCCGAAATAAACAGTCCACCCCCACGCATTGCCGATATATCGCCCCCTCCTGCGGGGTGGATACAGGCAAACGAAAGGCGTTTTGTGGCTGCCATATCCTTCAGGTTAAAAAATTGGCGATTTTTAGAATCAGGATAAGCAAAAAACGCTTTCAAATATGTCTCCAAGCAAGAGCTTGACGCTACAAGATTGCCTGAATTGCTGCAAAGTTAATCATTATATTAATTACCACCAAAATTCTAATCAGTTTTTTTTGAGATAGCATCACAATATTCCCTTCATTATTTTTGCAGCAACTAGTTCTTTAAAAACGAGAAAACAAGTCTCCGTAGAGAAAACAAGAGGACGAGGAAACGAGAAGTGTCTAACGAAATTCGCACAATTCGCCGATTTTTTTTCAAAAACTGTCCCACGCAAGTCATAAATCAAAAACAACTCGCATGAAAGGTGGCAATTCACTGGCAGAGTATCAAAAATTTGGGTTACATTCATTCTAACCGTAAGCTCCACTAGCACAAAAAAACATGGGAGCAAATTTGATAGCCCCCATGCTTTATTTGTTTGTGATTATTTGTCTTACAATTATCAGAGCCTGCGAAGCTTCACGGTGAAGTGGCGCATCAAGGGAGCTTCCCACTCGATGGCTACACCGCGGGTGATCTCGTTGCGGCGGTCATACACGTTCTTCAGCGCGGCGGCAATCACGTTCATGTGGTTGTCGGTATATACGCGGCGGGCGATACACAGGCGCAGCAGGTCGAGGCCTCCAAAGCGGTTCTCGCGGGTAATGGGGTCGCGGTCGGCGAGGATGTAGCCAATCTCACAGCCACGGATGCCAGCCTCAAGATAGAGCTCGCAGGTGAGGGTCTGTGCGGGGAACTCCTCCTTAGGCACGTTGCACAGCACCTTGTCGGCATCGATAAACAGCGCGTGACCGCCCACGGGACGCTGATAAGGAATGCCATACTCGTCGAGTTTGCTGGCGAGATACTGCACCTGGTGGATGCGAGTCTCAAGCATCTCAAACTCGGTGTTCTCGTCGAGACCCACTGCCAGAGCGTTGAGGTCACGGCCGTTAAGACCACCGTATGTCAAGAAACCCTCGAAGGGGATGCAGAAGAGCTTAGCGCCCTCATACCAATCTTCATTATTGGTGGCGATGAAACCGCCCATGTTCACGAGACCGTCCTTCTTGGCGCTCATGGTCATGGCGTCAACGTAGCTATACATCTCGCGGGCAATCTCCTTTATGGTCTTCTGGGCATAGCCTTCCTCGCGGGTCTTGATGAAATAGCAGTTCTCGGCAAAGCGGGCGCTGTCCATCACTACGGGCACGCCATACTTGTGGCACAGTTCGCAGGTCTCCTTGATGTTCTTCATCGAAACCGGCTGACCGCCAACGGTGTTGTTGGTTACGGTGAGCACCATGAAAGGCACGTTGCCCTTGTTCTCGGTGAGCACTTTCTCAAGCTTCTCGAGCGACACGTTGCCCTTGAAAGGAATCTCGAGTTGAGTGTCCTTTGCCTCGTCGATAGTGACGTCGATAGCCTTAGCCTTGCGAGCCTCGATGTGCCCCTTGGTGGTGTCGAAATGAGCGTTACCAGGCACTACGTTACCCTCTTTCACGAGATATGAGAAAAGCACATTCTCGGCAGCACGCCCCTGGTGAGTGGGAATGACATACTTGAAGCCAAAAATGCGTTGAACAACTTCCTGGAACTTATAGAATGACGATGCGCCAGCATAGCTCTCATCGCCGAGCATCATTGCCGACCACTGGCGGTCGCTCATCGCGCCGGTTCCTGAGTCGGTAAGGCAATCGATGTAAACCTGATCGGCCTTTAGCATGAATACATTGTTGCTTGCTTCCTTGAGCCACTGCTCGCGCTGCTCGCGAGTACTCTTCTTTAAAGGCTCAATCATTTTAATCTTCCACGATTCTGCAAATGGTAATTCCATATATTCTATAATGTAATTTTGCTTTCGTGACTGCGACTTTACACATTAAAACGAGCCGCAAGCCCTTCAGCGGTTTATTGTTTTTTAAGATTTAAAATTGAGATTGTATATATATGTAGTGAGGTTTACACACAGCTACATCCTCACCTACATAAAGTGGGGAGTCACTCACAAAAATGGTCTATCTCTTTAATATTAAGAAACTTACAAGAAATAAACGCAGTGGATAGATGTTTTGATTTTTTCATAATACACCTAATGTGGTGCAAAATTACTATATCTTTTATACATTTGCAACCCCAGTTTTCTAAAAAAGTGTTATTGAAGCAAAAAACAATGCGCTTTGCGCAGTTTAGAGTTTAGAGTTTAGCGTTTAGAGTGCGTAGCCACTTAACACTTAAAACTTAACACTTCAGCTATATAGGACAATTAATGAGATACACCTTATTCCTGGCGCGGGTAATAGCGGTGTAGAGCCAGCGCAGGAAATCGGCTGTGCTCAGCGCCTCGGGCATAATTGACCCCATATCCACAAACACATTCCTCCACTGGCCACCCTGCGCCTTATGGCAGGTTACAGCGTAGGCAAACTTCACCTGCAAAGCGTTGAAATAGGGATGCTCCTTCATCTGGCGGTAGCGCTCGCGCTTGTCGCCCGTGAGTTCGTTGAGCACCTCGGTATATAGTCTAGTGCTTTGTGCCACAGTCAATGCCGGCGTCTCGCTGAAGAGGCTGTTGAGGATAATTTTCACATCCATCTCCAGATTATCGTGGTCGGGAAGCTCCACAGTGACATTAGCGAACCTCAAGCCGTAGAACTGCTCCACTTCGCCCCACACCCTCTTCACGCGCATCACGTCGCCATTGGCAATGAAGTCAAGCTCCTTATAGTCCTTTGCCCAGTAATAATTATTCTTCGACACAATAAGCATATCGCCAGTCGTCAACTCCTCCTCGCGGTAGAGAATCATGTTGCGGATGCCACCATTGTAGAGCATCGCGCGCTTGTTGCTGCGGGTGATGACTATCGTTTCCTCCAGACCGTCGCGGTCATAGCAGTCGTTCAACGTCTCCATCAGGAACTCGCCCGACAAAGATTCTATGTCAGGATATTGCGCAAGCTCCAACTTAGGCACCACAGCCTCGCCGCTGGTGAGAATTTTGCGTACTATAGTAGCATTCTGCAATATGCCCGAATCCGAAGCCTGTCGCGCTATGTGGGTGAGATTCACATTATAGATAAAAAGTCCATAACCTTGCAGCAGCTTCACATCAAGTGCCGGGCTCTCGCTCTGCCCCACTGGCGCCAACTGCGCCCCGTCGCCCATCAGCATGAGTTTGCAGCCCTCGCCACTATAGATATATGTCACCAGGTCGTCGAGCAAGCGGCCGCTGCCGAACATCGACCCTTCGGCCGACGAGTTGGCAATCATCGACGCCTCGTCAACGATAAACACAGTGCGGGTGTGCTTGTTCTCGGCAAGCGCGAAACTCTCGCCGAGATAGCTGTCCTGACGGTAAATCTTGCGGTGGATGGTCCAAGCCGCACGGCGGGAATACTCGCTGAGCACCTGTGCCGAGCGACCGGTGGGAGCCAGCAGCACCACCTTGATGCCGCGGCGAGAGAGTGTTTGGACGATAGCACCTATCAACGATGTCTTTCCCGTGCCGGCATAGCCGTTGAGCAGATATAGACACCTGGCACCACCATAGATCATGAAGTGTGCAAACGAGGCTATTGCATCAACCTGTTCATTGTTGGGCTCGTATGGCAAGAACTCAAGAACATCCCTGAAGAAATCAGCGACATTAACATCATTGACATCAACCTGCACCGATTTATTATTTTCAACGTTATCGTTCATCGTTGCAAAATTAATAATTCCTTATGGATTGACCAAGATTAATTCCCTTTTTCCCAGAAACAATCGGCACAACCCGCTCTTTTTAGATGGCATTTTTTTGACTTTTACGTGAAACTATGTAACTTTGCAAAAAAGAAATGACTATGATTGAGACAGGACTGAGACACACCAGCGAGATGACTGTAACCGAGGATGTTACGGCTCGGAGAATAGGTTCGGGCGACATGGAAGTGCTTGCCACGCCAGCGATGATGGCTCTCATGGAGAATGCCGCCATGCTTGCCGTAGCGCCACATCTGCCCGAGGGATGCACCACGGTGGGCGGACACATCGCCTCGTCGCACCTGCGCCCCACCCCACTTGGCGACACCATAACCGCCACAGCCACAGTCACAAAAGCTGACGGCAAGAAGATAGAATTCAAAGTAGAAGCCCACTGCGGCGACACCCTACTCGGCGAAGGCACCCACCTCCGCTTCATCGTCAACCGCAACAAGTTCCTCACAAAGATTCTATAACAACTTCAAAACTCCACACGTCCGACCCGTCCAACCTGTCCGACCCGTCCGACAACCCAGCTTCTCACCATCAAAAAAATCAATTATTTCCCTTATTCCCTTGCTTTCTGAAAAATAATCACTAACTTTGCAAATAACTTGTGGGAGCCATAGAGATGGAGCAACTCTTCGCAAGCATTTTTTAGACATATAACGGAAGCGTTAAAGATATTATCCTGATACGAAAACTGCAATTTTCCATTACTCTAGGATAATAGGCAATAACGCTCACGCTATGTGCATGTTATATATGCCCTCACAGGGTGTGCTATATCGTGCCAAAGCGTGGGCTATTGTTTGTTGCTAGAGTAAGGGCTTGCAGTGCCACGTATCAGTAACAATTCAATAGTTCCACGCTTTTTTGTGCCACTATAGCGTGCGGCATCGGGACTGTGCCGCCAACCAATATTGAATAACATGAAAACTTTCTATTCTACGGATATTCGTGAAGAGGAATTAAAACTAAAAGTAGCAAAAGATTGGTTTAGTGTTTATGACACAACAAAGATATTAGGCAGCATTGATTTTTGTGTGTCACTTCCAGCAAATAATTCATTATTTAAAGATGAAATATATAGCTTAGTTTGGGGCGAAGCAAAAGCAGGCAATAATAAAAATATCTTTCATTCCTTTGTTCAACTTATCCTAACAATAGGAAAAGCCAAGACATTTGATAAGCATCTTCCTCCACAGTATTTGGCTGCATTTGATTGTGAGAAGTTTGCATTTATCCCATATCATGCTATCCAAGATATCTTTTACCAAAATGATTTCAACTGGAATGTAACTCCAAGTGACCATCATTCGAAAGAGTTTTTACAATTAATAGATTTAGTAGAAAAAACAATAAAGGCAAATACCTATATTTACAACTATGATAAAGAAGGAAAAGAATTACGTAGTTTTATAAAACATAACCTATCATCAGGCACGCAAAAAACAAAACTGCATAAGGTCAACAAAAACAATTTCACTTTTGTATATCAACGCTGGTGTGAGGATGTTAAGAAATCCATACAAATTGACTGGGAAAAAGTAAAAAAAGTTGGGCTTCTTGATGCAGATTTCTTTTTAGCGGACTTACTAAGTAAAGATGGCAATTACTTGCTTGATAGTTTATTTGTGTTGTTGAGTCACAACCACTATCAGTTTGACAGAAAAATAGATCCCAATGGAATATTCACATTGAGCAAGGCAGAATTCAAAGATGATATGGTGGCGCACAAAACGTTTTGGAATAAATATGAAAGACCACCAAAACGAGAGTACTGGGAATATATTGTTGAAAGAAGGGATTTGCTTGTGCCACAAGATATCAGAGAACGTAGGGGAAGCTTCTTCACTCCACAAAAATGGGTGCAGTTGTCACAAGAGTATATAGAAATGGCATTGGGAGAAGACTGGCAAGACAATTATTATATTTGGGATTGTTGTGCAGGCACAGGAAATCTACTTGTAGGTTTAACAAACCAACGTAATATTTGGGCATCTACACTCGATAAAGCTGATGTTGATGTAATTCATGAGAGAATAAAAAATGGTGCAAAATTATTCAAGAACCATGTTTTTCAGTTTGATTTCTTAAATGATGAGTTTTCCAAATTACCTAAAGAACTACAAGAAATAATAAATAACGAAGAAAAACGTAGAAAATTAGTTGTTTTTATAAATCCGCCATACGCAGAAACCGCGAATAAACATGTATTTGAAGAAGACCGAAAAAATAAAAGAGGAGTGTCTTTTACTAAAATTCAAGAAAAATATGCAGAAAAAATTGGGATTGCAACAAAAGAATTGTTTGCACAATTCTTTATTCGTTGTAAAAAAGAAATAACAGGTTCAATTCTTGCACATTTCTCAAAAGTGAAATTTATACAAGGACCTAACTTTGAAAAATTCCGAAAACATTTTACTGCCGACTATATTTGCGGATTCGTTGTTCCCGCAAATACATTCGATAATGTGAAAGGTAAGTTTCCTATTGGTTTCATGATATGGAATCTTGGTTCCAATAGAACAATCGGAAATATTTCTTGTGATGTATATGATAGAGACAGTAATTATATTGGGCAAAAAGAATTATTCCCATCAAATAGCAAATCATTTATTACAGATTGGCTTCGTCCTTTTCACACTAGAAAAGATTCCAAAGACAATATTGGTTCAATAGGTTTGTATGGTAGTGATTTTCAGCATGCCAACTTTATTTATATAACAAGACCTGAACAACACACTAATAGGTGGACTTACATAACAAAAAACAATTTAATACCTACCACTATGTATCTGACAATAAGGCATGTGATTGAACCTACATGGCTGAATGATCGAGACCAATTCTTGTTTCCAAAAGAAACTTGGGAGAATGACAAACTTTTTCAACTAGATTGTTTAATATATGCTTTATTCCACTATCAGAATAGAATTACATGCATGACAACCGTCTCTGGTAAGAAAGTTTGTACATCAAATGATTGGATTCCTTTCACAGAACAAGAACTATGCATAAACGAAGGCTTTGCTTCTCATTTCATGCAAGATTATCTGCGCGATTTTATGGCTGGCAAAGTGAGCGTTGAACCAGAAGCCACAGGATTATTCAAAAATGGGGGTTTGCCAAATGATAATGAAACAACTCCACCTAATAGCGGTATAATAAAATCATCTGTGGCAACATCTGTAATTATGAGTGAGGAGGCGACAAATGTAATGAATGTGGGACGAGAAATCTGGCGTTATTATTTTCAAATCAGAAACAAAAAAGGAGGTGGAAGTGTCAATGCCAGTTTATATGATATAAAGTACTATTTTAAAGGAGAGAACGCAAAAGGAAACATGAACGCCACGTCAACAGATGAAAAGTTCAATGAGCTCATGAATGAGTTAAGAAACGCATTGCTGAAATTAGGAGTGAGAATCGCTGAGAAAGTATATGAACATGGTTTCCTAGTTGAATAAAACACTCTCAATTAGAAATGGACCGATGAGAAGTTATACGAGAAATATGGGTTGAGTGAAAATGAGATAGCGTATATTGAGAGCGTTATAAAACCTATGGACTGATGAGATGATATTGACAATATCTTTATCAATATAAAGCCTTGAATTTCAGGGCTTTTTTGCATCATTAGCATGGGTGTTGTTTGGTATAGCCTTAGTGATAATCCGTTGTTTCTAGTCGTTTCTGGTCGTTTGACAATTGTTTTTTAATTGTTTGCAATTGTATGATAAAAAAACTGGGAAAAGCAAATCGAAAATTGTTTGTAATTATTTGATAATCCGTGCAAATTTGTGGTTTATCAATCGAGGCGCAGCCATTTGTGATAATTCGTGCAAATTAGTGGTTTGTCAATGTAGGCGCAGCCTTAATGATTATCAGTCGTTTCTGGTCGTTTGACAATTGTTTTTTAATTGTTTGCAATTGTATGACTAAAAACACTTTTTCTTGCTGAGGATTAGCACTTGCTCGTTGCCAGAGAGTGTTGTGGCAAAGAGATAGGTGTCGCCGCCATCTTTCACTCGCAGGCGTTTTTTGAGCGCCTCGGCACTGATGCGGAAGTTGCGTGTGGCGACATTGAGTTGCGGGTAACGCTTCGACAACGACCTGATTTCCTTGTCTTTAAACGGGATGACCTCTATAATCTTAAATTGGCGACCAGGGAAATCATCGATAAGCCTGTCGCTGACCATCAAGTGGGAGTTTGGCGCTAGTTGCTGCGCCCCAAAAACCTGTTCCACAGCCCCATAACACCCCAGCTTCATAATACTGGCGTTTGGCTCATAGAGATAGATGGCATTCTCTAGGCAGGGACAAGGCTCGCCTTTCGGGTTCTGGCAACACGAGTCGCTTTCAAAACGCAGCCACTCGTTGCCGGTGTAGTTCATCGCATGAAGGGTGACAGTAGATGGAACGTCCTCAAAATCAAGCTTGAAAAGCAATTCTTTGCACTCATTCTTAACACTCACCGCCCACACATCGGCAAGATGGTCGCCCAGCTCACGCATCGACTGCGTGACATCAAGCATTGGCGACGCCTTGATAAACAGGCGCGAGCAATGCTGTCTTATCAACGGCAGCAGCGACAGCACATCGGGCTGGCAGTCGGCAAGGCCGTAGAGCCGTTTCCCTCCCTCGCCCCTACGCGCAGGGTCGATGAAGATGGCATCGAAACGCTTGTCACCTAGCTCCTTGAGGTATTCAACAGAGTCGGCATGCACCACTTCCACATTGGGAGCGAGAAAAGCAAAATTGTACTCCCCCACTTCGGCAATCTCCTTGTCAAGTTCAACAGCAGTGACATTCTTCACGCGTTGCGAAATGTAGTAATCATCGACCCCGAGACCCATTGTCATGTCGAGCATGCGGTCGTTTAAGTCAAATAGCGACGCATGAAACCGCGCAACTGTCTCGTGGGTGCATTGCTCTGCGCTGATAGCCTTGGGAAAGAGGAACTTCTCATGCCGCAACAGCTCGGGAATCTTGTTTTTTGCCCGCTGGCGGCACTCGATTTGGAGTACAGCAAAACTCTTGTCGAAGGAGAGACCAGGCTCCGCCTTCAACAAGAGTTTAAAGGTGTCGGCATCAGCATGTGTGGCGATGTAGGCAAACATCGCCTCATCAACTTGATGTCCGGCTATCAGCATGTCGTTATTTTGTTGCGTTAACTCGCTCTTCGTCAATCTTGAGGAACAACTCCTCGAGCTGACCTGGCTCAAGAGAGCTGGGAGCGTCGAGCATCACGTCGCGGCCGCTATTGTTCTTGGGGAAGGCGATGCAGTCGCGGATGCTGTCGAGACCTGCCATAATCGACACAAAGCGGTCGAGACCGAAAGCAAGACCACCATGAGGAGGCGCACCATACTTGAAGGCGTTCATCAAGAAGCCAAACTGTGCCTCGGCACGCTCCTGTGTGAAGCCCAAGATGCCAAACATCTTCTCTTGCAGCTCGCTGTCGTGGATACGAAGGCTGCCACCGCCCACCTCGATGCCGTTGCACACGAAGTCGTAGGCCTTGGCACGCACGCGCTCGGGATGCTCCTCGAGCAATGGGATGTCGTCGGGGTTGGGCATAGTGAACGGGTGGTGAGTCGCCATGAGGCGCTGCTCCTCGTCGCTCCACTCAAATAGCGGGAAATCGACAATCCACAAGCACTCAAACTTGTTCTTGTCGCGCAATCCCAATTGCTCGCCCATCTCAAGGCGCAGCGAGCACAACTGCACGCGGGTCTTGTTGGCATTGTCGCCACTGAGGATGAGGATAAGGTCGCCAGGCTTGGCGTCCATCTTGTCGGCAACCTTGTGCAACTGCTCGGCAGTGAAGAACTTGTCGATGCTGCTCTTGATGGTGCCGTCGGCGTTCACCTTAATATATACGAGCCCCTTAGCGCCCACCTGCTGGCTCTTGACGAAGTTGGTGAGCTGGTCAAGCTGCTTGCGGCTATAGTCGGCGCAGCCAGGAGCGCAGATGCCGCCAATGTAGGCAGCGTCGTTAAACACGGCAAAGTCGCTCGTGCCCTTAAGCTCATCCATCAGCTCCACGAATGTCATGCCAAAGCGCAGGTCGGGCTTGTCGCTGCCGTAGAGGCGCATCGCGTCGTGCCAAGTCATCTGCTGCAGCTTCTCGGGAAGTTCCACACCGCGCACCTCCTTAAACAGGTGGCGGGCGAGACCTTCAAACACCTCGATAACATCCTCTTGCTCAACGAAACTCATCTCGCAGTCAATCTGGGTGAACTCGGGCTGACGGTCGGCACGCAGGTCCTCGTCACGGAAACACTTGGCAATCTGGAAATAGCGGTCAAAACCACTTACCATGAGCAACTGCTTCAAAGTCTGAGGACTCTGAGGCAAAGCGTAGAACTGGCCAGGATTCATGCGGCTGGGAACCACAAAGTCGCGAGCGCCCTCGGGGGTGCTGCCCACCAAAATCGGGGTCTCCACCTCGATGAAGTCGCGGCTGTCGAGGAAGTTGCGAATCAAGATTGTCATGCGGTGACGCAGCTCCAGGTTCTGGCGCACGCTGGGACGACGCAGGTCGAGATAGCGGTACTTCATGCGCAGGTCATCGCCACCATCGGTATTGTCCTCTATGGTGAAAGGAGGAGTAGCACTCGGACTGAGGATATTCAGCTCTTTAACAATGATTTCAATGTCGCCAGTAGGCATATTGGGGTTCTTGCTTTGACGCTCACTCACTGTGCCCGAGGCCTGAATGCAGAACTCACGGCCAAGCTTGTTGGCGCGAGCACACAGCTCGGCATCGTTCGACTCATTAAACACCAACTGTGTAATGCCATAACGGTCACGAAGATCCACAAACGTCATGCCGCCCATCTTGCGAGTGCGCTGCACCCATCCTGCCAGTGTCACGCCCTCACCGGCATTGGCAAGACGCAACTCTCCACATGATTTACTTCTGTACATAATATTAATAATGTGTCTATTGTATTGTTGATTAATGTTTTTCTATGCAATGTCTCCAACTCTTGTCGAAACAACCAACAAAATTAGTAATTATTGTTTATTTTATTACACTTTTCGCATCAAAAAATACTCAGCAAGCAAAAAAACACTGATTTTTTTGTTTTTTTCCAACAAAAGACTTGTCAGTATCAAAAAAAGTTGTACCTTTGCATCGCTTTTGTAAAATAAAGCCCCGGGGTGTAGCGCAGTCCGGTTAGCGCGCCTGCTTTGGGAGCAGGAGGTCCCTGGTTCGAATCCAGGTACCCCGACCAAGATCAGAAAACGTTGGTAATAAGGTGATTAGACCTTAAAACCAGCGTTTTTTATTTGTAAATATGGGTTGTAATAACATAAAAAAAAAAGGCTTGACTTGCACAAAAACCGTCAAAAACTGATAAACCTGCACAAGTTCGCGTGCACATTCGCGTGCACATTTTGAAATGCGCACGCCAAATCAGTTAGGCGGTCAAAGGCAAGTGCCGACAAGTTTTTTATGGCACAAACCAGATTTTATCTTGACACGAGGAGAACGAAGCCGGGTTCCCCATCGCTGCTGAAAGTGGCAATCGCCCATCAGCATCAAGCAGCATTCATCACTCTTGCTGCAAAGTTGTTTCCCAATCAATGGGACAATGAAAAAGCAAAGGTGGTTAGCCACCCCGAGGAAAAGCGCCTTAACATCTATATTTTAGGTGTTAAGCAACAAGTTGACCGAGCCATTATCACGCTGGCTGATACAGGACAACTTGCCACAATGTCGGCTTCCGATGTGAAGCGTTACATTGACGCACAACTCAACCCAGAAAAGGCTGAAACCGAGAAAGAGGCGAAGCGAAAAGCAAACCTTTTTGCCGCTCGCTTCTTGAAGTTTGCGGAGAGTAAGAAAGAGAGCACTCGAAGCATCTACATGCACACCTACAAACGTATGCTTGCGTTTGCAGGAGATGCGCTCCACGATCTTGCTTTCGAGGATATTACGAAGGAGTGGATAAACAAGTTTGAGGTATTCATGGCTGTAACCTCTCCGTCAAAGAATGCCCGAAATATTCACCTGCGAAACATTCGCGCCGTTTTCAACGAAGCCATTGACGATGAGATTACTACGTTCTATCCGTTCCGTCGTTTGAAGATACGCCCTGTCGCCACTCGCAAACGTAACCTCAAAGTTGATGACTTCCGTAAGTTCATCAACTTTCCTTGCGAGCCTCATGCGCAGAAGTATCTTGACATGTTCAAGTTGATGTTTATGCTCATAGGCATCAACTCAATAGACCTTGCTCGCTTGAAGGAAGTGCATGACGGGCGCATTGAGTTCTACCGAGCCAAGACCAATCGCCTTTATAGTGTAAAGGTGGAGCCGGAAGCAATGGAGATTATAGAGAAATATCGTGGCAAGGACTGGTTACTCTTTATCCTTGACCGATGGAAAAGTCATAAGGACTTCACGCTGAAGATGAACCGCACTCTCAAACGTATTGGACCGGTGAAGCGTGTCGGTCTCGGCGGCAAGAAAATCTACGAGCCGTTATTTCCCGATATATCAACGTATTGGGCGCGTCATACATGGGCGACAATAGCAGCATCTCTCGACATTCCGAGAGACACGATAGCCCATGCGTTGGGGCATGGTGGAAACACAGTGACCGATATTTACATTGACTTTGACCAGAGCAAAGTTGATGAGGCAAATCGCCGTGTTCTTGACTGGGTTTTATACGGCAAAAAATAGCGTGTCCATTTGCTAACCCCACTTGCGTTCCCGTTCACGTACTTTGTTACGTATTCAACTGCGTATCTATTAGCGTATCCACTTGCGAAAGGGGTTGTTGAAAGCACTTAATGGTCAGGCACTTCGGCAAAATGCTACTTGAAGTGCTTGATTGCTTATTATCTTCAACCCAATTATCTTGTAAGTTTTGGAAAAGTGATGCTAAAAATAAACTTGCGACCCCTTTTCGTCAAAATTGGCGATAAACTTGCGCATAGACTTGCGCATAGGCTTGCGCAAGTCAGAGTATAACAAGTTAAAAGGCAGATGTTTAGTGAAAACACCTGCCTTGCTTGGCTTGCGCAAATGACGCTCTTTTCAATCGGTAAGCACCTTGTAGAAGTCGCCTTTCAGGAGTTGGCTCATGCCGTCCTCGGTGAACGTGGCAGTTACCTTACAGCAGAGATAACGCTTGCCGTCGATGTGGAACAGCGAGCGGACGTTGGGGATTTCCTCGGCGAGGAAGGAGAAGGTGTACTTCTTCTTTTGGTCAACCTCAATATAGGAGGCTCGTTGGTTGCCTTGACCGTAGGCACTGTTGTTGATGCGCAGCGACAACTGCCGTCCGCTGTAAATCACTCCCCATGTAATCTGCACTTGGCTTGTGTCGGTGAGCACCTGCGGCAGCACGT
>CALGGO010000009.1 GCA_937916085.1 uncultured Prevotellaceae bacterium | reverse complement strand
GCTCAAACTATACCATCAGTTTGCCGCAAACTGTAGGAAATTCTTCGAACAACTCCCCAGGCAGTTATAAGTTCTATGGCGTTGCCGACAGTGCGTTCATGAACAATACTGCAATCACCGAAGTGAGAGACAACAACACTATGGCTTATAGAATTGGCAAATATGCGTTCTATAACTGCACCAACCTCGATTGGGCCGAAGTTCCGGTAGATACTATAGACGACTATGCTTTCTCACGTTGCTCCAAGCTCGATGTGGCCGATATTGTTAACAATAATTTGGGAACAGGGGTTGCATATATTGGAAAAGAGGCATTTAGCTATTGCGCCCTCAAAAATATCACAATTCCCGCAATGACTAGATTTGTTGGTAATGGGGCTTTTGCCAACAATTCCTCCATGACCACCTTCTACATTGATGGAACCAACCCAAGTTTCACCGTTTATAAAGGTGCTCTGTATAATAAAGCCAAAACAGAGCTTTATTGTATTCCCGGGTTATGGACTCAGAACGGAAGCAATGGTTCTTTTGCCGAGACATTGCAAGTGGTGCGTTCTGATGCTGGGCGGGGGTGCTACATTACATATCTACATTTGCCTTATAATGTTCAGCGCCTTGAGTGGAATGCATTTGCTTATTGCTCCAAATTAAAATCAGTTCACATACCGTCGTCGGTGACTTATTTTGCGCATAGTACTTTTGTGGGCAGCCTGTCAATAGAAGAAGTTTTCATCAATTTAGAAACACCAACAACCACCGACTGGTTGTGGCCGCTAAAAGAAAAAAATGTGAAAGTTTACATCCCCTTTGAGGGTTACTCAACTTATCCCAGCAGCTCCATCTGGTCGCAATATAACCTTCAAACTGACCCTGATGCTTATGGCCACTGCAACTGCTATGACATCATATCCACCGACAATTTAAGATATACTGTCACCTCAAATTCAGCTTATAGCCATAATGGCTACACAGGCAACGGCACGCTGAAAATTGTCGGAATCGGCACCGACGGCTCAGCGAAAACAATTCCTGCCTCGATAAGCTATGGAGGAAAGAGTTATGTACCTACTGAGATTGGGTCTATGGTAGCCTTTACCAAATACAACTTAACCATCACTGGAGCTCCAAGCATAACAAAAATAGGAGGTTTGGCCTTTGACTCTTCAAAGTTGACAAATTTCCCTTTCATTAATGTCGAGGAGATTGGTAACGGAGCATTTGCAAATACAGCCAATTTGACGGTGCCCATCACTAATGTCACAAAGCTGAAAACTGTTGGCTATGAAGCGTTCATGAATTCTGGAATAACAAAGTTTGAGCCCTCCACAGCATTAACGTTCATCGATGGCTTAGCTTTTTACAACTGTAAGAATCTTACAGAGATTTTCCTGCCGCACATTGATGGCAAGAACCCTCTCAGCCTCGGTGTCATGTTCTTTGCAAATAATGCCAGCAATTTCAAGTGCTGGGTTGACTACCGCAAGTTACCTGATTATTTTAATCTCAGCAACATCGACACCTCAAGTTTCTACCCTCACCTCAAGCTCGATAGCGAGTGGCAGTCGTTTGCCTGCATCAATGGCATTGACTTCCGCAACAGCGGCGTGCAGGCCTACGTTGTCTCAGGTTACAATGAGAGTCAAAAGAAGGCTAACTTGACCGTTGCCAATCTGCTGAAAGAAAAGAACGGTGCTGTGGTGCATGGAGACCCCAACACCTACTACCGTCTGAAATATGCCTCCGATGGCGAGACTTCATCCTATATGGTGGGAATAACAACTGGTTCACAGACCGTCACGTCGGGCAACACAGTAAGCTATTTCAAGCTTAATGCCACCCAACCAGTATTTGAAAAAGTAGCTCCAGCCACCAACTTCCCTCGTGGCTATGCCTATCTAAAGCTCAACACGAGCGCCACTGGCGGAGCAACCACTATCATCACTAACCTGAGTGGCTCGGTGGCAATTCCTGGCGACGTGAACGGCGACGGCGAGGTAACGGCAGCCGATGTGACTGCGCTCTACGACTACCTGCTCAACAACGACAGTTCGCACCTCGTCAATGGCGACCAGACCGGCGACAACGACATCACCGCCGCCGACGTGACAGCAGTCTATACCATCCTGCTGAGCAATTAAGCGCTTTGCGCTGATTAGAGATTAGTTGGTGCTACGCACCGATTAGTGATTAGAGAGCACTACGCGTGGGGGGATTAAGGACAATTCCCCCACGCTGGTTTTACACGCTTCGCCTCGGTTATATTAAACAACTATAACAACATCCTAACAACTAAAACAACTATCTACTGAGTTGTGGAGTTTATGTAGTCTCAGCCGTAGGCTGAACTCTGAGTAACAATACCGATTGCCGAGGTGAGCGTAGCGAACCGAAGGTAATCGGCATTGGGGGTATAACGGCTCCCTGTAGATAGTCGCTGGAAGCGACCCCATTGGGCAGCGCTATAAACAAGGGGATGCGTGGGGATAATTCTGCATTGTGCATTCTACATTCTGTATTAATCAAGTGTTGCCATCACTTGCTTGATGAGGGCGACGTTGAATTTTTCGATATCGGTGAGGACCACTGGTTTGCCGCTTTTCTTGTACCAGGGTTGCTGGTCAAAGTACTTTTGGTTGGCAGAGCTCTTGAAGGTGTCGCCGTGGCGGGCGTAAATCTCGGCGCGCATGAGTTCGAGGACATCTTTCGGGAAGAGCTTCAGCAGCTCGTGAGTGAGCGGTATCACCGAGGCAAACGCCCACTTGCCGTCGATGCCCTGCCAGGGGCATTGCACCTTGGTGAGAACGTTGTTGCCGTCTTTCAAACGGGGTCTGTGATCCACAAACTTCTCGTCATTAGTCACTGCGGCGTCAAGACCTTCTTTTGTCAGTTTCACCTGCCATGTCATAGGTCCCATAATAGCCCCTGCTCCGCCTCCGCCAGGCATCTTGCCATATTTTGGGCTGCTTGGGTCGCCATTGCTCACACGTCCCTCGCCGTAGATTATGTCGATAATGTTTTCGTCGGGGTGGATGTAGAATCGGAACACACCAGGGTCACTATCGTAGCGGTCGCCATCATAAAAATCTTGTTTGGGACCAAACACAGAATGCTTTCCGTCGGCAAGTTGATAGTTGCCGGCAAGGATATAGTGCAGGAATATTGTCCACTCTCCATTGTTTCTCATGTCGTTGGTGATGCTGTAATAAGCCCTCACGGGTGCGCCTTGCGCGTTGCGATACACTAGCATGGTGTATTGCCCCAGCTTCTCCACCGTCACATCGAGCGGAGTCTTGTCTGTCACCTTCGCTTTGTTGCCCACCATTTTCATGTCATGCGGCATGGCCATCGTGGGGGTGGGCTCCATGTGTTGGAAATAGCCAGCCATAACCAATTTCTTCTTGGGGTTATAGATTGTTGAGAAGATGAAGCGTCCATCGGTCCACAAATCTTCGATGCCACTGGTGAGTGTTTGCTTGGTGTCGAGTACTTGCCGTTTGTCGTTGCGGTGCTCAAGGTGGGCGGTCAACGACTGTTCAAACAAGTCGTAGATAGACCTGCTGTCGCACCAGTATAATTGTTCACGATCATTAGCATTGGTTCCAAAGACAGTCATAACGCGAGTTCGGGATAAGGAATTAGTCTTTTTTTATCTAAAATAGTAGTGGTA
>CALGGO010000008.1 GCA_937916085.1 uncultured Prevotellaceae bacterium | reverse complement strand
AAAACAGGGTTCTGCCCTCAATGCGGCTCAAAAAACGTATTTATAGAACCCACCTGAACAAGAAAAAAGATAAAGACAGCGACGACGAAGAAGACGAAGAAGACGACGAGTAACCGATATGCCGCATGCTTTTTCTTAGGGAAACATGACTTTTTCATGAGCGGGGAAAACAAGAGAACTAATAAACACATATCCTCCAAACACGATTCAAGAAAACAGCACTAGTGGCAATATAGACAAAACGATTTTATATTTTACAAAGAAACTAACAAGAAAAAGCCGAAACGCTTTAAAGGGAGTAGGCACAAATCTTTTAAACTTATATTTTTTTATTATGAAGATTAAATTTTTATCGATTGCATTTGCACTTTTAATGGCTGTTATGTTCACAGCATGCAGCAAAGGTCCTAGTGGTGATCCAGCAGCCGACGCTAAACAATGCGCCACCGAAATGATTGACCTCATGAAGAGTATCGACGTTAGCAACATCAAGACTGCTGAAGACGCCGAGAAGTGGGAGAAAGAGTTCTCTCAAAAAGTTGAGGAGATCCAGAAGAAATATGAGGACTTCTACAAAGAGAAAGGCGAGGATCAGCTCAAGAAATTCAATGAGGAAGTTGAGAAGCTCGAGAACGATCCAGAGATCAAGAAAGCAGTTGAGGAGGCTCAACAAGCTATGATGGAGCAAGTAACTAAAGTCATGAGTGAAATATCAAAAGCTTCTGAATAAGATATTTCTTGACTTTTCTTTTTGACCATCTTAGATAATTTTTTCATAAAGAGTGTTGCATTACCGAAAATAATGCAACACTCTTTTTATCGTGAACAATTTCACGCTTATGAGACTATGGCTCAGTCGTCTTTCAGATGTGAAATCTGCTCGTGGATGGCGGTCGAGAATCTTAATGGGTAGCTGATGTACTTGTAGCTGTTGGTCACCTCGCCTGTGGTTACCGTCACCGTTCCATAGTCAAACATTCGCCCAGGAATCGACTGGTCAACCTGCACGCCCTCGCACTTCTTTAGCAGCAGCTCGTGAGAGTTGCGGTTGATGATGCCACGCTTGAAAATCAAGCGATTGTTGGTCACCACATATTGCCTGCCGCCATAAATCGAAATACCCCAGCACAGAGCAACGAGCAAACCCACACCGCAGATGCAGGCGTTTATCCACGCATCAGCGGGGATAAAAAACGCGCAAAACGACAATAATGCCAAAACCACTGGCCAAGTATAAATAATGCCATGCTGCTTTGCCTCATAAGCAACAAACTCCCCACTCATCAAGTTCTTCTGAATATATCCCATAGCTTTAATAATTATTTATAATTACGTCGCAAAGTTAGATAAAAAAAACGATAATTACAATTAAACAGTTCCTTAATGGGCGAAACACTTGTATCATGCGTCAATCTCAATGCCACCTTGCTTGCCACAGATGTAGCTGATGGGATGTTCAATGCCCTGGTGCAGCACGCCATTAAGAACCAATGGCTGACCCGGGACGAACCCCTGGCACTTGAACGTATCGCCCACGGCGAGCTTGGCATTGCGAGAGTCCACTACCATATACTCGTTTCTTCCACGGTACTCAATTGTCACCACTCGCCCTGGATGCCACCGCAGGGTGAGGCGGGCTCCAGCTTGCAAGGTGTCACTGTCGACATAGTGAGAGTCAAAGATTTGCGACGCTGCTGTGTTGCTCAGGTTACGGCAAAAGTCGTCCCAGTCGCGGTGCCCAGCATAGCGAGCCAGCACGTTGAGAGTGAAGCGTCGGCTTGTGCGATAGCCATCGAGGTAGCCCCACAATCGCTTTAGAGTATTAGGTGAGATTCGCTCACCAGTGGCATCGGCAACAACCTGTGCCACCACGTCAAAGTCGCTTGGCAACCGCATGGTGCGCCCCGCCACATCTTCCACTTGCTTCCTGAGGGCATTAAGCGCCTCTTCCACCTCGGCTACAATTATAGTTTCTTTTACCATGTTTCACCTATCAATTAAGAGTTATTAGATTAGAACTTGACCTTTTCTCAACTGCAAAGTTACAACAATTCTCTCATTTCACAACAACTTCTTGAATAAGGACTCGAAAGGATAAGGTTTTTACACTGAAAAAGCATTATTTTGCATCAGTGACCACGAGATGCTGCTGCAGGCAACCAATAATTAATAATGATTAATAATGATGAGTGGCAGCTCACACTATTGGGCAAATTGTTTGTAAGTTTAGAAATCTTTTCTTAACTTTGTCGCGGTGGACAAAAACATCAGTGCCAAGAGTGGCACACCCACCAACCTTACATTTTCCCAGGAAGCGTTTAGCTCCGTTCCACGGCTTGTGAATCTGGACAATTCATTAGGTGACACGGAATGAGAAACTAACGCCACTCGTTCTTGCATGGCATGTCATCCCAGCGATGACTCAACCATAGCATAGAGGTGTGAGCTGTTTTTTCTCGTGGTCACCAGGCAGTCCAGAGCCCCAAGCCCACGACGCAAAAAACATGCTTGCACCTTTTTGTGTTGTTGTGGAAAGTGGCACAGGATGCCAATCGCACCTAAATAAAACAGAGACCGCCGAAACGCTTGAAAGGGAGTAGGCATTTAATAACGCGAGTTCGGGATAAGGAATTAGTCTTTTTTTATCTAAAATAGTAGTGGT
>CALGGO010000007.1 GCA_937916085.1 uncultured Prevotellaceae bacterium | reverse complement strand
TGCCACCTCGAACGCCGCGGTGCGGCGCACTACACGACACCACACAGGCTTCTTTTCCTTCTTTTTTCATTCCCTTTTTTTCTCCTCTCTTTTCCTCCTCTCTTTCTCTCCTCTCCTTTTCCTTTTTATTTTATTTTTTCTATTAAACCTTTCTTTTTGTAGTCAATCATAATAATATATATACTACTATCAATCATGGTAATATGAAATTTGGTCGCTTTTTTGTCACTTTGTTGATGCTATGTGTATTTGCTATCGGGGCGATTGCACAAAATGATGAGTCGAAAGTTATAGAGCCCTATGCTTATAATATGGCTCGAATAATCCAGGATTTTACTCAGTCGCACGCCAAGAATCATCAGCGTCCCGAGAAATTCTGCGTGGTGCCCACTGGAAATGCCGAGGAGAGCTTGCTGTGGGTGAGCACCTTTAATGAGGCCTATGGCTGCCTGTTCTCATGTTCCCGTGGTATAAATAAACTGCTTGACGTGGGTTATAATGCCGCGGGCGAGCATATCGACCTTGCGATGCGCAACGGTGTGATGATAGTCACATGCAGCAACAGTGCCGGCGAGATTATGGGTGCGCAGTTCTACCGTTTAGCTGGTGGCGAACTGCAAGAGCTGGGCTTCACCATGAAGAATGTTGATGGCCGTGAGGTCTATCTTGATGGAAAAGGAAAGGAAATGAAGCTCAATAAAGTGCAGAAAGAACTGGATAAGGGTATGAAAAAGAATCAGGTGCCACAGGTCTATAACTCCGAGACGATGGAGTGGAAGCCTTTCCGAAAGATTGGAACATATCTCAATGCCAGTGAGGACATCACACTCTCGCAGCAGCCGGTGCTTGCCTACGCCGACTATAAGCGCAACGAGTTCACCACCTGTGCCCCGATGATGCTTGATGCAGCTAGTTATACGCACCTCGTCTTCAAGGACAAAGTGGGTGATGTGAGTCTCAAGAGCGCAGGAGAAACAGCGGTTTATTCTCTTAACGACGCAAAGGCTATAAAGACGATGTTCCGAGGCTACAAGGATAATGAGCTGTTCCCCATCATCGCTACCGATGACTATCTCTCTACCCATGAAATGAAGTCGTATGTGCGTTGGAAACATCCTGAGCGCGTTAAACCCATGGATAAGGAGCGCCAACAGGTGGTGAGCGAGTACTTTGGCGGCCGTGCCATCAAAAATGCGCGGTGGCTTGCCGACCTTGAGTCCAGCGACCGCAAACTCTATGCAGTGGAGTTCAAGCCCGAGGGCAATCAGGCACTAGCGGTTATCGCTTGTTTCATAGGCAACAATCTAGTATCTACCTATGATCAGTATGCCGTGGTTGACAAGAGTCGCGGCTGGCTGTGGACGCCAGGCGACAAGGGCGACTTCATGAACGCGCTCCCCGAGTTGCAGGGTCTAGCGATGACTGACGAGGGTTTTGAACTGTATATGAGCCAGATGGTGGGCGAGCGTCGCCACATGATAGTGGTGCGTGAAGTGCGCTCAATGTTTATTGAATTGATAGATCAGGAGTTTTAATTGAGACAAGGAAAGGGAGTGATTAAGAACTGAAGATAAAAAACTGATAACTCATAACCAAAAACTAAAAACTATTTCGTAACTTTGCAATTCAATTCTTGTTAAAGATGAATTTGCGCAACATATATGACTCGCGTCGCATCTGGAAGATGGCACTTCTGGCAGTGTCGCTGATACTGGTGGCGGTGTTTATCTATTTCTCCAACAGCTTGGTGAAAGATCTCGCCAAGCAGGAGCGCGAGCGCATGGAGATATGGGCCGACGCCACTCGCGAACTCACCACCTCGACCGATACCGACGTGGAATTCCTGTTCCGCATCATCCGTGGCAACCGGAACATACCTGTGCTTCTTGTCGATGACCAGGAGAACATTGTTGAGCAGCGCAACTTTAAGCTTCCTGAACCATCTGATACCTCAAAGATGAGTATTGAGGAATACTCTCAGGTGAATAAGGATTTCCTTGCCAAGAAATTGCAAAAGCTGCGCAACTCATCCAACAAAATCGAGATTGAGATTGACAAGGACACGCATCAGATGCTCTACTACGAAGACAGCGATGTGCTGCGCAGGCTAGCCTATTACCCTTATATCCAGCTTGCTGTGATGCTGCTGTTCCTGGGCATCGCCTATTTTGCGCTTATCAGCGTGAAGCGTGCAGAGCAGAACCGCGTGTGGGTGGGACTGTCGAAGGAGACGGCTCACCAGCTTGGCACCCCCATCTCGTCGCTGATGGCGTGGACTCAGATGCTCGAGTCGATGGGCATCGACAAGGAGATTATCTCCGATATGGACACCGATG
This sequence comes from uncultured Prevotellaceae bacterium, assembly GCA_937916085.1. Lineage (GTDB taxonomy): Bacteria > Bacteroidota > Bacteroidia > Bacteroidales > Muribaculaceae > Sodaliphilus. The sequence goes on along the minus strand of CALGGO010000007.1, from coordinate 1,418 downwards.
TGCATCGCCTCTCGGTAATCGCCGACCGTTTCTCGAAAATAGGCTCTATGCCCGACAAGGAACTCACATTCATCAATGAAGCTGTGGAGACTAGCTTGGCTTACATGCGCACCCGCATTCCCAAGCATGTGATGCTCACCGTCCACACCGACGATGAGAAGAACTGCGGCGTGATGCTCTGTCAACCACTTTTTGAGTGGGTGATGGAGAACCTTACCAAGAACGCCGTCGATGCTATGGAGGGAAAAGGCAGCATCGATATAGTGGTGACCAGCGACGATAAGCACGCACATCTCTACATCAAGGACACCGGCAAGGGAATAGCGCGCAAGAACTTCAAGAACGTGTTTAACCCTGGCTTCACCACCAAGAAGCGTGGCTGGGGTTTGGGCTTGACGCTCGTGAAACGCATAATCGAGGAATACCACGGCGGCAAGATTTATGTGAAAGAGAGCGAAGTGGGCAAAGGGACAACATTTGCTATTGAGATACCGAAGGTTAAGTGCTAGGAGTGGCTAGGAATAGCTAGGGATAAACTTGATATAGACTATTTTAGGTTATGGGTAATCGTCAATACATAAAAATGCTGGGCACGGGTAGTGCGATGTGTACTCGGTGCTACAACACCTGCTTCTACCTTAAATCGGCTGCAGGGCAGCTGATGGTGGATGCAGGTGGCGGCAACGGCATCTTCCGCCAGCTTTACCGTGCTGGCATCGACTATACCCAAATCCATCATCTCTTTGTCACCCACGTTCACACCGACCACATCATGGGCGTGATATGGCTCATACGCAAAATTTCGCCTCTGCTTTACAAGGGCAAATACCACGGCACGTTCACTATCTATTGTCACCACGAGGTGCGTGAGGCACTTGAGACGATGTGCAACATCATGATACCCGCCAAGATTATGGCGGCGGTGGGCAAGACCATCATTCTGCGCGAGGTGGGCGACGGCGAGACCATCAATATTGACGACATGCGCGTCACCTTCTTCGACATTGGCTCCGACAAGACGCTACAATATGGTTTCAGCGCTCTGATGCCCGACGGGCAGCGTGTGGTGTGCCTCGGCGACGAGCCTTACAACCCCATGAGCGAGCGATATGTGCGTGGCTGCGACTGGCTGTTGTGTGAGGCATTCTGCATGTATCGCGACCGCGAGCAGTTTCGCCCATACGAGAAGCACCACAGCACCGTCATCGATGCTGGTCGTCTCGCCCAGGAACTTGGCGTGAAAAACCTTCTTCTATACCACACCGAGGACACCCGCCTTATGTCACGCCGCGACAACTACACCTCAGAGGCCCGTACCGTCTTCACTGGCAATATCCATGTGCCCATGGATCTAGAGACAGTCAATTTGGTTTAGAAGTGATAGCTCTTATCATTTTTTTATTCAATTATTAGTTCTC
>CALGGO010000006.1 GCA_937916085.1 uncultured Prevotellaceae bacterium | reverse complement strand
TATCCAAGTCAACTTCTTCGTCTGCTAAATGAGTTTTTCTTCCAAACCCAAGGAACCCCTCACTGTCAACGACTTCTATTTTCCGTCCTGTTTTTAGGGCACCCCAGTTACAGCCGACCATAAATCGGGTGAGTTTTGCACCGCTATCTTTTTCAAGATTGATGCGTTGTCCTTTTTCAAGTTTAATAGCCATAATTGTACTGTTTTTTTAATCTTTACTACCTGGTTTATAGTTAAAGCCCCAACCATAGCGGCGGTCGCAATCGCTGTGGCTATCGTGGAACGAAACAAGCTTTTTGACGGTGATGGAATTGTCTCCAGCAAAGTCAAGTTCTGCAATAGCGCAAAAACGTTTAGTGCTTACTTGTTGCCCCATTTCGACGATTACATCTTCGTTTCCGGGGACTTTTACCTTGACAACAGCGTTTGTGTCTGCCCACTTGGCTGCACCTTCAAAAATGAAAGTGTAAACTATGATTCGCTTTATTTCATTTACGCCTTGTGGATTGACAAGGATTGTTTCGCCCGATGAAGAACCACCACCTCGATCATCGCCTTGATGCCAAATGTAAGGTTTCTGGTCGTAGCAACCTTGTTTCGTCACTTGGTGGCGGTTGCCTCCTCTCCCATGAGAGAATTGCAAACCGTCGATAAGCATTTTCGAGCCGTCGCGAAGTTCATAGAAACACCCTAAATCGAGGTCAATATCACCACCTCCAAATACTTTCTTCAGAAAGCCGCCTTTACTCCAATCAAGATTGATAACAATCTCACCGTTGAACGACGAGCTGCCTTTTTCAAGATTAATGCGGTGTTGGTCGCCACTCTTTTCAAGAACGATAGCCATGGTTACATGAATTTTGATGCGTATTTCCTGCAAATGGGTTCCAAACCATCTTTGTGTGCATCACCAACAGCTTGGAATTTCCATTCGTTTCCACGACGATACAATCGACCAAACTCTACACCCTTATCGGTTGAGAAATCCTCATCAAGATCATAGCGACAAATCACCTCGTTGTTAACAGCATTAATGATTTGTATATAGGCATCGCGAACTTGACCAAAGTTATAATTCAAGCGAGATTTATTAGGATATTGTTTCCCGTCTTTTTTATCTGTGTAGAATGTATGCTCATCTGATGGCTCCCAATAGATACTGACGGTAAAGAGTATTTCTTTAACTTTAGGCGAAGTTTTGGTGAGGTCAACTTCGATTTCCTCATTACCTTCTCCCGTATCATCATCATCATCGCCCAAGTCATCGACTGAGCCAAGCACGCTTTTGTCTAACGAACAAGGTCTGTCTTCTCCATTAACTGTGGTTTTGTTTGGTGAACCATAGAAAACGAAATCAAATTCATTTTCTATTTGACCACTTTCACCAAGAAGGAATGTGGAAGCGTCTAGGTCATATGGCGGACGAGCATTGGGATTTACTTTCCAACCCATCTCAACTTTCAGCAGAGATAGACCGGCTTCAATCTCTACTCGTTGTCCTTTAACTAGATTGATTGCCATAGTCTTACTGGTATTTATTTACTAATGCTTGAAGACCGCCCTTGTTTCCTATACCCATAGCTTCGAACTTCCATTCTCCGTTGCGGCGATATAGGCGACCGAACTCAACGGCAGTTTCAATAGAGAAGTCTTCATCGAGGTCATAGCGAGCTATTTCCTCATTAGTGATAGAGTTGTAAATGCGGATGTAAGAGTTACGTACCTGACCGAAGTTCTGCCTTCTTTCTTCTGCCTTATAGATGGTTGCAGTAAAGATGATTTCTTGGATTTGAGCATCCACTTTGCCAAGGTCAACATTCAGAGTTTCATCGTCACCACCATCGCTGTTGCCTCCGGTAAGGTCGTCACCTGTAGATTCAACAGCTCCATCAGGGGATTTCTGATTGTTGTAGAAAACGAAGAAGTTGTCATTAGGTATGCGCTTGTTGCTTCCCAGCATGAAAGCTGATGCATCCAAGTCGAAATCATACCCTGTGCCGGTATTTGGGTCCCAGCCCAAACCTACGCTTACTTTTGACAGGCCAATTTCAATGCGCTGTCCTTTTTGAAGATTAATTGCCATAGTTTGAATGAATTTAATGAATAATCCATTGCAAATTTGGCTATTATTTTAAGGTGAGTCGCAAAAGTTGCAATGTTGCAACTAAAATGTTAAGCTGGTGGGGATTTTTGCTTGCAAGGTTACATGGCAAGTAATTTGCTCCAAAATTCCGACTCCTCAAATCGACAATTTAGGGCTGTCTTAATGTCATAGCACAGGCACAATTCGGGAGGAATGGTCACACAGTAGTTGCCGAATAAGTTTCTTTGAATAAGATAGTCGTCCGGTTCATTGAGTAATTCACCTAACTGTCTAAAGCATCTTTTGATGAGGCTTATCATTGGCAAGCGGTTTTCGGATAATTCAATTTTAGGAGCTTTGGCACGTTCACCTCCGAAGCTCTCATAGATTATTTCGTACTTTTGTTGCAGAACGTCCATACGACGCTTATATCGTTCAAGCGATTTTGCGCCATCGGGTTTATTGAAGTTGATACCACCAGTAGATGATTCAAGCAAGAATAGCGCATAAAGAGCCTTTTCACGACGATGCAAACCAGTTATCTTTGTGTCTGCTTCAGGCAAATAGATTTCACCATGAATGATGTCCACGACTACGCTGCTTCGTATCCCTTTCTTGAAAACGAAGCTGTCGAGAATTTGCTTGTAATAACCATCATAGACAAAGCGATGTTTGTTCTCATACATTGTGTTGAGAATTCGAGGTGAGAATAACGAAACAAAAGCATCTACTATGCGTTTGATGGTGACATTAACGTCATCTTCTATAGTTATTACAAGAAAATTGTCAATGGTTTTATTGCCAATAGTCGAAGCTCCCACGCGGAACATAATTGATGGTAATGAGTGCGCAAGGCTATTCATTCTCATGCGGCCAACTATTTCCGACTTGCAAAAGTCGGATGTACTCATCGTGGCAAGTTGTTTTGCCACATGCTCCATTTGTTCGTGGTTTATGGTGGGATAAAGGAAAGAAATCAAGTTGTAGAGGTCTTCTTTCGACAATGAACGGTAATGCTCCCCAACCTTAGGAATATAAACGAAATTTAGTCCTACAAGACGAAGTTCGTTAATGATTTCACGGTAGTATGTGGTTATCTCGCGATTGGTTTCTTTGTAATACTCACCTTCAATATATAGAACTTGCGAGTTGTCCACCTTTATATTACTATCTAGTTCTATAGATATGACATCTGAAATGGCTGAGAAACGCTTCGAAAAGCAAGCCACAACAGCGAGGAGATGCATGGCTTCTTCTCGTGAGCACGCATTGCCAGCTAAAGCCATCGCTTGCAGGTCGCCCCATAAATCCTGTTTAAGACTGTCGCCCGCATCTTGCAGGAAGTGAATGGCGTCTGACATCAAAATTGATTCTGCAGAAATCTCATCTTCTTGCGTGATGTTGTATTTCTGCTTTATGCCATTGACGAGCTCTATTTCGCGCATGTCGATGATTGTATCAGACTTAACCATGTCCGATACAATTCTCATAATACTTGCACGCTCGGTTTGCTTCATTCCTCGCTATTAGTATACTTCTCTATGAGTAGTAAACCTAAAATTTTGCAAGCATTCCCCTAACTGGCAGATGAAAAATTTGTTGATGAACACACAAAAAGCGTGGGGAATCATACTGTTACTCATCCCGCTTATCAAGGCTCTAGCATTGCCCACCACAGTAGAACGAGCAACGCCGATAGCCCACGCCGATATGAATATAATCTCTTGCTTGCACCTAATGGAGTGCAAAAATAAGAGAAGGTATAAACATATCCCGCAAGCATCTACCGTTGCCTTATCCTTGACTGTGGTTTTGAATTTGCTAGATTCTGATAAGTCAAAGACAAGACGTTTAGTAAACGCCTTCTGTATGTCATATTCCCTATTCCCTACCCAACTCCCGCTTCGGAGTTCAAGTCCTCAGCCCGGCGTGGGCTGCATTTGAGTACATGTTTAACATCGTTTCAAATGCTTTGGGAATACGGTGTGAGAACATTGAACTGTAAATTTCGTTGCGCTCACGAGCGCAAAGTTACTACAATTTTTTCTAACAGCGGACACTTTTACCCGACTATTTTTCAAAATGTGAATAACTTTTTGTGCAACTTGTTGCACAATGATAATACAGCAAAAACCGTGCCACAGTAATTGTCAGACTTTTGTCAGGGCTTAATGTTCTGAAAATTAATGAATAACGATGTCAGTCGTATCAATCCTAACTTTGAAAAGGAAAAACAGCGTTACGGAAGGGTTCTTTGCGATAAATCGCAATTTACCTGACCGTTCAGCAGCATAGGCAGCAACTCGTCACGCAAGTGTTGCAAGCGGTCAATCTCCTTTTGGTTTTGAAATTGTGATTGAAACAAGGGTTCAGCTTTTGCGAACCAATTATCAATCATATCATTAGGTGGAACAAGTATGAGAAATTTCACGCATTCTTCCCGTGACACTTCCTTAAAGGTTGTTCCACTACCTAACTGCTCAATTTGTTTCATGTGAGTAAGAAGATAGTAATATAGATATTGATATAATTTATTATTCTTACACACGAAGCTTTTGAAACCTTGATTAGTACATAATTCACAGCCAGCAATTGATAATAACCCAATCGGCGCGCGGCTTGACATAAGAATAGTATTTTTAGGCATGAGGTGCGTACTGCAAGAGTTGTAACCTTTCATTGAAATGTTTCTTGCTGTTCGATATGTAAATTTAGCCTTTTGGCCTGATAAATCTTTGGGAGTAACCCAAACGTAATCATTACCATAGTTCTCGTCATCTGCGGTCGAAGGAGTTGCACCGTTAAACACATCAGCAATAGATGATAACTTCACGACTTGCCACCCATAGGGAATATGTAACTTAATCATTTTCTCATAGAGCATCTCACCGCCGCTCGACTTGTAGGGCTTGCCCTCATTGTTCGGGAAGTCGAACTGCACGAACCAGTAGTCATAGAGCTGGCGGGCGACTCGCTCTAAATTGCGATTTATATTATATTGAAGGTGAAGTTTCACCTTTAATAATATATATAGCAATGAAAGATAAGATTATCGATGCGGTGGTTGGTGGTATGACCGACTGCCTGACAGGGGCGCAGTTGGAGCGACTTCGCAGCGTGTTGAAAATCACGCTGCAAGGCGTTGATTTGTCGTGCGTGTGCGACAAGGAGCGAGTGAACCATGATAACGAGGTGCTTCTTACCTCGTTTATCTCTGCAAAGAACATCGAGGGTTGTTCGTCTAAGACTATTGGCTACTATCGAATGACGATTCAGAAGTTTCTCAACAAGATTGAGAAAGACCTGCGAATGATCTGCACAGATGACATTCGCAGTTACTTGACTGCTTATCAGCAGGAGAATGGTTCAAGCATGGTAACAATCGACAATATGCGGCGCATATTTTCCAGTTTCTTTTCATGGCTTGAAGATGAGGACTACATCGTGAAAAGCCCGGTACGTCGCATTCACAAGGTGCGGACTGAGAAGTTGGTCAAGGAAACAATCAGCGACGAGCATTTGGAAATGCTTCGTGACACCTGCGAGGAGATGCGCGACCTCGCCATGATTGATTTTCTTGCCTCAACCGGGGTACGTGTCGGCGAGTTGGTGAAAATCAACCGAGCCGACATCGACTTTCAAGAGCGACAATGCGTTGTTCTCGGCAAGGGCAACAAGGAACGGACGGTGTATTTCAATGCTCGTGCAAAGGTGCATTTGCTACGTTACCTCGCAGAGCGAGACGATGGCAATGCTGCATTGTTCGTCGGTTTGAACGGTGAACATGGGCGGTTGAGCATTGGCGGTGTCGAAGCACGCTTACGATGGCTAGGTCAGCGAGCAAGTGTGTGTCGCATCCATCCCCATAAGTTCCGGCGCACGATGGCTACGGTGGCTATTGACAAGGGTATGCCAATAGAGCAGGTGCAGCGTTTATTGGGACATAAAAAGATTGACACTACGTTACATTATGCAATGGTGAATCAGAATAACGTAAAAAATGCTCATCGAAAGTACATCAGTTAGCAAAATTATCAGTACTTTTGCAGTCTAAACAGCTGCAAAATGAAATTATCAGATATAAGTGAGTATGTAAATGAGAAAGTTAGCAGTAGCGATATTTCTTTGTCAGAATACGTTACTACTGATTCTTTGCTCCAAAATAAAAGTGGCCGGGTTGTTGCAACAAATCTGCCACCATCGCCATGTTCGCTGACCAAATTTGAAATAGGTGATGTGCTTATTGCAAATATTCGCCCATATCTCAAAAAAATCTGGCTTGCAACTGAAAGCGGAGCGTGTTCTAATGATGTTCTTTGCCTTAGAGCAAAGAATGGTCATTCATCGGCGTTTTTATATGCGGTACTCATGCAAGATGCCTTTTATGATTATGTCATGAAAGGTACAAAAGGCAGTAAAATGCCAAGAGGCGATAAAGACCAAATTATGGACTTTAAGGTTTCAGCATCACTTAATGAAGCTGAAATCGGTTCTTTTGTAACTAATATTGGTCAAGCTATTGACAATCTCACTGCGATAAATCGCAATTTACCTAAGGCTCTGCCGCCATCGGCATATCTTGTGGCATAAAGTCGTAACTTTTGATGTCATTTACCGAGAGTTGACCGTTCAGCAACATAGGAAGCAACTCGTCGCGGAGTTGTTGCAAACGGTTAATCTCGCGTAAGTTCTCAACTATATTATTGCAAAAGGCATCTGTGGCTGAAGCGAATTTAATTAGGGATATTCAGTTAATTCACAACAATTTGTTTGTCAGATAGATAAATTATTT
>CALGGO010000005.1 GCA_937916085.1 uncultured Prevotellaceae bacterium | reverse complement strand
ATCATTCAAGGATTTGAAAGTCGCTTACAAGCCGGAGGACGGCAAGAAGCGCTTCTCTGGTGCGGTGGTAAGCATCAGGGAGTTGGTGAACCTGCCCATCGTGGTCAAGGACTTCGAGACGGGCATCAAGACAGAGCAGGGCGAGGACCGCTGCATCGTGGCCATCGAGCAGAACGGCGAGCCCAAGAAGTTTTTCACCAACAGCGAGGAGATGAAGAATATCCTCGCCCAGATTAGAGAAATGCCCGACGGGTTCCCCTTCGAGACCACCATCAAGACGGAGACCTTCGGCAAAGGTAGAACCAAGTACGTTTTCACTTAGAGACAATGCAAAGGACAGAAGGAACCGCCGGTGTAAAACTGATTGAATGCGTCAGCCCGGCAAGAAACAAGTGGCGCGTCCGCTGGGACGTGCAGGAACATGAGGACGGATCTGCCGACTACATGGAGGCGGAGTTCGACCACAAGCCGACAGCCGAGGAAATCAAGGCTGCAGTTATAGGCTGGTACAATGAGCAAACCGACCAGACCATCCTGTCCGGCTTCGAGTATGAGGGCAGCATGGTATGGTTGTCAGCGGAAAACCAGTTCAACTACAAGGCAGCCTACGACCTTGCCGTCCAGACGGACGGGGAGACCCTGCCAGTGAAGTTCAAGTTCGGCACCGACGACGCACCAGTGTACCGTGTGTTCGACCAACTTGCCGACCTGTCGGACTTCTATACAAGAGCCATGCGGCATATTCAGGACACGCTGAATGCCGGCTGGCAGAAGAAGGACGCGTTCAGTCTGGCGCAGTACCAGGTTGAATAAACTCTGATGAATGCCCTCGGGGGTGGGCATAGAAAAAGCCCCCAGCCTGTTAATATAGACGCCAATCATTTATTAACAACGCAACCTCTATGGTGCACAGCTGGGGGCCGTATGCCCTTCGCTGCACCATAGAGGCTTTTTTATGCGAATAAATGATTGGCGGTACAAAGGTACAAAAATTATTTGAAAATGACCTACTACGAGATAATAAAATTGAGTAAGGAACCCATTGACAGGCTAAATTCGGCAGGTTTCAGGCTTGAAGACTGCCAGTATCTGGCACTTTATGAGGACTACAAACGCATGCACGAGGCTGGGGACAAGATGACTTATATCGTGTCGGTGCTCCACGATCGATACCATGTGTGCGAGCGCAAGGTGTATGACCTGATCAAGCGGTTCGGAAGGCACTGCACGATTGGTGCAGTGTGATTCGGCGTGGATTCTCTTTAGTCTCGCTGAATGACCGTACCTTTGCGGTGATAAAATTAGCGAGACAATGAGAAAGCAATACCTATCGGCACCGCTTCCATTCCAGGGACAGAAGCGGATGTTTGCCAAGGAGTACATCAAGGTGCTCCAGCAGTTCCCTGACGGCACGACCTTCGTGGACTTGTTCGGCGGCAGCGGCTTGCTGTCACATATAGCCAAGTGCCAGAAGCCACACTCGACCGTAGTATATAACGACTTTGACGGCTACCGTCAGCGGTTGGAAGCCTTGCCGGTGACCAATGCGCTGCTGGCGGAACTGAGGGAGATGGTGGATGTGCCACGCCACAAACCGATATTGGGAGAGCTCCGCGAGCGTGTGCTTTCGTGCATCCGCAAGTATGAGCACGACTATGGCTACATCGACTATATCACGCTGTCCTCGTCGGTGATGTTCTCCATGAAGTACGCCAACGAGTTCGCGGATCTGGAGAAAGAGACCTTATATAATAATATAAAGGCGACCGACTATGCGCCTTGCCCGGACTACCTCGACGGGCTGACTATTACCTCCTGTGACTACAGGGAGGTGTTTGAGCAGTACAAGGACGTGCCAGGCGTTGTGTTCCTGGTTGACCCTCCGTATCTGAGCACGGACAGCAAGACCTACAAGATGTACTGGAAACTGTCTGACTACCTCGATGTGCTTACGGTGCTTGCCGGACATCGCTTCATCTATTTTACCTCGAATAAGTCTTCCATCATTGAACTGTGCGACTGGATGGGACGGCACCCCAACCTTGGTGACCCGTTTAGGAACTGCCATCGCCGTGAGTTCAACGCCCACATGAATTACAGCGCGTCCTACACGGACATCATGCTTTATACCGATGCCGCTTGAATAACATTCTAATGCCATTAAAACGATGAACAAATACTACAAAATACTGGGGAAAGTTCTGGAGAAAGGGAAGACCCAGACCAACAAGAAAGGGAACATCCGCTACCTGCTCAATGAGCAGCTGTCATTGACCCCTGCCGACCTGCTCGACATCTTCGAGAGTCATGGCATAGCGCGAAAGAAGCTGAAGAATGAGTTGCAGCTATTCATGCAGGGTGAACGGAACGTGGAACGATACCGCGATGTAGGCATCAACTGGTGGGACTATTGTGGTTCTGTCCTGGTGAACAGTTACCCGACCTACTTCGAGAAGTTGCCGCCGCTGATAGCGAAGATAAACCGAGAGAAACGCAACAGCAAGAACTATGTGCTGTTCCTGGGCGAGACCAATGCGGAAAGCAACCAGGCTCCTTGTTTGAGTTTGGTGCAGTTCCAAATTGATGAGGGAGAACTTGTCGTGTCTGCTTACCAAAGAAGCAGCGACGCTAATTTGGGTTTGCCTTCTGACATTTACCATCTCTATTTGATGGCTCGACAGATTGATTTGCCTCTCAAATCTATCACGCTGAATCTCGGAAACGTTCACATCTATGAGAACAATATAGAGAGAACAAAGGACTTGCTCAATGGAGATGAGAACGTGAAGTTTGACCTCAATGTCTGACCTGAAAATATAAACAACGGAAAGAGCCTCGAAGTTTGATTTTCGAGGCTCTTTTATGTGTTGTTTTGGATTGTGTGTTTGTCGAAGTGAAGACCGTTTCGTTTTTGTTTTTGGAGTAGATTTTGTCCGTTTCGTTTTGATTTTGAAGTCGCAAATCGCAATCGTTTCGTTTTAGGTTCGGCGAACAAATCGTTTTGCGGATTATACAAAGCATTTAAATCACAATTGGGCTGCGCCTTCAATCGTGGCGCAGCCCAACTCTTAACTATGAATTCCTAACTATGAACTATTGAGTTCCCAGCAAGATGTTGTAGATGAGTGTGATGTCGGCACTGGTGATTGCTCCATCACCGTCAACGTCGCTAGTGTCGATAAAGGTGGTGTCGCCGCTGAGGAGGTAATTATAGATGCATGTGATGTCAATGCTGGTAACCTCGCCGTCGCAGTTCACGTCGCCAATAACCACCGCTGTCGGGTCGAAGCCGAGTTGCTGGTCCATCCATGTCAAGCGGTTGTGAATCCAGTCTTTGAGATGGCTCACCTCGTCGTCGAAGTTCTGAGCAACGTAATAGTTGGGCCACACATACTGTCCCCATCTGGGCCATGCCTGGGTGTTGCGTGCCATAGCGCCTTGCGAGGTGAGTTGTGTGGCCATCGAGTCGATGGTGGCTATGATGCGGTCTTCGCGCATGTTGGCGCGTCGGCACTGTGCCCAGCGTTTTTTGAGCAGGTCCTGGTAATAAGGGTCTTTGTTGAGCTTATACCACCAGAACGGCACGAGCTGTGTGTCGCCGTTGGAATTGAGAACGTCGTTGTTCTCATATATCCAGTTGTTGGTGTACCAGCCGTAATAGTAGTCGCTGTTGCCGAAGGCGATGTTGAAGTCCCAGAGCACCATCTTGAAGCGTGTGTCAACGCTGTCGCGCCATTTGAAAATTTTAGAGCTGAGGCGATACCCGTCCACGTTGTGTGACAGCTCTTGGGCAATCTGAAAATCGACAAACGACATCACGTCCATATACTTGCGGTAGCCAGTCTCGGGGTCGGTGTAGTTAGAAGAGTTGAGGGCATCCTCCATGAGGTCGATTTGCCCGGTGATGTAGTTGTACTGGGTGTCGGTGAGGTCTTCATACTCCGGCTCTTTGAACTGGTAGTTGATGTAACGGTTGGTTATCCATTGCCCATTCTTCTTCATGGGGTGGTATTTTGAGGTGTAGGTCACCTCGTCGGTGCGATCCACTTCAAGCAGGTATCCTCCAGTTAGCTCGTCGCCTTCCTCGCCAGGGTCGTCAAGATTCAGGCGATTCTTGCCTTTTGTTGGCAATTCGCACAAGATATAAATGCCGTAGTAGATGCCGTCAAGGTAAAGTTCGCAATATTTGCCCGTTGGGGTGAAGTACATCCAGGGACGCTCAAGCTCAAAGATGAGCAGGTCGCGCATCATGCTCTTGTCGCTGTAGGGTGCGAGCAGTGCCCAGTTGTTGTCTTTTCCCATGCCCAAGATTTTCACCTTCTGCTTTGTTCCGCCATCCTCGAGAGGCGCGTTGAGCGGTCGGAAGGAGTAAGGCTTCTTGTCGCTGGCGGTGAACGATGAGTTGCCTCGATATTTCAGGGCTACATATCCTTGATAATCAATCGTCTGTCCTGGGTGTGCCACGGTGTCGGCATAGTTGAGGTTGCCGTCTCCGTTGTGGATGATCTTCATGCGCGCTGTGATGCGCTCTTCACGGTCGATGGTGGCACCATCTACCTCCATCCACACGATGGGGAGGTTGGTTTGAGTAAGTTGCACTGTCTCATCGTCGGGTGGATAGTTAGGGTTCCACCACCATTGCGCATGCATTGAGCCTGACGCCAATAGCATTAACATTGAAAATAGTAGAAGTTTTCTCATTTTTTTGGAATTTTTTAGTTAGTATTACTCAAGTTTCTAAAGTTCTAAAACTTTATAAACTTGAAGGTTAGAGGTTAGAGGTTGGTGTTTAGAGCAATTTTTTTCAATTTTTTCTATATTTCACACTTATTGTCCTCTAAACTCTAAACATTAAACTTTTAGCAAGTTAACAACTTGCGAAACTTGAATTAGTATTATCTTGTTTCTCAATCCAGTCGCCGTTGTCTTTGATGAGGGCGATGAGGCGTGGTATGGCATCGGCTTCGGGGATGTTTTTCTCGACGCACTCTTTGCCCTTGTAAAGACTGATTTTCCCAACGGCAGCGCCCACATAGCCATAGTCGGCATCGGCCATCTCGCCTGGCCCGTTCACCACGCATCCCATCACGCCAATCTTGAGGTGGGTGAGGTGGGCAGTGGCTTCCTGCACACGGCGCACGGTGGTTTGCAGGTCAAACATGGTGCGTCCGCAGCTTGGGCAGGAGATGAACTCGGTCTTGGTGGTGCGCAATCGTGCCGCCTGAAGTATCGCGAAGGCATAACCTATGACCTCGTTTTGGTTCTCGTAATCAGGTGCTTCGAGCCACACACCGTCGCCCAGTCCGTTGAGCAATACCGCGCCAAAGTCGGCGCCTGCCTTCACTTGCAGCCATTCGCTGTCGGTGTCGAGGTAGCCGTTGTGTAGGATAACGGGGCAGTTGATGCCGGCATCGATAAGTGAGTGAATGAAAGCTTGTTGGCAGCCGCTCACGTTGATGTTGTCGGGCGTTAAGATTAATGCCGCATTGTCGCAGTCTTTAAGGAAAAGCAGTTTCTCAACAGGCGTGCTGGCCGTAACATTGAGCCACTTGAGAGGAGCATCTACGCTGTTGTCCCAGTTGTGGAGCGAGAATAGGGGAGTGGTGTTGCTCTCGCCGCTATAGATGGATGCTGGGACAATAAACTGGTCGCTATCGTTAAGGGCACCTGTTTTGCTGAAGTAGAAGTCGGGACGACGGTTGCCAGTGACATCTTCGGGACGGCACGAGGCGATGACAATGGGTGATTTGCCACCCACTAAGCCCTTGACATTGTTGCCTATGCGTCGCTCTGGCATCAGTGGGGTGTAACCCTTGCTGTACTTTCCCTCGATGTGAGGATGACCCTCACGGCTGGAGATGTATTCCACTAGTTTGTTGGCTACAGGCACTTCAAGCTCGGGGTCTTCGCTGAGCGACACTCTTATGGTGTCGCCAATGCCCTGACTCAACAGCGCTCCTATGCCCACCGCGCTCTTAATGCGTCCGTCCTCACCAAATCCTGCCTCGGTAACGCCCAGGTGTAGAGGGAAGTGCATATCCTCGGCATCCATCGCAGCTACTAGTCGTCGCACCGCTTCGACCATGACCACCACATTCGACGCCTTCATCGAAATTACCACGTTCATGAACTGCTGCTCTACAAACACTCGCAGATACTCCATCACGCTCTCCACCATGCCTGGGGCGGTGTTGCCATAGCGACTCATGATGCGGTCGCTCAGCGAACCGTGATTCACGCCGAGGCGCACGGCAGTGCCATGCTTGCGGCACAGGTCGATGAAAGGCACCAGTGAGTCGTGGATGCGCTGGAGTTCGGCTTGATATTCCTCGTCGGTGTAGGTCAAGCTTTTGAACTGCCTTGCTGGGTCAACGAAGTTGCCAGGGTTGATGCGCACTTTATCGGTGACTTGCGCTGCCTCAAGAGCCGCACGGGGGTTGAAATGTATGTCGGCGACAAGTGGCACTTGGCAGCCCCGCTCGCGCAACTGCTGGCGTATTATTCCCAGGTTTTTTGCTTCTCGCACGCCTTGTGTGGTGAGTCTCACATAGTGGGCTCCAGCGTCGGCAATGCGCTGGCACTGCTCCACACTCGCCTCGATGTCGTTAGTCGAGGTGTTGGTCATCGACTGCACCCTTATGGGAAAGTCGCTGCCCAATGGCGTGTCGCCTATATTCACTGTAACAGTCTTGCGGCGGTGATAGTTAAGAGAGTTCATAGTTCACAGTTCACAGTTAATAGTTCACAGTTAATAGTTCACAGTTAATAGTTCACAGTTAATAGTTGTTTTTAGACTATCTAGATTTTCTAGAGTTTCTAGTCTCTTTAACCAAATAGTCGCATTGCTAGTGAAACACAAATCAGTCCGTTGAGGAATCCTGCTAGCACTTGTGGCAGGGTGTGACGCTTGAGGAGCAGGCGTGCGGAGCCTAACAGCCCCGACAAGAATATGGCGATTAAGATGTATAATACCATCCAAGGCCGGCTGATGATTTCCAGCTCCATAGCGTCGATTTGCCACAGCAGAGCCACCATACCACCCATGCCTGCCATGTGTGCGCTGATTTTCCACCAGCAGTTGACGATGGTGGAGATGAGGCACGTCAGCATTCCTCCCACAAAGAACATCACCAGCCATTGAGGCTCATGGGTGTAAATCACATGAAAAACTGCGAAGGCATAGTAGATGGTGCCAGTGATGTAGGGTATGAGTCGCTCTTTGCGGCTTATCAAGCGTTTGTCTTTGATAACCTTGAAGTTGTGCAGCACAGCGATGGTAATCATCGGGAAGATGCAGGTGAGTGCAAAGACGATGAGCAGCAGTTTGAAGCGTGCGCCTGTCACGTCAAGGAGTTTCGGCGAGATGCTCAGTGCCATCACCGTGCTTATGGTGGGAGTGAGCAGCGGACTAAGCATGGTTGAGATGAACTTCGCCATCTCGTCGAGTATTCTTATTTTCGTTATTCTTGAGACCATTATGTGAAGAGTTACAAGGTTTTTCTCTGTCTAGCTACAGGGATGCGTAGGCTCTCGCGGTACTTTGCCACCGTGCGGCGCTTGATGTTATAACCCCGCTCTTGCAGGAGTTTGCATAGCTTCTCATCGCTGAGCGGTTTCTTTTTATCCTCATTTTCAACGAGTTCTTTGATAATCTCCTTGACAGCGGTTGCCGAAGTCTCGCTGTCGTCAAGGCTATTGCCAAAGAAATATTTGAGGTCGAAGATACCCCAGTTGGTATCTACATATTTGTTTTGCCTGGCTCGAGAGATGGTTGATAAGTCATATCCTGTCATGTCGGCAATGTCGTTGAGCACCAATGGCTTGAGAGTCATAGGGTCGCCAGTGATGAAGAACTCCTGCTGCTTGAGCATGATGGCTTTCATAATGCTGTAGAGTTTTTCTTGACGCATCTTGAGCATCTCGATGAAGCTGCTTGCCTGCTCATACTGCTGCTTGATGAGGATGTCGTTGTCGCTCTTGTTGGCTGAGGCGCGTTTAGTGATGCGCTGATATTCAATCTCGTAGCTTTCAGAGATTTGAAGTTCGGGAATGTCGTTGACGAGAGTGAGCGTGAGTTTGCCGTCTTCATTTGCTATCACAAAATCGGGGGTGATGTGCTGTGCGTTGCTCATGCGCTCACCGGAGCTGAAGATGTTTCCTGGTCGGGGATTGGTGCGCTTGATGATTTTGTCGGCTTTGTGGAAGGTGTCCTCGTCGATGTTTAAGGCGTTGAGAATCTTGTCGTAATGGTGTCGCTCATATTCCTCGAAGTACTTATCGACGATAGCGTGGGCAACTTGTGCGATGTCGATGTTCTCGCCTTTCATGTCCTCGATTTGCAGCAAGATGCACTCGCGGGTGCTGGTAGCGCCTATTCCTGCCGGCTCGAGGTCTTGAATCACCTCCAGCACATCTTCTACCTCTTGAGGAGTGACAAACTCGTTCTCCTTAGAGATGATGTTGCCGCATATTGACGTGATGGGGCTGCGGAGCAGTCCGTCGTCGTCGATTTCGCCTATGATGTACTCGGCAATCAGCAGTTGCCGCTCATCGAGGTCGCGTTCCCTGATTTGGCTCATCAGCATCTCATACATAGAGGCCTCGTTGACCACTGGCGGACGATAGACATCGTTGTCGTAGTTCTGGCGGCGCTTGGTCTGGATGTATCTCAGTCCGTCGTCGTTGTTGTCGTAATTGTCATCGTCGTTTTGTGAGAATGCGGTGTCAAAAGGGTCGTCTTCATTTTGGTTCTCGTCGTTGTCGCTGTTGTAGTCGTCATCCGTGTTTTCGGCTTCTTCGAGTGCAGGGTTGTCGTTAAGCTCCATCTCGATGCGGTCTTTTATCTCATCGTCGTTCATTTCGATGAGTTGCCCTAGTATCACTTGAATTTGCGACGCCTTCTGCTTGAGAGCCATCTCCTGGCTCATCTTCTGTATCAGTTGAAAATCGTTAGTATCGCTCATAGTGCTTGTTGTTGATTGAGATTACAAAGATAGTAAGAATTGGTGAATGTTAGCATGAAAAGAGCATTATTTTTATTGTGAACGCCGCGCTTGCGGCGCAATACATCAACAACGCCCAGGCTCGTCTTCTTGTTCTCTCGTCCTCTTGTTCTCTCGTCCTCTTGTCCTCTTGTTCTCTTGTTCTCTTGTTCTCTTGTCCTCTTGTTCTCTTGTTCTCTTGTTCTCTTGTTCTCTTGTCCTCTTGTCCTCTCGTCTTCTAATCTAAACTAGGGAAGATTTCGTTCTCGATGTGGTCGAGGATAGCCGTTAGCTCGGCTTTAGTATTGGCGCGGAGCATGGCGATGCGGGTGTCGCGGAAGTTCTTGATGCCTTTCAGCAGTGGGGTGGCGGCGAGGTGGCGGCGGATGTGTAGGATGCCACGGTACTCGTCGATGCGGTCGATGCTCTCGTCGATCTGTCGGCGCAGCAGCGCCATCTTCTCATGGCGGGTGATTTCGGGGATAGTGCCGTTAAGCAGATATTGCTTCATCTCACGGAAAATCCAGGGAGCGCCTATCGAGGCACGTCCCACCATGATGCCATCCACACCGTAGCGGTCGTAGTACTCGGCAAGCTTCTCGGCGCTGGTAATGTCGCCGTTGCCAATGATGGGAATGGTCATGCGAGTGTTGTTCTTCACTTCGCCAATGAGGGTCCAATCGGCTTCGCCGTTATACATCTGCGAACGGGTGCGCCCGTGAATCGTCAGGGCTTGGATGCCACAGTCTTGCAGCTGCTCGGCGAGCTCCACGATTATCTTGTTGTTGCAGTCCCAGCCCAGGCGTGTCTTGACGGTGACGGGCAGATCAACCGCCTTTACCACCTCACGAGTTATCTCGAGCATGAGCGGCACGTTGCGAAGCATACCGGCACCGGCGCCTTTGTGCGCCACCTTTTTCACTGGGCACCCAAAGTTGATGTCGAGCACCTCGGGCTTCGCTTCTTGGGCGATTTTTGCCGCTTCGACCATAGGACCCACCTCGCGGCCGTAAATCTGGATAGCGGCAGGCCTTTCGCCAGGATTGATGACCATCTTGCGCAAGGTGCTGTCGATGTTGCGAATCACCGCGTCGGCGCTCACAAACTCGGTATAGACCATATCCGCCCCCTGCTCACGGCAAATCTGCCGGAACGACACGTCAGTCACATCCTCCATAGGCGCCAGCATCACCGGCCGTGGACCTAAGTCTATGTTTCCTATTTTCATTATATGTGTTGTTTAGAGTACAAAGTTACAAGAAATAAATCAAAGAGCAATTATACTGCTTGATCCTTTTTTGTTCCAGCGCGATAGCCAGATTGCGGTCTGGACTGCGCTGCGGGTGGTGAGGAAGGTGACGAAGGCGATCCAGAGGGCGTGGTTGCCTAGGGATGCTGGGAGGAGGAAGTAGAGGAGGAAGAAGAGTGCGCAGGCGGTGGCTACCGCGATGAGCATGCCTCGTGTGGCGGTGACGCCGATGAACACTCCGTCCCACACGAAGGCCGCCATGCTCACTGCCGGCACTATGGCGCACCACCAGTGGTAGCGCATCGCCTCATCGACAACCGCCTGTTGGCTCGTGAACATTGTGAAGATGGCTTGCGGGAAGAGGGCGTAGGCTAAGACAAAGATTGCCGTAGTTACTGTGCCCCACACAAACAGCCATCGCACGCAGCGGTGCATATTACTGTGGTCACGGGCACCGTAATATTTGCCCGCCACAGCTTCTCCAGCAAAGGCGATGCCGTCCATGAAATAGCTGAAGAGGTGGAACAGCTGCTGCATCATAGTGTTTACCGCTAGCACCATATCACCGCTGAGTGCTCCAGCGCGGATGAAGTACATGTTCACGGCAAGCATGAAGATGCAGCGCACGAAGATGTCGCTGTTGACCTTGAAAAAGCGCCCGCTGCCCTTGAAATTGAAGGCGTTTTTCAGGCTAAGGTCACGGGCAATCGCCTTAAACTTATGGCGCACGCACCAGCAGGCATAAATGGCGCCCACCCACACCGAGACGAGTGTGCCCACGGCGATGCCCTTGAAGCCCATGTCGAGCCAATAGACCGCAAGAAGGCTCACTACCATGTTGAGCACGTTCACCCCAATGGAGATGAGCATGGGGCTTACCGAGTCCTGCATGCCCAGCAGCCAGCCCTTTATCGACATGGTGAGCAATACCGCAGGAGCACCCCACACCACAATGGTGAAATAGGTGGAGGCGAGAGCCGAGACTTCGGGACCTGGTCCCATAATCCACAGCAAGAGCCACAGGATGGGGACTTGCAGCACCACCATCGCGATGCCAGCCACTAGTGCAATAGCGCTTGAGCGTTGCAGGGTATCGACTTGGTCGTGGTGCGAGTTGCTGCCGTAGGCCTGTGCGGTGAGTCCCGAGGTGCCCATGCGCAGGAAGCCGAAGTTCCAGTAGAGCACGTTCATCATCATGGCACCCACCGCCACAGCACCGATGAACTGCGGCGCTCCCAGATGCCCGGCAATGCCCGTGTCGAGCAGTCCCAGCAGCGGCTCGGCGATGTTGGCGACTATCGCCGGCAGCGAAATCGCCATAATATCCCTATTTATCTTCGACAGCTTCATTACTCTCTCAAATATCGTTGCAAAATAACGAAAAAAACCTGACACATGACACCTGACAAGTGAAAACTTTTGGATAAATTAGGCTGCGCTGAGGCATAAAAAATAAAAAAAATTGTTTTTTTATTTTGTTTTGCTCTCAACTTGCACTAATTTTATTTACCTTTGCGGTCAATAATCAAAAAACACGAGAAACTATGAAGATTTTTAAATATTTAGCGATAGCATTATTTGCGATTACGATGGTGGCTTGTGGCGATGACGAGCCCAAGAACACCTTTACACGTGAGTTCAACATGATTTATCCTCAGTTCTCTGCTGGGCACAAGTTTATCAGCAAGATAGAGAAAGAGGATGCTAAAGGCACAAAGATCACTGCTACTGCCAATTATGATGGTGACCACCTCAAGAGTGTGAACGTGGTGACTAAATATGGTACTGGTGGAGGTAATGAGGAGACCATCTACTTTGACTACACCAACGGCGCGATAATCTGCGACAAGAGCATACAGGATGTTACCTACTCGTTTGAGGTCAATTCCGAGGGTTCCATCACCAGTCTAAAAAATGTGACGACAAGCCGCACTGCCGCAGCGTTGCAATATAATTATAGCAATGAGTTGGAAATTGCCCAGATTATTACACCATCTTCTACCGATGTGACAAAGGTGTCATGGCTGGGTGGCAACATCATGCAGTGGGAGAGCACTGGAGTGAACAAGAAAGACAGTGTGGTTTATGAATATGAAACTGGTGCTCCTCTCAACAAGGGCTGCATCGACGTGGTTGGCAATGAGTCGTTCACGTTCACCGCATTTGTGTGCGCCATCATGCGCAATGCCGGGTTCTTTGGCACCACTAGCGCCGACTTGCCTACAGTAATCAAAAAAGGCTTTGACTATAGTCAGGCCACCGAAACCAGCTCTTCAGAGCCTATCCCGCTGAAACGCTACAACATCACCTACGAGCTAGATGGTGACGGCTATGTGAAGAGCTACACCACTAATGAGACACCGAAATACACGGTGAAGATAACTTATAGATAAAAAGTCAAGGACGAGTGATCGAGTCCTCGAGCAATTGAGCAATCGAGCAATCGTAATTTAACACTCAAATAAATCTCGGAAGATATCGAGGGCGGCTTTTAGGTCGTCCTCTTTGATTGTGTTGTTAATAGTGAAGTCCCCGCATGATTTCAACAGGGTGCAGTTTATCTCGCCGCTGTGACTTTTCTTGTCGTGGCGCATGAGGTCTAGAAGATGGTCGTAATGGTCGCAGGTGATGTGGAATGCGCCATAGTTGTCTTTCACAAAACGGGCGAGGCGGTAGAGGTTGTCGCTCGGGAATTGCAGCAGGATGTGTGAGAGCACGCTTTCTACCACCAGTCCCCAAGCCACGGCATAGCCGTGCGGCACTGGTTTGCCATCGCCAAGTGCCTTGCTCTCAAAGGCGTGCCCCACGGTATGCCCTAAGTTGAGGGCTTTGCGTATGCCCTGCTCGGTGGGGTCTTGCTCCACGATGTGTTGCTTCACCTGCAACGACTCCTGCATCAGAGTGAGGAAAAAGTCGTAATCAATATCTTTAAAGTCAACTAGCAGCAACTGCTCAAAACTCTCGTGCGAGTGCAGCATGGCGTGTTTGAGCATTTCGGCGAAGCCCGATTTCAATTCTTGCTCGGGCAGGGTGGGGAAGAAGGTTGTGCTAACAATCACGGCTTTGGCTGGATCGAAGACTCCTATCTCATTCTTCAGACCGTTGAAGTTGATTCCCGTTTTGCCTCCCACGGCGGCATCGACAGCTCCAAGCAATGTCGTGGACACGTTCACGAAATCGATACCGCGCTTGAACGTGGCAGCCGCAAAGCCACCGAGGTCGGTAACCATGCCACCACCTAAGTTCACGAGCAGTGAGTGTCGTGTCGCGCCACATTTCACCATCTCGCTCCACACGCGAGATAGAGTATCGAGATTTTTGTTGTCGTCTCCAGGCGCAATTTCTATGATGTGGGCATTGCTTAGGCAAGGCAGCAGTGGCAACGCCATAAGTCGTGTGTTCGCATCAATTAGTACCATCACGGCATTGTAATTGCCACCCTCAATAATCGAGTTGAGGGTGGCATCTACATTATTGCTGTATAGTACATTCTGCTTCATTTCTGTGTTTTAAACGCCTCCATGAGTTGTGGCAGGGCTTCGAGCATGGTTGCCATGTCTTTATATACCATGTCGGCACCAGCCTTATACATGTCTTTCTCGGGGATGGGACCTGTGGTCACTCCCACTGTGAAACAGCCAGCGGTGTGGCCAGCCTGAACTCCAAGTGGCGCGTTCTCGAGCACTAGGCACTCGTTGGGCTGCGCATTGATTTTTGCCATTGCCTTGAGGTAGGGTTCAGGGTTGGGCTTGCCGCGCTTCACGTCGGCTGCGGTGACACGCTGCTCGTCAAAGATTTCGGGATAGTCGGTGTCGATGCGGTCTAGCATAGATTGCGTTCCCGAGCCAGTCACCAGCACACATTTGATACCTGCCTCTTTGAGGGCTTTGAGCACCTCGAGCGTTCCGGGGATTGTCTCCACGTCGCCGAGTTCGGTGAAGTAGCGCGTTTTCACTTTGTAGAGGGCCTGTGCCTCGTCGTCGGTGACGTTCTTGCCGGCACCATTCTTGAATTTCATCTTGATGATGTCGCGTCCCGTCATTCCTTCATACATGTAGAACTCATCGCGTGTACACTTGATTCCGTTCTTTTTCATTAGTTTCACCCAAGCGCGGGTGTGATTCTTCATTGAGTCGAAAAGCACTCCGTCCATGTCGATGAGTGCCGTGGTAAAGTTGAACGATTTCTTGCCTGTATATTTCAGATAGTCGGCAATTGCATTTTGTTCGGTCATTTTTTGTTTTGTGGTTTATTATTAAAGTTCTATATTACAGTGATATGGAAGCAGCATTGCCCTTGTTCGAAGAGGACAGTACAGCGATTCTGTTGTCGGAATTTGAATAGGATCTCTCCCAGCACATTGGTGAGATCTTCCCGATTGAGGAGGAAGTCGTTGTTGTAAGGCTCGTAGTGCATCCAGCTAAGGTCGAAAGTGGTGCCGTTCATGTGGCACGAGCGCTCCGAGGCATTGCCGTTGACTTTCAAGAGTTTGCCCACGGTGAACTGTGAGCGTGTGCAGCTGGTGACCACGATGCGGTAGGCACTGCCACCGCGAGCCTTGATGGTGTCGGCAAAGGCGCATCCAATGTCCTCGAGCAGCACTGCAGCTTTAGGCACGAGGTAGGGCATGGAATGCGTGAGGCTGTCGAGATAATAGGCCTCGCAGGTGGCGATTTTCACCAATGGCTGCCTGAGTCGGTAGGCATCGTGCAGGTTGCTGATGGGTTCTATGCCGTTTTTCTTGGCATAGGGAATCTGCACCGGGTTGGTGTCGTCGAAGATTTCGCCGAACTTCCCTTCTGGCGGATTGGAATAGATACGGTGGAAGCCGTTCTTATCCACGCCGAGGTTGTAAAACTCATGCCGATCTTCGAGCTGGGGTGACTTGCCAAGTTGGGAGATGTATTTCAACTGAGATTTGTCGAAATAGTCGTGGAAAGTCTTCTCGGGCTTTTTCTCTTTCTTGCACGACGACAACGACACTGTGGCGACCATTGAGATGGCTGCCAAGATTATAAAGAGTGTTCTGTAAGATGTAATTTGCAAAAGTTGAATGATGATAAGACGACAACGCTCAGCGAGTAGCAGAAAATAAAACGATTGTCTTGCTTGCTCGTTAGGTTGTCAGCTTGTTTGCTAAAAATTATTTACCTACAGTCTGAACAAACATTATGCGCTCGTTGTCGCTGAGTTTGAGCATTTTGGGAAGGTTCTCCTGGTCGAAGCCAGCCCTTACCACTGTCTTAAGCCCAGCCTGAGCGCAGTAGAGGTAGATGTTCTGGGACGCTGCACCTGCGGTGTAGGCTTGGAACTCAGGCTTGTTCTGCTTGGTGACATCTACCGCCAACACGATATTGATGGGCGCGATGGCGGCGAAGTCCTGCATGGTGCAATATTTGCGGAAGTCGCCAGTGTTGACCACGGTGAGGGTGTTGGCATCGGGGTTGTAGCGGCTCACCTCGGTGGGAGTGATGACGTAAAGCACCAGCTCTTGGCGGTTCATGGCAGTGGCGATGGTGCGCTTGCCGTCGTGTGTGATGCCCCAAGCCGCCCAGAGCATATTGCTCAGGTCTTGTTTGGTAACTGACTGGTTCTCTTGATAGTCGCGGCTTGACTTGCGCTCACTCATCACTTGCATGAGCGGCTTGCCGCCAGTGGTCTGAGGAGTTGGAAGCACTTCGGCTTCAATACTGCAACTTGCCATAAGCGAAATAATTCCTAAAAATAAAATCTTGTAATTTGTCATGGTGAATAAAAAATTTTTGACAAAAATAGAAAAATTATTTGAAAAAAACACTTTGCGTGCGTGAATAAAAATTAAAATGACTATTTTTGTGCTCAAAATACATAAGTTTTCTTAGTTATGAGGATAGGTTTTATCGTTATTATACTCCTTGCGGTGCTCGTCCATGCCTATGTGTTATGGCATGTGTATCAGGTGCTTCCGTTTCCTGTGTGGGCAAAATGGATGGTGGTGGGGCTTATGGTGGCATCGCTGCTGATGATGTTTGCTGGCTTTATGGGAGTCTTCGACCGCATGCCGCTGTGGCTGGCGTCGTCGTGCTACAACATCAGCACTTCGTGGCTCATCGTGTTCCTATATCTGCTCATCGCTTTCGTTTTGCTCGATGTAGGGCGGTTGTGTCACCTAGTGCCTAAGGAGTGGCTTTACTGTAACGCGTGGACTGCTGGTGCTGTCACGGCTGTGATAGCGGGGTTGCTGGTTTATGGCAATATCCATTACAATAACAAGGTGCGTGAACCACTTTCATTAACGACCGCGAAACACATCTCTAAGCCTGTTAAGGTGGTGATGGTGAGCGACCTCCATCTCGGTTATCACAACCGTAAAGCTGAGTGGCAGCGTTGGGTAAAGATGATAAATGATGAGAACCCCGACCTGATTCTTGTTGCGGGCGACATCATAGACGGCTATGTGCGGCCACTGCTTGAGGAAGACGTGGCTGCCGACTTCCACCAGCTCAAGGCGCCAGTGGTGGCGTGCTTGGGAAATCACGAGTATATCACAGGCATCGACAAGTCGCTCGATTTCTACCGTCAGGCAGGTGTCACTCTATTGCGTGACTCTACTGTCACAGTTGGCGACCTAGTGATAGCGGGGCGTGACGACCGTTTCAACCAAAAGCGCAAGCCACTTCAACACCTGCTAGATGGGGTGGATAGCACTAAATACATTATTCTGCTCGACCACCAGCCCTACAACCTCGAGGAGGCGCAGCAGGCGGGAGTAGATTTCCAGTTCAGCGGTCACACCCACGAGGGACAGGTGTGGCCCATCAGCTTGATGGTGAATGCCATGTACGAAAAAGCTTGGGGACCGCTACAAAAAGGCAACACCCGTTACTACATTTCCTCTGGTCTCGGCATCTGGGGCGGGAAATACCGCATTGGCACCCGCTCAGAATATATCGTAGCGACGATATCTCATTAAATAATTGGGAATAGCTGTGGCAGAAGCCTAGTATTTAATCATTTGATTTTATCATACTCCCCTTTACCCCCTCTATCTTAGAAGGGGAGTTGCAACAAATTCCGAATTTTAGATGCACCCTAACAGAGAACCTCAAGGCTTCTAGTCTAGGGACAATAAAAAACCCGCCATTCACATGGAGGGTTTCTTCGGTTAAAATGAAGTCGAACAAATTTACGAGTAAATAGTTTTCAAGGTATAGATTTAAGGAAGTTATAAAAACGTTGTTTCCTTGTTAGTTGTCATGCGAATAAAGATGCTTGGCGATATTGGCTCGCCTGTGCGGTGTGGAATGAGGGTTGTGGGATGCTTTGGCGTGAGGAGAGGGCGAGGTTCATGCTCCATCCTTGAGTCTTGTTGCGGATGTTGAGTTGAGCCAATCCCATGAAGCGTCCTGCGCTGGCGCAGATGAAACGCACCACGTCGTTGATGTTTGCAAAATTGTTGCGGCACACGCTCGCCAGGACTTTGCCTCCCACCATAAGAGTGGCAAAAATCTGATCGTTGAGTGATAATGATGTTGTGTTGTTGTTCATAGTTTTATCCTCCGTTTTTTGTTAGATGTTTTATTTTACATTGCAAAGGTATAGCGAGTGTGTGCCAAAATACTGCCCACCGAAAACAAATGAGGTTAAAGATGTGCTGTTTTCTGCTTTTTTAGCGCTGATTACTTTCAAATGTGCCTTGAATAGTAGAATTGTTTGCTAAAAAAGCTGTAATTTTGGAGTGTTGAAATTAAAGCTTATGGTGAGCAAAAAATCTATTGTCTTGTCGGCTTGTTCACTCGTCAGCTTGTTAGCTAAAAAACATTATTATGAAAGGCAGAATAACCAAACTCTTTGGAATTGAATACCCTATCATTGCTGGAGGCATGGTGTGGTGTAGTGGTTGGAAACTGGCGTCGGCGGTAAGCAACGCTGGCGGACTTGGACTGATAGGCGCAGGCTCGATGACTGCCGAGGTGCTGCGTGAGCACATTCAGCAGTGCCGTGAGGCTGTTGATGGCAAGCCCTTTGGCGTGAACGTGCCGTTGATGAAGCCCAATTCGGCGGAGTTGATGCAGGTCATTGCCGAGGAGCATGTGCCTGTGGTCTTCACTAGTGCCGGCAGCCCCAAGAAATGGACTGGCTGGCTGCATGAGCGCGGAATAAAAGTCGCCCATGTGGTGGCATCTTCCACGTTTGCCCGCAAGTGTGAGGAGGCTGGCGTGGATGCTGTTGTCGCCGAGGGCTTTGAGGCTGGCGGCCACAACGGCAAGGAAGAGACTACTACGATGTGCCTAATTCCCGCTGCACGCAAAGCCACCTCACTACCGCTGATAGCGGCTGGTGGCATAGCAAGTGGTGAGGCGATTCTCGCTGCGCAGGTGCTTGGTGCCGAGGGAGTGCAGATAGGCACGCTCTTTGCTCTCACTCAGGAGAGTGGCGCCCACGAGGCGTTCAAGCGTCGCTGCCTTGACTTGGACGAAGGCGACACCAAGCTGCTGCTGCGCAAGCTCTCGCCCACGCGCCTAGTGAAGGGCGGCTTCTACTCCGAAATTGAAGAAGCCGAGAACCGTGGTGCCAGCCCCGAAGAATTGCTGGATATCATAGGCATAGGAAGGACTAAGGTTGGCATTTTTGATGGCGACATCGAGAATGGCGAACTGGAGATAGGTCAAGTCGCATCGCTGCTCAAAGGCAACGACATCGAACCTGTGGAAATCGTGATGCAGCGCCTCGTGCTGGAATATGAGCAGGCACTGGCGGGAGTGGGCTAGGAGTGGCTAGGAATAGCTAGGAGTGAGAGGGTGGTTTTTATTTCCTTTCACTCCTTTTATTCATTTATTTCTTTTGATTCTTTTATTTCTTTACCCCTTTTTTCTCCTCCTTTACTGGCCAGCGGTCTTTGTTTAGGGGGATAGTGTAGTAGAGCGAGAGGCCGAACGCCCACTTGCCGTTTTGTGTGCCGTAGCCGGGAATGTACCAGGGGTTGCCGTTGTCGTTTTTCTTGCTCTTGAAAATGCCATGAAACTTGGCTTCCCACCCCAAAGACCAGTTGCTGGCGATGTGAACTTTGAGTCCAAGCAGGAACTCGCCCCACAAGGCATTGGAACTCATTCCCTTGAGTTGATAGCTTTGGGCATATTCTCCCCAATAGGGGTTGTTGATGAGCACATCGGTGATGTCGTACTTGAAAGCGCTGAATCCCAGTCTCACACCGGCATAGAGCTGATATCTCGGCTCATTTTTGAAGAGGAAATTGTAGTTGGCGCCAATTTTGAAGTAAGGTGAAAGTTTGCCGGTGTAGGTGTAGTTCATGTCGTCGGGGGTGTCTTTGGCGCGCCCCAATCCCACTATTAGCACAGGCTGGAAGCGGTTCCACATATTGAGTGTGGCGCTGACATCAAACGACGAATACTTCTGCCCGAAAGCCATGAGGATGGCGTCGCCGAAGTTCAGTCCCAACGAGAGTTCGGTTAGCTTAGGGTAGTGTGGATAGATTTTCGCCAGCGAGTCTTTGCGCTCCTGCGCGCGTGCCTGTGCCGTGTCGCCCGTAAGATATTGCTGGATAATTTCTTCTTTAGTGCCTTTTGGCGGTGTGAGCACCTTGTTGGTCGAAGGTTTCACAGGTGTCACCTTGCGCTGCTGTTCCTGATCTTGTGCGTAGCCATTGACAGCAGCCATCATGCAAGCGATACATATAATATTATAGAAGAACCGTCTCATTGCACATAGATTTTAATGGAAACGACATCGGCGTTAGTGATCATGGGGTCAGGAATCCTAACGGAATCAATGGCATTGCGGGTGTGTTCCGTCGAAGTGATTTTGAAATTATACATCGCTCCGCACTCATGCGACTGAAAAAAGGGTATCGCGTCATAGCTTAGCGTTATCGTGTCATTTTCAACATCTTCGGTGTTGTAATTAAAGACATAGCTACAGCTGCCGGTTGATAGTCGCAAAGGCAGATATACACTGCTTGCGCTTGTGTTGTCGATGATGACGCTGTCGTTAGGAGCGCCAATGCCATAGACGGTGAGATTGGAAATGGACACTTGCTTGTCGCCGTCGTAAAATCCGGCGAGAGGAATTGATGAACCGTTGCCTATGCAGTTGTCGTTGTTGCACGAAGCGACAGAGACAGCCACGACAAGCATAAGGATGGTATTGTGAAGAAAATATTTCAATCTGCTCTTGGTGGTCATACTCCCCCTAGCCCCCTCTGTCTTAGAGGGGGAGCTAATTACATTGTATCTAACCTTTTGTGTCGTCATTTTATAGTTATTATTTTATTTCCTCCTCAATCTCGTAGTGGTTGCGGTTTTGGGAGTTGCGGGCTATAAGTTCACCCAAGAAACCAGAGAGGAACAGCTGTGTGCCTAGAATCATGCAGGTGAGGGCAAGGTAGAAGTAGGGCGAGTCGGTCACTAGGATGTAGTGGTTGCCGGCGTGCATATTGTAAAGTTTTATGGCTCCCACAGCGATGACGGCAATCAGTCCAATAAAGAACATGAGGCTGCCTAGCAAGCCGAAGAAGTGCATGGGCTTGACGCCAAACTTCGACTGGAACCACAGTGTCATCAGGTCGAGGTAGCCGTTGACGAAGCGGTCGAGACCAAATTTCGACTTGCCATATTTTCGTGCCTGATGCTTCACCACTTTCTCACCAATCTTGTCGTAGCCGGCGTTCTTGGCAAGGTAGGGGATGTAGCGGTGCATGTCGCCATAGACCTCGATGTGCTTCACCACATCGCGACGGTAGGCCTTTAGGCCGCAGTTGAAGTCGTGCAGGTTCTTGATGCCGCTCACCTTGCGCGCTGTGGCGTTGAAGAGCTTGGTGGGGATGGTCTTCGACAGTGGGTCGTAGCGCTTCTGTTTCCATCCGCTCACCAGGTCGTATTTTTCCTCGGTGATCATGCGGTAGAGCTCTGGTATCTCGTCGGGCGAGTCTTGCAGGTCGGCATCCATAGTTATGACGACATCGCCTTTCACCCTCTCGAAACCAGTGTGTAGAGCCGGTGACTTGCCGTAGTTGCGCCTGAACTGCACGCCCTTGATGCAGGGGTTCTTCTCGCTGAGCTCTTTTATCACCTGCCAGGAGTCGTCGGTGCTGCCGTCGTCAATCATGAGCACCTCGTAGGAGAAATTGTGCTCGTCCATGACGCGCTCTATCCATGCCGCCAACTCGGGCAGCGACTCTGCTTCGTTGAAAAGGGGTACTACAACCGAAATGTCCATTATTGTGTTGTTTAAATTGTTATCTTAATGTTGTTTATAGGGTATTTTCTGGGCGATAAATGCCGTGATGGCACCTCCTAGGCTCCCTAAGCAGGCAAAAATCCAAAACAGCATCATGCTGAACTCGAGAGCCGATGGCAAAGCACGATGAGTAATCATCTTTTCAAGTGTCTTTGCCGTCTCAGTGTCGATAGCTGGTTTGTTGTCTAGAAAAATACGCATTTGGTCATAAAGGAAGTCGGGCCTAAGAAAATTGATTATCAAGTATGAAACCAGTGCCATGATAAGCCCCCCACCCAGAGTGGTGAAAATCGCCAGAATCCACAGCTCGCTATATATCGCAAAACCATTAAGAGCTACAAACCTCTTGCGTTGGAAGGTGCAGAGCACCACTGGAGCCAAGAGCAACAAGACAGGAGTCAGCAAGCTAAGCAGTGGCATTTTGTCATAGAAGACAAACGTCACTGACACTAGCGAGAGGATAACCCCGAAAGGAATCCCCAGCTCGGCACTCAGTGAGTAGATGTTCTTTTTAAAGTCGATGCGATACATTTTGCGCTGAAAATTGTTCCAAACTGCAAATTTAGATAAAAATCGGGTTTTATAAGCCAGTCGAGATAAAAAAGTTGAGCA
>CALGGO010000004.1 GCA_937916085.1 uncultured Prevotellaceae bacterium | reverse complement strand
GAGTCAGCGCATTAACAAAGGAACTTGTACTTGAAGCAGGAAAGAGCATCAGCTACCAGCGCCATTTCCACCGCGATGAATATTGGACTATAGTAGATGGCGAAGGCGAGATTATTATAGATGGAGAAAAGACTGTTGTCAAGCGTGGCGATACTGTTCTTATCAAGAAACTCCAGCTACACACAATAAAGGCAGAAACCAAACTGACGATAGTTGAGACTCAAATTGGCTCAATACTTAGTGAAGAAGATATAGAACGCCAGAACTATGATTATACGGTTTAAATTAAAGACGAATTTCAGGCTAACTGAATGACTGACCAACATGAAATCCAACAATAATCGTAACTTAAGACGTAAACTATAATCATCTCAACCATTTCATTGATTAATACAATTTAAGATTTCTCATGAAAGGAGATTCAAGGACAAAGAAGAGTATTTTAAACGTCAGAGTCAATCTGATATGCTATTTGGTATCTCTTGTTGTTTCCTTTTTTACACGCAAAGTGTTCTTGGATTGCCTTGGTAAAGAATTCATGGGATATACGACTACGGTGTCGAGCCTTCTAAGTTTTCTAAACCTGGCAGATTTGGGTATTGGCACCGCTATTGCTTTTCTACTTTACAAACCGCTTTTCGATGGTGATAAAAACAAAATCAATGAACTTATATCGGTGTTCGGTTATCTTTACCGCATCGTTGGATACGTAATTTTAGGCGCTGGAGTTGTTTTGGCATTCTTCCTACCGCTTATTTTCGCCAATACAACACTGCCATGGTTCACTATCTACTTTGGTTATGCCGCATTTTTATTCGCATCGCTTTTAAGCTACTTCGTCAACTACCGAATGACTTTGCTTTCAGCCGATCAGCGTAATTATGAGGTAACAGGTTACCACCAAATTGTTTCTAGTGGTACTGCTATAATCCAGATGATATTGGCCCTGCATCTCAAGAGTTTTACGCTTTATTTGAGTATTGAAATTGTCCGGGGTATTGTATATTCTTTTATTCTACGCTGGCGAGTAAACAAAGTTTATCCATGGCTTCAATCTGATGTAAAGTTAGGTCGAAGGGTCTTTAAGAAGTATCCTGAAATAACACGATATATTAAGCAGATTTTCTTTCATCGCATCGGTTCATTTGTTCAGTTTCAGACGATGCCAATTCTTATATATGCTTTTAGTTCGCTTACATCAGTCACACTCTACACAAACTACACAATTGTTAGCGATAAAATTCGTAATTTCTTAAGCGGCATTCTAAACAGTACCAATGCCGGAATCGGCAGTCTCATTGCTGAGGGCGATTCCAAAAAAATTTTAAGCACATATAACGGAATTTTAGGCATCAACGCTTTTGTGGCAGGTTTTTTTTCAACGTGTATATATTATCTTATTACACCCTTTGTGTGTGTGTGGTTGGGTACAGAGTACGAAATGTCAAACTTGATCGTATTTTTGATTTGTCTTCAGTGTTATTTGGCTCTTTACAGACTCGCTACCGACCAGTTTATTGCAGGTTATGGTTTGTTTTTTGATATTTGGGCTCCTATTGTTGAGTCGGCAATACTAATAGGTTCTTCCATATTTTTTGGTAGTCTTTGGGGACTTGAAGGTGTTATAATGGGACCAATCCTATCTACCGGACTTGTCATTTATATTTGGAAACCAGTGTTGTTGTTCCGCTATGGTATGCATCTGCCTGTGATTCGCTATTGGTTTCTGTTCTTGTTGAACATCCTACCCACTTTTGTTGGATATTTCGTTGCTCGATATGCTTCAGAAATGATTTTTTCTCGTGATTGGATATCACAGGGCTGGTACAATTGGATTGCAGGAAGTTGCCTGTTTGCTTGTATGAATTTTGTTCTGACTGCTGCTGGTTTTATGATAATCAACCCTAATATGCGGGAACTCTCCCGACGCATGATTCTCAAACGATTGTCAAAACAGTAAAATGAATATACTCTTTTATTTGTGGCGTTATCCTGCCTACGGTGGTATTGAGAAAGTTACCACTATCCTTGCCAACTATTTTGCTGAGCGTTTAGGGTGGAATGTGAGTATCGTGTCGCATTATGGCGAACATGAAGACGAACTCCTATCAGAACTCTCTGAACATGTGAACTTGAGAATTATGCCACATGGTAAGAATCCAGCTGACCCTGATAATACCATTTTTTTGCAGCAGGTCATGGTGCTTTTGCGCCCCGATGTGATTATTTTCCAAGACTGCTATTTTAACGCAGTGCCATTATTTCAAATTAATAGAGACATTCCTATTATCGCTGTTGAGCACAATACTCCTGATTGCTATCTCAAAGCTTTGAGTTTTGAACACTATATGCATCCAATCAACAATTTACACGACTTTGTTGTTTTCAAAATGCTGTATCCTTATCGTTGGGCAAGACTTTACCTCAAGACAAGACGGAGGCACCGCCTTATCTACAAGATTAGTGATGCTTATGTGATGTTGTCACCGCGTTTTTTTTGTACATTCAAAAGAATTGCCATGATGCATAGCACATCAAAGCTAGATGCTATATATAACCCTCTAACAGTCAAAACAGAATTAGTTAACATTGAAATCAAAGAGAAAACATGTGTGTTTGTCTCACGGCTTGTGAGTGAAAAAGGAATTTGCAACCTTTTGAGAATCTGGCAGTTGGTTGAGAAAGAAGACAAAAAATGGAAACTGCTTATAGTAGGTGATGGACCTGAACGTGTCACAATTGAAAACTTTATCAGAGAGCATGGGTTATTTCGAGTTAAACTTGTTGGATATCAAAAAGATGTTAATTCTTGGTTAAGAAGAGCTTCAGTCTATTTAATGACATCAATTTTTGAAGGATGGGGACTTACTTTAGTTGAAGCCATGTCTATGGGGTGTGTGCCAATTGCATTCAACAGTTATGCATCTGTGTGCGACATTATTGATAATGGCATCAACGGTTATTTAATAACCCCTTTCAATATAAAGATGTACGTTCAAAAACTGTTAGAGCTTTTCAACAATTTTGACTTGCGTCAAAGCATGGCAATAGCTGCTGCAAAAAAATCACACGAATTTATTATTGAAAATATAGGTCCTCAGTGGGAGCAACTTATTGATAAAGTAATTGTTCAATCTAATAATAAATAATAGACAGATGAGAGTTCTTTGGATGGCAATAACACCATCACTTTATGATGAAACTAAAGAAGGTGGATGGATAGCCTCTCTTGAGAGGATTGTACGCGACTATTGTCCAGATATACAGTTGGGCATCACTTTCGAATACAATGACGATAAGTTTAAAGTCGTACGTGACAATGTGACTTATTATCCAATCAATATAAGCCGCACATTCCGAGATGTTTTGAAAATGAAATTTAATGGTAATGACAACTGGTATTTGAAAAAACCATTGTTGGTCAAAGTCATTGAGGACTTCAAGCCCGATATTATTCATTGCTTTGGTTCTGAATGGAATTGGGGACTCATTAGCCAATCGATAAATATACCTGTGGTTATTCACATGCAGGGTTTTGTCAATATATACGATTTGTCAGCTAAATTTGTTCAGAGACCTAAGATTTCATTTATAAACAACATGCTTCATCCTCGAAGTTACCTTCAGCGAAGGTTTCTTAAATCGTATCAAAAGCACCGTGAGGAGATAGAGCGTGATATTATGACAACCAACCATTATTTCATGGGACGAACCAACTGGGATAAAGATATAGTGAAATATTTTTCTCCTGGTTCAACATACTTTTATTGTCCTGAAGCCATACGGCCTGAAATATACAATTGTCCTAATAAATGGGTATATCACCCTGGCAAAAAAATGCGAATAGTCACTATAACATCGGCTGGTTCACTGAAAGGAAATAGTATGGTTCTGCTCACGGCTAAAATTCTTAAAGAATTAGGAGTTGACTTTGAATGGAGAGTTGCTGGAAACATTGCTCGATTCTTAAAATTCGAGAAGTCAAATGATATCCGGCATGAAGATGTGAACATAAAACTGCTTGGTATGATTTCCGCACAAGATATAGCATGTGAATTAGCAAATGCTGATA
This sequence comes from uncultured Prevotellaceae bacterium, assembly GCA_937916085.1. GTDB lineage: Bacteria > Bacteroidota > Bacteroidia > Bacteroidales > Muribaculaceae > Sodaliphilus. Next base: position 135,449 of record CALGGO010000004.1, on the reverse strand, counting down.
TTTATGTTCACCCTTCAATCATTGACAATTCACCAAATTCTCTTTGCGAGGCCCAGTTGATAGGTTGCCCGGTTGTAGCAACATACGTTGGCGGTATACCACAAATAGTTCAAGATGGGGAGACAGGCATTTTATACCCATACAACGAACCACATACACTGGCATTTACATTAATAGGACTAAAAGAGTCTAGAGAGAAAATGGAACGCTTGTCTACAAATGAATTGATGGTTTCAAAGGAAAGACACAATCCTGAAGAATTGGGCAAAAGGCTTATTGAAATTTATGAAGACATCATTTCAAAAGTTAAAGATTTATGAACTATATTATAAGCTTTCTTAAAACAATTAAATCATATTGGCGTTCCTTTGTTAAAAGGCGAAAGTACATGTCAACCATGATGGAATGGAGAAAAAAAACAGCCACAATTTCACATTTCCTGCAAATGGGGTTAATGACCCAATTTTTCCCATTAACAAGACTGAGGTGGGAAATGCTACATATGGTTCTCTATTTGTTGTTTCATATGGGAAAAATGACGGAAATTTAAGAATTGGATTCTTTTGCTCTATAGCCAACAGTGTTAGATTTCTTTTGGGTGGAGGACATTATTTAAATACATTCACCACTTACCCCTTTAAGTTCTTTTATGAAAACTTGCATGAAGGAGAAGACATCAGCAAAGGTGATATCGTAATTGGAGATGATGTATGGATTGGGGATAATGCCATTATTCTTTCAGGTGTAAAAATAGGTAGAGGAGCGGTCATAGGAGCAGGATGTGTTGTGACAAAAGATGTAACGAAATTGTCATCGGCAACCCAATGAGAGTATTAAGAAAGAGATTCCCAGACAATATCATTGATAAATTAATGAACGTGGACTTTTCAAAATTAGATTCAAACTTTATTCACTCACACATTGAATTATTATATGAAGAACTTAATGATCGGAATATTCATTATTTTATTGATTTAAAATAGTTATCATGGATGTCTCAGTAATAATAGTCAACTATAACACGTTAGATTTAACCAATGATTGCATCACCAGCATTGTGGAGCATAGTATTGGCATTGATTATGAGATAATTCTTGTGGACAATGCCTCATCAGATGGAAGTAAGGATTTTTTTATAAAGGATAATCGTATCAAATATATTTATAATGAACAGAACGTAGGTTTTGGCCCAGCCAATAATATTGGAGCAAGTTATGCTCATGGGAAATACCTTTTTTTTCTCAACTCTGACACGTTACTACTCAATAATGCTCTGAAATTGTTTTTTGATTATGCCGAAAAGCATGACCATAAAACTGCGTATGGAGGATTTCTGATTAAAGGAGATAAAAGCCCAGCATGTTCATCTGTGGAGTTCCCTCGCACGACATTCAAAGAATACCTTGGTAGCGTTTTTCGTCGTCGCAAGAAAAGAGACCATCACAACTATGGAAATTTGAAATCAGTTGATGTCATTGCTGGTGCCGATATCTTTATGCTTAAAGAGGACTTTGACAATGTTAATGGATTTGATGAACATATATTCCTTTTCGGAGAAGAAGTGGAACTACAATACAGATTGAAAAAACTTGGTATCGACCGAACTCTCATTCCGGAACCTCAAATTATCCATTTCACCGCTGAAAGTACAAAAAAAACAAAAAACAGCTATACAAGAATCAAAATGAATGGGCATTTTGTATTCCTTAAAAAGCACACACCTTGGTATTTTTACTATACTGCGCGATTATATTATGGATTGCGGTTTTTGCTCATGCTTCCCAGCAGCAACAATAAAAAGGAGCTGGTAAAAACTGCTTTTATGTCAATCAATTTGGATTAAATAATATTTATCTTTTTATCCACTCAAGAATTATTCACATTTATTAGGTGGGTTCTATAAATTAATAAAATGTTGAGATGGGTTCTTGGCTGTTTTTGTTTCTTTTCGGCATCTGCTTCGTTAAATCCTTGCAACATAGCCCGCTATGCCGCTGCTGCTTTAACTTCGCATCTGCCCGAAAATAAATCAAAAACATCTCAAGTTAATTTATCGAACCCACCATTATTAAGTTGAAAAAATATAGCTTCTCTTCATTTTGCGAACGTCAGTCAATAGTTTTTTATCAATAAATGCTAAGTAAACATTAAAAAAACCAAAACATAAATGAAAAAAGTCATTACATATGGAACATACGACCTTTTGCATCAGGGGCATCTTAACCTTTTGCGGCGAGCAAAAGAATTAGGTGATTATCTTATTGTTGGTGTTACCAGCGACAGTTTCGATCGTGGACGAGGCAAACTTAACGTGCGTAACAATGTTTTAGAACGTGTCGAGGCCGTAAAAGCAACTGGATATGCTGATGAAGTAATTATTGAAGACTACCTCGGTCAAAAGATTGATGATATCCAAAAATATGATGTGGATATTTTTGCCATTGGGAGTGATTGGGAAGGGAAATTTGATTATCTGAATGAATATTGTAAAGTAGTATATTTGGCAAGGACAGAGGGTATATCATCCACAATGCTTCGTGCTGAGAGCCAAAGTGTCTATCGAGTAGGCATTATAGGTAGCGGTCGCATCGCAAACCGCTTTGTTCCTGAAACGAAAGTTGTAAATGGTGCTGATGTGGTGGCTGTGCTAAATCCGAGTGCAAAGGACGCAAAGATGTTTGCCACGCGACACGGAATAGAAGCATATATTGACTTTGATTCTTTTATTGAGAATGTTGATGTCGTCTATGTGGCTTCCCCTCATCTTACTCACTACGACTACGTGAAACGCTCATTGCTCGCCAGTAAGCATGTTTTATGTGAAATACCATTCATGCTTTCAAAAGCGGAGGCATTAGAACTCTATAGATTGGCAGAGGAGCGCAATCTGGTACTTTTAGAAGCATCAAAGACAGCCTATAGTCCAGCGTTCGGGCATATTGTGACACTGATAAAGAGTGGTATTATTGGTGATGTGGTTGATGTGAAAGCCTCTTTAAGCAAGATGGTTGAGCCTCCTATTCGCGAATTGGACGCTCAGCAGGCAGGTGGCGCCATGAATGAGCATGCCCCACTGACTCTTATGGCTATTATCAAACTCTTAGGCATCGATTGGAAAGATGTTGATTTCCATACAAAGCGAGAGAATGGTGTGGATATCTACACAAAGGGCGTTATTAATTATCCTCATGCAACATCTTCGTTCACTCTTGGCATTGGTGTCAAGACAGAGGGCAACCTTGTAATATCTGGTACCAAAGGCTATGTTTATGTGCCAGCTCCGTGGTGGCTGACCAGCTATTTTGAGGTGCGTTACGAAGACCAGACCAAGAACAAAAAATATTTCTACAGCTATGATGGTGAGGGGTTGCGCTATGAGATTCAGGAATTTCTCTCTATGATTGTAAATGACCGTCGCAGTTGTTATAAATTGCGACGTAGGGAAAGTGTAGCAATAGCTGAGATTATTGAGAAATACCGAAACGGAGAAAAAGTGACAGAGATATGAAATATGCAATAGTAACAGGTGGAACTTCGGGAATGGGGCTTGGAGTTGCCAAAATGTTGGTAAAAAAGGGGTATCATGTGTTCTGCACATACATAGGCTCCAAGTTTTCAGAGAAGATAGATAATTACGAAGCTCACTTCGTAGATCAAACAAATCGAGATGATGTCTATACTTTCATCGACTATGTGAAATCAAAGACAGACCATATTGATTGCATCGTATGTAATGCTGGCATGAGCATTCGCAAGTCTTTCACAGAAACGACTGATGCTGATTGGGATAAGCAGATGGAAGTGGCTGTTAATTCTCACTACATCATGGTTCGGGAATTTTTCACAATCATTCCAGCTGGAAGCAGAATACTATTTACTGGTTCTCAAATGGCCATTCAACCACACGCCACTGTACTTGCTTACGGTGTGACAAAATCAGCAGTATGTGCCCTTTCAAAAAACCTTGTTAAAGAGTTTGAGGGTACAGGAACTACAGTTAACACTATTGTCCCAGGGTTTGTCGCGACCCCCTGGCAAAATGAGAAGCCAGAGGAAATAAAACAGAATATTTACAAGAAAACGGCCATTCACCGTTTTGCGACAATAGCAGAAATTGTCGATGCATTTCGGTTTTGTATTGATAATCCTTTTGTTAATGGAAGTTTGATAGAAGTTAATGGAGGATATTGTTATAAATAAATTAATATAAAATAAGTTATGTTATGCCAATGTGTAACTTTATATTAAACAATAAATTGAATGAAGAACTAAGAATGCTATACAATCCAGATGGCTCTATATTAAGAATGGCACAATTACGCATGTTGGAGATGCTTAAGTTTATCGACAACATATGCCAGGAATACGATATTAATTATTGGATTGAGTCAGGTACATTACTTGGAGCTGTGCGCCATGGAGGCTTTATACCTTGGGATGATGATGCTGACATATGCATGCCAGTTAAGGACTATCTCCGTTTCAAGGAGATCATGCTTAACGGAGACTTCAAAGATTATGTCCTTCAATGCCATGACACAGACCCAAACTATTACGGAACATGGGGTGTACTGCGAGATCTCCACAGCGAAATGTCTGACGGGCACCATAGACTAGGAGGTTTTAATTTTAAAGGATTACAAGTTGATATTTTTCCTATTGATGACCGATGCAATAAAGCTTTGTGGAAGATATCTCGGCAGTATTTTGCATATCTTGTGAACGCTCCCCTTTTCGAGGGTCGAATAACTAAATATTTCCGTTGGTGCGTTCCTTTAACTTTTTTTCTCCTACATAAAGCAATCATTCCATTCTTTAGATTACTTACACCATCAGATAAATCCGTACTGTATTATAGATATGGGATGTTTTGGTATCGTCGATACCCAAAGTCAGTCATATATCCATTGAGAAAAATTGATTTTGAAGGAGAAACTCTAAATGCACCTAAAGATCTTGACAAATATCTTAAAGAATGCTATGGCAATTGGTGGGAAATACCTCCAGAAAACAAGAGAGAAACACATAAATTCTATGTTGAATTTAAATAATTACTTAACTTTATGAAGATTTGTTATGTTATAGAGAGCATGTACAATTCCGGTGGTATGGAGAGAGTTCTCTCTGTTTGTGCTAATGCTTTGACAAAATATCATGAAATCTCAATCCTCACCTTGTGCCAAAAAGGAAGAGAATGCTTTTTTCAACTATCCAAAGACATTAAACACCATGACTTAGGATTCACTGATGTTAAGAATAAATCAAACTTGAAGGAGCAACTTTCTAAGTTTTTTTTGTGTCACGATTTTGATGTAGTAGTATCATTAGGTGGTATAGACTTGTACTATTTACATTCAATAAAAGATGATAGTAAGAAAATTGTCTGGCTGCATTTCGCTTGGAATCGTTTTGTCAAGTCTGGAAATAATATTAAGAACAAAGTAAAAGGTTGCTTACAGACCATTAAGTATATAAATGAAATTAGGAAATACAATCATGTCGTAGTCCTGACTAATCATGATGCAAAAGTTTATAATCGATTAGGGATTAATACTAGTACTATTTATAATCCTTGCACAATTAACCCAATCGGTATATCTGATCTGAAATATAAAAGAGTAATTTCTGTTGGCAGACTTGATTATCAGAAAGGTTATGATTTTTTAATCAAGGCATGGAAAATAATTGAGCAAAATCATCCCGATTGGGAACTTGATATTTTCGGGGATGGTCCTAAAAGAAATGAGTTGAACCAATTGATACAGGATTTGAAAGTAAAACATGTTTTTCTTAGGGGAACTTCAACAAAACTTTCTGATGAATATAGAAGCTGCTCTATTTATGTGATGAGCTCAAGATATGAAGGCCTTGGGCTTGTCCTTTTGGAAGCTTCAGCTTGTGGTCTGCCTTTAATCTCATATGATTGCCCTCATGGTCCTAGTGATATTATTGAGGACGGGAAGAACGGAATTCTTGTTGAAAAAGTTGGTGATATTGAAGGTTTGGCGGGAGCTATAAATAAGTTGATTGAGACTCCGACTTTACGCGATCAAATGGGATATAATGCTATCCGCATGATAGATCAATTCTCATTGTCACATATAACAAAACAATGGATTGAATTGTTCGATGAAATAGTTGCAAATAATTAGTTTTTATGAGGCGGTTATTCATTTCACTAATTACACCTTATCGTGAAAATGTTCGTGGCACATCGGCGCTTGCGTTTCACTTGATGAAAGGAAGCCTTCCCCCTAACCACTCTCCTGATAGGGATGGGGAAACAATTATTTATTCTTTCAATGCAAATGGGTTGTCGGAAAGGCAGATTCAAGAGGTTGAGATAGAGTTAGGAGTAAAGATAAAGATTCTTCCATTGCCAAGATGGTACAAGTGGATGTTTAAGTTTCATTTGTTGTTCTTGCGAGTTTTCTTGAAATATCCGTTTGTGAACTATATAAAACTGCCAAAGAGAGTAGTTGGAGAAATCAAAGAACTAAAACCAGATTTGATTTGGGTAAATGGTGAGGAATTGTCACGCATTGTGAAGCAGTTTCATGGCGCTCGTCGAATGCAGTTAGGGCCTGATGTGGAATCGCTGTATTATTACCGAATGATGGGTCGGCGGTTTGTGATGAATAATGTTATTGACTATTGGAAATGTGCGATGATGTACCGCAAATATGCTCGCCTCGAGCGGCATTTCTGCACTGATGATAATTTCACCTACTATGCGGTTGGTGAGGCCGACATTGAGCATTTGCGTCAATTAAATCCCAATGTCAATTGCAAGTTCCTGCGCCACCCACACTATGATGTGAAAGATAGACGTGAGATACGCTTTCATCGACCTAAGATTAAGTTGCTCATTGCTGGGCGTTATGACTTGTATATGAAACAAACGGCAGATGAGGTAATAAAAGCTATTAGCAATAAGCCTTTAGCCGATAGATTTGACTTGCGCGAGCTGTATTCCATCACTTTTCTTGGAAAAGGGTGGGAGAAGCATGTGGAATCGTTGGCGAGTGCCGGTTATAATGTGAAGCACATTACTTTTGCACCCGATTATATTGAGGAGGTCAGCAAGCATGACATACAGCTTACTCCAATCTGTATTGGCACCGGCACCAAAGGTAAAGTACTTGATGCATTGGCTAATGGGCTTCTCGTAATGGGAACTCCATACGCTCTTGAAAATATTGCGGTAGAGAATGGCAAGTCTTGCATAAAGTGGCAAAATGCCGATGATGTGCCTGATATTTTACATGATATAGCTGCGAATCGTGAAAAATATGAGCAAATTGCTGAAACAGGTAGAGCCGCAGTGCTCACTGAGCACAATCCGGCGCTCATTGCTGCCCAGCTTTTCAGAACACAGAATTCACAGAATAGCACAGATTGATTTAAACGCTTGGAGATGAGAGATTTTTCTGAATTAAATAAACTAACTTACAAGATTCGTGGTTGTATATTTGAGGTGTACAAGACACTTGGGCCAGGTTTACTTGAAGTGGTTTATCGGCAGGCAATGATGCAGGAGTTAAAACTTCAAGGCATCAATGCGCGCCAAGAAGTGAGTATACCTGTAGTTTACAAAGGGGTTGATCTGGGCCTAAATTATCGGATGGATATTCTTGTTGAGGATACGGTTATACTTGAATTGAAGTCAGTAGAAAAACTTCATCCAGTTTTCTTCAAACAACTTACCAATTACCTCAAGTTAACCCATTTGCCATTAGGCCTGCTCATTAATTTCAATACAACGGATGTTGCAAAGGAAATACATAGAATAGCAAACTAAAGAATAATTCTAATATACCAGACAATGATTCAGTGTGAGTCTGTGAGTTCTGTGTGTTTTTTTTTAGATATGTGGATATATATTTTATTATTTGTTATAGCGTTAGTTTATTACGCTGCCTCGAATGAGAGGACTGAGCGCAATAAACTGCCATTGGCCATCTATTTGGCAGGGCTTGCTCTTTTTGTTGGTTGTGCTGATATGCTTGGTGGTTATGACCGATATATATATTGTGAGGTTTTTGACCAATTGGCATTAGTGACTCAAAATGATGGGGATGTCATAACATCTGCTGGTTATCGGTTATATTCTACTGAATGGGGGTTCTTATTATTTAATCAGCTGATAGGATATCTGACACTAAATAGATATGTTTTCATATTTATTGTCACATGTGTTATATATACATTGCTGTTTATTTCCATTAAGCGTTATTGCCGCAATTATCCATTTGCTGTGATTGTCTTCATGGGTTTATGGTTCTTTTTCACATTTACCTATCTGCGTCAGGTAATGGCGGCCACGATTGGTTGGCTCGCTATAAAGTATGTAATCGACCGAAAACCAATTCAATTCTTTTTGATAGTATTTATTGCTTTCACATTCCATAACTCAGCAATTGTGCTTGCTCCATTTTATTTCGTGCCTGCCAGGAAGTTTGACCCGGTATTTGTCTTTTTCATTCTTATAGGTTCGCTGGCTATAGGAATGACGAATGTACTTGGTTCTATCGTTGGCGCTACAGATGCATTCATGGATGAGATGCGAGTGCAGGGACAAGTGGAAGCAATTCAAGAAGGAACATTCCGAGTCGCCTATTTTATTGAAGCGGCACTTTTTGCAGGATTGCTGTTTTGGAAATATGATGCCTTTGATGAGCGAAACCGCAAAGAAATAGTATTGCTTAACATGGCGCTTGTGTTCTGTGCTATCCTGCTTGTGTTTGTACGTTCTGAAAATGGTGGCCGAGTGGCGTGGCATTACATGATCGGTATTATTGCATCATTGACGCACTTAGCAACAAATCCGCAATACAAAACCAGTGCAATGACAGGGACAATTATTGTGATGCTTCTTGTTTTGTATTTAAGAATACTTACATCTTGGGGCAATAATGGCTACTTGATCTTGTATCCATATAAATCATTCTTTACTAATGGTGTGCGAGAAGGAGACCGTTGTCATGATGTGTATGAATACGATTTCTACTACGACCAGGATAAGTTTTACAAGTAAATACTGTATGCTTTAATTGAATGAATGTCGTTAACTACATATTAATTTTTGTTGCTGTTATTGCTTTGATGTTCTCATCAAGTAAGGATAAGACATTCAACCTACAACGTTCAAAGTTATTGAAGGCGATATTGCCTTATGGTATTATACTTGGGCATATAAGTGCATATAATACCACTGTTTTTAATGTGGCAATTGTCGGCAGTTTTATTGTTGGCGTTTTTTTCTTTATTTCAGCTTATGGGCTTGAATGCAAAAGACAAGCAGGGAATATCAAGATAGGAGGTCTTTGGAGCCGTATTTTTAAGTTGTTATTGCCATTAGTCGTACCAATAATTCTGTATGTTGATTTATTGATATTAAGAAAATGTAATGCAGAATTAATTGTTGCAGAGAATCTGAGGAATTATCAGTTAATATTGCCTTTTACTTGGTTTATTATAGTTCTTGCTATTTTCTATGCATTCTTTTATATAATAAGTTCAATAAAGAAAATTACCAATATTTGGTTTTTCATAATTCTGTTTATTAGTGTTTGTGTGTTCTCTGTAGCAAATTTCATATTGTTTCGAGATAGTGCCTATACTAATTTCTCAAGTCTTTGTTTTCCTGCTGGAGTTTTATATCGCCAACATGAGACAAAGATTAAGAATTTTTTAAGTAAGAAATACAATTATATAATTTGCTTTGTGGTTTTGTTGGCAACAGGATTAATTGACCATGTTCATTATTTACTACCTTTCACAATTCTAATATGGAGCATTGTGATAATAATGCTATCTACATTGTTTAATGTTTCAAGCAACAGAGTTTTGAACTTCTTCTCAGATATTAGTTACGAAGTTTATGTTTGCCAAGGAATAACATATTTGTTTATACCTCAACATTTTGACAAATACAATCCAATCGTTCATATAGCATTAACCATCATCTTAACAATAGTAATTGCAATTTTATGCTACTTTGCTACATGGTACTTAAAGCGTGTGATATTTGCTATTAAATGGTGGATATCCAATGAATGGTAATTAGTGACAACTTAGTTATATATGTTAATAACAGTATTTACTCCAGCATATAATCGTGCACATCTGTTGCCGCGTCTTTATGAATCACTAAAGGCACAGACCTTTCAAGACTTTGAGTGGATTATTGTTGACGATGGTAGTACCGATGATACTGAAGAAGTTGTGAAAGATTGGCTCCAGCCTGAAGGAGGTGGAAACAATTTCCTCCCCTTAGAAGGAATTAATGGAGGTATTCGTTACATCAAGCAACCAAATGGCGGCAAGCATCGTGCCATTAACCGCGGAGTTCAAGAAGCTCGAGGCGAACTGTTCTTTATTGTAGATAGTGATGACAAACTACCCCCAGCTTCCCTTGAGCGCATAGCGCATTACTATGGTCAAGTGTCGGGTGATACCCACTTTGCAGGAGTATGTGGTTTAAAATGTTATTTCGATGGCAGGCAGGTCGGTGGAGAGCAACTATTTGACATTACAGACTGCTCAATGCTTGACATTCGCCTGAAACACAACATTAAAGGTGACATGGCTGAGGTGTTTCGCACCGATGTGCTTCGTGAGTTACCTTTCCCTGAGCATGAAGGCGAACGCTTCTGTCCCGAAGACTTAGTATGGAATCGAATTTCTCAGAAGTACATAATGTGTTTTTTTCATGAACCCATTTATGAGTGTGAGTATCAATCAGATGGACTAACGGCAAAAATTATCAAGATTCGAATGGATAGTCCTATTGCATCTGCTACGCATTATAAAGAGCTTAACACATATAATATTCCGTTCAAGGAAAAGGTTAAGGCTGCAATTAATTATTGGCGCTTTAGTTTTTGTGCACAATCAAAAAAACAATTACCAAAACTGCCATGGTTTTGGTATTGGACAATGCCATTGGGGCTTGCAATGCATCTGCTAGACAAGAAAAACATCAAATAATGAGTATAAAAGAAATAATTCGATCATTCAGCTCAGAACGGTGGGCTATTGGTTTTGTAAAGAATACCCTCAGCGACATTCTTGCTGGTGTGCAAATTGAAGTCGCTTGGGTTCGAGACAGTGAAAGATGTCGCTGGTTTGCAGACCCATTCATTCTTAAAGAAGATAAAAATAAGATTGTCATCTTAGCAGAAGAAATCAACATGAATTATCGACATGGCAAAGTGGGTCGAATTTCAAGATTGCTTATTGATAAATCATCATTAACAATACTCGATGTTATCCCTATTTTAGAGTTAGAAACACATTTAAGTTTTCCGATAATTCACCGTGTTAATGAAGATATATTCATATACCCCGAAAATAGTGAATCCGGTTGTTTGACATTATATTATTATGATGATTTAAATTATAAATGTACACCTGTAACTGTTATTTGTGATGAACCAATTGCAGATGCTGTGTTGCTGAATTATGAGGGAGATAATTTGCTTTTTGCAACTAAAATTCCTGCCGTTAATGGAAATGAACTAAGAATTTACAAGCAACAAGATGGGGTTGATAAACCATACATATTTTGGAAATCTATAGATTTTAACGAGAATGTCGCTCGAATGGCTGGAAATTTTTTCGAGTTTAATAAAGAAATATATCGCCCCACTCAGGAATGTAATGCCCAGTATGGACATGCTATTACAATCCAAAAACTCATAAAAGCAGATGAACAGTTCACTTTCAAAGAGATTCGTCGCATATATTCAACACATCCCAAATTAAAGGTCGGGACTCACACCTTTAATATCTATAATAATATTATTGTGACTGATGCTTTGGGGTTTGATAGGATGTGGATAAGAAAGATTCTTAAATTCTTTCATTTAATTCCTTAGGCTATGAGAATACTTCATGTTATAACTTCTTTGTGTACTGGCGGCGCTGAGCACTTGATGGTTGACTTGCTGCCTCGCCTTCGAGACTTAGACAATAACGTAGAACTCCTTCTTTTTGATGGCAAGCGTACAGCATTCTATGAAGAACTTGAGCAGGAAGGTATCAAAATACATTCTCTTGGCATTGGTGGCAATGTATATCACCCACGCAATATCTTCAAGCTGATGAAATATATAGGCAATTACGATATTGTTCACACTCACAACACGGCTTGCCAGTTTTTCGCTCCTATAGCCAAGGTTCTTTGCTTCAGCAAGACTAAGCTTGTTACAACAGAGCATAGTTCCAATAATCGCCGCCGCGGCAAGTCGTATTTGAAGTTTGCGGATCAATGGATGTACAATCGGTACAAAAAAATTATTTGCATCAGCGAACAATCGGCTGTGAATTTGCGCAACTATATCGGAGACAAGAATTATATAATCGTCATCAACAATGGCGTTGATGTTGAGAAGTTTCTGCGACCTATTAAAGACATCACAATCCAAAATAGCTTCTTAATTACACAGGTATCAAGTTTTAACGATGCAAAAGATCAAGACACTTTGATAAAAGCCCTGAAAGAATTGCCCGATAATTACAAGTTGCAGCTTGTGGGTGATGGTGCTCGAAGACAAAAGATAGAGGAATTGGCTAAAGAGCTTAGTGTTTCTGACCGCGTTGACTTCCTTGGCATCCGCTCCGATATTCCTGATATTCTTAAAGAAAGTGATGTTGTTGTCCTTTCTTCTCACTGGGAGGGCCTATCCCTCTCAAGCATTGAGGGCATGGCAAGTGGAAGACCATTCATTGCAAGTGACGTTGACGGCTTGAGAGAGATAGTGAAAGATGCAGGCATACTGTTTCCACATGGCGATTACAAACAATTGGCAAAAGAAATCGGGCATTTGTGCTGTAACCCAACTCATTACAATGTGGTGGCTCATGATTGCCAAGCTCGAGCCAAGAGGTTCGACATTAGAGTTATGGCAGAGAAATACAACGAAACGTACCAAAACATTCTTAATAATTAATGCTGGATATTTATGAAGATTCTTTTCAATAATAATGTGCTATCTGGTCTTCTCTCTTTCAGAGAAGATATCATTAAGCATTTTATAGATAAAGGTTTTGATGTTGTATTAGTGGCACCCGCTATACATGATAGAACGGTATTGAATCGTGTTCCAGAAAAAGCAAAACTTATTCTAATAGAAATGAAACGGAACTCAAGAAATCCGTTTAATGATATCAATTATTTATTAAAACTAATCAGAATTATTCGTTGTGAGAGTCCAGATTATGTTTTTAATTATACAATAAAACCAAATATCTATGGTTCAATAGCATGTAAGTTGTTGGGAACTCCAAGTTCGGCGATGCTTGCTGGGCTTGGATATACGTTCTCACATAAAGGGTTGGTTGCAAAGATTGGTCGTTCTTTATATAAGTATGCATTAAGATTTCCTCAATTTGTATTGTTTTTAAATAAAGATAATGTAGAGACAGCAAAACGAATAGAACTATGTAATTCGAAAAAGATCATATGGCTTGAAGGCGGAGAAGGTGTTAATCTTACCAAATATGGATTCCATGACAACTCGAGTCAAGAGATTAAATTTCTTTTTGTTGCCAGGTTGTTAAAAGAAAAGGGATATTGCGAGTTTATTAATGCAGCTCGTGAAATAAAAAAAACATATCCTAAAGTTCGTTTTTTAGTTGCAGGTGGCTTAAGTTTGACATCTCCTGGGCATGTTACAGAAGAAGAGTACGAACACAACAAACGTGAGGGTATCGTTGAACATTTAGGTAACGTAAGTGATATGCCTGAACTTTATAGAAATCCTGGATTAGTAGTAGTTATACCTTCATATTATAGTGAAGGATTAAATCGTTCTTTGATGGAAGCATGTTCTGCAGGCAAACCAATTATAACCACTGACATGCCAGGATGTAGAGAGACTGTTGTTGATGGCAAGAATGGCTACCTTGTTTCTCCTAAAGATGTGAAGAGTCTTACGAATGCAATTAATGAATATTTGACATTATCAGAAAGTGAACGAAAATCAATGTCATTAGCTAGCCGAAAATTGGCCGAAGATAAATTTGACGTTGGCAAGGTAATAGCGATATATGATTCTATAATTGAAAGTATATAATCACACAAAATGTACAAATTCTTCTTCAAACGTATACTCGATTTCAGCATTTCATTATTAGCTCTAGTCTGTTTATCGCCAATTCTTTTGGTGGTAACAATTTGGTTGCACTTTGCGAACAAAGGGGCTGGAGCATTTTTCTACCAAGAGCGTCCTGGTAAAGATGCTAAAATTTTCAAAATCATAAAGTTCAAGACAATGACTGATGAAAAAGGTGCTGACGGAGAACTATTGCCTAATGACAAGAGAATAACAAAAATTGGCAGCATTTTACGAGCAGCATCTATCGATGAATTGCCACAATTAATAAATGTGGTTAGAGGAGATATGGCTTTGATTGGACCAAGACCGCTCATGCCTCGCTACCTTAAATTATATTCACCAGAACAGGCACGTCGTCATGATGTGCGTCCTGGCATAACAGGGTGGGCTCAGGTTAATGGTCGTAACGCAATAACATGGACAGAAAAATTCAAACTAGATGTTTGGTATGTAGATCATTGTTCATTTATACTTGATTGCAAAATCGTATATAAAACCATAGTCAGTGTCATAAAACGCAAAGACATTGAATATGATGGAAATTCATTAAACTCAGAGGGGTTCAACGGACATAATTGACATGAAAAAGATTATGATTTTAGCAGGTGGCAATGACCAAGCAGCACTGATAAAGGAGTTGAAACATCATTTTAATGGTGATGTTGAGACTATATTGTTAGATATGTTATCTAACGTAAAAGCGAAACCATTTGCAGACAGATTCATGCAAATAAGCACAATGGATCGTGATGCGGTTCTTAAAGCAGCACAAGAAGAGAATATTGACTATATTCTCACTGCATGTGGTGACCAACCTCTGTCGACAATGGCTTATGTCTCGGCTAGAATGGGACTTCCCTGTTACTTGAGTGAGGATGATGTTCGTGATTTAACAAATAAGATTTATATGAAACGCAAGATGGTCGAGAATGGTATTCCAACATCTAAGTTTCATGTAATCCAAAATCTTGACGATGAGGTAAATCTAGATGTATTCGAATGGCCACTGATTGTCAAACCTGTTGACAGCAATGGGTCTAAAGGTGTAAAAAAAGTTAAGCGAAGAGAAGACTTCCGAGTGTTACTTAAAGAAGCACTGTCTTATTCTTTGTCGAAGAACGCTATAGTTGAAGAGTTCAAAGCTGGAGTAGAACTATCAGTTGATGTATATGTGGAAGGTTCAACTGCGAAGATTCTCATGGTAACAACCTCAAAAAAGATTAAGGAGAACAAAGACTCTTTCACTATATTGCAAAGTGAATATCCTCCAAGAATCCCTTACTCGGAGACTCGAATTCATGAGATTGTGCAAAAAATAGTGAATACATTTGAGCTTCATGACACACCATTGCTAGTCCAAATGATAACAAATGGAGATGATTATAATGTTGTCGAGTTCAGCGCTCGAATGGGCGGTGGCTCTAAGTATCATATAATTGAAGTACTTACAGGTGTAAATATAATGGGGGTCTATGTAGATATGGTTATGGGAAAACATCCTTCAGTGTCACCTAAAAAGAAATGGAACAATGCGCTGATGTGTTATGTATATTGTACTCCAGGTATATTCTCGGAACTAAGCTGTTTTGATGAAATGTGCAAAGAAGGGCTTATGCATAGTTATTTCACTTACAAAATGCCAAATTCAGAGATTATAAAATCAACAACAAGTAGTGATCGAGTTGCAGGATTCCTAGTGGTTGGGGACTCACAAGATGATGTTGAAAATAAACTAAAAATAATTAATGATGCTGTAAAAGTCCTTGATCCAAATGGCAAGGATATTATGCGTCACGATTTTTTTATTAATAGTTGAAACATGAAGATAGCAGTTATAGGTGCTGGGAATGGTGGTCAAGCCATATCAGGGTATTTAAGTATGATTGGCTATGAGACAAGTCTATATGATATCGATGAGACTCGTATAAGTCACCTCAAAGCCAAAGGAGGAATTGTCCTAGAAGGTAGATTGCACGGATTCGGGAAGGTTTCTATAATAACTACCGATTTATCTGAGGCACTTATAGGCGCAGAGATAATCATTATTACTACAGTTGCAAATGCTCATTCAAATGTTGCCAAAAGTATCGCTCCTTATTTAGAGGACAACCAGATTGTTATCTTAAGTCCAGGAAGGACATGTGGTGCTTTGGTATTCAAGCAGACATTAAGGAATTGTGGTTTTAACAAGCGCATATACTTAGCTGAGGCTCAGACGCTTGTTTACGCCTGCCGCATTGTTGAGGATGGATGTGTCAATATTATTGGAATAAAAGATGAGGTCCTGCTCTCTGCATTACCCGCAAGTGACACAGATCACGTTTTGAAAATGATAACACCAATGTATCCATGCTTTAAGAAGACAGATAATGTGTTGAGAACCAGCTTAGAGAACATTGGGGCAATGTTTCATCCCTGTGTTTTGTTGTTTAATGCAGCAACAATTGAGAGAAATGAGGTCTTCTGGTTCTATCGAGACATGACTGATCAAGTAGCTACATTTATTGAGAAATTTGATGCCGAGCGTTTAGCTGTAGGTAAAGCTTATGGTATCAATTTGCTTGGTGTTAGGGATTGGATAAAATTCGCTTACAACGATACAGAGGGAGAAACATTATGCGAACGCATGAGGAACAATCCTGCTTATCACGACATAAAATCACCATCAACAATTTTCACTAGGCAGCTTATGGAAGACATACCAACTGGCGTGCTACCTATTATGGAACTTGGAAAGGCTGCCGGTGTTAAGACACCACTCCTAGAATCTATGGTGAACATTTGTGAGGCATTGTTGAATATAGATTTGAGGTGCAAAGGAAGAAGTCTATCAAACTTAGGCTTAGCCGGCCTCAATAAAGATGAGATAATAAATTATATTGTTAATGAATAAAGATATATTTGGTTTCATCAAACCACTTGTGGATGTCCATACTATGGGCATGTTCACAATTGCCAATCTTCTTCGTGACTGTGGTTATGTCGTGTATATTGCTAATGATGATATAAATGAAGCAATCGAGGATATACACAAAATTAATAATTATAGTCTTCTGAAAAGATGGATAATTGATAATGGTATAACAAAGTTAAGTGTAAGCTATAGACTTGATCCAAAAGATGGCTGTGATTATTTCATGTCCATATATGAGCATTTAAAAAGTGACAATATGCTCGTAGAGAAAGGAGGTCCAATAAAAAATGTATCATTTGCTGGTTTGCCTGACACATGTGACATGATACGATCTAAAACCGATAATGTTTTGCTATTTAAAGGCGATGAGCCTCCTATAGAATCACTCCGTTTATATGGTGTCCCTGAGGATTTGCTTCCTGCTTCCCTTGATAATGATAATCCTTATGACAAAATGAGATGGGAATTTGCCGAAAAGCTAATATCTTCTGAGCGATACAAAATCGAACCATCTCTTGACCATTATGGATATCCTGAATGTGGAAAAGATAATGATGGCTATCTTCTCCGGTTGCATTATGCACAAAACAAGCATTCGCTACCAATAATAAGAACACATTCAGGTCCGTATAATCCCAATCGTGAGGAGGCATTAAAAGAATATAACTCTTGGTGCCGTGAACTTGCTCAAAGTAAGTTGCTTGATATACTTTCTATAGGAAGCTCTCAACTCACACAGTCTCATTTTGGAGAAAATTGGGATGGGCTTCCAAACGGCGGTGGCATTCCAGTTAATTCTGAGCTTGAATACCAGATTATTAGAGACAACGCAAAGCCTATGCTTGCAAGAACATATTCTGGTACCAAAAATGTCCCTGAGTTAGCCCGTATACATGAGCGTGCATTGAATATTTCATGGCATGCTTTGTCTTTCTGGTGGTTTGATGAGTTAGATGGAAGAGGTAGTAATTCTTTGCTGGAAAATCTTAAGGAGCATTTTGAAGCTATTCGATATATTGCTACTACTGGAAAGCCTGTCGAACCAAATGTGCCACACCATTTTGCTTTTAGAGGCGCAGATGACATAACATATATTGTTAGTGGTTATTTAGCAGCAAAAGCCTGCAAAGAACTTGGCGTTAAACATCTGATACTTCAGAACATGCTTAATACGCCAAAATACACAATAGGGATTCAAGACCTTGCAAAGGGAAGAGCAATGTTAAGACTTGTTCGAGGGCTTGAAGATTCTAATTTCTCTGTTAGCCTTCAATTAAGGGCAGGGTTAGATTATTTTGCTCCTGATTTGGAGAAGGCAAAAGTTCAGCTTGCTGCCGTTACTTGCATGATGGATGATATCGATCCTGAAAATGACAATAGTCCAGAGATTATACATGTAGTAAATTACAGTGAAGCCGTTAGATTAGCAACACCTCCAATCATTAAAGACAGTATAAAAATTACATTAAATGCTCTTCGTGAGTATAGGATTGCAAGAAAGCTTGGCAAAGTCCCTAATATGTTGTATGATATAAAAACTAAAGAGCGTACAGAGTCATTGTACTCTGAAGCCAAAGCTGCAATTGGATTACTGGAAAAAAGTATTCCCAATCTTTATACACCAGAGGGTTTTTACAAGGTTTTTGTTGAAGGTTTTCTGCCAGTTCCTTATTTAATGGATCAAAATAGAAAATTCTCAAAAGCTACAAAATATCATACTGCTATTAAGAATGGAGGTATTAGCGTTGTTGACGATAAAGGATTAATAATAAATACTATTGAAAGGTATAAGAAAATTATAGCAAACATGGAAATTTAAATATAAAACTATGGTAAGAAATAAGATATGGCTTTGCCTTGCTCACATGAGTGAGGCTGGCGAGGAGATGAAGTTCATTAAAGAGGCATTTGACACTAATTGGGTGGTGCCTCTTGGAC
This sequence comes from uncultured Prevotellaceae bacterium, assembly GCA_937916085.1. Lineage (GTDB taxonomy): Bacteria > Bacteroidota > Bacteroidia > Bacteroidales > Muribaculaceae > Sodaliphilus. The sequence goes on along the minus strand of CALGGO010000004.1, from coordinate 116,474 downwards.
CGAATGTCAATGGATTTGAGGCGGATCTTGAGGCGTTCATCAACTCACGATGTCACCCTGACCCCATAAATGGAGGACAATGTGCCTCCACCCTTCAGGGGGGATTGAGGGGGGGCTTACCACTCAACAAGAAGGTTGTTGCTCTGAGCGCTGGCACGGCAGCGATTCACCTTGCCCTTGTGAATCTTGGCGTGAAGGCTGGCGATGAGGTGATTTGCCAGTCGTTCACGTTTGCGGCGAGTGCTAATCCAGTGGTTTATCAAGGGGCGACTCCTATTTTCATTGACAGCGAGCCTGGCACTTGGAATATGGACCCTAATCTCCTTGAGGATGCCATCAAAGACCGCATTGCAAAAGGTAAGAAACCTAAGGCGATAATTCCTGTTTATCTCTATGGTATGCCTGCCTATATCGATGAGATTATGGAGATTGCCAAGCGTTATGAGATCCCAGTTCTTGAAGACGCCGCTGAGGGTTTCGGCTCTCGTTATCGTGGTCAGGTGGTTGGCACATTTGGCGACTATGGCGTAATGTCATTCAACGGTAACAAGATGATTACCACCAGTGGTGGCGGTGCGCTTATTTGCCCAGATGAAGAAACTGCCAAGCGCATCCTTTTCTATGCCACTCAAGCCCGCGAACCGTTCCCATACTATCAGCATGAGCACATAGGCTTCAACTATCGCATGAGCAACATCTGTGCCGGCATCGGCCGCGGGCAGATGACTATTGTGGGCGACCACCTCGCCCATCACATCCACACCAAAGACGTGTATCAAGAAGCGTTCAAAGACATCGACGGCATTGAACTCCATGTCGCCCCCGAAGATTATATGGAGCCCAACTACTGGCTAAACACCATCACCGTAGAGCCAGAGAAGTTCGGAATGGACTATAACCAGCTGCGCTTGATACTCGATGCAGCAAACATCGAGAGCCGCCCGCTGTGGAAGCCCATGCACCTGCAACCAGTCTTCAAAGATGCTCCTGCCTACGTCAATGGAGTTAGTGAGACTTTGTTCAAGAAAGGTTTATGCTTGCCCAGTGGTCCCATGGTCACTGATGAAGATTTGGCTTATATTGTAGAAACCATCAAAAAGGCCAAGAAATAGTCTTTAGTTGCTAACTGAATAGGAGCTAATAATCTCTATCATCATACCAGTCTATAATATTGAGCGATACTTTCCTGAGATTTTTGGCATGGTTTTTGTTGCTTATCTTCTTGTAATCAATTTAATTTTTTAGAGATATGATACTTACAACAACCCCACAGATTGAAGGTTACCAGATACGCCAGTACTTGGGCGTGGTGACCGGTGAGACTATTATTGGTGCAAATGTGTTTAAGGATTTCATGGCAGGCATCCGCGACATCGTGGGCGGGCGTTCGGCAAGCTATGAGAAAGTGCTGCGTCAGGCTAAAGACTCCTCGATTCAGGAAATGATGGAACGTGCTGCCGCTATGGGCGCTAATGCCATAGTGGGCATTGACATTGATTATGAGACAATTGGAGGCTCAGGCTCAATGCTTATGGTTGCCACCAGTGGCACTGCTGTGCTGATTTGATGTCCACAGTATATATCAAAAAAAGAGGGAGCGGATGAAAATCTCGCTCCCTTTTGCATGTGTGAACTTCTATTTGTTCTAACTTCTTTTTTTTGAGAAATACGGCTTAATTGTAAGCCGTTGGAATGTGGGCGATTAACCTAGATAGGACTTGAGCAGCTTGCTCTTTTGTCCCTTGAGTCGGCGTATTGCCTTCTCTTTGATTTGTCTTACGCGCTCGCGTGTGAGGTCGAATTTCGAACCTATCTCCTCAAGCGTCATCTCTTGGCAGCCGATGCCGAAGAACATCTTCAAGATGTCGCGCTCGCGTGGGTTGAGCTGGTCGAGTGCTCGGTTCACCTCCTTAGAGAGCGACTCCTGGTTCAATGACTGGTCGGCCATAGGGGAGTCCTCGTTGGGAAGCACGTCGAGCAGGCTGTTGTCCTCACCATCAACGAATGGCGCGTCAACCGACACGTGACGTCCGCTCACCTTAAGCGCGTCCGAAATCTTGTCAACGGGCACATCGAGTTGCTCGGCGAGCTCAGCTGCCGACGGACGGCGCTCGTGCTCTTGCTCAAACCTCGACTGCGCCTTACTGATCTTGTTGATAGAGCCCACCTGGTTGAGGGGGAGCCTAACAATGCGCGACTGCTCGGCGAGAGCTTGAAGGATAGATTGTCGAATCCACCAAACGGCGTAAGAGATGAACTTGAAACCACGTGTCTCGTCAAATTTCTGGGCTGCCTTAATCAGGCCTAAATTACCCTCATCAATCAAGTCTGGCAGACTCAATCCCTGGTTCTGGTACTGCTTTGCCACCGAAACTACGAAACGCAGGTTAGCGCTCACCAATTTGTCGAGTGCCGCCTGGTCGCCTTGCTTGATGCGCTGAGCAAGCTCTACTTCCTCATCAACGGTAATAAGGTCTTTGCGGCCTATCTCCTGCAAGTACTTGTCGAGCGATGCACTCTCGCGGTTGGTGATTGATTTTGTGATTTTTAATTGTCTCATACCTGAAATGTAGAGTTTAAGCTTGCAAAATTACAAAAACTTTCTGACATAAGATGTGTTTGCGTGTCAAAAAGTTTAATCCATTAACTTAATTTAATCTTTGAAAATAATAAAAGATAGTTTATCTTCTCTTAATAACAGCTATTTATGTTGCAAAAATTATTACAAAAAGGCTCTACAAAGTATTGCAAAAAGTATATTTTTTGCATAAAAAGTTGGCAAAAATTTCATTATGTGATAATTAATAGCTATTTTTGCACTTTCTTTCGGGAGAACTATGTAATTAAGAGTATATGTTTTAAAATTTAATGTAGTATGAAAAAGTTTTTATTATTAGCTGTTGCTGCCATGACCTTGAGTGCAGCATCGGCACAGGTTACCGTTGAAGGTAGCAAATTTTTTGACAACATCTCGGTTACTTTGAAAGGTGGTATAGTATCGCCATTCCAGCACTATTCGTTTTGGAAAGCTGCTCGTGGCGTTGGTGGTCTTGAGCTGCGCAAGCAGATTACTCCTATTTGGGGCCTCGGTGTAGAGGGTGAGTGGTCAATCAACACCTCATCGTGGACTAAGGGATATGGTGAGCACACCTCGGTGTGGGGACCTCATAGCAGCACTATTATCGACCACCAGTTAGTTGGTGCTTTTGGTACCGTGAACCTGTCGAACCTGCTTCTTGGCTATGCTGGCATGCCCCGCACTCTCGACGTGGAGGCTGTTGCCGGTGCAGGTTGGTGGCACGCTTACAAGACTGGCGAGATCGTTGGTCCCGATGAGGAGATGACAGATTTTGCCGATAAGAACTCGTGGTACACCAAGGCTGGTTTAAACCTCAACTGGAATATTGGTGAGGCAAGAGCATGGACTCTGTCGCTCAAGCCTGCCGTAGTATGGTACATGGGTCGTGGCGCTACTCAGCAGACCAATGTGTTTAACGCCAATACCGCTGCTGTGGAGATTGAGGCTGGCATCACCTATCACTTCAAGAACCACAATGGAGCTCACTACATGACTTTGTGCCCCATGCAATACACCCAGGCCGACATCGACGCTATCAACGCACAGGTTAATGACCTTCGCAGCCAGTTGAGCAGCGCTAGAGCTGACGCCGATGCCGAGCGCGCACGCGCAGCACGCCTGCAGCAAGAGCTCGACGAGTGCAACAAGCGCGAGCCAAAGGTTGTAACTCAGACCAACGTTATAGACAATAGCATTGAGAACCTTGAGACCAACGTTTACTTCGAGATTGGCAAGAGCGTGGTTAGCACCGCTCAGATGCCTAACGTGGAGCGCGTGGCAATCTTCCTGAAGAACCACCCCGACGCCACTTGCATCATCAAGGGTTATGCCTCGAAGGACGGACCTGAAGACCTTAACATTCGCCTCGCTAACGCCCGTGCTAAGACCGTTTATGACCTGCTCACCAGCAAGTATAAAATTAAGGGCAGCCGCATCCAATATGAGGGCAACGGCATCAGCGAAATGTTCAGCGAGCCCGAGTGGAACCGCGTTTCAATCTGCACTATCCAGAACAAGATAAAATAATGTTCCGAGACTATAAATAATCAAGGAGCCTTGCGCTACGCAAGGCTCCTTGATTTTGTTATTTGTTTTCTAGATATCTAGATTTTTAGACAATCTATGATTTCTAGAATTACTCTTACTATTTATTCTTCCAAATCGTCATATTTCTGGAACAGGAAGTCGTTGTAGGGGAAGCGCTGGGTGTGGATAAGCTTGGCTTTGTCGTAGAGCAGCTGTTTGAGGGCGTCGATGTTGATGCGCTTCTTGGCGCTGATGAAGACGCAGTTGTTTCCCATGCGCGACATCCAGGTCTCTTGGAGTTCCTCGAGGGGGATGTTCTCCCGTAGGCGCGGGGTGAGGTCGTCTTCGTCTTTCTCTACGTAGGAGAACTGGTCAATTTTATTGAAAACCATAATCATCTCCTTGTCGCCTGCGTCGCACACGTCTTGGAGGGTGCGGTTCACTACTTCGATCTGTTCCTCGAACTGCGGGTGCGAGATATCTACTACATGAATCAGCAGGTCGCTGTCGCGCACCTCATCAAGGGTTGTCTTGAACGACTCAACAAGGTGGTGTGGGAGCTTGCGAATGAAGCCGACGGTGTCGGTGAGCAGGAACGGCAGGTTGTCGATTACCACTTTTCGCACTGTGGTGTCGAGGGTGGCAAATAGCTTGTTCTCGGCAAACACGTCGCTCTTGCTGAGCATGTTCATTATTGTTGACTTGCCCACGTTGGTATATCCCACAAGCGCCACGCGGGTGAGCTTGCCTCGGTTCTTGCGCTGGATGGTCTTCTGCTTGTCCCAGTTCTGGAGTTTCTGCTTGAGGAGTGATATTTTCTGCTTGACGATGCGGCGGTCGGTCTCAATCTGTTCCTCGCCAGGGCCACGCATGCCGATACCTCCTCGTTGACGCTCGAGGTGTGTCCACATACCCGTGAGCCGGGGAAGCAGATATTGATATTGCGCCAGCTCCACCTGCATTTTTGCGTTGGCGGTCTGTGCCCGCTTAGCGAAGATGTCGAGAATGAGGCTTGTGCGGTCAAGCACCTTTACTTTGAGCTCCTTCTCGATGTTTGAAACTTGCTTGGGGCTGAGGTCGTCGTCAAAGATGGCAAGGTTGATGTCGTTGTTCTCGATGTAGCTGGCGATTTCTTCGAGTTTACCTTTTCCCACGAAGGTCGTGCGGTTAGGAGCGTCGCACTTCTGCGTGAACTTCTTAATCGTCACGGCTCCAGCGGTCTCGGCGAGGAAGTCAAGCTCGTCGAGGTATTCTTTGGACTTCGCCTCATTTTGCTGTGGCGTGATAAGTCCCACTAGCACCGCGCGCTCTTCTTCCACAGTGCTCACGCTATGTCGTTTCTGGTCGTCAAGTAGTCCCATATAATTTATATAATGTGGTTGCGAGTGCAAAGTTAATAATAATGTGGGTAAAAATCAAAAAAAACACCACCGCCGTGGTGGGGCAGTGGTGATTGTTTGACTATTAGTGTGAATATTATTTCTTGGGTGCAACCTTAGTGTAGCGCTTGTTGAGCTGTTCTACAATTTCGTTGGTGATGTCGAGGTTAGGGTTCATATAGAAGCCGGCACCTTTTTTCAGGATCACGTCATAGTGGTTCTTTACAGCATATTCTTTCAGGAAGTTGTCGATAGAGTCATTGAGCTGCTTTTGGCTCTGCTCCATTTGGTTGGCGCTGCTCTCCTGCAACTTGGCAAGCTCGTTTTGTGCATTTTGCTGCAACTGCTGCAATTTCTGCATGTCGGCATTGTAAGAAGTCTCGTTATATTGGTTGTTCTGATACTTCTGCTTCATGGTGTTTTCGAAGTTGGTGATCTGGTCGCTTAATCGTCGTCCAGCTTGGTCGTACTCGTTCTCGAGCCTGGTAGCCATCTCCTGGAAGTCCTTGGCGAGGTTATAGTTCTTGATTACAGAGTCCTCGTCGATGTATCTGATAATAATTTTTCCGTCAGGGTCGAGAGGTTGTGCTTTCTTTTGCGCCTCTTTCTTGGCGTCACTGCCCTGTTGGTTTTTACTGTTGCAAGCTCCCATAGTGATGATTAATGCCATAACGACAATCATCAGTTTGAATAAATTTCTCAAGTTGTTCATTTCTTTTATTAATGTTTTTGTAGTTATTGTCGAAGTGTTGAAAAATATCAGTTGAAGAACTCATCGTCGCGGGCGCAGCTGATGCCTCGTTTTCTCATCTCGGGGTTGTTGTGGATGTGAGTGTTGGGAAATCGTCCTCCTTTTACGAAGAAAACCTTAACACCTAGCAAGGCAATCGCCAAAAACAGCAATATAAGAGTTAAAATGAGTATCTTCATGCGTTATAATTCAAAAATGCGTGCAAATTTAAAAAAGGTTTCTGATAAATTGTTGATTATTTAAAAAAAAATTGTAATTTAGCGGTGGCAAAATGGCCGATTTAACAATTATTTTGGAACAACTATTTTATCTAATAATTTTTATTAATAAATTAACTTACTATGACTATTAAAGATTTGAATCCGCAGGCAGTGTGGTCCATCTTTGACGAGATCACCAAGGTACCCCGTCCATCGGGCAACGAAGAAGGCAAGTTAGACAAAATCCGCGCATGGCTCGTGGACTTCGCCAAGAAGCACAATCTGGAATACAAGATTGACAAGACTGGTAACGTGGCAATCTTCAGGCCAGCAGCCCCAGGCTACGAGAACTGCAAGGGCATCGTGCTGCAGGGTCACATGGACATGGTAGCCGAGAAAGGCCCCGGTTCTACCCACAACTTCGACACCGACCCCATCGAGACCATCATTGACGGCGAATGGGTGCGCGCCAACAACACCACTCTTGGCGCCGACGACGGCATGGGTCTCGCCATCGCACTTGCTGCAATGATTGAGCCATCGCTGCAGTGTGGCCCTCTCGAGGCACTTGCTACTGTTGACGAGGAAACGGGACTCACTGGTGCAAGCAATATTGAGGCCGACATGCTTGTGGGCGACTATCTTCTCAACCTCGACGAGGAGGAAGATGGCGTGATCACAATGGGCTGTGCCGGAGGTTTGGTGAGCATCTTCAAGTTCAACTACAAGCCCGAGGCAGCTCCTAAGGATCGCATCTACTTAGAGATCAAGTTTGAGCACTTCCACGGCGGTCACAGTGGTGCCGATATCCACCTGGGCTATGCCACCACCACCAAGCTCAGCAGCCGCCTGCTGTGGAACATTGGTGCCGAGATGGACTATGTGCTGGCAAGCATCGACGCTGGCAACCTGCACAATGCCATCGCCCATGCCGCAACCGTTGTTGTGGGCATCAAGCCCGAGGACAAGGAGAAGCTTAGCGTTGTCCTCAACACTTTCATTGCTGATGTGAAGAACGAGTACAAGCGCACCGAGCCCAAGATGGAGATCGCTTGCCGGAGCATCGACGTGCCCGAGACCATTATCGACACCGATACCGCGCGCCGAGTTGTTGATGCCGTTTATGCCGCTCCTCACGGCATCGCCGCCATGAGCATGGAGATTCCGGGACTCGTTGAGACCTCTACCAACCTCGCCAGCGTGAAGATGCGTGAGGGCAACCAGATTGTCATCGAGATGTTCCACCGCTCGTCGCTAGAGAGCGGCAAGTATGACCTCACCCACAAGTGCGAGACTATCTTCCGTCTGGCTGGTGCCAACGAGGTGATCAGCGAGGGAGGTTACCAGGGATGGGAGCCTATCGCTGACAGTCACCTCCTCACTGTGGCGCAGGAGCAATGGGAGAAGCTCTTTGGCATCAAGCCCGAGGTAAGAGCCATTCACGCCGGTCTCGAGTGCGGTCTGTTCCTCAAGGCGCGCCCCGACATGGAGATGATCTCTTTCGGTCCCACGCTGCGCGATGTGCATTCGCCTGCCGAGCGCTGCCACATCCCCGCTGTGGATAAGGCATGGAAGCAAGTCCAGACCATACTCAAGGCACTCGCCGAGGAAAGCAAATAAATAATGCATAATAGAGCTAACAAGCTGACAAGTAACAAGCAAACAAGGCAATGGTAGTTGTCGCAGCACAATACTTGTCTTGTCAGCTCGTCAGCCCGTTCGCTCGTTAGCTAAACAATAATCTGCGCAAAGCGCATTAAACTATAAACGAAAGAGGCCGCATCCCTTGACAGGAATGCGGCTTCTTTTAGTTAGTGTGTGAGAGAGAGCTATGACTTCTTGCGGATTTGTGCCTTGATAGGTGCGTGGAAGTTCATGTTGTCGCCTCGTGGCAGCAGAATGTCGATGTGGTTCCTCAGGCGTGGAGCCATTTTGTCTTTCACTACCCAAACGCCGTTGAGCTTCTCGTTGGAGCACTCAATGATTACTTCGTCGCCCATCTTCACTCCGAGTTTCTTGAAGAGGTCGTGAGAGAGGGCCACCCATTTAATCTCATAGTTCCTTAGCTTGTTGTTGTCGATTCTCGAACCGCTGGCGGTTACCCAACCTGCGCCTCCCATGCCAGGGTGATACTTTGTGGCTGTCACAGTCACTTGAGCACTTGCATTGATTGAACAGATTAACAACGCTAATAAAAATAAAGCTTTACGCATAAAATATGTTTTGGTTAATAAATGTGCTTCCCGGCTGGCGTCTTAAATTTAAGCTGCTTTGTATCGCTCGAAAAGCGTTGCAAAGTTATGAAGAATTTTTGAAATGGCAAAATGATGAGAGAAGGCAAAAGACAAGAAGGATATGTAATGGTTTGCATGAAAATTACTTACCCCTCTTGTCCTTAGTCTTCTTTTTGTCTCTTTATTACTTGCTATTGAGATTCTTCAGGATTGAAAGCCGGTGGCGTCTCCTCGTTGTGTTCAGGAGAGACATCTTCTTGTTCTCCGCTTGGTAAGGCGACACTGGTATTGTCGCTAGTGTTGGTCTTGTTGTTCTGCTCCTCGAGGATGTCGTTGCGTGAAGTCCATTTGCGCTTGCCGAAGATGCGCTCCACGTCCTCGGTGTAGATGACTTCTCGCTCGAGGAGCAGGTTGGCGAGTTCGTGATGTCCCTCGCTGTACTTGCTCAGCAGCTCGCGCGCTCGCTCATATTCCTTGTTGATAATCGTTTGAACCTCTTTGTCAATAGCCTGAGCTCGCTCTTCGCTGTAGGGTTTAGAGAAGCCGTAGTTCTCGGTGCTGTCGTAGTAAGACACATTGGGCATGGTCTCGCCCATGCCATAGAAGGTGACCATCGCAGTGGCAATCTTTGTGGCACGCTCCAGGTCGTTGAGAGCTCCGGTGTCGATGACTCCCAAGAACATGTCCTCGGCTACGCGGCCCGCCATGAGAGAGCATATCTTGTCGAGCAGAGCCTGGCGGGGAGTGATCTGCCGCTCCTCGGGCATATACCATGCAGCGCCCAGCGCTTTGCCTCGCGGCACGATTGTGACTTTGATGAGAGGGTCGCCATATTGCAGTTGCCAGCTCACTGTTGCGTGCCCCGCCTCATGCACGGCGATAGAGCGGCGTTCCTCGTCGGTCATCACCTTCGACGCCTTCTCAAGGCCTCCGATGATGCGGTCGATGGCATTGTTGAAGTCCTGCCGCTGCACCGCCACCTTGTTGTTGCGGGCGGCGATGAGTGCCGCCTCGTTGCACACGTTGGCGATGTCGGCACCCGAGAAGCCCGGCGTCTGCCGTGCCAGCAAGTTGAGATCCACGCTGCCGTCGGTTTTCACGCCCCGCAGGTGCACCTGGAAAATCTCCTTGCGGTCGTTAAGCTCGGGCAGATCGACATAGATTTGCCTGTCGAAACGCCCGGCACGCAGCAACGCCTTGTCGAGCATATCCACACGGTTAGTGGCGGCAAGGATGATGATGCCACTGTTGGTGCCAAAGCCGTCCATCTCGGTGAGCAGCTGGTTGAGGGTGCTTTCGCGCTCGTCGTTGCTGCCCATCTTGGGGTTGTTGCCACGCGCCCGCCCCACGGCGTCGATCTCGTCGATAAAGACGATGCACGGCGCCTTGTCCTTGGCCTGCTTGAAGAGGTCGCGCACACGCGAAGCTCCCACGCCCACAAACATCTCGACGAAGTCGCTGCCCGAGAGCGAGAAGAACGGCACGTCGGCCTCTCCCGCCACCGCTTTGGCAAGCAGCGTTTTGCCGGTTCCCGGAGGACCAACGAGCAGAGCCCCCTTCGGAATCTTTCCGCCGAGGTTGGTATATCGTTTCGGGTTCTTGAGAAAATCCACTATCTCGGCAACCTCAGTCTTCGCCTCGGCAAGTCCAGCCACATCTTTAAAGGTGACCCGCGACTGGGTGTTCTTGTCAAAAAGCTTCGCTTTAGACTTGCCCACGCTGAAGATGCCCCCTCCGGCACCTCCCGTCATGCGTCGTGACATGTAAACCCAGAAAACGATAAGTAGCAATATAGGTCCAAATCCCCAAATCCAGTAGGAATAGTCGTTGGCAGTCTCATATTTGCATGTGCCGTCAAACTTGTTGCTTTCCTTGAGTTTTGTGATGTAAGTCTCAAACTGGTCGGTGCTTGGAATTTTAAATGCCAGGAAAGGTTTTGACTTCTCCATCGATTTAGAGTCGAGCTGAATGCCAAAACTCCGGGCTACGGAGTCGCTGACAAAAGCTCGCGCCTCGTCTTTATTGTTATAGATTAAGACACTATCGACTTGTCCTTTCTCAGCAATCTCTTGAAACTGCGTCCAGTTGATTGTTCGGCTGGGAGAGTAGTCGTTAAAATAATATACTCCCAAGAGAATGGCGATAATGATGACATAAAGCCACATTATGTTGAAACCGCCTTTTTTGTTTTGCGACGAGTTGCTGCCCGAACCGCTATTGTTGCCAAAAATATTGTTAGCCATTTATTGTGAAAATCGTTTATCGTTTATCGTTATTCGTTTCTCGAAGATCGGGGATTCCTCAAACCTCTAACCTGCGCGAAGCAATCTAACCTTCAAAGGTGAAAAATTAATCTAGATTAGGAATTTGCCTTAGGTCGGCATCGGCCCAAAGCTGCTCGAGGTTGTAACGCTGACGCTCCTCGGGAAGGAAGATATGAGCAAAAACCGTGCCATAGTCAATTACTATCCATTGCGAGTTTTGATAACCGTCGTAATTATAAGGTTTTTGACCGGTTTTTTCCTGCACATATTCCCTCACGCTGTCGGCAATGGCCTCTACCTGTATCTTGGTGTTGCCTGTCGCTATGACAAAAGCTGTGGCAGTGGCCCACTCAAGCTTGGTGAGGTCGATGTGTGTGATGTCGCGGCCTTTCTTTTCTTGTATTCCCTCGATGATGCGTTCTATTAATTCAGATGTTTCTGTCATTCTTTAGATGTTTATAACTATTTATCGTACAAAGGTAAAACATTTATTATTTTTAGCAAAAAAAAATGAGGCATGTTTTGGTTTTTTTATAAATATAACGATTCAAAAATCGTTTATCGGAGATCGGGGATCGAGGATCGGAGACAAGCGAACGCCGCGGTGCGGCGCACTACACCAACATCACCTAGGCTTGATTTCTTGTTCTCTTGTTCTCTTGTTCTCTTGTTTTCTTGTTATCTTAAACTATGAACTCTTATTGGCAGGGAAGAGTGTGCTTATTAAATAAGGTGCCCCAATAACATTTTTTGTCATTGAGGCACTTAAAAAAGTGTAATATGTCTAAGCTTCGCTTATTCTTTGGTGATGTTGGCTTTTTGGAGTCCGTAGTTGTTGCGGCGGTCGATGAGGAGTATCATCACCGAGACGATGATAGCCGCTACGCCTATGCCGGTGAAGAGCCACATCGCCTGGGTGTAGTCAACGTTGTCGCCCACGGTGTTGCGCTCGAGCACGCCGCCAATGACGATGGGAACGAGCATGAGGCCTATGTTCTGAATGTAGTAGATGATGGAGTAGGCGGTTCCTAATTGCTTCATCGGCACAATCTTTGGCACAGCGGGCCACAGCACGCTAGGCAGCAGCGAGAAGGCGATGCCCAGGATGAACATCAGACCCACCGCCAATATGCTTGAATTAAGCGGCAGAGCGAAGACTGCGAGCACGAGAGTGAGCATTATGGTACCAATTATCATGATTGATGCTCCCTTGCCAATCTTGTCGTACATGCCACCAAAGAGAGGTGTCAAAACGATTGAAGTGAACGGGAGTATTGACGAAATCAAGCCTGCAAACGACGGTTCGACGCCATATTTTGAGATCATCAGCTTGGTGGCGAAGTCAAGGAATGGGTAGAGGGCCGAGTAGTAGAGCAGGCACAGCAATGTTATGAGCCAGAAACCTGGATTCTTCATGGTCGCACCCATATCCTTGAAGTGGAATTTCTCGTCGTCATCGGTAGTCGTTTCTTGCAGTAAAGACTCGTTTTTGCGGTCTATAGAGCAGTAAATCAAGTATATGATTAGCCCCACTCCAACCGAGAACAACCCGATGAGGATTGGCGTGCTTAGTGAGATTTTGACCGCCAGCATTGGAGCTCCTGCCAGAGCTAGACCTGTGCCTAGTCGTGCCAGAGCCACCTGGATGCCCATCGCGAGTGCCATCTCTTTGCCGGAGAACCACTTGACGACAACCTTCGACACCGTTATGCCGCACAATTCATATCCCACGCCAAAGGTGGCGAATCCTAGTGCCGCCACAAGTACCTGAAGTTTGATTGACGGATCAGTGTAGGCTATCCACTGCAGGTTGATGTCCAGCACTTGTGAGGGGTCCATGAAAGCGATGGCGTAGTAGTCGATTGCCGTGCCGCCAAGCATGAGGACGCACGACAGCACTCCGGCAAACCGCACTCCCGTCTTGTCGAGGATAATGCCGCCCACGAAGAGCATGAGCAGGAACACGTTGAAGAACCCGCGTGAGCCTGCCAGAACGCCAAACTCGCTGCTCGTCCATCCCAGGTCACTTTCAAGGAAGTGCTGCAAGGGCGACATCTGCTTGGCGACGATATACCCCATCATCATAGTGACTGAGACAAGCCCCAGCACCGTCCAGCGCAGGGTGGGAGAGTTGTTGATTTTTTGTGCTACTTTTGTCATGTCATAAAAACAGGGCGTGCAAGCCACAGTGAGCAACACACGCCCTGAAAGATTGTTAATCGTTAATGATTATGCCTCTACTGGCTGCTCCTCGACAGGTTGCTCTTCGGGCTTGATATTAGGTTCTTCAAGACCGAGTTTGTTCTTCTTATCAACAACTTTGAGAAGTAAACCAAGCAACAATGCTGCTACACCTAAACCTGCCAGCATAATGAGTGGCCATGTGTAATCGAGCTTAGTTGGGTCGCTTACGCCTTCATTGGTGTTTTCAAGAACCTTGCCAATAAGCAATGGGAACAGCCACAGGCCAATGTTCTGAATCCAGAAAATAAGCGCATAAGCTGAACCAATAATCTTGGAGTCAACGAGTTTGGGGACGCTTGGCCACAATGAAGCGGGCACCAAAGAAAATGAAGCACCAAGAACGAGAATAGTGAGATAGGCAACGGTAATACCGCCAATATCATTACCCTTAAACATTGGAAGAATGAAGGCAAAAGTAAGGTGGCATGCTATCAGCAGCAGTGATCCTAATACCAACATTGATGCGGCTTTACCTTTGTGGTCAACATAGTTGCCAAGGATTGGAGTGATACCTACAGCAAGAAGAGGGAATACTGCAAATACAGTTTCTGCGCTCTGACGCATATAGCCCATATAGCAGAAGATTACAAGACAAACAACAGAGACAATCAACATGCCATATTTCATTGCTTTAGTCTTAGAGAAGTTGCTGATAAATGCAGTGGCAGCAACTACAAGCATTATAATATATTGGACTATGGTTACGGTGCTGCCTGCCCAGAACGAGCTGGGATCAACCTCGGTGAATGTGAGGTTGCATTGGAGCATATTAACAGCATACTTTTGGAACGGGAAGATAGCTGAATAATATAGCACGCAAAGAAGTGCAACAAGCCAGAAACCACCGCTTGATAGAATCTTGCCAATATCGCTAACCTTGAATGGGTCGTCTTTCTCTTCGGCCTCACCAGTTTGGGCATCAAGCTTCTTGTCCATGAAGAAGTAAACAATGAACATGATGAGAGCAATCATCAGGAGTACAACGCCAAACGCTACTGAACGAGAAACGTCGATGCTGCCACCTAATTTGGCAAACATGGGTGAGAAAATCATACAAGTGGCAACGCCAAGGCGGGCAAGAGCCATCTCTGAGCCCATTGCGAGAGCCATCTCACGACCCTTGAACCATTTAACGATACCACGGCTAACAGTGATACCTGCCATCTCAACACCACAACCAAAAATCATGAAGCCCACAGCGGCAAACTTAGCACTTGCAGGCATCCCTTCATAGAAAGGTGAAACGCCAAGCTCATCGAACCCAGGAATGTAATTGAGGTTGTTGGTAAACCATGTTTCAAGTCCGCTTCCCTTAAATGCGTCGGTAACAGCGTACCACTTGATGATAGCACCTACAAGCATTACCGCTCCAGAAAGGATGGCAGTGAAACGCACACCCATCTTGTCGAGAATAATACCAGCAAAGATGAGGAAGAAGATGAACACATTGAGGAATGTCTCAGCTCCCTGCATTGTACCGAAAGCAAGAGAATCCCATCCACGAGTTTCTTGCATTAAGTCCTTGATAGGAGAGAGAATGTCCATGAAAATGTAGCTGCAGAACATGGCGAGAGCCAGCAGCAACAGAGCGGTCCAGCGCCAAGCGGCTGAATCGCGCATTGTCTTTTGAATTGTTTCTGTCATACTGATTGTAATTAGTTTTTATGTTGTTTATGTTTCGTTTGATTTCAGAAATTCGAGTGCAAAGATACATTATTTTATTTAAATAGCGTAATAAAAATTATGACAAAATGTCGCTAGAGTGAAAAAGTGTGCTTTTGGCACAAATTATGCATAATAGGGAGTGGCGTTTAGAGCATTTTTAATATTGCAAATATTTTATTTAACTTAAAACATATAACAAAATGACTATTAAACCATTAAGTGACAGGGTTCTTGTCGAGCCCGCTAAAGCCGAAGAGGTTACCGCTGGCGGTATCATCATTCCCGACAGCGCAAAAGAGAAACCCTTGAAGGGTATTGTAAAAGCCGTTGGTCATGGCACCAAAGACGAGGAAATGGTAGTAAAAGCTGGCGACACTGTGCTCTATGGCAAGTATGCCGGCACCGAGATTGAGGTAAATGGCGCAAAACTGTTGATGATGCGTCAGAGTGACATTTTGGCAATTGTAGAAGACTAATAAAGAATAAGGAGAAAAAATCATGGCAAAGATTATAAAATTTGACATCAAAGCACGTGAAGAACTGAAAAAAGGCGTTGACCAGTTGAGCGATGCCGTTAAGGTGACACTTGGTCCTAAAGGCCGCAATGTGATTCTTGACAAGAAATTTGGCGCTCCACATATCACTAAAGATGGTGTGAGCGTGGCACGCGAAGTGGAGCTTGAAGATGAATTCCAGAACATTGGCGCACAGCTCGTTAAAGAGGTGGCCCAAAAAACTGGTGATGATGCTGGTGATGGCACTACCACCGCTACCGTTCTTGCTCAGTCAATTATCACCGAAGGCCTCAAGAATGTGGCTGCTGGTGCCAATCCTATGGCAGTTAAACGTGGCATCGACAAGGCCGTTGCCGCTGTTGTTGAGCAGATCAAGGCTCAGTCGCAGGAAGTAGGCGATGACTTTGGCAAGATTGAGAATGTGGCTCGCGTAAGCGCCAACAACGACCAAGAGATTGGCGAGCTCATTGCCGAAGCTATGAAGAAAGTAAACAAAGACGGTGTAATCACCGTTGAGGAGGCCAAAGGCACTGACACCCATGTAGATGTGGTTGAAGGTATGCAGTTTGACCGCGGCTATATCTCTCCCTACTTCGTAACTAACACCGAGAAGATGGAGTGCGAGATGGAGCGCCCCTATATCCTGATTTTTGACAAGAAAATCTCTGTTCTCAAAGATATGCTTCCCGTGCTCGAGGCAACTGCACAGAGCGGCCGTCCTTTGCTCATCATCAGCGAGGACGTTGACAGCGAAGCACTTGCCGCACTGGTGGTAAACCGTCTTCGTGGCTCGTTGAAGGTGTGTGCCGTCAAGGCTCCAGGCTTCGGCGACCGCCGCAAGGAGATGCTAGAAGACATCGCCACCCTCACTGGCGGCTTCGTCATCAGCGAGGAGAAGGGCATGAAGCTAGAAGGTGCCACCATCGACATGCTTGGCACCGCCGAGAAAGTGACTGTGAACAAGGAGAACACGGTTATCGTGAACGGTGCCGGCGACAAGCAGGCTATCGCCGACCGTGTAGCTCAAATCAAGGCACAGATTGAGACCACCAAATCGACCTACGACAAGGAGAAACTGCAAGAACGTCTTGCCAAGTTGGCAGGTGGCGTAGCTGTGCTCTACATTGGCGCTCCCAGCGAGGTTGAGATGAAAGAGAAGAAAGACCGTGTTGACGACGCTTTGAGCGCTACCCGCGCCGCTGTTGCCGAGGGCATAGTGCCTGGCGGTGGTGTGGCCTACATCCGTTGCCTCGACGTACTCGACAAGATGGAAGGCGCCAACGCCGATGAGACCACTGGCATCCACATCGTGCGCCGTGCCATTGAGGAGCCTCTGCGTCAGATTGTTGACAACGCTGGTCTTGAGGGCGCAGTAGTTGTTCAAAAGGTTCGCGAAGGCGAGGGAGACTTTGGCTACAACGCCTATACCGACAAGTATGAGAACCTCTTTGAGACCGGTGTAATCGATCCTGCTAAGGTTGCGCGTGTGGCATTGCAGAACGCAGCCTCTATCGCCGGCATGTTCCTCACCACCGAGTGCGTGATCGCCGAGAAGAAAGAGGAGAACCCGATGCCTGCCGGCAATCCCGGAATGGGAGGAATGGGCGGCATGATGTAAAATAACCCATTTTATAATGAAATCTTAATCGAAGGCTCCAAGCTGAGTCTTCGGTTTTTTTGTTAGAAATGGGGGGCATGGGTGAAAACGCAAGTGCCCATTTTTGAAAAAAATGAAAAATGAAAATTGAAATAATTGCATATTAGCAAAAAAATAAGTATTTTTGTGGGCTATTTCAGATTTTGTGCCCTAATTGCAGGGGATTAAAATAGGAGATAAAAATAGGAGAAAAGATGTTATTTCGTTGAGTGCTAGCACGTTGTCATGCACTTGATGACCTAGATTATTGCATTTCTTGTCGTTGCTGTCATCGATTTCAATTTGAAAGCAAAAGATGACAACATTCGATAACAGCGGTCAAAAATGTTTAATAAAAATTAAAAATGAAAATTATTAATCAATAAATAACTAATTATGAAAATTCTCAAACTAATAACGCTGACGTGCCTGGCCATGGTGGTGGCGGCATGTAGCGCGCCAAAGCTGGGGTATTTCCAGGATGTGCAATCGGGGCAGCTGCAGGATCTGCAGCAGCCCAAGCTAGTGACAGTGCAGGCGGGTGACAAATTGTCGATACTCGTTGGCAGCAAAGACCCTGGTCTTGCCTATCTCTTCAACCTGCAGATTGTGGGCCGCTACAAGACCTCGCAGTCGGATGCTAGCCTCAACACGAGCCAAGTGGCAAGCTACACTGTTGACGAGAACGGCGAGATTGACTTCCCGGTGCTGGGCAAGCTGATGCTCAAAGGCATGACGCGCAGCCAAATCTCGGCCTACATCAAGAACCAGCTCATCACGCGCGAGCTGCTCAAAGACCCCATTGTGACCGTTGACTTCCTTGACTTGTATTTCTCGGTGATGGGCGAGGTTAACGACCCGGGCCGTTTCTTGATGGACCATGACGTGACAACATTGATCGACGCCTTGAGCCGTGCCGGCGACCTCACCATCAACGGCAAGCGCGAGAATGTGCTCGTGATGCGTGAGGAGAATGGCAAGCAGATGGCTTATCGAGTAGATCTCACCAATCTTCAGAGCTTATACTCGTCGCCTGTGTATTACCTCAAGCAAGGCGACATGATTTATGTGGAGCCCAATGAGAAAAAAGCCCGTGAGTCAACTGCCGCTGGCAACGCGTTCTTGCAGCCCACGCTGTGGATTTCGCTCGCGTCGCTCATCACATCGGTATCAGTACTTATCTTTAAATAAACAGTAATAAGATGGCAGAAGAAGTGAAACAGCCCTACGCTGGAACGACCTCTAACGAAGATTTTGAGAAGATCCAGGAATGGCTATATATGTGCTTAGCGAAGTGGTATTGGTTTGTGGTAGCTTTAGCTATCGCTTTGGGCCTTGCGATGCTATACCTGCTTGTCGCTACTCCTTCCTACTCCCGCAAAGCATCGATATTGATCAAGGACGATGAGAAATCGGCAACGCTCTCTAATGAGTTCAGCCAGTTCTCCGACATGGGACTGCAAGTGGGCAAGACCAACATCTACAATGAGATGATCACCTTGAAGTCGCCGTCCTATATGAGAGAGGTAGTCGAGGAGTTGCACATCGACATGAGTTACAAGACCGATGGCCGCTTCCACGAGCTCACGCTCTATGGGAAAAATCAGCCTGTGATAGTGTCGTTGATTGATGTTGACCCCGACAGTTATGCCTCATTCACCATGCAGCTTAAGGACAACAATATGGTGGAGCTCACCAACTTTAAGTCGGAAGAGCTTCCCGAAGTCTCTTCTCAGGTTGTGGAAGGCACTTTCCGCACTCCACTGAAGACCCCGGTGGGGCAGGTTGTGGTGACGCCTACTCAGCATTACTATGGCAAATATGAAACGCCTATCAGGGTTGCCAAAAACCGTATTACTGATGTCGCTAATCAGTATGCCGGCAAGTTGACCGTTGAGTTGAACCAGGAGCGCGCTTCGGTAGTAGATATAGCAATCAGTGATGTAAGTGCTGAGCGTGCCGAGGATGTGCTCAATGTGCTTTATAAAGTCTATAAAGAGAAATGGAAAGAGGATATCAACGAGCAGGCTGTGAATGCTTGCAAGTATATCGACCGTGAGCTCGACAGCATCCGTAGCCAGCTGGGCAGTGTGGATGCCGATATCGCGATGCAAAAAAGCGCATCGTTGACCCCCGATATGGGTATCGCCACCCAAATCAATCTGAACAAAATTGAGAACACCAGCACTCAATTGCTGGAACTCGACAATCAGATTTATATGGCAAACCTCATCAAGAACCAATTGTCGGGAAGTGACTACAAGCTGCTCCCGCCAAACTCGGGAATAGACAACGCAGCGGTGTCGGCACAGATTAAAGACTATAACGAGAAAGTGCTTCAGCGTAATAGTTTGGCCGAAAATAGCGGTAAAAACAACCCTCTTGTTCAAGACCTTGACAATCAGCTCAATTCATCACGAGCTTCGATTATCACCTCTCTTAACACAGTGGTTTCGACCCTTAACGACCGCAAGAACTCACTGGAGGCTTCAAAAAGTCAAACCACGCAGAAGATTCAGGCTTCTCCCACTCAGGCCAGAGACCTGCTTGGCGCCGAACGTAACCAGAAGGTCAAGGAGCAGCTTTACCTGTTCTTGCTCCAGAAACGCGAGGAGAATCAGTTGCAGCGCAACACGGTGGCCAATAATGCCAAGCTTCTCAACCCCCCATCGGGAAGTCGTTCGCCATCCTCGCCTGTCAAAATCAATGTGTTGATTGTTGCTATTGTCCTTGGCTTGTTGTTGCCCATGTTGATACTTTTTATTGTCAACAATCTGAACACCAAAGTGCGTGGACGCCAAGATATCCAACACCTTTCAATTCCATTCATCGGCGAGATTCCGTTGTCTTACCGCAAGCGCAAAGGACTGTTTTCTCTCTTCAACCGTCGCAAGGATGTTAGAGAAATTGTTGTGCAGGAGAAGAATAGCAATAACATCAACGAGGCCTTCCGTGTGGTTAGAACCAACCTTGAATTTGTACTGGGCAAGGACAACAAGGTGATGATGCTCACATCGTCGAATGCGGGTTCAGGAAAGACATTTGTCTCTACTAACTTGGCAGCGAGTTTCGCCATCAAAGGTGAAAAGACTCTGCTCATTGACCTTGACTTGCGCAAGGCGTCGATGTCAACCTTTGTTGATTCGCCATCTCGTGGTATATCTGATTACCTTAACGGGCGATATGAAAACATCAATGATGTGATGGTTAAAGGCAAGATTCACGAGAACCTTGATGTGTTGCCTGTAGGAACTATACCACCCAATCCCACAGAGTTGCTTTTTACTGACCTGTTGAGCCAATTGATTACTGAAATGCGTGGCATTTATGACTATATTATTATCGACTGTCCTCCTATCGACATCGTAGCCGACGCTTCAATTATCAATAAGCATGTTGATGTCACTCTCTATGTGCTTCGTTCGGGCTTGCTCGACCGTCAAATACTGCCAGAGATAGAGAAGTACTATACTGATAAGCGCTTCAACAATATGGTTATCTTGCTCAACGGCACTACCGATGAGTCGAACGGTTATGGTTATCGTCGCTATGGTTATGGCTATGGCTACGGCTATGGTTATGGTTATGGTTATGGCAACAACTCTAAATCAAAGAAGAAGAAAAAAGACTGAAGATTTAAAAATAACAAAAATTCTATATGAAAGCTTGTTTTATGGGACTAGGCTATATAGGCCTTCCCACAGCGATAATAGCAGCCAAGAGCGGTGTTGACATAGTGGGTGTTGACATCAACTCAAAGGTTGTGGAGCAGACCAATGCTGGTCATCTTCACATTGTGGAACCTGGTCTTGAGGCTTTGTTACAAGAAGTTATCAAGAGTGGAAAGTTCAAGGCAATGTCACAACCCCAAGAGAGTGATGCCTATTTTATTGTGGTGCCTACTCCCTTCAAGGGCGATCACCAGCCCGATATCTCATACGTGGAAAATGCTACTCGCATGGTGCTGCCTCTGCTCAAGAGCGGCGACCTGTATGTCATTGAATCGACATCTCCTGTAGGGACGACCGAGAAGATGGCTGAGCTTATTTTCACTGAGCGTCCTGAGCTTAAAGGTGACATTCATATAGCCTATTGTCCCGAGCGTGTGCTTCCTGGAAATGTGATTTATGAGTTAGTTCACAACGACCGGGTGATAGGTGGCATTGACGAGGCTTCCACTTCTCATGCCATCGAGTTCTATTCTCAGTTTGTGACTGGTCAGCTTCACCCCACCAATGCCCGCACCGCCGAACTTTGCAAACTCACCGAGAACTCTAGTAGAGACGTGCAGATTGCCTTCGCCAACGAGCTGTCGATGATTTGTGAGCAGGCAGGCATCAACGTCTGGGACTTGATAGATCTCGCCAACAAGCATCCGCGTGTCAATATTCTGCAGCCTGGCTGTGGAGTGGGTGGGCATTGCATTGCCGTTGATCCTTATTTCATCACCGCAGCTTTCCCTAAAGAGGCTCGCATAATTGCCAAAGCCCGTGAAATCAACAACTTTAAGGCACAGTGGTGTGCCGAGAAGGTGAAAAACGCAATGCTGGAATTTGAGCTTAAGAATAGCCGCAAGCCAGTTGTGGCAATGATGGGTCTAGCTTTCAAACCTAATATCGATGACTTGCGTGAGTCGCCTGCCAAGCGCATCACCACCGAGGTGATGCAGAGCAGGAACAATGCCGAGTTTCTTGTAGTGGAACCCAACATCCAGGAGCATAACGTTTTTAAGCTCACTCCTTATAATGAGGCTTTTGAGCGAGCCGACATTGTTGTGTTCTTGACGTCCCACAATGAGTTCAAGCAGCTAGAGTGGCGAGATGATAAGGTCATTTTAGACTTTTGTGGCATCTTTAGAAAGTAGATGTTACTAAGTCTGTTGGTATATAGCGTAACTGGTGCCACTCTGTTTTTCTTAGGGTGGCATGTCAACAAGCGGGAACAGCAGTCTCTGCTTAATGGCGGTGGCAAACTGCCATTCTATAGTTGGGAGATATTGCTGTCGTTGGTTGTGTTCTCAGTCATTGCTGGTGCTCGTTATCACACAGGCTTTGACCATGCTATGTACCTGGAGCAATATCAGCATTTGCAGGAGACGGGAGATTTCAGCCGCCATAATTTTGAATATGGATTTGAGTGGATCTCCCGTCTATTTGCGTGGTGCAACATCCATTATTTCTTCTATTTCGCCTTTTGGGCATTGTTGCAGATAGCCTTTCTGTATTTCGGATTGCGCAACCACAAGCATTTGCTGTGCTGGGTTGGGCTTGGCATCATGTGCGGGTCTTATTTTTTATGGATGATGAACTCGGTACGTCAAGCAGTTGTCGTGTGTTTGTTTGTAGCGCTTGTTTCATTTTTTTCGCAATTTAAAGACCGCAGTTCACATAAGAACATCTTTGTTCTCCTGTTTATACTGAGTATTGTAATGATGGCTGCCTTCATTCACAAGTCGGCACTGATGCTCATTGCTATATTCCTGTTTTTGTTCTTGATAGAATTGTTGAGCAAGACAAAGATTAGTGTTGGTGTGCCTAGCAAGTGGATAATGCTTTCAGTGTTTGCTGTGTTTGTTCTGCTTGGCGCATTTCCATATTGGATTGATATCTTCAGCAACTATCAATGGTTCCTTGATTTGACAGGATATAGCAACTATGGTAATCTTGATGACCCGAATGTGGGTGGTCAGTTTAAGGGCTTTGTGCCGTGGGGACCTAGCCGTCTTTCAAGTCTTATTGGCAGCATCGCCATGATATTGCTGTATCCGCAGTTGAGGGCGCATTTTAAGAGCGACAGGCAGCTGCCTTACTTTTTCCTTTTGGCATATATAGGAATGTGTGTGTACTTTTTGCTGATTAATACCACACACTTTATTTTACGCCCAACAGACTATTTCACCATATTCTATTTAATAATGAGCGCATACGTAATGTGCTATTTAATACAGACAAGAAAGTATGTAATAGGTGCTGGAATGGCATTGGTTTTTTATTCGATTTTTATCATAAATGTCTATAAAGCGGTGTATAGGCCCATAGTCGAGAATCAACCATTCTTGTATCATTTCTTTTTTGCCCCATCGCTATAAGTTGTAAAATGTTGATATCTATAGTAATACCAGTATATAATAGCAGCCGATACATCGAGAAATGTATTCGGTCGGTTTTTAACCAAACTTATCAAGACTTAGAAATAATAATTGTTGATGACTGTGGCAAGGACGGTAGCATCGACATAATCAAGCGTGTGCTTATTGAGTACCCCGATTTCTCATCCAAGGTTAGATTTATTTATCACGAGTTTAATCAAGGTTGTGCTGCAGCTCGCCGTGATGGGATGAAGGAGGCCACTGGCGAATACATTCTACAAGTTGACAGTGACGATTTCGTGGATACCACTATGGTTGGGAAGATGGTGGCTAAAGCTCTCGAAGATGATGCCGATATGGTGGTGTGCAACTACTATCACACAAATAAGGACCGTCGATCATTGGTTAAGATTAAGAGACCGTCCGACAATATAGAGTTTGTCTCAATGGTCTTGCAGGGTTATGTTCACGCTGGAGCTTGGAACAAGATGATGCGTCGCTCAATTTTAGCCGAGCATCAGATATATCCTGTAGCGGGTATCAACATGGGCGATGACATGACAGTTTTGATACAGGCATTGTTTCATGTGAAGAAGATAGGTTATATCGATGACGCACTTTATTTCTATAATTGCAGTAATGACGAAAGTTTGTCAAAGACAATATATCCCATGGTGAATGACTTGAAACTTATTTCGCTGTGCTCTCGTTTCTTTAAAGAGAACGATATTACCAATGAGGAAGTTCTCAAGTCGTTTAAACTATTTAGAATGGGGCGTTTAGGACGCAATCTTTTATATTATGATTTGAATGAAATCGCCGAGAATCAGATGACATTTGATGTGACCAATGCTAAAGATGTTTTTGAACATAAACGTATGCCTCTTCATTATAAACTGGTGACCTTTTTCTATCTTAAAAAGTGGATGATAGGTGTAAAGATGTTGCGTTGGCTGGTTCGTTTTAAAAGAAGGAGTAATGTTTAGTAAAGGAAAATATTTGTTGCTTCAAACGTTGACGATGCTTCTGTCGCCAATCACTAGTTTCTTTATATCTTTACGGTTTTATAAGAATCCTATATCACAAATATTCTTTGTGATATTTGCTTTCTACTTTGGCATGCATTTCTATCTTGCCTGGGACATATCCATGCATTATTCCCGCATGCGTTTGTATTATTGTGATAAGAGTTTGCAGGAAATATTAAGTAATCCTCTTGCGATAAATACTGGTCTTGACTTTTATCACGTAGCAATTAAATATATTATCTCTCGCTTCACAGAGAGTAAGGAACTTTTTGCTGGAATTATTTGTGCTATTTATAGCATGATGTTCTTGTTCTTCTTTAATCAGTTCAAGCAATTTTTCAAGAACTTTTTACCTGTGAGTTGTGGACTTTTATTGCTGTGTATTGTATTTGTTGTAGAGTTCTATTGGTATCAGGGTGTTAGATTTTGGCTTGGGTCATTTTGCTTTGCGGGTTTCTATTTGAAGTATTTAAATACAGAGAAGAAAAGGTATCTAATATTTTCTGTAAGTTGCATATTCTTTCACTATACCCTTATTAACCTTTACTGGATTTTCATACTTAATTGGATTTTAAGCAAGATTTGGGTGTGGGGAAGAGTCATTTTATTTGGAGTGTCATGGGTGTATCGATTTTTGTCAATTGATTTTATGGGATGGGTAATAAAAAATGTTCCTGGTCTTGATTTGGGTACAAGAACATCCTCATTCCATCACACAGGTATGCAGCAGCGAATACAGAGAATGAGGGAAGAAAATAATGTTTTTTATGCCTACCGTTCCGAAATTTTGATTGTATTTGGATTATTAATTTTGATGATAATGTGGAGCCGAAGAGCTCAATTCTCAAAGAAATATCTCCAAATGTTCTTTTTTGCATTAACTATTTATACTGTAGTTAATTTTGCTTTTGCTGAACTGATTTTTTTTGATCGTTTCTTGAAACTAGCAGTATTGCTGTTTTATTCGTTTTTGTTTATTACAGCCTATCAGAATTATGATAAAATAAAAGGCGTGAGTTTAATCATTATGATATTGTCATTCATACCTATGTTATTTGAGATATTGACCCCTATAGTTGAGATGCGAGAGCATTTGTTCTATAAGGAGTTATGGTTTGGCAACTTCTTTATAGATTGGAGTGGTGGCATGACTGATGCTCATGGTAAGTGGTAATAAGATGAATTTTTAGAAATAATGATAAACAAAGAACTATCTTCTCATGTTGTCACACTTGGTTGTAGCAATAAGTTCCCAAAGGGGGGAATTGCTCAGGTGCTATATTGCTATGAACATTACGTGTTTGAGGAGTTTAATTTTGTCACGATATCCCGCAAGAGCAATATGTGGAATAACATGGCACTTTTTACAAGAGGATTTTTTAAATTCTTGTTTGTCCTCATGTTTAAGTGGAAAATTAAGATAGTTCACATCCACACTTCGCAGCGCAAGAGTTTTATCCGCTCAAATGTATTTATGAATCTTGCCAAAGTGTTTAAGAAAAAAATTGTGTTGCACATTCATGGAGGCGGATTTAAAGACTATTACTACGAAAAGCCCGACTTTGTGACAAAATGCTTGAGGAAATGTGATGTAGTTATTGTACTTAGTGAAGAGTGGAAGGATTTTTTGAACTCTGTGGGTTTTGCCTGTGTGATAGTAGAGAATGTTATTACTGAGCCGGTTGTGCATGAAGTGGCAGATGACGGAAAGGTACATCTGTTATTTTTGGGGTTGATAAGGCAGCTTAAGGGTATTTATGACCTTGTTGAGGTGATAGCAGAACACAAAGATGATTTCAGAGGCAAGATGCTGCTTCATGTGGGTGGAAATGGTGAGACCGATGTGCTTGTGAAAATGATTAATGACCTTGGCGTTGAGGATATCGTGAAATTTGAGGGTTGGGTGACCGATGAGAAGAAAATCGAGCTCATGAACAAGTGTAAGGTGTATATACTTCCATCTTATGTTGAAGGGTTGCCATTATCTATCCTTGAGGCGATGTCTTATAACATGGCAATTATCTCTACTCGTGTAGGCGGCATTCCATCGCTTGTTAATGACAAGAAGAATGGTTTCCTATTTGAACCAGGTGATAAAGATTCCATTTACTCATCAATAAAGTCGTTAGTTGACGATGACAAGTTGTTGAAAGCGATGAGCAAAGACAATAGCCAACATATTGTGGATTATTATCCCGATAATGTTGCTAAAAAATTAGCTGAAATATATCAATCTATATTAGATTAAAATTCATTTGCTATTTAGAAATGAATTACTATATAAAATCCTTGTTGAAACACATTTCGTCATCTAATCAGCGCAAGGCAGTAAGGAGATATAAGCGACATTTCTTGAATAAAGTTAAGCCACGTCGCAAGATCTCATTAAAAGAAATGCGTTCAATCATTGTTGATGAGTTAGACATAAAAAAGGGCGACCGCATTATTGTCTCATCAAGTTTTGGCAATGTTAATGCATCGTTCACTCCGCAAGAGATGGTGAACTTGCTAATGGATATTATTGGCGAGGAAGGTGTTATTATGATGCCTTACTATCCACCTATTAATTCTACTGAATGGGCGGCACGGCATGATGTTTTTGATATGCGCAACACAAAATCAGGAATGGGAGTACTCACTAATGTGTTCTCAAAGATGCCTGATGTATATATGAGTAAGCATCCCACTAAAGCTGTGTGCGTGTGGGGCAAAGATGCTCAAGAAATCGCTGCCGGCCATGATAAAGCCACCACACCCTTCTACTGGGATTCTCCTTATGGAAAGTTGCTGAAGCAGCCGAGCAAATCGCTAGGAATAGGGTTGAAGAACATTCCTATTTTCCACTCCTTTGAAGACATTCTTACCGACCCGATATATTTTTATTATCAGAAGGAAAAATGCCAGCTTGACTTGATTGACAAAGACGGTATTTCCACAGTGGTAGAGACCTGTGTTCACGATGAAAAAGTCTTGAATCACTGTATGTCGGCAGGAGATTATGTGCGTGATCTCAATTGTGCCACCTATCGGCGTCTTGATGTGGGATACAAGATTATGTATTCTATTGACAATGATGACTTATTTGAGGAGTGCAAAAAGCGACAATTCGAAATAGGTAATTTAAGATACCGGCTATGAAAAGAATACTTCTCACTCTCGACTATGAGCTTTATGGTGACGGTTCTGGTGATGTCTTCAAGCACATTGTGGAGCCTACTAATGCCATTTTAAAAGTGGTAGAGCGCTATGGTGCCAAGATTACCGTTTTTTTTGAAGTTGTTGAATACTGGCGCTTGAAGCAGGAGTGGGAGAGTGGCAATCACATGGGCTATGACCGCAGCCCTGCCGAGGCGATGAAGCAACAGGTTCTCGACATCATAAGACGTGGTCATGATGTGCAATTGCACATCCATCCGCAGTGGGTAGATGCTAAGTGGGAAGATGGAAGATGGGTTGTTGATTTAGATAATTGGCGATTGGGAACGTTCTCGTCGCCAACAATGACACTAAAAAAACTCATAGCTGAAGGGAAACGCATTCTTGAGGAAATGATAATGCCATCGTTTCCTGATTATAAATGCATTGCAATAAGAGCTGGCGGTTTCAATATCCAGCCCTCGCAGGATATTGTCTCTATAATGCGGGAGTTGGGAATTATGTTCGACACCTCAATAGTGCCAGGCGCTAAAGAGAAAGGTTCTTTGTCGGTCTATGACTACACTGGTCTTCCTGTCGATAAAGGATTTTGGTTTGTTGACGACAAATTGGAGGCACCATCGTCAATCAATACCAATATTGTGGAGTTGCCTCATGTGGCATTTCCCATTGTAAGATTTCTTAAGTTCCTGTCTTTGTCAAGAATCAAATCCATCTTACAGAATCGCAAGTCGGCCCAAGCGTCTTTTAGTGCTAAGACCTCAAGTGGCGGAAAAGATGGCGGAATAATGAAGAAGTTATCTTTCTTTTTTAAGAAAGAGTATCAGACCTGGGATTATTGTCTGTTTCCTATCTGGATGCATGGCTATTTCTTGCGCAAGGTGATGACGCAATCGAAGCGAGACCTTTTTGTTGTCATTGGTCATCCCAAGAGCCTTGTTTCCACTAAAAGTTTAGAAAGCATGATGATGAAAACGTGTTCAAAATTTGATTATCCCACTATTTCAAGTATTTCAAATAAATTCTTTGGAGGCATATAATATTGGTAAAATATTATGTGATTCAATATCACGTTTAAAGTACTATTGTGAGAAGGAGCAGTTTAAGGGCTGGGATCCCTACGATGGACTGAACTCCAAGCTTTTCATGTCGATTCCAGGCTTGAAGAACAATAGTTGTTACCGGCTAGCTGTTATCCAACTCTTTAAGCGCAACCCCATTAATCTCAGGAGAATAGCTCTTGTCCCAAAAGATTATAATGCCAAAGGTATAGGTCTCTTCTTGCAAGGATATTGCAATTTGCATGAGGCCGTTAGAAAGAATCCTGATTTATCGTCTGATTTTGGGAACCTTCAAGATATTGAAAAAAAGATTGATGAAGTAGCTGCATTGCTGATCTCATTGCGCTCAAAAGGCGACTATCATGGCGCATGCTGGGGATACAACTTCGACTGGCAGAATCGCACTGGTTTCAATTTCCCAAAATACACACCTACCGTTGTTGCTACTTGTTTTTGCGCCACAGCGTTGATGAACGCTTATGAGATAACCAAGAATCGAGAGTATCTTGATGTTGCGCTTAGTTCGGCCGAGTTTGTCATTAACGACTTGCACCGTACCGTGAGCAAGGGTGGTTCCCTTTTCTCCTACAGCCCTCTTAAAGGTCATGAAACAGTTTATAATGCTTCGTTGCTGGGCAGCAAGTTGCTTTGTTGGTGCTATAAATATACTGGCAACGAAGAGTATAAAGAGCTTGCAAAGGTTTCGGTTAAAGCGTGTTGTACTGGGCAGCGAGAGAGTGGAGCATGGGTGTATGGTATGCTGCCAGTACAGCAATGGGTTGACAGTTTCCACACAGGATACAATCTTGATGCTCTCAATGATTATGAACAATTGACGGGTGACATGTCATTCCATAGTTATTTAGAAAAAGGTTTTGATTATTACATCAATAACTTCTTTGAGGAAGACGGTTGCCCAAAATATTACGACAACAAGAAATATCCTATTGATATACACTGCCCCGCGCAGCTTTTTGTGACTCTGGCGAGAATGGGAAGATTTGAAGAGTACAGGTCTCTTGTCGAAAATGTCCTGAACTGGACATTAGAGAATATGCAGTCACCAAAGGGGTATTTTTATTATCAATTAAAGGAAGGCATTAACTCTAAGATATCTTATATGCGTTGGAGCAATGCGTTTATGTTTAATGCGTTAACATTCTTTTTGCTGAATGTAGATAAAAAAGACGTTGACTTGCAAAATGTTATTTAATTCTCTAATCTTTCTGGTTTTTTTCCCATTGGTTTGCGTGGTATATTTTTTTATACCATCTAAGCATATAATGGTGAGATTTCATTTTATACATTCCAAGCTTTAGGTTATTCTATTGATGTGTATCGCGGTTCGATAAAAGCTGAAAGGAGTTTTGTTACTTACGCATTGTTTGTTTCTTTCTTCCCGCAACTAGTTGCAGGTCCTATAGAGAGGGCAAAGAATCTGCTCCCACAATTTCATTCATCTCATAGTTTCAATCAGCAAGATTTTATTGAAGGATTGAAACTAATGATATGGGGCTATTTCATGAAATTATGTATTGCCGATAGTGTTTCATCCTATGTTGATGCAGTCTATAATAACTTGCCTAACCACAATGGAACAAGTGTGCTGTTGGCAACATTCTTTTTCACGTTTCAGATTTTCTGCGATTTTAGCGGGTATTCCATGATTGCAATAGGAACAGCACGATGCCTTGGATTCAGGTTGATGCAAAACTTTAATCATCCCTACCTCTCAATTTCTCCAAGAGACTTTTGGCACAGATGGCACATTTCTTTGTCGTCATGGTTTGGAGACTATGTCTATATCCCTATGGGGGGAGTCGATGCTCAGAGGTTAAGCATCAACGCAACTTGTTTTTAACTATGCTCATAAGTGGTTTGTGGCATGGCGCAAACTGGACTTTTGTGGTATGAGGAGGTGTTCATGGACTTTTCTTGTGCTTCAACAGTCTAGCTAATAAGTTCTTTAAAATCGGTAAGAACAAGTTGTTGACAATTTGATTCTTGTAATAGCTGATTGGTTTTTTGGGTTCTTTACCGATTATCAGAAGAAAAAAGGATTTAAGGGTGATTATGAGCCGGTAGAGTATGTGATGAATCATTGTAATGAAGATGTTCTGATAATGGGAAGTAGTGTAGTGCTTAATAGTGTAAAACCATCGGTAATTGAAGAGTCATTGAATGTTACTTGCTATAATGCTGGTGCTAATGGTCAAACCATTATCTATTATCATACTATGCTGAATTGCATATTGAAACGCTACACACCAAAAATCATTTTGTTAGGCATCCGTCCTACAGAGTTCCAAGACGAAAAGATTTTAAGATATAATTTGTTGGTTCCCTATTATAACTCAGGTAATAGTGAGATTGATTCAGTGTTAGAAAGCGATGGTAAATATGAGAGATTTTTTTTGAAATCTAATTTATATAGATATAACACTATATGGTTTAGGATATTATTATATAACTTTATCAGCGAGCAAGATAAGGATGATAAAGGGTTTGTGGCACATGAAAAACCTGCATCACCTCCTATTTTAGCAAAAACTGACCCTGTGAAATATGTTTCAGAGAATAAATTAATAATCCTCAAAGACATTATCAACACATGTAAGTCTAACAATATTAAATTGTATATTTTTACTCCTCCCACTTATTGCATTTTCAGTTCTCTGCCTATGACAATCAGCTCTGTACAACAAGTATGCGAGGATAATGATATACCATATTTTAATGATGTCAGTGATAGTGTTTTTATGAATCATGTTGATTGGTTTTATGATACCTCACATTTAAATAAATATGGGGCTGAAGTATATAGCAAAATTTTGGCAGGCAGAATAAAACATTTTTTCCCAAATGGACAAGATAACAATTAATGGAGTTGACATTTGTCCGTTCTCTTCGAGAGAAGAGTTGATGGACTATATTGACGAGAACAAGTCTATCCTAGTGGCTATCAATGCCGAGAAGGTGATGAACTCCACCGACAAGACACGCGCTATCATCAATAGCAACACAGGTTACTGCGATGGCGTGGGGGCGGTTTGGGCAGTTAAGCAGAAGGGCGCCAAGAATGCGGTGAAGATTCCTGGATGTGAGTTGTGGCTCGACATAGTAAATAGGTATCATGGCACCAAGAGTTTCTATCTCGTTGGGAGTAAACAGGGAGTCATCGACGCTACTGTGGCAAAACTGAGGGAAGAGTTCCCCAACATTGACATATTAGGCTATCGAAATGGTTATCTCAATGGAGAGGATGAACGTAATGCATTGATTGAAGATATTGCAATCAAGAAACCCGATGTGGTGTTTGTGGCAATGGGTAGTCCCAAGCAGGAGTTGCTTATGGGTGAGATGCAGCATCGCCACAAAGCCATCTATCAAGGCCTTGGCGGCAGTTTTGATGTTTATACCGGCAATGCTGAGCGCGCTCCAAAATGGTGGCTCGACCACAACTTGGAGTTTGCCTATCGTTTTTTTAAAAACCCCAAGCGCATTAAGCGGCAGTTGCCCATCATTAAAATGGCAGTTAAGTTGTTGTTTAAACAAATATAAGGATGTATTTCCTCTATTCTCATCACAGTGTGTGATTGCATAAATACAGAGTGTGATGGCTATAAATCTTTTTGAGTAACTCGCTTATGGGTTACTTTTTTTATTTTATTGAGTATCGAATCGTGGAAATCTGTTGGCAGAGCGACAAAAATGATGATCATAGCCACTATGAGATAAAGAATATCAAAGAAATGATTTGTGGAATAGTAGAAAGGAATTAATCCCGCCAAAATCACGAAGATTGGAATCAGAGTGCGAGGGTAGAAGTGCAGAGTGAAGTATTTGCGGGTGTCAAGCCAGAGGTAAAGAGTCACCAGCGAATATCCTATTGTGCCTGTTGCAATAATGCCCCAAATTTTCCATATGGGCACCAACAAGCTGTTTAGCCCTACATTAACAATAATAAGAATAATTACCGATGGTATAACCGATTTAGTGTCTTTTGCGCATTGATAAGGAAGTAAGAAATAGTTGGATATGGCAATGATTATCCAAGTGATGCCAATGGGGTACAGGTATGGCAAACAAGGTTGGTATTTTTCTGCCATCAGCCAAGGGAATATAATCTTTAGAAAGAATACATATCCTATAAGAACTATCGCTAGCACATAGATATAACCGTTAAAGACCTTTGAGAAGAAATTGTCTCGGTCGGAACTGTTGTATTGTTGAATGGCATTCTCTTGCCATGTTTGATAGAATATTATAGATACACTATGGATAATTCCAGCCAGTCTGACAGCCATTGCATATATACCAGCATGCTCAAGACTCCAGATTTCTTTTAAAAACAACCGGTCTAATAGTGGTGGTAATAATCCGCAAAGAGTGACAGGAACAAGTGGCAGGCAGAATTTTATCATATTTTTTGATATTGCCTTAAGGTCAACTTTTATCCTGAAGAAACGGCTGAAAGTGCGCATCCAAGACTCAACGACAGTTATCGACAGAATGCGAGCAAGAATATTGGCAAGGAATATGCCCAAAACTCCCATCTTGAGCCAGACGACAAAAATCACACTGAACACGCCAATACCAAAAGAAGCAGTCAGCCCTACCATGACAAAGGCTTTGTTGTTTCCCAATCCACGGATGACCTGAGCGAGAACGTCATAGAAAGACATTATTATGAGCAAGGCTACTGTGTACCATAGATACTGTATTGGGTGAAAAAGAGATATAAAGAAAGCTATTATTAATGTGATGGAAGCAGTTTCAAACAGAGTTCGATATACAAAAGAAACAATGCGCGTTCTCTCTTTACTGTCTTGGGTCTCTAGCAAGTATCTAAACGTTCCATCGCGCAACTGCAAAGTAACCACTGGCACTAAAATAAGGCAAAACTCAAGGCAAAGATCATAATATCCATAATCGCTGGGGACTACGTAATGCGAATAGAGCGGTCCCATAATAAATGTGATAAGTTTTGATCCCAAAACTCCGATGGAGTAAATTCCAAAGTCCTTTGCGAACTTCTTACCACGATTATGTTGTTTTACTTCTGCCATTAGCTGTGATTATAAATCGGGGGCAAAGTTACTTGTTTTTTGTCGATTTGAGAAAAAAAACGGCGATAATTGCTTCATATTGCCCAAGAATGACTAATTTTGCATAAATATATTAAATGATAAACTGATGAAGGTGTCGGTGCTTGTGCCGGTGTATGGCGTTGAGAGGTATATAGAGCAATGCGCTGAATCTCTCATGCAGCAGACTTACAAGGATGTGGAATACATCTTTGTGGATGACTGCACGCCCGATGCCTCTATTGAGCGCCTGCGTGAGGTGGTGGCGCGTTACCACGAGCGTGAGCCGCAGGTGCGCATAATCAAGCATGAGCGCAACCTCGGTTCTGCCTCGGCCCGTCAATCGTGCCTCGATGCCGCAACTGGCGATGTGGTGATTTTTGTCGATAGCGACGACTATGTTGATCCTCACATGGTAGAGTGTCTTGTCGGTGAAATGGCGCACTCTCATGCCGATATTGTTGACGGAGGTTACAGTATTGTTTCCAATGGGCGGCCTGTCAGAGAATTTAAGCCGTTGCAAGTGAGCGATAAGGCCTATCTCAAGGTTTTTCTGTGCCAGAATGTTGAGTCCAACCGCCTTTGGGGGCGATTGATAAGGAAGTCGCTGTTCGACGACAACGGCATCCGCTTCAGCCAGGGCATTGACTATGGCGAAGATTTCTCGGTGATGCCCCTATTGCTCATTAACGCACGCCGCGGTTGGGTTAAGCGGAGCTTTTATTTTTATCGAGATGATAATCAGCAATCCTACACCAACAATATCACTACCCGCAATGCTGTATCGTTTTTCAGGGCGCAGGAGCTGGTAGGCTCCTTCATGGCTTCGCACGAGAAGTGGAGGGAGTATTCGTTTGCCATGCAAATTGGATGGGTTAACGTGTGGCGGTTTGCGCGGCGGTTTAATGTGGATAAGGTGCTTGTGGAGGAGCATTTCACCCACAGGACGACACATTTTGTGACTCGCTGTTTTGAGAAATTGTTCAGGTGTGACGCCGTGCCCTACAAGGTGGTCAATTTCCTCTATTTGGCGACACGGCGCATTTATCTCACCTTTGCCGGTCGTTGAAATAATTGGTTGAAAAGTTGGCTGTTTTTTATGATGTTTTTTAGAAAAAGGCAGGAAAAATGTTTTATAATTAGCCGAGAATTATTACTTTTGCGTTTAATAAAATAATAAGCTATGATAATAGGATATACAACCGGGGTATATGACTTGTTTCACATTGGTCATTTGAATCTCTTGAAGAATGCTAAGGGCATGTGCGACAAGCTGGTGGTGGGTGTGACGGTCGATGAGCTTGTGGCTTACAAAGG
This sequence comes from uncultured Prevotellaceae bacterium, assembly GCA_937916085.1. Classification (GTDB taxonomy): domain Bacteria; phylum Bacteroidota; class Bacteroidia; order Bacteroidales; family Muribaculaceae; genus Sodaliphilus. The sequence goes on along the minus strand of CALGGO010000004.1, from coordinate 81,744 downwards.
CAAGCAAGCAATGATACCTTTTGAAGACCGCATAGAGATAGTGAGGAGCATTAAGTATGTTGATGCCGCTGTGCCACAGTATGATATGGACAAGTTGGCGGCTTGCAAGAAGCTAAAAGCAAATATCCTTTTTGTGGGTGATGACTGGTATGACACCCCTAAGTGGCAGGACTATGAGCGTCAATTTAAGGAGGCAGGCATTGAGATTGTCTATTTCCCTTACACGAAGGGTGTCTCATCGACCCAAATCACAAAGGCTCTCAATGCCGTGCGTGGGCACAACTTAGAAGACGTTAAATAACCATATTAATCAAAATATTATGATTGACAAGAGATTTTGCTTGAGTTCTTACATTGCCTATCGTTATATATGCAAAGATGGAGTTGAGTTCTATGATGGTATGCGCCACAACAACATTGAGCCTGTGGCACCACAGGACCAGATTAAGGTGGATAGTGCTGCCGATATCGACCAGCGTATTAAGGAGCAGGTAGATGCTCTTTACGAGAAGTATGACAATATAGGTATTTTGCTGTCGGGTGGTATGGACAGCGCCAATCTGGCTACTTACTTGAAGCCAGGCAGCCATGCTTACACATTTAGCAATTCAGAGAGCGATGTTTTTGATAAAGATGTGGAGCGTGCCAAGAAATATTGCGAAATGCTTGGCTTAAAGCACCATTTGATAGACATATCACTTAATGACTATAGGATTTTTACTCCTCTGGTGATGCAGGCAAAATGTGCTCCAGTTCATTCCATTGAGCCTCAGATTTATAAGGCCGCCACAATTGCTAAGCGTGACGGTGTGCAATTGGTGTTGGTAGGGGAGAGTGCCGACTTGATATTTGGAGGTATGGACAAACTCATATCCCGTGAGTGGAAATATGACGATTTCGTTAAACGTTATACTTTCCTTGAGCCGGAGCTGGTGCTTAAAGATCCTGACCTGAGCGTCTTTGACCTTTACGAGCCTTATCGCAAGAATGTGGATGATATTGACTACATGAAGTTTATGGATGAGGTGTTTGCCATTGAGAGTTCAAGCTCATATCTCAATGCCTTTGCTGTAGCGGGAATGCCTTATTATGATCCCTACGCGCGCCTTGTCATGGCAAGCGCTCTCGATATGAACCGTGTGCGCAATGGCGAGCCAAAATATCTTGTTCGTGAGCTTTATGCTATGCGTTATTCGGGGTTGCCCATTCCCACAAAGATTCCCATGCCCCGACCTGTAGATTCCATTTTTAAGGATTGGCAGGGTCCCACTCGTCCAGAGTTCAGAAGCGACATCCCGATGGAAACACTTACCGGTAATCAGAAGTGGCAATTGTGGTGCGCGCAGATGTTCCTCGACATAAACGAGCCATTGAAATGAGACAGGTAGTAGTTCAGGGTGAGTTGCGCAAACAATGGAATGAGTGCATCACCGATGTACTGCGGTTCTTCATTGAGCTGTGCAAGGAGCATGGGTTGCGCTATTTCATCGCTTATGGCTCGGCAATAGGCGCCATTCGTCACAAAGGCATTATTCCTTGGGATGATGATATTGATGTGGTGATGCCTCGTCCTGATTTTGAGCGACTGAAGGAGATTTGCGCAACCGTTGATACGGGGAAATATGAGCTTATAGGTCCCTATGACACTCCTAACTATTACTTGCCATTTGCCAAGATGTGCAATAAAGAGACCACTCTGCTTGAGAGCGAGGAATACCATTGTGTGCTTGGTATGTATATCGACATATTTATCTATGACGGTATGTCAGATGACATTGATGTTGCCAGGCGATATCTCAAGCGATATTGCAAGTATTGGCATCGCTTTACAGTGGCATCGTCCTATTATCCGTGGGAAAAGATAAAAATGAAGCTTAAGCGTGGTGAGATTAAAGACCTTATTCATTATTGGCTGTTGAGTCTCAACCGTGGTTATTTCAGGAAACGTTTCTTGAGCAAACTTCATAGTATCGTTCATGCCTTTGATTATGACAGCAGCCAAACAATAATCAAGTATCCTCCTGGATATGACGAAAGGGAGGTGATACCCAAGACGATGGTTGAGGAGAGCATCGAAGTGCCGTTTGAGACCCTTAACGTTTCTATTCAAAAGGAGTATGACGCTCTGTTGCGCCGTTACTTTGGCGACTACATGACGTTCCCGCCTGAGCAGGAACAGCATTCTCACCACTTGATTGCCTACATCAATCTTGAAAAGCGCGAGAGCTATGAAGAAGTGATGGCAAAAATCAAGTCACTCAAGAAGAATTGACCTTTTTTTCAAACAATTGCAAACAAAAATGCGATTAAGCGAGTCAAAACTAGCGCGAAGCGCGGCACAACTAGCGAGCAAAGCGAGCGGCAAACTAGCGCGAAGCGCGACATAACCAGCGAAGCGACAAAACCCATTGCATTGCCTTGTCAACTAAAAATGTGGCTGGCGTTTAAGGAACTTCTTGCGCAAAAATTCCATGCATTCGGCGAAGATTTTCACCTTTGCCAGTTTCATCACGGCAATGTAGAGCACGGCGCCAAGCAGCACTTTTGCTATGAGGAGCGCCACATTGTTCTCGATCCATAGTGTGGCAAAGTAGGTGATGGCAAACATAGTCACAGTAATCGCTAAGAATGGTGCGATGTCTAAAATAGCTTCCGTCCATTTCAGGTCAATTAGATGTTTTGCCACCGCTTGCCATGCGGCAAGCCATAATATCGTGAAGACCGAATAGACAGTGACAACAACAATGATAGACTGCGAGAACAGATAGTAGCAAAGCAAGATAAGTGCAATTTGCAGCACTATCTGTCCCACGTTGCACCACAGGTAAAGGTCGCTGCGCTTGCATCCTATGGCGAGGTTTTGATACATCGTGTAGAATGGCATGAAAGCGCCCGCCATGCACAGCACTTGCAGCAGCGGTATGCAATCAACCCACTTGAAGCCAAGCACCACAGTGACAAACTCTCTAGCCACCAATGCCAGCCCCAGCATCACGGGTAAAGAGATGAATGCGGTGAAACGTATCATCTTGCGGAACACACGCTTCTGTCGCTCTTTGTCATCGGCCACGCTCACGAGCACAGGCTGCGCCACTTGCAGCATGGTGCCGCTCACAAAAGTGTTGGCCTGCGTGTTCCATTTGTTGGCCTGTGAGTAGTTGCCCACTTGCGCTATAGGGAAGAAACGCCCGAAGATGAACGTGAGAATTTGGCCGTTGAGAGTGTTGATAACGTTGGTGAAGAGAATATTCACGGCAAAGCCAAACATTCGCCTCACTGGACCAAAGTCGATGTGCCACGACGGATGCCATTTCACGTAGTAGTACCGCCCCAGGTTGAGAACGGTGATGTAGATGACCTGCTGCCAGGCAAGGCTCCAGTAGGCGTAGCCCTTGAAAGCCATCACGATGCCGGTGGCTCCAGAGCACAACAGTGCCACGATGTTGATGATGGCAATCTCTCGGTTCATCATGTTCTTGAGCATATAGCCTCCATGAGCGATGCCAAGAGAGGATATCAGGAAGGCAAGGAACACGAACCTCGACACATCAACCAGGACCGGTTGATGGAAGAAGTCGGCAATCAGCGGTGCGCACACCCACAGCACGCCGTAGATTGTCACGCTGGCTATCACATTGAACCAGAACACCGAGTTGTAGTCCTCTGGTTTTGGGGGCTTTAGATTGATAAGTGCCTGTGTGAAGCCGCTGCTCTGCAAGTTGCCGGCGATGAGCGAGAAGATGGTGAGCACGCCCACGATGCCGTAGTCGCCTGGCGTGAGAAGTCGCGCCAGCACCACGCCGAAGAGTATGTTGAGCACCTGCAGCGTGCCGTTGTTGAGCATGCTCCAGAACAGGCTCTGCTCAGTGCGTTCTTTAAGTGGTCGTGGGTTGTCTTCCATATATGCGGTTCAAATTATTTGGCAAAATTAGTGCAAGCCGAGTGAAAAATCAAACAAAAACAACAAAACCTGACAAAAACAACAAAAAAAGCAAAGACACCGTAATAAAAAACAACAAGTTAACAACAAATACAACAAAAAATTTTCTTTGTTGACTTTGTTTGAAAAAAAGTGAGGTGAAAGAGTGAGGTGATTGAGTCCTCTAACCTCTAAACAATGTTATGCAATCGGTAAACCAGCCCAATAAAGATTTTTTATATATTTTCTTGTTGCATGAAATCACATTATTTTATTACTTTGCAAAAAAAATAGGTTAATCGTTAAAATACATTTAATAGGTAATAAAATGGATATTCTAAAATTTAAGCAGAAAAGTATTCTTCAGCAATTGCGTTCGTCTTACCAGCCCAAGCTTCCCGCTGCCTTGCAGGGACCTGTTAAGGCTGTTGAGGGCGCTGCCACACAGTCGGCAGGAGACCAGGAGGACATCAAGAAGCTGTTCCCTTGCACCTACGGCCTTCCCGAGCTCACTTTTGTGAGAGACGAGAATGCTGCCAGCATCCATAGCGATGAGCCATGCAACGTGGGTGTCATCCTCTCGGGCGGTCAGGCTCCTGGCGGCCACAACGTGATTTGCGGCATCTTCGACGGCATCAAGGCTCTTAACGAGAACAGCCGTCTCTATGGCTTCCTGATGGGCCCCGAGGGGCTTATCGAACACGATTACAAGGAGCTCACCCGCGAGATCATCGACGAGTACCGCAACTGCGGCGGCTTCGACATGATTGGCTCGGGGCGCACTAAGCTCGAGAAGCACGAGCAGTTTGAGAAAGGTCTTGAGATTATCATGCAGCTTGGCATCAAGGCCATCGTCATTATTGGCGGCGACGACAGCAATACCAACGCCGCAGTGCTCGCCGAGTATTACAAGGCCAAGAACGTGCCCGTGCAGGTGATTGGCGTGCCCAAGACCATCGACGGCGACCTCAAGAACGAGAAGGTGGAGATCTCCTTTGGCTTCGACACTGCCACCAAGCTCTATAGTGAGCTCATAGGCAACGTGGAGCGCGACTGCAACAGTGCCAAGAAGTACTGGCACTTCATCAAGCTCATGGGACGCTCGGCATCGCACATCGCCCTCGAGTGCGCGCTGCAGACCCAGCCCAACTACTGCGTAATTGGCGAGGAGGTGGCCGCTAAGGGTATGTATCTCGACGACGTGGTCAACGACATCGCCCGCGTGGTGGCAGCACGTGCCGCCAAGGGCAGGAACTACGGCACCGTGCTCATCCCCGAGGGTCTCGTGGAGTTTATGCCGGCAATGCGCAAGCTCATCGACGAGCTTAACGACATCCTCGCCGAGAACCCCAACTTCTCGAAGCTACACCTCGACGAGCAGCGCGACTTCGTGCTCTCCAAGCTCAGCCCCGAGAACAAGCGGCGCTTCGAGACCCTGCCGCCCACCGTGGCGCGGCAGCTCACCCTCGACCGCGACCCGCACGGCAATGTGCAGCTCTCGCTCATCGAGACCGAGAAGCTGCTCAGCGAGATGGTAGCCAAGAAGCTACAGAAGATGAAGGACGAAGGGCGTTTTGTGGGCAAGTTCAAGACCCAGCACCATTTCTTCGGCTACGAAGGACGCTGCGCCGACCCGTCGAACTTCGACGCCGACTACTGCTATGCCCTGGGCTTCAACGCCACCATGCTCATCAACGCCGGAGCCACAGGCTACATGTCGGCGATTCGCCATCTTGCCAAGCCCGCCACCGAGTGGGAGGCGGGAGGCATACCCATCACCATGATGATGAACATGGAGCACCGCAACGGCAAGCAGAAGCCCGTTATCAAGAAGGCTCTCGTCGATCTTAACGGCAAGCCCTTCCAGGTGTTTGCCAACAGCCGCGAGCTATGGGCTAAGGAGACCTGCTACATCTACCCAGGTCCCATTCAGTACTTCGGCTCGCCCGAGATGTGCGACCAGACCTCCTGCACACTCTACTACGAGCAGGGAGGAAAGTAAACGAGCAAACGAGCTGACTAGTAAACAAGCTGACGAGCTGACGAGACAAGTGTATAGTCAAACGACTAGAAACGATTAGAAACGACTAATCAGAAATCAGAGACGAGACATCAGAAGCGAGTTTGACATCTGAAATCTGAGGTCTGAAATCTGAATTGTCTTGTCAGCTTGTTCCTTGTCTGCTTGTTAGCTCAACATATTATATATATTGCAATGACAGTGAGGGTGAACGATTGCAGAATCAGGATATTTCGAGGTGCGACGGTGGGCGATGTGCTGCTGCGCTATGCCGTGCGCAACCATTTGGAGCTTAGTGCCGTGCCTGCGCTGCAGGTGACCGACCGCTGGGGCCACACGCTTGACCATGCCGCTCCATTATCCGATAAGCAGATTATTAAAATTTTAAACATATAAAAAAATGCACAATGCACAATCCCGATAAACGATCTCTGATCCCCGTTTAACGATCCACTCTAAACACTAAACTCTAACCTCTAACCTGCGCAAAGCGCATGAAAATTATGAAAAAGATTTTTTTGACAATTGCGAGCGCGCTGATGTTGTCGCTCTTGAGCATCGCCCATGGCGAGACAGTGCACATTTTATCGACCAACGACATGCACGCGGCAATCGAGAAGATGCCCAAGCTGGCAGCCATCGTCGATAGCCTCCGCGCAATCGACCCGGGGCTGCTTGTGCTCTCGGCAGGCGACAACCGCACCGGCAACCCCTACAACGACCTCTATGAGCCAGTGTCCTATCCCATGATCTCGATGATGAACCTCGTAGGCTTCGATGCCTCGGCACTGGGCAATCACGAGTATGACTCAAAAGTCGATGGCCTAGCACAGATGACCGCTCTGTCAAACTTCCGATACCTGGCGGCAAACATCACCTGCCCCGAAGAATCGGGCATCAAGGTGGTGCCTTACGAGGTGTTTGACGTCAATGGCGTGAGAGTGGGCGTGCTCGGCATCACCCAGGTGGGCACTCTGGGCATCCCCGACACTCACCCCGACAATGTGAAAGGCTTGACGTTCAGCCTGCCCGAGGAGGTGATACCGCAATATAAGTGGCTCACCGAGCAGTGTGACGTCAACGTGCTGCTTACCCATGTGGGCTATGAAGTCGATGTGGAGCTGGCAGGCAAGTTCCCTTATTATGACCTGATAGTGAGCGGCCACTCCCACACCCAACTCGAGGGCGGCGAGCTGCACAACGGCGTGCTCATCACTCAGAACGGCTACCAGCTGCCGCGCGTAGCGCTTACCACCCTTGAGGTAGAAGGTGGCAAGGTGGTGAGCAAGCACACCGAGAACATCTTTCTCGACAAAGTCAGCAGTCACAACGATGCTGCCGACGCACTTCTCAAGCATTTCAAGAATAGCCCCGAGATGGAGCGTGAGATAGGCGCCTTTGCCACCGACATCACCACCTACGACGCTCTGGGAGTGATGATGTGTGACGCTTGGCGTGAAGAGTTAGGCTGCGACATCGCCATTGAGAACTACGGCGGAGTGCGCTATGACGTCTTCCCCGCTGGTCCCATCACTGTTAAGGATATTCTTAATCTTGACCCATTTATGAACACCGCCGTGGTGATGACTCTCACCGGCAAAGAGCTGAGCAACATGCTCATCGCCTGCTTTAAAGCCGACCGTAACCGTTTCCCCATCACCAGCGGCTGCACGGCGGCGGTCACCTATGCCGACTCGTCGAAGAAAGAGATCAAGAAACTCGAACTCTTTGACTCAAACGGCAAAAAGCTAGACATGAAGAAGAAATACCGCGTGATGACCAACAACTATGTGGCGTCGATTTGTGACTCACCACGCAAAGACCAAGGCGAGCGAGGCACCGAAACTACAAGCAGCATTATCATCAGTTGGCTCGAGAAGATGGGCACCGTTGATTACAACGGTCGCCGCAGTTTCACCGAGAAGTGGTGATTATCCAAGTTTCTGAAATCAGCTGACGAGCTGACGAGCAAACGAGCTGACAAGGCAAGTTAATCCGAGTAACAAAACCAACGCGAAGCGCGACAAACCAGCGAAGCGACAGTTACCATTGCCTTGTCAGCTTGTTCCTTGTTAGCTCAATTTAGAGTTTAGAGACAACCGACCTGTCTTTGGTTGTTGATAACTTTTGCCTATAAAGTTATTAACAATTGTTTTATATAAGCCTTATTGTTCGTATTTTTGCACGCTATTTGCAGATAAAAGAAACTAATACATAAAATACAGTGAAAAAAAGAACTTACACCTACGATGAGGCTTATCATGCCTCGTTAGAGTATTTTAAAGGCGATGAACTGGCGGCGAGAGTGTGGGCGACGAAATATGCCCTGAAAGACTCGTTCGGGCACCTCTATGAGCACACCCCCGACGATATGCACCACCGCATCGCCAGCGAGTTGGCGAGAATAGAAAAGAAGTACCCTAACCCCATGAGTGAGGAGCAGATTTTTGACCTGCTCAAGAACTTCCGTTACATCGTGCCCCAGGGTAGTCCTATGGCTGGAATAGGCAACAATTTCCAGGTCGGGTCGCTGAGCAACTGCTTTGTCATCGGTCTTGACGGACAGCCCGACTCTTACGGAGGCATCATTAAGATTGACGAGGAGCAGGTGCAACTCATGAAACGCCGCGGCGGAGTGGGGCATGACTTGTCGCACATACGCCCTCTGGGTTCGCCGGTGAAAAACTCGGCGTTGACATCTACCGGCCTGGTGCCTTTCATGGAACGTTACAGCAACTCCACACGCGAGGTGGCGCAAGACGGTCGGCGCGGAGCCCTGATGCTCACCGTGAGCATCAAGCATCCCGACAGCGAGTCGTTTATCGATGCTAAGATGGTAGAGGGCAAGGTGACAGGCGCCAATGTGTCGGTGCGCATCGACGATGCCTTCATGCAGGCGGCTGTAGATGGCAGTGAATACACCCAGCAATATCCCATCGATGCCGAGGAGCCAATCTATACCAAGAAGATTGACGCTAAGAAACTGTGGAACAAAATCGTTCACAACGCTTGGAAGAGTGCTGAGCCAGGAGTGCTGTTCTGGGACACCATCACACGCGAGGCGGTGCCCGACTGCTATGCCGACCTCGGTTTCCGCACCATCTCCACCAACCCCTGTGGCGAAATTCCGCTCTGCCCATACGACAGCTGCCGACTCATTGCTGTGAACCTCTACAGTTATGTGGTAAATCCTTTCACTAAGGACGCTTATTTCGATTTCGACCTCTTCAAGAAGCATATCGGCTACACCCAGCGCATGATGGACGACATCATCGACCTGGAGATGGAGAAGATTGAGGCGATACTTGCTAAGATTAAGCAAGACCCCGAGACAGAGGAAGTTAAGCAGACGGAGTTAAACCTTTGGACAAAGATTCGCAACAAGACATTGAAAGGCCGTCGCACTGGTGTGGGCACCACTGCCGAAGGCGATATGATTGCCGCTATGGGGCTTACCTACGGCACCCCCGAGGCCACAGAGTTCTCGGTGTCGGTACACAAGGCCTTGGCGCTTGCCGCTTATCGCTCGTCGGTGGATATGGCACGCGAACGTGGCGCGTTTGAGATTTATGACCCCAAGCGCGAGGAGAACAATCCTTACATCCAGCGCATCCGCGAGGCCGACCCCGAATTGTATGACCTCATGGTGAAACACGGTCGCCGTAACATCGCATGTCTTACCATCGCTCCAACGGGCACTACAAGCATCTTGACCCAGACCACCTCGGGCATCGAGCCAGTGTTCCTGCCTGTTTATAAGCGTCGCCGCAAGGTTAACCCCAGCGACAAGGACGTGAGAGTAGATTATGTTGATGAGTCGGGCGACTCGTTTGAGGAATATATTGTCTATCACCACAAGTTCATCACCTGGATGAAGACCAACGGCATTGAGGTGCGTGACGACTACAGCCAAGAGCAGATTGAGGACCTCGTCAAGCGTTCGCCTTACTACAAAGCCACAAGCAACGATGTTGACTGGCTCAACAAGGTGAAGATGCAAGGTGCTGTGCAAAAGTGGGTTGACCACAGCATCAGCGTGACCATCAATCTCCCCAACGACATCAGCGAAGAGATGGTGGGCAAGCTCTATGTCGAGGCGTGGCGCTCGGGATGCAAGGGCTGCACGGTCTATCGTGACGGCTCGCGCAGCGGTGTGCTCATCTCGCTTGCCGGCGATGGCAAGAACAAGAAAAAGAAAGAGGAGAAAAAGGCTCACTACATGGCCGAGGAGGAGCACATCCTCAAGCGCCCTGTGGAGCTGGAGGCCGATGTGGTGCGCTTCCAGAACAACAAGGAGAAGTGGATTGCATTCATTGGCTTGATTGACAACCGTCCTTACGAAATCTTCACAGGTATCGCCGATGATGAGGAAGGCATCTTCTGTCCCAAGTCGGTGACTAAAGGCAAGATTATCAAGGCGGTGAACGAGAGTGGCGAGAAGCGCTACGACTTCCAGTTCATCAACAAGCGCGGTTTCAAGACCACCATCGAGGGCTTGAGCGAGAAGTTCAACCCCGAGTTCTGGAACTATGCCAAGCTCATCTCGGGAGTGCTGCGCTATGGTATGCCCATCGAGCAGGTGCTCAAGCTTGTGACCAGCCTCGAGCTCGACAACAAGAGCATCAACACCTGGAAGATGGGTGTGGAGCGTGCCTTGAAGAAATATCTGCCTAACGGCACTAAGCTCAGCGGACAGACTTGCCCCAACTGCGGACAGGAAAGCCTCGTCTATCAAGAAGGCTGCCTCATCTGCACCAACTGCGGTACCTCCCGCTGCGGATAAGATAGAGACAACCAACAGCCATTGAAGCTTACAAGCTGACGAGCTGACGAGCACACGAGCTGACAAGCTGACGAGACAAATGTTGAAACAAACGACCATTGCCTTGTCAGCTTGTTCCTTGTTAGCTTGTTAGCTCCTTAACAGTTTACAGTTCAGAGTTTAACTCTAACCTCTAACCTGCGCGAAGCGCATTAACCTCTAACCTGCGCGAAGCGCATTCTCTTGTCTTTAAATGTCTTTTTATGCTATTTTTAATAAAATTATACAAAAAAAGACTTAAACTTCGTTGCGGTAGCGATTTTTTTTGTACTTTTGTCAAATTAAATGGAGATCTATGGCAAATGAGTTGCGACAGACGCTGGAGAGAATCATCAACAAGAGCAACATCTTAGTTGAAAAATACCGCGCCCTAGAGGCTGCTAATGCCGAACTTGCCATCGATAAGGAGCAACTTGTTGAAGAGATAGAGAAAATGAAGAGAGCCAATGAGCTATTGCAGCAAGAAAATGAGTATTTGAAGCTGGCTCGCGTGGTAACTCCTGATCTCAGAGATGTGGAAAAAGCCAGGACCACAATCTCCACTTTAGTGCGGGACATTGACAAATGCATCGCTCAACTAAATGAATGATGCACGATTATGGCAACAGACGACAACAACCTGAATATAATGATAAGATTAGCCGACGTTGAGCCCACAGCGCTCACCATTCCCCGAGATGAGGAGGCTAATTACCGCGAAGCCGAGAAGCTTGTTAACACGCTGTGGAACAAGTGGGTTAAGCGGTTTGACGGCGATGATGCCTCGAAACGCGTCATGGCTATGGTTGCGTTCCAGTTTGCACGGCTTTACTCCAAAGCCTATAATCAAAATGTCGCTGTGAACAAGTATCTCACCGACTTTGAGCAGCAGCTCAATGATGTGGTGGTGAAAATATAAGTTTATGTGCCACACGAGCCATGTCAATGAGGCGACGAGTGAGCACTTGAATATATTGCAAATTAACAGGTTCCTGCACTTCCCAGCGCATTCACCCAATGATGTGGTGAGGCGATGAGTGGTGCTTTTTTATTTATATAAATTTATTTTTTAATCAATGGACATAGTTATTTATATCTTAATCGCAGTCGTGGCACTTATTGTTGGTGCTATAGTGGCAAGCATTTTCTCTAAGCGAAGTGCAAAATCACAAGCCAACACGATTGTGGAGAAAGCAAAAATTGAAGCTGAGAAACTCAAGAACGAAGCTGTGATTAAAGGCAAGGAAGAGAGTCTTGCTATCACTAGCGAAAGTGAGAAGCAGGCCAATGCCCGCCTCGCCAAGGTTCAGTCGAGTGAGGCAAAGCTCAAGCAGCGTGAGATTCAGCTCAACCAGCAGCAGCAAGAGTTGCAGCGCAAAAAGACCGAGACCGACAATCTTAAGGTAAACCTCGACAATCAGCTTGCTGTGCTTGAGGACCGAAAGAAAGAGGTTGACAAGATGGAGATGAAGGTGCGCGACACGCTTGAGCACGTGAGTGGTCTCTCGGCCGAGGAAGCCAAAGAGAAGCTCGTGGAGTCGCTCAAGGATGAGGCTAAGACCGCTGCCGCCAGCTACATCAATGATATCATGGACGACGCCAAGCTCACTGCCAACAAGGAGGCTAAGCGCATAGTGGTAGCTACCATCCAGCGTGTCGCCACCGAGACAGCCATCGAGAATGCCGTCACAGTGTTCCACATCGACAACGACGAGATGAAGGGACGCATCATTGGTCGTGAGGGCCGCAATATCCGTGCTCTTGAGGCAGCAACAGGCATCGAGATTATTGTTGACGACACTCCCGAGGCTATTGTCCTCTCGAGCTTCGATCCTGTGCGCCGCGAGATTGCTCGCTTGGCGCTGCATCAGCTTGTCGCCGACGGCCGCATCCATCCTGCCCGCATCGAGGAGGTTGTAGCTAAAGTGCGTCGTCAGGTTGAAGATGAGATAATTGAGACCGGTAAGCGCACCGCAATCGACATGGGTATCCACGGTCTGCATCCAGAGCTCATCAGGCTCATAGGAAAGATGAAATATCGCTCGAGCTATGGTCAGAACCTGCTCCAGCACTCGCGTGAGACTGCCAACTTGTGCGCAGTAATGGCAAGCGAGTTGGGTCTGAATCCCAAGAAGGCTCGCCGAGCAGGTCTGTTGCACGACATTGGCAAGGTGCCCGATGACGAGCCTGAGCTGCCACATGCACAGCTGGGTATGAAGCTCGCCGAGAAATTTAAGGAGAAAGCTGATATCTGCAACGCCATCGGCGCCCACCACGACGAGGAGGAGGCTACCAGCCTTTATGCTCCAATCGTGCAAGTGTGTGACGCCATCTCTGGCGCACGTCCCGGTGCTCGCCGCGAGGTTGTGGAGGCCTATATCAAGCGTCTTAACGACCTTGAGCGCCTGGCAATGTCTTATCCTGGCGTTGTGAAGACTTACGCCATTCAGGCAGGTCGCGAGCTGCGCGTGATAGTTGGTGCCGACAAGATCAGTGACCAGGAGACCGAGAAACTCTCGACAGAGATAGCACAGAAGATTCAGGACGAGATGACTTATCCAGGACAGGTGCGCATCACCGTGATTCGTGAGACACGCGCCGTGAGCTTCGCAAAATAATGCCATGAGTCATGGACGACATTAATAATCAAGTTACTACTACTTCACAGGAGCATCCCAGCACTAGCCAGTGCGTGCAGTGTGGCGAGTGTGGCTGCGGCGATTGCAACACACGTTGCAATCTCGATAGCTACAACTGGCTTGCCGATGTGCCAGGTGGGAAGAACGACTTCGACATTGTGGAGGTCCACTTCAAGAATACCCGAAGAGGGTATTACCGCAACTCGGCACATCTCAACCTCAAGCAGGGCGATGTGGTGGCAGTGGAGGCAAGTCCAGGCCATGACATTGGCACGGTGGCGCTCACGGGAAATCTGGTGAAGTTGCAGATGAAACGAACTCGCTTGCGTCCCGATGCCGAGATTTTGCGGGTGTTCCGCAAAGCTAAGCCTGCCGACCTGGAGCGCTTTGAGCATGCCAAGGCTAAGGAGATTGACACCATGATACGCTCCCGCCAGATTGCCAAAGACTTAGGTCTGGAGATGAAGATTGGCGACGTGGAGTATCAGGGCGACGGCAACAAGGCGATATTCTATTATATCGCCGATGGACGTGTCGATTTTCGCCAGCTTATCAAGGTGCTCGCCGACGTGTTCAAGATTCGTGTAGAGATGAAGCAGATTGGCGCGCGGCAGGAGGCGGGACGCATAGGCGGCATAGGTCCCTGCGGGCGACCTTTGTGCTGCGCAAGCTGGATGAGCACCTTCGTGTCGGTAGCCACTAGTGCCGCCCGTTTTCAGGAGGTGTCGCTTAACCCTCAGAAACTTGCCGGGCAATGCGCAAAGCTCAAATGCTGCATCAACTTTGAGGTTGATACCTACGTTGAGGCGTCACGGTCGTTGCCCAAACGCGAGACGGTGCTTGAGACTCAAGATAAGACCTATTACCATTTCAAGACCGACATCTTGAAAAGGGAGATGTCTTATTCTACCGAGAAGGGTGTGCCTACCGACATTGTGACCATCTCTCCCGAGAGGGCACATGAGGTGATGGCACTCAACAAACAAGGCATAAAACCCGAACGGCTGCAGGATTCTAATTCTGATGCGGGCATTAAACTCAGCGCCTATGGTGACCTGGTGGGACAAGACAGCATCAGCCGATTTGACAATGCCAGGAAAAAGAAGAAAAAGAAGAACCGTCCCAAGCCTCAAGTTGGCAAGCCATCTCGCGAGGCTGCGAAAGATTCTCAAAATTCTGGTGATGGTAACGTCAAGAACCGTCATGTGCGTGATCGTGAACATGACCGTAGGCGTTTCACTAATGCCGAGGCTGTGAATGCCAATAAACCTTCAAACTACGATTCAAGGCTTAAGCAAGGCAAACGAGGCTTCAACCGCAACGAGACCAATAGGCATCATTAGATAAAACGGTGACCACTAGAGGCAAAATATCGTCAAGGTCGATGATTGCTGTTGCAGTCACTCTGATTAGTGTCCTGTCTTGCTTGAATGCATGTTCGTTCAAGCAAGACACTACGGCACAATTCAAGACACTGCCAAGCGAGGGGTGGAGCAAGAACTTGCCCATAATGTTCACTCCTGAATATGCCGATTCCTCGCTCACCTACGACATTCAACTGTCCATTCGCCATAACAATTCTTATCAGTACAGCAATTTAAGTATCGCGGTTGATATGGTTGATAGTGTGAAAGTTATCCATCGCAAAGATGTGGATTTTGAACTAAGCGACAGCTATGGCAACTGGAAAGGCTCAGGATTTGGATCGCTTTACCAGGCAAGCATTGTAGTTGCACAAGGCATAAAACCCACCGAAGTCAATTCGATTGTCGTATGGCAGACGATGACTAACTGCGATGTCGTCAAGGATGTTGTGGACATTGGAATAACAGTTGCGCCAAGCAAGAATTAGATACCATGCAATTAACTAAAGAATAAAGATGATTACCAAAGACGAAGCGAAGAAAACCTTAATTCAGCTTATGAAGTATGGGGTGATAGGCGTGCTTAACACGCTCATCACTGCAGTATCGTTTTATATACTAAACACGTTGCTGAGTGTGCCCTATGGTGTCGCCAATATAATAGGCTATGTGCTTGGTGTCATCAATAGCTTCATTTGGAACAGGCAGTGGGTATTCAAGACTGGCACTAACATCAAGCGTGAGGCTTTGCTCTTTGGCTGCGGGTTCATCATCTGCTGGCTGCTGCAGGGTGGAGTGAGTCTGTTCTTGCTCGAGGGTCTCGGGTGGAAGAACCTGCCCGAAGATATTATTCCATTCTTGCCGATGAAGAATGCTGGACAGAATATCGTAATGGTGATCTCGATGGTCGTTTACACCATTGCTAACTATATTTATAACCGTACAATCACTTTCAAAGAAAAAGAAAAAAACGAACAATCATGAAAAGGACATTATTATTACTGTTGGCAATCATAGCATTATCTATGCAGGTTGATGCTGTCTCCCACATTTATCGTGGCAACAGCACCTACACTAGCGACATCATCGCTACTTGGGACGGAAAGCATCTTTATCGGGGCAACAGCACTTACACGAGTGATATCCTTTATACGTGGGACGGAAAGTACCTGTATTCGGGCCGTAGCACCTATAGCAGCGACATCATGTGGACTTGGGACGGTAAATATCTCTATAACGGTCGCAGTAGCTATACTAGTGATATTATGTGTACTTGGGACGGCAAGCGTCTTTATCAAGGCCGCAGCACTTACACCAGCGATATTCTCTACACCATCACCGGCAACCACATCTATCGTGGCCGCAGCACCTATACCAGCGATATCCTCTACACCATTAAAGGCCACATTCCAATTCCGGTCTTACTAATTGTGATGTAGTGACTAAAAAAGCGCCCTAAGGCGCTTTTTTTCGTTTATCGAGGG
This sequence comes from uncultured Prevotellaceae bacterium, assembly GCA_937916085.1. Lineage (GTDB taxonomy): Bacteria > Bacteroidota > Bacteroidia > Bacteroidales > Muribaculaceae > Sodaliphilus. The sequence continues at coordinate 65,517 of CALGGO010000004.1, read as the reverse complement.
TCGTTTATCGTTTATCGAAGACAAGCGTACGCCGCGGGGCGGCGCACTACACCAACACCACCTAGGATTGTCTTCTTGTTCTCTTGTCTTCTTGTTCTCTTGTCTTCTTGTTCTCTTGTCTTCTTGTTTTCTGTTCTCTAATCGGCGCGAAGCGCTCTCCCCTGATTACTTGTACTCTTTGGCTTCGCGCTTGCCTTTGAGGACAGCGGCGGCGTTGCCTGCGAGGGCGCCCATCTCGTCTTCTCCGGGGAAGCAGTAGGTGGGAGCGAGGAAGTCGATGCGCTTGCGCAGCTCGCTAATGAGATAATCGGAATGAGCCATGCCGCCAGTGAGGAGGATAGCGTCGATGTTGCCGCATAGCACAGCACTCTGTGCTGCGATAGCCTTAGCGACATGATAAATCATAGCGTCGAGAACTGTCTTGGCGTGTTGGTCGCCGTTGTTGATGCGTTCTTCAATCTCGAGGAGGTCGGTAGTTCCCAGGTGGGCATTCAGACCACCCTTACCGGTAATCATCTTTAGGATTTCTTCCTTAGTGTATTTGCCGCTGAAGCAGAGTCTTACCAAGTCGGCAGCAGGAACTGTTCCTGCACGTTCGGGAGTGAATGGGCCTTCACCGTCAAGTGCATTAGGAGCGTCAACGGCAATGCCTTTCTCATGAGCAGCTACCGAGATACCACCACCCAGGTGGCAGATGATAAGGTTCATCTCCTCATATTTCTTGCCTATCTCGCGGGCGAAGCGGCGAGCGATAGCCTTCTGGTTAAGAGGGTGCCAAATGCTCACGCGCTTGATCTCGGGGATGCCGCAGATGCGAGCATAGTCGTTGAGCTCGTCAACCACGACGGGGTCGGCGATAAAGCTGCGGCAGCCAGGAATCTGCTGAGCAATCTTGTGGGCTATAAGGCAGCCGAGGTTGCAGGCGTGCTCGCGGGGTGAGTTGCGAGTGTCCTCAAGCATCTTCTCGTTAATCTCATACACGCCACCAGGCACTGCCTTGCCCAGACCGCCACGGCCTATCACAGCCTTGAAGTTGAAATCTACATTTGTGACCTTTATCTCGTTCATCACGAGGTTGTAGCGGAAATCAAACTGGTCTAATACACTTTTGTAAGGTGCAAGTTCCTCGGGTTTGTGACGAATAGAACGTAGCAACAGTGGAGTTTCGCCTTCGTAAACGGCAAACTTAGTAGAAGTAGAACCTGGGTTGATAACTAAAATACGCATAATTTTATAAGTGTTAAGTTTGAAGTTAAAAGTATAATGCGCTTCGCGCAGGTTAGAGTTTAGAGTTTTTTATGCGCTTCGCGCAGTTTAGAGTTTAGAGTTTTTTTATGCGCTTCGCGCAGGTTAGAGTTTAGTGTTTAGAGTTTAGAGATTAATGAGGATTGGGGAACTAGCGAAGCGGCAAAACTAGCGAGCTTGCGAGCGGCTAACTAGCACGAAGTGCGGCCATCTAGCGAGCTTGCGAGCGGCTCTGCATTCTAAATTGCCGATGCCACGGCGAGGCTGTAGAACTTCGACTCGATGCTGTCGCCGCGAGAGGGGAGCACCACAGGCACCTTGGCGCCTTGCAGCAGGCCGGCGGTCTGGGCGTGGCACAGCAGGGTGATGGTCTTGTAGAACACGTTGCCGCTCTCAATCTCGGGGAAGAGCACCGCGTCGGCCTCGCCATTAATTGGCGACTCGATGCCTTTGTGGTGCATACTCTCGTAGCAGAGTGAGCATTTCAGGTCGAGAGGACCGTCAACAATGCAGTTGCCAAACTCGCCATTAGCGGCTTTCTCTTTGATGATCACATAGTCGGCAGTGCATGGGAAGTGACGCTCATCAACCTTCTCAGAGCAGTGGATGAGAGAGATTTTTGGCTCCTCGATATGGAGTGCGTGAGCGATCTTGGCTACATACTTCACTTGCTCGATGCGCTGATCCACAGTTGGGCATGGAATAACAGCTGCATCGGTGAAGAGGAGCAGGCGCTTCAGCTCGGGGATGTCGGCAACAGTAACGTGAGTGAGCACGTTGCCCTTAGGCAGGATGCCTGTTTCCTTGTTGAGCACGGCGCGGAGCAGGTTGTCGGTGTTCAACAGACCTTTCATAAGCACATTGGCGCGGTCTTCACGCACCTCGGTAACAGCCTTGGCGGCAGCGTCGTCGCGGTCGGTAGCGTCGATGATGGAGAACTCGCTCTTAAACTTGGCGAGACGCTCATCGGCCTCAATCTCGGCGCGGCAGCCTACGAAAGTCACTGTGATAATACCAGCCTCGAGGGCTTTTAACACGGCACTGCGAGTAACATCGTCTTCGGCCCATACTACAGCCACACGGCTTTTTGTTCCCTTACTTGCAAGATGAGCGGTGAGCTCATCAAAATTCTTGATACTTGGCATGTTGTTTTTTACTGTTATGTTTATCTGTTAATAGTAATTCTATTTTCCCTGCAAAGGTAGTAAATACTTTTCAGTTTTTCAAAGAAAAACAACAAAGAAAAACAAAGGGGGCGAAAAATGTCCCTTCGCTCCCTAGATTATTTGACTTGCTGTCAATTGTCCTCGGGTTCTGGTGTCCAGGCGTAGGCTCCGATGTCGATGCCATCGCGTGCGAAGCGGTCGATGCCGTAGCGGTCGTAGCGTGCCGCGGGGGGGCAGTAGGCTCTGTTGCCGCGTGCTATGGCGTCGCTGCCGTCACGCAGGCGGTAGTCGAAGATGTATTTCTCACGCTCGGTGTAGAACTTGGGGTCGGCATCCCAGGTGCAGTTGATGAAGAACTCGTCGTCCTCGCCAGCGCTCTTGAGCAGGCAGTTGCGCAGGTAGATGCCCACGGCGTTGAGCTCGTTAACGTTGAGCTCGCTGGTGTTGCCGTAGAAGATGCAGTTGTCGAAGCTGCCCACGAACGGCGCCTTAGTGCCGTCGTCACATTCGGTCTCCAGGTTGAGAATTGGTCCCTCGATTGCCGAGAAGAGGTAGTAGTTGGCCAACGTGCAGTTGACGAAATGCAGGTTTCCACCCAAGAAGCAGGCGACATACACTCCAGCATCGCTCAACTCGCATCCCTCGGCGTCGATCCACGCGTTCACGCCAAGCAGTGTGAGATAGGTGGCGTTGTGCAGCACGCAGTTGTAGAGATGCATGGAGCGCTTGCTCATGTCCTCGGAATAGACCTGCAAGCCATTGGTGCTGCCCCGCACGCTCACAAACGCCAGCTCGTTGCCATAGCTGCCGTAGTTGAAATACACGCCATCCCACTGGCCGCTCATGATGTCGAAGTTGATCTCGCCCACCACATGGTCGAGGCGGTCGCCACGCAGGGTGATGGGCTCGTGTTGAGTGCCTTTAGCGGTGAGCGTGCCTTTCACCAGCAATGCCGCCTTGTTGTGGAAGAGCAGGGTGGTTCCCGGGTCGAAGGTGACATTGGTGAGAGTGTCGATAGTGAGAGTGCCGTAAACGAGATAAGGCTTGGCGGCGGTGAGGTGGGTGGGCTTACTGAGCGTGGTGTCGTTGAGGATTATCACATCCTGCCCCCAGGCGGTGACAGTGACCTTTTGGGTGACGCCGTTGGTGACAAACTCGATGTGGTCTTTGAGGAACTCCGGCTCATCCTGATTGGTGGGGTCGAGACGGCTCTCGACGAAGACGAAGATGCTGTCCTCGCCCCTGATCTCGATGTCGTGGAACTCGTCGCCCTTCACGCCATCGACATTGAGGAAGAAATGCCCCTCGCTCTCTCCTGCCACTCTTATGGACGAGATGTTGAGCATCTTCTTGCTCTTGTTGTAGATGAGGAACTGCTTGGTGGGAGTGCCCTGACCGGTAATGACGGTGTCGAACGCCACGGTGTCGGTCGAGAAAGTGAGAATATCGCTGGAGCTTGTGGTGAACTCGTCGTCGATGCAACTAGTGAACGACAACGCCACCAGTATTCCAACAATCGCCAATAAAAAATGAAAATTCTTAGTCATATATTTAAAACGATTTCGGTGCTCGTTTATTGTTTTCAGTTTTTAGTTGACAAGCTAACAAGCAGACAAGTTAACAAGACAATGCGCTTTGCGCAGGTTAGAGTTTAGAGTTTATCGGGGAACTAGCGAAGCGGCAAAACTAGCGAGCTTGCGAGCGGCTAACTAGCTCGAAGCGCTCTCAGAACTGGAAGTAGATGAATGGCTGCATCTCGGCTGAGACGAACTGGAAGATAAAGAACACCACCACCACTACTATTGCTGCTATTGCCGGCAATGGCAGGCTGGCGAAGGTGTAGCGGTATTTGCGTTTCATCTTCTCGGGAATCCAGTGGATAATCATTCCGAGGACAAAGAGCAGGAACACATTGTGATAAGCACTTATCACCTCAAAGATATTGACGTTCCACGAGGTGCCCATCTGCTGCACCATCGACTTGGCGGTGTTCCATGCCACCTCATTGGCGGTAGCTGGGTCGAGGTTGGAGCCCGAGCGGAAGAAGAGGCGGGTGAACGAGATGAAGACGAAAGTCACGAAAATCGCCCACGAATTGGCGAGCCATTTGAGGTTGCGCTCGCGGGTGTTGTATTTGTTGTAAAGCCAGCGGATTATAGCGCTAACGGCGATGAAGATGGCGCATGCCAGCAGCACGTTCCACAACGCGGCTGGAGCAAGCCACATGAGCACCAAGAGAACAGTAACGACCACCAGTGATAAACCCACTCTCCACAGTGCCGAGTTGTCGCGCCAGAACTTATATACTATCATTCCCACGCCGTTGAGTCCGCCCCAAATCACGAAGTTCATGCTCGCGCCGTGCCACAGGCCTCCCAAGAGCATGGTGATCATAGCGTTGAGGTTGGCATAGATTTTCTTGCGGCGCTCGGGGTGCTTATAGGCGGTGAATATCACCATAGCTGCCACAACTAGCACTCCCAGCGCTATCCACCAGCTGCCACTGAGCACCAGTGCGGCAAGCGTGATAATCGAAATCCAGAAATATGTGCCGAAGGTGATGTTGCGGTTGCCGCCTAGAGGGATATAGAGGTAGGTCTGCAGCCATCGCGAGAGCGAGATGTGCCACCGCTTCCAGAAGTTGCTGCAGTTGAGGGCTTTATAGGGAGAATTGAAGTTCTTGGGCAGGTGGAAACCCATTAGCAGCGACAGGCCTATGGCGATGTCGGTATATCCTGAGAAGTCGGCATAAACCTGCAACGAATAGACAAAGAGCGACATCAGGTTCTCAAACCCCGAGAAAAGATGAGGATTCTCAAATACTCGGTCGATGAAGTTCATGGCAAGATAGTCGCTAAGGATGATTTTCTTCACCAAGCCATTAAGAATCCAGAACACAGCCAGTCCGAACATGCGGTGGCTGATGTTGTATCTCTTGTAGAGCTGAGGTATGAAATCGCTAGCCTTGACGATAGGTCCCGCCACTAGCTGCGGGAAGAAGGTAACATAGAAACCGAAGTCAAGAATATTGCGCACGGGCTTTACTAGCCCCTTGTAAACGTCGGCAGTATAGCTGATTACCTGGAATGTGTAGAACGAGATGCCCACTGGCAGGATGATTCTGTCAACATTGAAGAAATTGGTGCCTAGAATCGAGTTCCCTGCGCTGGCAGCGACATTGGTGACCGTCATCTGGAAGCCAAAAATAGAGTGAACTATGTCGGCAAAGAAGTAGGCATACTTGAAATAGCACAGTATGCCGAGATCGATGGTCACACTCAGTGCCAGCAGGGCTTTGCGTTTCCACTGCACCTTGTTCCGGTCAATCGCCTGGGCAATGAAGAAGTCGGTGCAAGTAACAAGAATCAGCAGTCCCACAAAGAGTCCGCTGGTCTTGTAGTAGAACAGGAGGCTTACGAAGAACAGATAGGAGTTGCGCAGCAGTCTTCTCTTCTTAGCCAACGCAAAGCCGGCAAAGACTATAGCGAAGAACGCCCAAAAGTGGAACTGCGTGAACAGCAGCGGACTGTCGGGGTTAAACGAGAAAACCGATAATATGTAATCAATAAGTTTCTGCATTAGTGCCTCGTTCTCTCCATTTAATATATTCTCCTATGATAGCGTTATAGAGCAAGTCTCCTATAAGTTTGTAACCTGTGCTGGTGAAATGCACATGGTCGCTCTGCATCAGGCCACTTCGCACCCATCGAGCGGAACTTCCCAGCCCGCCCATCACTTTGTAGAGGTCCCACACCGAGCCGTTGTTGTCGAGGGCAAGCTCGATAAACACCTTCTCGGCAGCACGGCTATTAGGGTTTGCTGAGCGATTCAAGTGGTTGTCGTTGTTGGTGATGAAAATGAACTGGCAGTCGGGGTTCACACGCTTGATGCGGTCAATCAGCTGCTGGTAATTGGTCTTGAAACGGTCGCGGTTGAAGTTCTTGGTGTGGGCGTCGTTGATGCCTATGCCAAAAATCACCATGTCGGGCTTTGCAACATGGAGGTCTTTCTCCAGAAGGCTGCATCTGAGCCACGAGGTGGTTGCGGCACCGTTCACTCCCGATTCCCAGTAGGCGACCCCTGGCTCATCGTTTAGGGCGATAACTCCTCTCAGTTCAAATCGGTTTCCGCTGCCCAGACCGTGAAATTTCACCGTGAACGATGTGCATCCTTTAGGCAGTTCAAAGAAATATCCCGAGTCGTTGTTGCCTTCAGGGTCTTCGACGGCAGTGCTGTCAATCATGATATATGGCCTCACGCTGCTCGACGACGCTTTTCCTATCACCCTGACGTAGCGGGTGGTCCAGTCAATGCCGTCGCTCGATGAGAGTCTGAAAGTGACACTGGCGTTAGGGCTGGAGGTGGTGGCGGTGATGCCGCTCAGTCCCATCTCTCGGTCAGGGCTTTGCTCGATGTTTCGTGTCCTCGACCAGGAGCCGGTGCCGCTCACCGAGTAGTCTTGCGGACCATTGGTATTCACCAGTTTATAGGGGAACATGATGGTTCGGCTAGCTTTGGAGCCATTGACATGAGTGGCGAAATTACGGCGAATGCGGTGACTGAAGGTCCCAGCTTGCACATGACTGCCTCCCACATGCCATATATTTATGGTGCCGCGATGGCGGTTGATGATGTTGTCGAGTTTGCGGAAGAAAGGCATCAACGCTGCTCGTCCTCCCTTGAAGGTGCGCAGCTCCGCCTCTCTCATGTTTACGCAGGAGTATGACGAGTCGGTGCGAGCAAAGAGTCCTCTGTCCTGCGCCGTGGCAGCGACGAAGCTCAGAATAGCTATGGTGAGTGATAATATGTATTTCGTTTTAGCCATAAAAAACAATTATTCCTTTTCGTTGTTCTCTTGGTGGAAATCTTTGGGCGTTTTCCCCACTCGCTTGCAGTAGAAGCGGTAATACATCAAGTAGGTGTTGAAAAGCATATCGGCGACCTTGCTGGCACCGTCACGTGTGAAATGCAGGTAGTCTTTTCCTGCTAGGCCGGCGTTCACCCACTCAATCATGGAGTTGTGGCCACCCATCGCATCATAGAGGTTCCAGAAGGCGATTCCCGTCTCGCTGCACACCTCTTTAAGCATATCGATGGTGGGCTCTAGTTGAGTGTAAGTCTCCTTCTTGCCCTTGATATTAGTTGACATGTCGGCAGGACCTATAAACAGAATCTTTGTCTCGGGCGACATGGCTTTGAAGAGCTCAATCTGGGCGATGAGGCTTTCCTTGTACTCCCGCATTCGCTTCTCTGATTTCAAGTAAGGCACAGAGTTGCCGCCATATTGCAGTATTAGCAAGCTCACCTTGTTGCGTTTGAAGAACGGTTCAAGAGTTTTGCGGTCGGTGACGTAGGCAAACACCGTCCCCGAGCAGCCGCGCATGGGCACGTTATCTACCGAAATGCCGTTCTTGCCGTCGAGCAGCACGGCAAAGAGCTCCATGTTGCCGCTGACGCTAATCGATACTTTCGACGCTGGCGAGGGCAAGGTGGCGGCGAGGAACTTTACACCGTCTTTAGAGGCAGCGTCGTCGGTCATTGGCAGCGAAGTGCCGCCCGCGGTTAGCGTAGCTTTGCCATTGCCGCTGCACACTAGTGTCACCTTTGAGTAGTTCTTGGAATGAGGCACACCTTCGAGGGTGGACGCCCTATATGTTAGCTGCACCGAGCCATTGAGGTGCGCCACTTGCGACATCACGCCATAGCGCCCATTGCGCAGCTGCTCTCCCATAGGGTAAGAGTAGTAGGTAGGCAACTTGCGGCTAGCCGACTGCACCACCGTCATTGCGCCAACGGCCTGTATTGCAGGTGCCATGCCCACGCCGCTGCCGCCAAAAGCGGTCTGGAAAAGTTCTCTAAGTTCACATGAGATGCGGTCGCCCTCAAGCTGCGAGTCACCATAGTGCAGCACGCGCATAGGCTCATTCTCGGCGTTCTCCATAGCATCGAAGAGGGCGTCGAAATATGTGCTGTCGTTGTTGGGCATATAAAAGCGAGCGGGATTATTATGGGCAAACTCGCTGAACGCCTTGTCGCTTGTCGTGCTTGTGGCTTCTAGTTGCTGAGCGAGAAGCTCCTCGGGCGTCGGGGTGATGACATTAGTCTCCACCGTAAGAATTTCGTCGAGAGAGGGAAACTCAAAATGTATGTTCCCAATCGTAATCCCGTCTTTTGGGAAAATGGCACACACCACAGCCAGTGCTGCCAGCACGCCAAAGATGAAGATTACAATTTTTCTCGCTTTCATTACTCTCTTTACTTTTCGTTTATCGTTTTTAGCTAACGAGCGGACTAGCTGACGAGCGAACAAGCCAAGTATAATGTTGCGACTGCTACCATTGCCTTGTTAGCTTGTCCCTTGTTAGCTTGTTAGCTCAAATCTGTTTTAAAAGCGTGCAAAGTAACACAAAAATTTTCAATTACGCGCCCTTTTGCCCCTAAAATCCTTATTTATTGAGGTTTTTTTACCAAAATGAGACGCAATTACTAGACAAAGAACACTAGAGTCACAAATCAAACAAAGACAACAAAAATGCGATTAAGCGAGTCGCCTAGCGGCGAGAACCACGAAGTGCTCACGACCCGCAGGGGAGCCCGAAGGGCAAGCGAAGCGCAGTAAATCTTACAAATCATTCCAAATCTTTCAAAAATTATTTGTTTGATTTGTTCTAGATTTGATAGATTTCTGCCCGCAGGGCACTAAAGTGCCGAGCGTGAGCATTTTATTTAATTAAAAACAATTATCTCTCTACTTGCCCCTCCACGCAACAAGGGTCGGCTTCGCCGAGAACCTTTAGCTCGACGAGAGCATGAAGCCCTAGTCGCACGAAGTGCGGTGGGCGGTGGCGAAGCCATCATGCTTGACTCAAATTGAACAAAATTTTAAAATAAAATTATACAAAATTTTTGATAAAATCCTCACGCTCGCAAGGCTTTGTGCAAGCACAAGCTTTCTCTCGCTTAATCGCATTTTTGTTAGATTTTTTGTTTCAATTTTGTTGAATTTCCACGCGAAGCGTGTTCAAGATGTCCTCAAGGCAATGGTAGTTTAGCAGCATGATACTTGTCTCGTCAGCTTGTTACTCGTCAGCTTGATTCCAACTAGCGAAGCAGATTTGCACACCTCGGAATTTTTTACGATATTTGCACAAAAATAATTTCTAATTCAAAAACACACTACTATGAGAAAGTTTCTATCCCTGGTTTTTATTGCTGCGTTGCTGAGTGCGTGCAGCACAGTAAAGGACCAACAATCAACTAATTACCAGTTGCCAGCGACCAATGATGTGGTTATGTATCAGGTGAATCCACGGGTGTTTGCACCTAACAAGTCACTAAAAGCCGTGGAGCAGCGTGTTGAGGCGATCCATGACCTGGGTGCCAACGTGATGTGGGTGATGCCCATCTATCCCATCGGCAAGGTGAAAAGCAAGAACTCGCCTTATTCCATCAGCGATTATAAAAAGGTGAATCCTGAGTTTGGCACTATCGCCGACATGAAGTCGCTTGTCAAGACCTGCCATGCCAACGGCATGTCGGTAATCCTCGACTGGGTGGCGAACCACACCGCTTGGGACAACGTGTGGATGAAGAACCACAAAGACTGGTACACCCAAGATGCCGACGGCAATGTGATATATCCTCCTGGCACCGACTGGACCGATGTCGCCGACCTCAACTACGACAACGCCGAGATGCGCGCCGCAATGATCGACGCCATGAAGTTCTGGGTTACCGAGGTGGGCGTTGACGGCTTCCGCTGCGACGTTGCCGACCAGGTGCCTGCCGACTTCTGGAAAGACGCCATCGGCCAGTTGCGCAAGGCTGCCGGCGGCCGCAAGATATTGATGCTTGCCGAGGGTGCCAATCCCGACAATTTCACCGTTGGTGGCTTCGACATGAACTATGCGTGGGGCTTTATGGGTGCTCTCGACAAGGTATTTGTTAAGGGCAACAAAGCCAGCGACTTGATTGACTGCGACAAGAGGGAATATGGAGAAATCCCTAAGGGGAAAATCAAGCTGCGTTTCACCACCAACCATGATGAGGCTACTAAATACTCTACCGTTCAGCAGTTTGGCAGCGTGGATGGCGCACTGGCGGCCTTCGTTGCCACTACCTTCCTGCATGGCGGTATGCTCGTCTATGGCTCACAAGAGGTGGCATATCCCGATAAAATCAACTTCTTCAACTATGTGCCGGTAGACTGGAACTCTAACCCCGACGTGCTTGCCACCTACAAGAAGCTCATTGCTATCTACAAGGAAAATCCCGCTATCAGCAAGGGAGACTTGGTAACATATCCCGACGACAACGTGCTCGCGTTTGAGAAGACCGACTACGTAAATGATTTCTTGGTGCTGGTGAACGTGCGCAACAGCAAACAGACGTTCAAGAACATCCCCAGCCAGTGGCAAAACAAAAATCTTACCGACATGATGTCAATAAGAAACATCCGTATCCGACTGGGCAAGGAGATAGAACTCGAACCATTCGAGTATATGATTCTTAAGAAATAAGAGGAATTTATTAGTAAATACTATTATTAAAACATTGTGGGTCCAAAAAGTAAAACAAAGACTTTTTGGACTCATTTTTTACAGACAACTCAATCTGATTATGCATTGTGAATTATGCATTATGCATTAATTTACTCCCACTCGAAGTATTCGCTTCCTGCTCCAATCTCGAAGTGATATTTCACGATGCCGAGGTCAACTTTGGCGTAGGGGCCGAAGCCGGCTTTCGCGCTCACTTTGTTGCCGGGCTTGAGCTCAAATTTGAACTTTTGCTGGTTGATGGCTGTGGGGGCGAGTAGGGCGCACGCTACGCCTTGTTTGTACCATTGAGGAGCGGTTTTCACGTCGGTGTTGCTCACTTTTTCAGGCGACTTCCTTTTGTGATCTACACCTTGTGTGGCACCATAACCTAACGAAATGAGGCACACTAATTTCTCTCCGTCATCGATATTGAGCACGCTGCCAATTTTTTTGTAAGAGAGTCCCACCCAGCAGGTGTTCAGACCCATCATCTGCGCCTCAAGCACCAGTTTCTCGCCATAGTAACCAGCAGTCTCATCAAGCGTGCGGCTTCTTTTTCCTATCATAGCAAAATAGCAAGTCACGCCACTGAACTTGCCATATCGCGCCAAGAGGCTCTCTCCGAACGAGCGCGGCTCGTTGGTGATAAGCTGAATGTGAAGCCCGCTTTGCGCATTGTATTCATCAACAAGTTGTTGCAGACGCTCAATCTTCTCGGTCTCAATGGCTTGGTCGGTGTAATGCCGCACCGAGTGCCTTGCGGATATTGCTTCAATTAGGTTCATGATTACAAAATCGTTTCGAGATAGGTTTTCAGAGGTTTCATGCCGCAGCGGTCATAGAACGCACGCGCTCCGGGGTTACATTCCCACACGTTGAGAGTGACGTTGTAGAACCCGTTGCTGCGGGCAAAGCCTATCACATAGTCATATAGCCGCTTGGCGATGTGCTGGCGGCGGTATTTCTCATCAACACAAAGGTCGTCGATGTAGAGTGTCTTGACATTGGTGCGGTTGTTGTCGTTGACGAACTGCTCCACTATGCCGAAGCAGTAGCCTAGCACCATGTCGTTGTCATCGACCAGGACAAATATTGGCGACTTCTCGTGGTCGGCGATTATCGCCACGAGTTGCTCGTCGGTGTATTTTCGGTTTCCTCTCTTGAACAAGTCGGGCCTTCCGTCGGCATGCACGTTGTTGACCTGAGTCAGCAATTCGTGGATGCGGGGAATGTCACGATTTTCAGCTCTGCGTATCTCCATAATAAAAAATATTTCACAAAGGTAGGCAGAAATCTTATATTATTAAATTATTTACTACTAAAAAAATAAAAAAACTGGATAATAGTTGTTGTTATTTAATTTTTCATTAACTTTGTGGGTTAAAATCAAAACTAGACTATTTAATGAAAAACTTTAGGACTATTTTGTTGTTGCTGGCAATGTTGAGTGCATCATTAGTAGTGGCTCAAACCAACTGGGTGAGTCAGGTAGAGATCATGATGGACAACGGCGAGTTTAAGAAAGCCGAGAAATTTATGCAGTCGTTGCCCAAAAAAGTGAGAGCCGCCGAAGAGGTGAGAATTGACTCGCTCAACACCATCATGACTAGAATCAGGAAGGATTTCACCATGACGCCTGACTCGGGCATTAATCTTATTAAAGAAAAGATGCCTGATGTCACCGATCTGCAAATCGCCAAGTGGAAACGAGACAAGAAGATAGAATATATGATTATCGACGGTCAAGAGTGGTGGTTCCGCAAGTCGGTTAGGAACCTGTGGCTGCTTGCCGACGAGCTGAAAGAAGACCACGACGCCGATAAGATGGAGACTTACAACACCCGCCGCAAGTATTACCTTGAGGCGATGCAGTCGTCCGCCGATGAGAACGGACTGCGCGACTGGAGGCACATGAACATCACCTTCTATCTCGATGTCAATGCCGACGCTGTTCCCGCCGGCGAGACGCTGCGGGTGTGGATGCCATTCCCTTACGAGAATTTGAGGCAGAAAAACATTAAGCTTGAGAGCAGCAACCGCAATGTCACGTTCAGCCAGGGCAGCAAGCATCACACGGTGTATATGGAAGGCGTTGCCGAGAAAGGCAAACCCACGCATTTTGAATACACCTTCAGCTACGATGTCGCTGAGCGCCACATCTGCCAGCAAGACCTCTTGGCGATGCTTGAACCTTATAAGACCGAGACTCCCGAATATAAGGAGTTTACTGGCGATTATCCTCCACACATTGTGATTACCGACGACACCCGCGCTCTAGCTCGGGAGATAGTGGAAGGAGAGACCAATCCCGTGCTTCAGGCATCCAAGATTTTTGACTGGATATCAATGAGCTATCCGTGGGCTGGCGCTCGCGAGTATAGCACCATCAAGAATATGCCCGAGTATGTGATGGCCAACGGTCATGGCGATTGCGGCCAGGTAGCGTTGATGTATATAACTCTGGTTCGCAGCCTCGGCATCCCCGCACGGTGGGAGAGTGGTTGGATGCTACACCCCGATGAGGTGAACTGGCACGACTGGGCAGAGACCTATTTTGAGGGTATTGGCTGGGTGCCTACTGACCAGTCCTTCGGCCGAAGCGCTGTGGGCACACCCATGAACAGCTATTATACCACTGGCATCGACGTGTATCGCATGGCATCCAACGAGGCCATTGGCGACAAGCTTAGTCCCGAGAAGAAGTATATCCGCAGTGAGACTGTCGATTTCCAGCCTGGTGAGGTAGAGTGGCGTAAAGGCAACCTCTACTACGACACTTGGAAATCGCATTTGATTGTTAACTCGATAGACAAAATAGAAAGATGAGAAGAATTTTAACAATGATTTTGGTCGCTCTTTTATCACTAACTGCAGTGGCCAATGATTTTGACATTAACGTTAACACTGTTCTTGGACAACTCAAGGCGCGAGTAGCTCCTGATGCAAGGGTAGCGATATGGAACATTACAGTTTCAGATAGCACTGAGATTCCTGTTGTTAAAGGCACTGTAGGAAACTCTTACCAAAAATATTTGATTAATAAAGAACTAAATCTATATAATCTTACTTTTATTGATAGCGTAAAGGTCTTGGAAGAAAACATTCCTGCCGAAAAGGAGTGGGCTTTAGTAAAACTATCTATTGCTACTCTGCGATGTGACCCCAAGCATTCGGGCGAAATTGCCACTCAGGGTGTGATGGGTACTCCATTGAGAGTGATAGAGGAAGTGGGGGACTGGCTTCGCGTGCAATGCCCCGACGATTATATAGCTTACGTTCCAGAGAGTTCGGTTTTATTCCTTAACGAAACGACTTTTGAAGAGTGGAGGATGTCAGAACGCTATATTGTTACTGTCTATGATGAGCAACTGGTAACTAAACCGAAAGGCGACGAGACTGTAAGTGACTTGGTGCTTGGCAATATTTTACAGTTCAAGAGCAAGAAAGGCAAGTGGATAGAACTTGCCACTCCCGACGGTCGCACAGGATGGGTGCAAACGTCGAGTGTGGAGAAATTTGACAAGTGGGCGCAGCAACCTCTCGACCTCAATAAGATAGAAAAGACTGCTCGCCGCATGATGGGATCAAGCTACCTGTGGGGCGGAACATCAACAAAGGTCACCGACTGCTCAGGTCTTGCCAAGGTTTCTTATTTCTCTAACGGCATTATCTTGCAGCGTGACGCGTCGCAGCAGGCACTAACTGGAAAGAAGATTGCCGACTGGCATGATGCGCAGCTGTGCGACCTGCTGTTCTTTGGCAACAGCAAGACTGGTCGTGTAACGCATGTAGGACTCTATCTGCGCGACGGCAAGTACATACATTGCTCGGGCCAGGTGAAAATCAACGACTTGAATCCTGATGCTCCTGACTATCTCTACAGCCCGCTCTCAATTAGCCGCATCAACGGCATGGTTGGCACTAAGGGCATAAAATATGTGCGAGACCACGATTGGTATTTCTTTTGGAGTATCAGTTGCCACTAGTCTCGAATGCTCGAGAACTCGAGAACTCGAACAAACGAAATTTCATAGCTAATAATTAAACTAAAATATAATAACATGAATCGAAGAAATTTTCTTGTGGGCACTGGTCTTGGCTTGATTGCTGCCTCAGCCCCTATTTCAATCTCCGCAAAGGGAAAAGCCACAAAGAAAGTGGCAAAAACAGGTAGGCTTAACCTCTCGTTTGAGCCATACGAGTTAAAATTGCGCCATGCGTTCAACTTGGCACGCTACAGCCGCACCACTACGCCCGACGTTCAGGTGAAGCTTGAGTATGACGGCATCGTGGGCTATGGCGAGGCGTCAATGCCGCCATATCTTGGCGAGAGCGTTGAGAGCGTAACCAAGTTTTTGAGCAGCCTTGACCTGAGTCAGTTTAACGACCCCTTCAAGATTGAGGATATCTTGACCTACGTTGATAATGTGGCTCCCAACAACCGTGCCGCCAAGGCGAGTGTGGATATCGCCCTTCACGACCTGCTCGGCAAGATTATGGGGCAGCCTTGGTACAAGATTTGGGGTTATAATCCCGATAATGCTCCCGTGACCAGTTTCACCATAGGCATCGACACCGAAGAGGTGGTACGCCAAAAGGTGGAAGAGGCTTCTCCCTATAAGCTCCTGAAGGTTAAGATGGGTCTTGACAATGACCAGGAGACTGTTGAAATCATAAAGAGCATGACCGATGTGCCCATTTGTGTAGATGTCAATCAGGGTTGGACAAATAAAGAGCATGCGCTTGAAATGTGCTATTGGCTCAAGGAGCGTGGCTGCATCTTTGTGGAGCAACCATTTGACAAGACTATGATTGACGAGACTGCCTGGCTGCGTGAGCGCTCGCCACTGCCCATCATCGCCGACGAGGCGTTCCAGCGCTTGCCCGACATCGTGAGGTTCAAGGGTGTGTATGACGGCATCAACATCAAACTGATGAAGAGTACCGGTCTTTACGAGGCCCACAAGATGGTGACTCTGGCGCGTGCCCTCGACATGAAGGTGATGATTGGCTGTATGACCGAGACTTCGTGTGCCGTTACTGCCGCCGCCAACCTGTCGCCAGTAGTTGACTTCGCCGACCTTGACGGAAACCTCCTTATCGCCAACGACCGCTTCGAGGGCATGACAGTGGAGAACGGCAAAATCACGCTTCACGACATTCCCGGCATCGGTGTTAAGCTCATTAAATGAGTTTAGAGCGCTTCGCGCAGTTTAGAGGTTAGAGTTTAGTGTTTAGAGCGCGTTGCCTTTAATCTCATCACTGTCTTCGATAAACGAATTACTATCAGCTTGTTTACTAAATAATGAAGAAAGCCTATTTTGCGATTTGTGCCATCCTGCTTGTGGGGTTAGGCGTGTTTTATGCTTTCTCCAATTCCGATTTGGAACTGAAGCTTGGAGATACCGAGATCAAGAAGGGCACGTTTAACGAGACGCTCTTTGCTTCCGGGCAGCACCGTGTCGCCAAACCTGGCGCGAAAGTGCCGTTGCCGCCACAAAAGAAATCGGGCAAAGTGGAGATGGACACCACCAAGAAGACCATCTTGTTCATTGGTGACTCGATGGTGGAGTGCCTCTTCCCCCGCATGTCCGCCTACGCCAAGCAGAATGGGCACACCCTGTATTGCGTGGTGTGGTACAGCTCATCAACCGAGGTCTATGGCACACGCACCACGCTCAAAGACTATATCAAGAAGTATAAACCCGATTACATCTTGATTACTCTTGGTGGCAACGAGCTGTTTATCCGTGACATTAGGCAGAAGAGGCAGAAGTATGTCGATGAGATTATAAAACAGATGGGGAATATCCCTTACGTCTGGATAGGTCCTCCTAACTGGAAGGACGACACCGGCATCAACGACATGATTAGCGAGAGTGTGCCTGCTGGCTGCTTCTATCTCTCATATACCCCCGACCAGCATTACAACCGCAAGAAAGATGGCGCTCATCCTAAGGCTGACTCGTCGATATTGTGGGCCGACCGCATCTGCAAGTGGATAATGACTAAGTCGGCTCACCCCATCCGCCTAGAAGCACCGCCAGCTGGCGAGACCGCCCGTCCCACCAAACTAGAGTTGCTACAGCCGCTTAGATAATTCAATTTCTGAAGTGCACTTCAGAAATTGAAGTTTAGAGTTTAGAGTGCGTTGCCTTTAATCTCATCACTGTCTTCGATAAACGATAAACGAATTGCTATTGGCTTGTCAACTTGTTAACTCCTTAACTTGTTTACTAAAATAATATGGACGCAACGACATTTGATTTATCAACATTGTTCCAAAACATAGGGCACATTTTGAGTTACGATCCTCAGAACCCGCTGCTTTTCAATAGCGGGCTGTTCTGGGTGCTTTTCCTCTTTTTCTTGCCGATATATGGACTGTTGAAGTCGCGCAGGACTCAGATGATGATTTTTGTCGTTGCGTTCAGTCTGTATTTCTTCTATAAGTCGAGTGGGCTGTTCTTCTTGCTGCTGGTTGCCACATCGGTGATCGACTGGTTCATTGCGAAACAGATTTCGCAAGAGCCCACCGTCAAGATGAAACGGTTCTGGCTCACGTTAAGCATAGTCCTCTCGGTGGGCATCCTGTGCTTCTTCAAGTACAGCGATGCGGTTGTCACCAGTCTCAACGACTTGCTGCACAATAATTTCCAGCCTCTCGACTTGGTGCTGCCGCTGGGTATCTCATTCTACACCTTCAAGACCATCAGCTATGTTGTTGATGTGTATAAGGAAAAGATCAAGCCCGCCGACAACTGGCTAGATTATATCTTCTACCTGTCGTTCTTCCCGGCTTTGGCGATGGGTCCCATCGTTAGGGCTTCGCATTTCCTGCCACAGCTCAGAGAGAACAAACCACCAACTAAGAATATGGTGTATAGCGGCTTTTGGCTGGCGCTTGTGGGCGTAATCAAGAAAGCTGTCTTTGCCGACTATTTTGGGCAATACACCATGATAGCCTTTGGCAATGCCGCTGGCTACAGCGGCTTTGAGCTGGCGATGGCGGTGCTTGGTTTCGGATTGCAGATTTATTGCGACTTCTCGGGATATAGCGACATGGCGATAGGCATGGGGCGCATGATGGGCTTTGACCTGGGCATCAACTTCGACTTCCCTTACCGCTCGCAGAACGTGACGGAGTTCTGGCGGCGGTGGCACATCTCCCTCTCGAGCTGGCTGAAGGATTATGTCTATATCCCCCTCGGCGGCAACCGCAAAGGCAAGCCACGTCAGCATTTCAACCTCATGGTGACCATGCTCATCGGTGGCTTGTGGCATGGCGAGACGCTGAACTTCCTCGCCTGGGGCGGTGTGCATGGCGTGGCGCTATGCCTTCACAAACTCACCAAGAAGCCTCTCGACGCCGTGTTACCGAGCGACAATGCGCTGGTGAAATTCTTCTGCTGGCTCATCACTTTTGTCTTTGCATGCTTCACAATGATGATGCTGGGGGTTGACTCGTTTGAAACGGTGTGGACAGTTGTGTCTAAATCGTTCACCGACTTCGACCTTGCTTATCTCGTGCCCTTCTTCACGGCAAGAAAGATGTGGTGCTATCTTATTATCATTATCTTTGCCCTGCACTTCGTGCCAAAGAAGATTTACGAAATGATAAGTACGCTATTTGTCAAGTCGCCCTGGATAGTAAAACTCTTGGTGTTCATCATCGTCGTGCAACTGGTAATCCAGTTCTCCAGCGCCGAAGTACAGCCATTCATCTATGGCCAGTTCTAATTTAGAATCCAATTAAGGAGCACAGCTTTGTTTTTTGAAAATATTAAGGGACAATAGACTCTGTAGCATCATATTCTCGGTTATATAAAACAACTCAAACAACAGGCTAACAACTTAATCAACAAAAATGTTGTGAATGTTGTGTTTATGTTGTTTGAGTTGTTTATTATAAGTGTCGCAACACTGAGTCAATTGTCCGACAATTAGTGCAAATTCGTGGTTATATCAGCGAGCCTATTTGGAAGACTAGTGCTGAGACTATCCATGCGACGGCTGTAGTGTAGAGGGCGGCGAAGATTGCCCATTTCCAGCTGCCGGTCTCTCCTTTGATGGCGGCGATGGTCGCCAGGCAGGGGAAGTATAGCAGAACGAACAGCAAGAAACTGAACGCGGCAAGCGGCGTGATGCCGTCGGCAGCCATCTTGGCGTTGAGGGTGCTGTACTTGGCGGTGTCGTCGCTCATGGTGTCGTCCTCGCTGAAGCTGTCGTCGTTACTGTAGATTACTCCCAGGGTCGAAGCCACAATCTCCTTTGCGCCCACGCCAGCCACGAGACCCACATCGAGCTTCCAGTCAAAGCCGTTGGGCGTGAACACTGGTTCGATGGTCTTGCCAATCTTCCCCAGATAGCTGTTCTCCTGCTGCTCCTGAGCGTTGGAATAAGCGTCGTGGTTGGGGTAGTAGCCTAGGAACCATACGATGATTGATGCCACGAGGATGATGCCTCCCATCTTCTTAAGGTACTGCTTGCCCTTCGACCAAGTGTGGCGCCAGATGGCTTTGGCGGTAGGGAAGCGGTAGGGCGGGAGCTCCATCACAAACGGCGTGTCGTCGTTCTTGATAAGGAAACGCTTGAGCACCCGACTCATGATGATTGCCACCAAGATGCCTATGGCATAAAGCGACAGCATTATCACGCTCTGGTAACTGGCGAAAAACGCGCCAATAATCATAATGTAGATAGGCAATCGCGCCGAACAGCTCATGAACGGCAGCACAAGCATGGTGATGAGGCGGCTGTTGCGGCTCTCGATGGTGCGTGTAGCCATGATGGCAGGCACGTTGCAGCCGAAGCCCATAATCATGGGGATGAACGACTTTCCGTGCAGTCCCATGCCATGCATGAGCTTGTCCATGATAAATGCCGCCCGCGCCATGTAGCCCGAGTCCTCCATTATCGAGATAAAGAAGTAGAGGATAAGGATTTGCGGCAGGAACACGATAACCGAGCCCACACCGCCTATAATGCCGTCGGCAATCAGGTCTTTCAGCGGCCCGTCGGTCATGTTGTTGTTGACCAAATCTTTGAGCCAATCCACTCCCATGTCAATCCAGTCCATAGGATATTGCCCGAGCGTGAACGTCACCCAGAACATGAGCCACAGGAACACGAAAAACAGCGGGAAACCAAGCCAACGGTTGGTGACAATGTTGTCGAGGACTTTGGTGATTTGGTGAGCGTCGGGGTTGTTGCCCTCCACAAAGCTCTCTTGAAGTGCGCCGTTTATGAAACCATACTTGGCGTTCATGATGGCGGTCTCGCTATCGTCGCCAGTGCTGAGTTTAATGATTCTTGTCTGCTCGTCGCGCACGGCAAGGATTTCCTTGCCATTGGGTAACTTTAGCACAGTCTTTTCGGCATCACTGTCGTTCTCAAGCAGCTTGATAGCGAGGTAGCGCAGTGAGTAACGGTGGCGTATGTGCGAGTTCTTCTCGAGTTCGGCTCTCACTTTGGTAATCGCGTCCTCGATGTCGGCGCCGTGGTTGATGTGGATGTGACGGAACACGTTGTTTCTCACCTTGCCGCCACTGGCAAAGTCCTCCTCGTGCTCTATGTCCTTGCTGTACTCACGGTGCCAGTTCTGAATCTCGGCGGCGATTTCGGGGTTGATGTTGCCATCGTCGTCGATGTAGTCAACACCCTCGTAGAGGTTGATGATGATGTGGAACAGCAGCTCCACGCCCTCACCAGTCTTGAACACCGTGGGTATCATGGGCACGCCAAAGAGTTGCCCTAGTTTGGTGGTGTCGAGTTTGTCGCCTTTACGCTCCAGGTCGTCATACATGTTGAGCGCGCACACCATGCGCAGGTTCATGTCGATGAGCTGGGTGGTGAGGTAGAGGTTGCGCTCGAGGTTGCTAGAGTCGATGACGTTGATGACAATATCGGGAGTCTTATCGATAATCTGCTTGCGCACATAGAGTTCTTCGGGGCTGTAGGCGGTGAGCGAGTAGGTGCCTGGCAGGTCAACGAGGTTGAAGGTGTAGCCCTCGAAGTGGCAAACGCCCTCCTTGGCATCGACAGTGACACCGCTGTAGTTGCCCACATGCTCGGTGGCTCCGCTAGCATAGTTGAAGAGCGAGGTCTTGCCGCAGTTGGGATTGCCCACGAGTGCCACATTGATAGTGCGGCGTTTCTTCTTATAGTTTGTAGTTAAGAGTTCATAGTTCACAGTTGAAGCTTCATGTTCCCTCTCGACTCTCCGCTCTTCACTCTGTACTCTGTACTCTGAACCGCTCACGACCTCGATCATCGCTGCCTCTTCGTGCCTGAGCGATAGCTCATAGCCCATGATTTTATACTTCACCGGGTCTTGCAGTGGCGCATTGAGAATCACCTCAACGGTCTTTCCTTTGATAAATCCCATCTCGATGATGCGCTTGCGGAAACCGCCGTGGCCCATGACCTTAACGACTACGCCTTTTTCACCGGTTTTGAGTTCTGATAACAACATATTATTTAAGCTTACAAGCTAACGAGGAACAAGCAAACAAGGCAATACTAGTGTTTGATACAATTTCCTCAGCTCGGTTTGTCAGTATAATTTTTTGCAAAATTACTGCTTTTAGTGATTGTGAGCAATAGCAAGTATTAAGTAATTATAATGAAAAAGTAGTATATTATAGTGAGTTGTTTAAAAAACAACAAACTTAAAGTAATAATTTATTATTGTGTGTATAAATCATATAATATCAAATGATTACAAAAATATAATTGTACTTGTGATAAAATGTTTTGATAAATGTTTTTTGTGTTCATTATATAAAAAACTCCTCTTTTTTCGTTTATAATTTATTAAAAAAGATTTTAAAATTATGTACGATTACATTAGTGGAAGTGTTACAGAGCTGAATCCAGCCTTTGCTGTTGTTGATAACAATGGCTTGGGATATATGATTAATATCTCCCTCAACAGCTACAATGATGTTGCTAAAAAAGCTAAAGAAGGCTCGGTGAAGCTATTTGTCTATGAGGCAATTAGAGAGGACGCCCATGTGCTTTATGGCTTTGCGACTAAGCATGAGCGGGAGTTGTTCCTGATGCTAATCAGCGTGAGTGGCGTAGGCCCCAACACCGCCCGCATGATTCTGTCGTCTCTGTCGCCAGCCGACCTCGAGCAATGCATAGCCAGCGGTAACGTGGGAATGCTGAAATCGGTGAAAGGAATAGGCGCTAAGACGGCGCAAAGGATATTAGTTGACCTCAAGGATAAAATAAAAACGGCATCAGATACGTTATTAGATAATAGCAACGCTATGAGTGCCGTCTATGACGAGGCTTTGTCGGCACTGGTGATGCTTGGCTTCACGCAACAGATGTCTCAGAAGGCTTTGCGCAAACTTCTTAAGGAAGAACCATCAATCACAGTGGAGGATGCCATTAAGAAAGCCTTGAAGATGATGTGATAATTTCAAGCTGCGCTTGAAGTTTATAGTTCATAGTTCAGAGCGCTTCGCGCAGGTTGGAGTACTAAGGACAAAGTACTAAGGACAAAGTACCAAGTACCAACGATCCCCGATCTCCGATAAACGAATAAACTCTGAACGAAAAACACTAAAGACTAAGTTGATGTTTTTTAGAAATATAGGAAATAGTCGCAAAACATTGATGACACTGCTCCTTAGCATAATGGTTTATGCTATGGGTAGTGGTCTTGCTCATGCGCAATATAAACAGTCCACTTTACCACCACCGCCTCCTATCCTTGACAACAATGATTATGACCAGAAGGGCAATACCAAGATGCGCTATGGCGTACACCCTACAGTGCCAGGCAATTACGACGACCTGAGGAGCAGAGAATATGCTGCTGACCTTAAAGACCCTAGCAACATCGTCACAGAGGCCGAATATGATTACGAGACTGGCTGTTACATTATCCACACTAAAGTTGGCGACTTCGACATCATCACTCCATTCATTCTCACCGCCGATGAGTATAACAACCTGACTCTTAGAGAGTCGATGATGCAGTATTACAGGCAGAAGAACGCCGAAACTGCCGAGGAGAAGGCAAAGAACCCCTTCAACTTCCTGGATATGCAGTTTGGATTGGGACCGCTCGAGAAGGTCTTTGGTCCTGGCGGTGTGCAGTTGAAGACTCAGGGCTCGGTGCAAATCAAGATGGGTATTAAAACCAACAAGACCGACAACCCTGCGTTGTCGATGAACGCCAAGCGCAAGACCTATTTCGACTTTGACCAGAAGATACAAGCCACTGTGCAGGCATCGGTAGGTGACAAGATGAAGTTCAACATGACCTACAACACCGATGCAACATTTGAATTTGACAACAAAAACCTCAAACTTGCCTACGAAGGCAAAGAGGATGAGATAATCAAGAACATAGAAGCTGGTAATGTGAGCATGACCACTGGCTCACAGCTTATAAGGGGCGGTTCGGCGCTATTTGGCATAAAGACCAAGTTGCAGTTCGGACGTCTTACCGCAACTGCGCTTGTCTCACAGCAGAACTCCGAGTCTCAGACGGTGAACACCCGTGGCGGCGCTCAAACCACCGATTTCTATATTACCGCCGACAAGTATGACCAGAATCGTCACTTCTTCTTGTCACATTTCTTCCGTGACAACTACGACACCTGGACCTCAAAGCTTCCTCTAGTTTCAAGTGGCATCAATATCACCCGCATCGAGGTGTGGGTCACCAACAAGCGTGGCAACTTCAACGAGTCGCGCAACATCATGGCGTTTATGGACGTGGGCGAGAGCCAGCACATAGGCAACAGTCACTGGCAACCGTCAGGCTCCGCTAACCCCACCAACACAAGCAACACCCTGCTTGACGAAATCAAGACCAATTACCCCGACGCACGATTCATCAGTCAGGCGTCAAATGTGCTTGCTCCATTGGCGGCCTATGACTTTGAAGGCGGCAAAGACTACGAGAAGATAGAGAGTGCGCGACTTTTGTCAGCGAGCGAATATAAGCTCAATTCCTCTTTGGGATATATCTCGTTAAGCACTGCGTTGGCCAGCGACGAGGTGCTTGCTGTGGCTTATCAATACACCTACATGGGCAAGACCTATCAGGTGGGTGAGTTTGCCAACGATGTCGCCTCTACCGAGCAGTCGCTCTATGTGAAGATGCTCAAATCTACTACCATCAACACTCAGGTGCCTATGTGGGACCTGATGATGAAAAATATCTATTCGCTGGGAGCTTATCAAGTGCAGAGTGCAAACTTCAAGCTCAATATCAAGTATCTGAATGACACCACAGGTATCGAGTTGCCCTATATCAACGATGGCAATATCTCAGGGACACCACTGCTGCGCGTGATGAACCTCGACCGTTTGGATGCCAACAATAACTTTAATCCCGATGGCCGTTTCGACTTTATTGACGGTTACACCATCACCACATCGGGCGGCAAGGTCATCTTCCCCGTTGTGGAGCCTTTTGGCTCGCATCTGCGCAAGATGATTGGCAATGATGCCATAGCCGATAAATATGTGTATCAAGAGCTTTACACCATGCAGCTCACCGATGCTCAGCAGGTGCAGGACAAGAACAAGTTTGTCCTCGACGGCGAGTATCAATCCACTAACAAGAACACCATCAGCCTCAATGCCACCAACGTGCCACGCGGTTCGGTAGTTGTGACTGCTGGTGGCGTGGTACTTACCGAGAACAGCGACTACACCGTTGACTACACAATGGGAACGGTGACCATTACCAATCAGAGCATCATTGATGCCGGCACCAACATCAGCGTCTCGCTTGAGAATCAATCTACTTTCAGCCAGCAGCGCAAGACATTGCTGGGACTGGATCTTGACTATGCTTTTAACGATAATTTCCATGTTGGCGGTACGTTGATGCATTATGGCGAGCGAAACATTGTTGAGAAAGTCGCTATCGGAAACGAGATAGTGAACAACACCATTTGGGGTGCGCGCATTTCATATAAGTCAAACTTCATGTGGCTCACCAACCTGTTGAACAAGATTCCAACGGTGAATGCCACCGCACCATCGCAAGTGAACTTTAACGGTGAATTTGCTCAGCTATTGCCACACCAGTCCAGAACAGGCTCTAATGCCGGCAGCTCCTACATCGACGACTTTGAATCGACGCAGACTGGCGTGGATTTGCGTTCACCTTACTCGTGGTTCCTGGCGTCAACGCCCTACGATAACGCCAACGACGCTCTGTTCCCCGAAGCGGCACTCTCCAACGATGTGGCTTACGGCAAGAACCGTTCGTTGCTCTCATGGTATTATATCGACCGCTTGTTCACTCAGCGCAACTCGTCGTTTGTGCCAGGTTATATCAAGAACGACCTCGACCAGTTGTCAAATCCTTACGTTCGTGAAATTCCTTACACCGAGGTGTTCCCAGGTCGTGAGCTGAACTATGGCGAGTCATCGACCATTCAGACCTTGAACCTCTCTTACTATCCCAAAGAGCGTGGTCCCTACAACCTCGACGCCGAGAATATTGATTCAGAAGGCAATCTTCTTAATCCCGAGAATCGTTGGGGTGGTATCATGCGAAAGATTGAGAACACCGACTTTGTCACAAATAATGTGGAATACATTAAGTTCTGGCTCTTAGACCCATTCCTCGATGAGACAAATCCCAACACCGAAGGTGGTGACTTTTATCTAAACTTAGGTGAGATTAGCGAAGATATCCTTAAAGATGGTCTCAAGAGCTATGAGAACGGTCTTCCATATACCGATAACGATAGCTTAGCCGTAAAAGAGACTAACTGGGGTAGGGTGGCGTCGAAATCGTCACTTACCTACGCCTTTGAGACTGCTACTGGTTCGCGCATCAAGCAAGACGTGGGTCTCAACGGATTAAGCACCAACGACGAGCAGACTTACCCCACCTACAAGGCTTATGTTGACAAACTGCGCGCCACGTTGCCCGCCGAGACAATAGCTCAGATGGAGACCGACCAGTTCTCGCCCATCAATGACCCTGCCGGCGACAACTACCACTTCTATCGAGGATATGACTACGACGAGCAGAAACTCTCGATTCTTGAGCGATATAAGCACTATAACGGCACCGAAGGCAACTCCCTGTCGCAAGAAGACGCTGCCGACGGCATGTATCAGAGTGCCCGCAGTGTGCCTGACGTGGAGGATATCAACCAAGATAACACTCTTAATGAATATGAGCGCTATTTCCAGTATAAGGTGTCGATACGCCCTGAGGATCTCCAAGTGGGCAAGAACTTCATCATCGACAAGCAGGAGTCGGTTCAGCGCACACGCAATGGTGAGGACCAACACGTGACCTGGTATCAGTTCTGCATTCCTATCAAGAGTTATGAAAAGGTGGTTGGAGCCATCAACGACTTCTCGTCGATACGCTTCATGCGAATGTTCTTGACAGGCTTCAAAGAGACCACTCACTTGCGTTTTGCTTCTCTTGAGCTCGTGAGAGGCGAGTGGCGCAACTACGACTATAACCTCAATGGCCGTGCCGATATGCCAGGCAACGGAAGTATTGATGTAAACACTGTAAATATTGAGGAGAACGCCAGCCGCGAACCAGTGAACTACGTGCTGCCTCCAGGCGTGTCAAGAATTATCGACTCAGGACAATCGCAGATTACTCAGCTCAATGAGCAGTCAATGCAGATGAAGGTCGAAGGCCTTGAGGCAGGTGACGCCCGTGGCGTATATCGCAACACTAACCTTGACCTCCGCACCTATAAGCGCCTACAGATGTTTGTCCACAACGAGGCGTTCATTAACGATGCTACAAACTTGAAGAATGGAGATGTCTCACTCTTCGTGCGTATGGGTTCAGACGTCAAGAACAACTATTATGAGTATGAAATACCTCTGATGGTGACTCCTCCAGGTCATTACAGCAACAATAGCAGTGCCGACCGTCTTGCCGTATGGCCCAGCGAGAACATGCTTGACCTTGATTTGGACATCCTCACGGCAGCCAAGAAGAACCGCAATGCCGAGAAGATGGCAGGAAACCCCGATGTGGCATATACACAGCGTTATCAAGAGCAAGACCCCAATAATCCTCGCAACCATGTGTATGTGATGGGTAATCCCTCGTTGAGCAAGGTGAGAGTGATGCTTATTGGAGTGAGAAACAACACCGCAGGTACTACCAAGGACTTCGTGGTGTGGGTTGATGAGCTCAGAGTTACCGACTTCGACAGTGAGGGAGGCTGGGCAGCAAAGGCCTCAATGAGTCTTAACCTTAGTGATATAGGTGTTGTGAATGTGGGATGGCACAAGGAGACAAGTGGCTTTGGTTCGGTAGATCAGAGCATGAACAACCGCCGTCTCGACAACTACGACCAGTATAACGTGGCGGTACAGGCCGATATGGGACGTTTCGTTCCCGAGAAGGTGAAGTTGCGTGCACCAGTATATTTCTCCTATAGCAACGAGAAGGTCACTCCTAAGTACAATCCTCTCGACGAGGACATCTTGCTCAAAGACGCTCTCGAAGCCTGCGCCACCGAGGAGCAGAAAGACTCCATCAAAGCCTACGCCGTGAGCGAGACAGTGGTCAAAAACTTCTCGATTTCGGGCTTGAAATTTGATGTAAAGAGCAAGAACCCTATGCCTTGGGATCCAGCCAACTTCACTTTCAACTACTCGTTCAACAAGACTCACAAGTCCAATCCCGACTATGTGTATGAAAACACCAACGACTACCGAGGCAGTATGCAATATGCTTGGACTCCTTACATTAAGCCGTTCAAGCCACTTGAAAAGGCCATTGACCAGAAGAACAAGAATATGAAGTTCTTCCGTGAATGGGAGTTCCGTTGGTTGCCCACTTCGTTGGCTTTCAGCACAAATATCTCAAGATATTACTATGAGCAGCAAACCCGCAACGAGACCGATGTGGATATTGTGCTGCCAGTATCGGTGAGCAAGAACTTCTTGTGGGACAGGCAGTTTGCCCTGACGTGGAATTTCACTAAGTCAATCAACATGTCGTTCAATAGCCAGACGACAGCTCACATCCTTGAGCCGATGGGGCAGGTGAACAAGAAACTGTTCCCCGATGAATACCGCGACTGGCGCGACAGCGTGTGGCGCAGCATTAAGGATTTGGGAACTCCGTGGGCCTATAATCAGACCTTCACGGCATCTTACAAGGCACCTTTCAGCGCAATACCAATCTTGAGCTTCATCACCGCCAATGCCACTTATAACGCTACTTACCGTTGGGATCGTGGTACTGAGATTGCCGGTATCGTGTCGGGTAACAACATCGCCAATCAGTCGTCGCTGAACATCGACACCCGTCTCAACCTCGAGACATTATATGGCAAGCTGCCTTACGTGAAAGATGTGCAGAAACGTTTCTCATCATCGGGTAGCGGTCGTGACAATAAAGACAAGAAGAACGATAAGAAGAAGGCAAAGAAATTTGACCGCACCTTCCAGCTTAACGCCGACACCACCACCACCGTCAAGCACAACATGAACGTGAAGAAGGTGAGGGTGACAGCCACCACTATCGATGGCAAGCGCTATCCCGTGAAGTACAATGTTAAAGATAACAACAACATTGAAATCTTAAACCGCGACTCTACAAGCATCAAGGTGACAGTCACCGAGGTGATAGGCAGCGACAAGAAGAACTTCGGCACCGAATTTGCGCAGTATCTCACACGCTTGCTGATAAGTGTAAAGAGTGTGAACGTGAAATGGCGTCAAACCCAGTCGTTGTCGATACCTCAGTTTGTGCCTAACGTGGGCGACATTTTCGGTCAGAACACCCATTATGATGTTATGGCTCCGGGTCTTGACTTTGCCTTCGGTTTCGTGGGAGAAAGCTATATTGATAAGGCAAAGAGACGCGGATGGCTTCTTGGTGACTCTACTCAGACCTCACCGGCGATATTCTCCAAGACGCAGGAGTTCAGCGCCGAGGCAGTGATAGAGCCTATTAATGGCCTCAAGATTACTCTCACCGGAAACCGCACTGATAACCGCACCAACCAGATTCAGTTTATGTATGATGACGTGGGCGTGCTTTATTCGGGCTCCTATACCAAGACTCATGTCGCAATAGCTACCGCCCTGCGTGGTGTCACTGCCGACAATGAATACTATAGCGAGGCATTTAATAAGTTCTTGAATAACATCCCCATTGTGGCAAGCCGAATCGAACAAAAGTATATGGGTGTCACATATCCAGAACGTGGTTTCTTGCGCGGCACATCATTCGCTGGCAATCCGTTCGATCCCGAGAGTGGCTCTGTCAATCCCGCCGGTAGCGATGTTATGATACCTGCATTCCTTGCTGCTTACTCTGGCAAAGATGCCGCGAAGGTTGACCTGAACCCCTTCCCGGGCATTAAGAGTATCTTACCCAACTGGCGTGTGACCTACGACGGACTATCAAAGATACCCGCTATGAAGAAAGTGTTCAAGAACTTCACACTTACTCATGCTTACCAGTGTACCTACTCGGTGGGAAGCTTCTCGAGCTATACCGATTGGGTTTCGATAGGCGAGGGCTTAGGCTTTACGCAGGATGCTCTCACGGGCAGTCCTATACCTAATTCTCCTTATAATATCTCGTCGGTGACTATTACCGAGAAATTTGCTCCATTGATTGGCGTAAATGCCACTCTCAAGAATGACTTGAGCTTTAATGTGGAGTATCGTGACGCTCGCACTCTGGCACTCAACATCTCATCGCTACAACTTGTTGAGACGCTTCAGAAATCTCTCGTCATAGGCGCCAGCTACAAGATTGCGAACTTCAACACTGTGCTCAAAATGAAGAAGAAGCAGGAGAACGTGAACAACGACCTCACGCTCAACTTCAACCTGCAGCTCAACAACAACACCGCATTAATCCGCAAGATTGACGTGAACACCACTCAGGCGACTAGTGGCACACGCACCCTCGGCATCAACTTCGCGGCAAACTATGTCATGAGCAAGCGCATCACGCTTGGTGCCTTCTTCGACCATCAGGTGAACACGCCACTCGTGTCGTCATCGTCATACCCAACCACCAACACCAACTACGGCATCTCGATTAACGTTTCACTGACGAAGTAATTAGACTTATTAATCTGATAACAGTCCGACTTGTCTGGCCTGTCCGACCTGTCTTACCTGTCCATTTTCAGTTTCTAATGCATCAAATTTTTGTATTTTAGAAATTTTGTTTATATTTGCGCTGTGAAAACTGTTATAATATGGACGACGAATTGAAAAAACGACTTGAGAAGGATGATAATGGCTTGCTCACCTACGAGTATATCGCCAATAATATCAATAATGCTAACTTCCCCCAAGAGGTTGACGAACTGGTAGATAACATCATCAGAGTGGACAAGACAGGGCAGTTTGCGGTAAGCACAGCCCGCTACCTTAACGCCATTGACAAAGAGACGTTTGCCCCACAAATCGACCGCCTGATAAAGGCGGCGATAGTTGCCGACCGTGAGCGCGCCTATCTTGGAGTGCTTGCCTCCTCGATATGGGGCAACGACTATAAGGAGCGCGCCGCCTCACTCATCGCCAGCGACGACAACTTCCGCCGCATCTACAAGAGACTATATCCTATAGGAATTTAGGAGATTGCGCTTCGCGCAGATTAGAGGTTAGAGTTTAGAGGAACAGCGCTTCGCACGATTAGAGAACAGAAGACAAGAGAACAAGAGAACAGAAGACAAGAGAACAAGAAGACAAGAGAACAAGAAGACAAGAGAACAAGAAGACAAGAGAACAGAAGACAAGAGAACAAGAAGACAAGAGAACAAGAGAACAAGAGAACAAGAAGACAATCCTAGGTGGTGTTGGTGTAGTGCGCCGCACCGCGGTGTTCGCTTGTTTCTGATAAACGAAAAACGATTCTCGATCCTCGATCCTCGATCCTCAATAAACTAATAACGATAAACGAATAATTATGACAAAAAAGTATATTACAGTAGTGGTTGCGATATTGGCTATTATCGCACTGACCTTCAGCACGAAAGCAATGATTGCTAATGATGATGTCACAACCGATGAAAACAAAACTCCTGCTATGACCGTAGATTTAAGCAATACCACACGAGTGTTGCTCGAAACCACTTTTGGCGAGATTGAGCTAGCGCTTTACAATGAAACTCCCCAACATCGAGATAATTTCATTAAACTCGTTAATGACGGGACCTACAATGGTGTGCTTTTTCACCGAGTGATTAATAATTTCATGATTCAAACCGGTGATCCCGACTCGAAGACCGCCACGGTTGACGCGTTGCTTGGCAGTGGTGGACCAGGCTATGACCTGCCAGCCGAGATTGTTTATCCAAAACTGTTCCACAAGCGTGGCGCCTTGGCGGCAGCTCGTGAGGGCGACGAGACCAATCCCGAGCGCAAAAGCTCGGGCTCACAGTTCTATATCGTTACTGGCCGACGTTATTCAGAGTACCAGCTAAATGCTATGGTCGAGAGGCTGTCGGAGCAGGCAAAGGCTATGAAATTCCAAGCCCTAGCTCGTGAGCGTCTTGCCGAGATCGAGTCGCTGCAAGCTCAAGCCGACACCACAGCGTTGATGAATCTCCAAAACGAACTAGTCAAGCTCACCGAGGAATGGTATGCCCAAAATCCCGTGCAGTTCACACAACAGCAGATCGACGCCTATTCCACCGTTGGAGGCACTCCGCATCTTGATGGCACTTACACCGTCTTTGGCGAAGTGGTGAGAGGAATGGATGTTGTTGACAAAATCCAGAATGTGAATACCGGCAAATATGACCGCCCAGTAGATGACGTCAAAATCATTTCAGCGAAAATTTTGCCAAGGATCTAACAAGGAACAAGCAGACAAGGCAATTGCCCCCCACGCTTTATGGGCGCGCTACGCGCTTAAAATTAAATGAAAATTAGAATTAAAATTTTGTTGCCAGTCTGCTATTAATTATGATTTCACAAAGTTGCGAGCGAAGCTCGTCACAAAGCCTGCTTACGCAGGAATATTATTTACACCGCGCTTGCGCGGCTTTGCGACACCGATAGGTGCAGCTTTGCGAGAGGACAATATGCACCCTATCCCCGATATACGAATTACACTTGTCTTGTTAGCTCGTTAGCTCGTCAGCTTGTCAGCTAAAAACTATGAACTATAAACTATGATTCAGTTCAACAAGTTCACTTTTGACAACGGATTACGATTGATCCATCACTACAATGCTGTGACCTCGATGGTTGCGGTAAACCTGCTATATGATGTGGGGTCCAGCGATGAGCAGCCCATTAAAACCGGGCTTGCTCACCTGATGGAGCACCTCATGTTCTCAAGGACAAAGCACATCACCAAGTTTGATGATGTCTTGACAGGAGTGGGAGGCAGCAGCAATGCTTGGACTAGCATTGATGTGACCGACTATTATGAGGAATTGCCTGCAGTAAACCTTGAGACGGCATTGTGGCTAGAGAGCGAGCGGCTGCTCAATCTTGACCTCACCGATGAGAATATTGAGGTCCAGAAGAGTGTAGTAATAGAAGAGTTCAAGCAGCGTTATCTCAACCAGCCCTATGGCGACATCCTGCATCTGATGCATGGTCAAGCTTATAAGAAGCATCCCTATCAATGGCCCACGATAGGAAAAGATGTTGATACTATCAAATCTTTTACCCGAGATGATGTGGTGGATTTCCATCGTCGCCATTATTCGGTCAGCAATGCGGTGATGTGTGTGTCGGGAAATGTGGCGTTTGACGATGCCCTTCGCCTTGTAGAGAAATGGTTTGGCGACATTGAGGGACGTCAGCGGCTGCCGCGCTGCCTGCCTCAAGAGCCCGAGCAGCAGCAGCCACGCTTCATGACGCATCACAGCCAGGTGCCAAACAACATGATATTCCGGACCTATCACATGTGTGGTCGCTGCGACGACGACTATCAAGCCACTGACTTGCTGAGCGACGTGCTTGGCAACGGCACTTCATCAAGGTTTCATCGTGACTTGGTTCAAGGCACCGACATGTTCAGCGAAGTCAGCGCTTCGGTGCTCGGCTCACGCGACCCGGGTTTGTTTTACATCAGGGCTTGCCTGGCGCCTGGCGCAAGTTTTGAGAAAGCCAATGCCGCTATCGACGCGGTCCTCAACCGTCTAAATGACGAAGGAGTGACACAGCACGAAGTAAATAAGTATGTGAACAAATATCTCTCTAACAAGCTGTTTGAGAGTGTGGGCTATGCCCAGAAGGCGTCACTGCTTAGCAGCCATGAGCTGCTATGGGGTGCCGAAGCCATAAACAGCGAGAACGACAGGTATAGCCAGCTTACTGCCCACGACATTCAGCGTGTGGCCTCGCAAGTGCTGGATGACAACAATTGTTCTACCATCTTCTATGGCCCCGACGCTTAGATCTGCCAGCTAGTTTGCCGTGCTTCGCGCTAGTTTGCCGTTTCACTAGTTAGCCGCTCGCTTTGCTCGCTAGTATGTTGCGCTTCGCGCAGTTTAGTTGGTGCTTCGCACGATTAGAGAACAGAAAACAAGAAGACAAGAAAACAAGAAGACAAGAAGACAAGAAGACAAGAAAACAAGAAGAAAGAAGACAAGAAGACAAGAAGACAAGAAGACAAGAAATCAAGCCTAGGTGATGTTGGTGTAGTGCGCCTCACCGCGGCGTTCGCTTGTCTCCGATAAACGATCCCCGATTTTCGATAAACGATTACCGATAACTGCCAACTTTTTATTACCTTTGCAACGCTAATGAGGAAACTGCTTTACATATCGCTCACTTTTTTGCTCGTCACCGCTGTGATGAGCTGCGGGAGGGGTGTCGATAAGCGGCTGGTGCAAGCCGACTCGCTGATGTGGACCGCTCCCGACAGCTCACTTGCCATCCTCGAAGCCATCGACCGCGACTCCCTGCAAGGCGACGAGAACCTCGCCTACCACGCCCTGCTCCTCACCCAAGCGCAGTTCCGCTGCAATGGCAACTGCACTGGCGACCGCATTATCGACAAGATGGATTTGCTAGCAAAAGGAAACATCATTAAAGGTGGAACTAGCATTTACTGCCATAATATAGGTGAGATGAACGCTTATATTGAGGGAAACTATTTTGAGAGTTATAATTTCACTATTGCATTACAAGACTATGGCTCAAGTGGCAATCTGACCTTTATTGACAATCATTTAGTAATTAAAAAAACAGGAAACACAACATTTTATTACTCAACAACGGGATGTGGCGCCAGTCGTTTCTGTTTTGCCAATAATGTGTTTGAGGGTGTGGTGAATGACATAATGTCAATTATCCTAAATTACATTAGCAGCCAGAATGTGATAAACATAAACAACATTCTTTTAAATTAGCTTTTATGATAATTATCAAAAGAAAAATATACGGATTATTAGTGCTCCCATTAGCTCTTATATATTGGCTTGCCATGCCTTCAAAGGTTAGGCAGTTAGTGATGGAAGACTTGAAACAATGGACGCGATGGCAGCATCAGCCATGCAACTTGTGGGGATTCTCTTACTTTATGGGTAGTATGCCGGAGTTCAGGTCGGTTTTCTATAAGAGAGCTAGGTTGCTTGGCATATTGTCACGTTGGTGGCTGCGAGGCAAAACAAACCTCGAGATCTCCACCAACGACATAGGTGGAGGCTTGATAATTCAACATGGCTTTTCTACCATAATTTCAGCCGAGAAGATAGGCAGGAACTGCAAAGTTTATCAGCAAGTCACCATAGGCTTCAACCATGACTTGCGTGCCCCGGTGATTGGCGACAATGTGGAGATATGCTGCGGTGCCAAGGTAATAGGAGGCATAACCGTTGGCGACAATGTTCTCATCGGAGCCAACGCCGTGGTAGTCAAAGACGTGCCATCCAATAGCGTGGTGGCTGGAGTGCCGGCATGCGTCATCAAGCACCTTGATCATGTGCGAGACTTGACAGAATGAAATGTTTAGTCATTAAAAAAGTGGACAAATATTTTGAAATATCAGATTCTTATACTAGTTCTGCGAACTAAAACAATTAAAATCTCACAATTATGAAAAAGGTCTATATATTGGTTTTGTTGATGCTCACTCTTTCTCCAGTGATGCCTAAATCATTGATGTTATGTGCCTCAACCACTGCTGACAAGGACCTCAGCGGCTTGAACTATTATGATTTCTATATCGACTATTTCAATAGCGCCTTTGGTGCTTATCAGATTCCCAATCCTCAAATTGGCTCTGAGGGCTGGGTTGACCTGGGGTGGTCGATAGAGAATATGCAAGAACTGCAGTCACGATTTGGTGCTCCTGAGTATAATGCCCGAAACTGTTTCTACGACTGGTGCTTGAGATATGTTGACGTTAACAATGACAGCATTCTCACAGCCGAGGAGCTAGAAGCAGTGACAGTGATTGACAGCAGTGCCGACCCCGAGCACCTGCTGGGCAGGAATGCGGTAGATTATCACTTCGACTGGTTCCCCAACCTGGAGCGCCTTGAGCTCAATCATCCCAACTGGCGTTATCTCATTGGCGACAAGAACGAGGCGTTGTATATGTCGAGAGACCAAATTCCCGATGGGAATTTCACGACTAGTGTCTATCTCAAAGACAACAAGCCTTTCTCGCATCTCTATCTCCCCACGACAGGCGCACTCGAGCGTGTCGTCATCAAGAACTCACCAATGCTGTTCTTCAACTATGAGCCGCAAGATGGCGTGGCAGTCCCCGAATTTGTCATCGAGGGAGAAGTCTTGGGCAATGAGAGTGGTTATATTTTTAGCTTGAACAAATATATTGCCGCAGGTCTTGATGTGAGCCGCATCTTGAATATCGACAATGCCCAGGTGGTTACTGAAGATGATGGAAACACCTATCTGCAATTCAATGGAGGGACATGTGAGGCTCACATGCAGTACCTGATTGCTGCCGATGGTGACAAGCAATACACATGCAACAGCACTATCAAGATTCAGGCACAAACAGGATGGAACCGCCTAGAGAAACAAGTCATCGCCGAAGGCGAGAGCGTTGCTCTCGACCAGGAGCATTTCCCCGATGTGAACTTTAGGGAATATCTGTCGGCTCATATCGACACAAACGAAGACGGAGTCCTCAGCTATGATGAACTGGGCAATATGCACTTATTGAGAACCTACAGAAGTTCATGGCATTTCTGTAATTATTATGACAGCGATGATTTTGAAGGCGAAGAAATGCTCAAGAATGTCATTAACTTTAAGGGCATTGAATATCTGTATAATCTGGAGGGAGTGTCGTTTGGACACCGCACATGGAACATTGATGACAATACTAAGATTTTCCATTTCCGGAATCTGGACTTATCACAAAACACCAATTTAAAATATTTCTACTTGGGTACCGATGCCGAAGTCATTGACTTGAAACTGCCTGAGACTAATGGTATGGAATTCAGCAACCCCTTGATGCGCATGGGATTTGAATATGTGGCAAATGAGCCAGCGGTGCGACTTGTAGAGCTTGATGACAACAACGCTTACAGTCTTGAAGAGGATATTGCCAATGGTCTAGACATCAATCGACTTACAGTGCTCGACGGAGGATATCTTGATGGTGACAGAGTGATGTTTGACGACGGAGCAAGCTACGTTGATGTGCAGTATGTGGCTCGTCCACCCATTATGGGCGGCGCCAACTATCCTTTTGACAGGTATCTGCAAAATTACTATGTTCTATACAATCTTGTCAATACTAGGCTCTATGACTCCCGATACTTTGATGTCCATAAGATTATGGAACAACTGACTGGCATCAACTCAATCGCAGACAACAAAGAGGTGAAATCGGTGATTTATTATAATATACATGGCATTGAATCAAAGAATCCATTCCACGGTTTCAACATCAAGGTGACGACCTACAGCGACGGCTCTCGCAAGAGCGAGAAGATTGTAAAGTAATAGATATCTATTCTACGGTGTCAGCAGGAGTAGAGGAGTTTTCTGCTGCTATATTTCAATTAAAAAATGAATAAAAACGGTGTCGAAAAACACCGTTTTTTTCGTTTTTTGGTGAAAAAAGAGGGCAGAAATGAAAAAAACATCATTTTTTTTTCTCCATATAGCAAAAAAGCAGTATTTTTGGAGTTAATTTTGAAAGTAGATAAAATGCTCACGCTCGGCAATGCTCGTGCAAGCACGGCGTTGCACTCGCTAAATCGCATTTTTAGATGCGCTTCGCGCAGATTAAAGCGCTTCGCGCAGGTTAGAGGTTAGAGTTTAGAGGTTAGAGGAGCAATGATTCCCGATCCCCGATCCCCGATCTTCGATAAACGAACAACGATTAAATAATTGTAAACTATGGTAACGCGTGAAATGTCAGAATCGAATGTAAATGTCGAGAAAGACGTAACTCTGAATGCTGAGGCTGCCGCTGTAGAGAACGTGGCAGAAACAGTTGAAAACAAATCTACTGAGATTGAAGAACCAGTAGCAGTTGAGAATCAAGTTGAAACCCTTGAGGAGGTAAAGGCTCAAGAGCCACAGCCTGAACTTGAGCAGCCCGAGCCACAACCCGAGGCACAGGAGGCAGAGGAAGTAAGCATTCCTGCCGAAGAACCTAAGGCTGAAGAGCCACTGCCCGAGGCGAAGGAAGAGCCACAGCCCGAAGCTCCTGCCGAGGTGAAGGTTGAAGAGCCTGTTATTTCCGAGGTGAAAGAAGAGCCGCAGCCCGAAGCTCCCGCCGAGGAAAAAACCGAGGAACCTGCCGAGGTGAAGGTTGAAGAGCCTGCCGAGGAGCTGCCAGCTGTAGATTATTCCACACTGGGCAAAGAAGAGCTTGTGGAGCAACTTGAGAAACTCATGGCTATGCCAGTAGAGAATGTTAAAGAACGAGTAGCACAAATCAAGGGTGCATTCTTTGCTCTCAGGAAAGAGGAGATAAGCAAAGAAAAAGCCGCTTTCGTGGAGAGCGGCAACGAGGAAGACGCCTTTGCGCCCCGAGAAGATGACATAGAGCACAAGATAAAAGAGCTGCTCGCAGAGTTTAAAGAGAAACGCGCCGAGTTCAATGCCGAGCAAGAAGCCGTGAAGCAGGCCAATCTCGAAAAGAAGAACAAGATTATCGAGGAAATCAAGACCATCTCTCAAGATACTGACAACATCAACCGCCAGTTTGCCCATGTTCAGCAATTGCAACAGGAGTTCAAAGCTGTGGGTGAGGTGCCATCGACAAGCACCACCGAGGTGTGGAAAGCCTATCAGGCTGCTATCGAGAACTTCTACGACCTCTTGAAGATCAACAAAGAGCTCAGAGACTATGACTTCAAGAAAAACCTTGAGATAAAGCAGCAGCTGTGCGAGAGCGCCGAAGCACTGGATGAGGAGACCGACGTGATAGCCGCGTTCAAAGCCCTCCAGTCCCTCCACGACAAGTGGCGCGAGACGGGCCCTGTAGCCAAGGAGATTCGTGAGCAGGTGTGGGCACGATTCAAGACCGCCTCGGCAGTTATCAACAAGAAACACCAGGCATTCTTTGAGGAGCGCAAGGCTAGTGAGAAAGAGAATGCCGATGCCAAGACCGCTCTGTGCGAGGATATAGAGAAGATCGAGACCAGCGGCCTCAAGACCTACGCCGCATGGGACGATGCCACCAAGAAGATTATCGCCCTCCAGGAAGAGTGGAAGAAGCTCGGTTTCGCATCTCGCAAGGTGAACACATCGCTCTACAACCGCTTCCGCAAGTCGTGTGACGAGTTCTTTGAGCAGAAGGCACAATTCTTCAAGACAATGAAAGAGGAGTTGGCGTCAAACTTGGCGAAGAAGACCGAGCTCTGCGAGAAGGCCGAGGCGCTGAAAGACTCTACCGACTGGAAAGAGACCAGCGATGCACTTATTGCACTCCAAAAGGAGTGGAAGACAATAGGTCCCGTTGTCAAGCGTCATAGCGATGCCGTGTGGAAACGCTTCATCACCGCCTGCGACTATTTCTTTGAGCAGAAAAAGAAACAGACTTCCAGCCAGCGCTCAGTGGAGCACGAGAATCTCAAGGCCAAGAAAGAGGTTATCGCTCAGATAAACGCCATCCTCGAGACAGAGGAAACGCCCGAGGATGCACCTCAGCAGATTAGAGACCTGATGTCGAAATGGCAAACCATAGGTCATGTGCCATATAAGGAGAAAGACAAGATCTATAGCGCCTATAAGGAAGCCATCGACAAGGCATTTGAGAAATTTGACATGAAGGCCATCAGGTCTAGGCTGTCAAACTTCGAGAGCACTATGAGCCAATCGGGCAGCGACAAGGTTTATCACGAGCGTGAGAAACTGGTGCGCGTCTTTGAGCAGAAGTGCAACGAGCTCAAGACCTATGAGAACAA
Organism: uncultured Prevotellaceae bacterium; assembly: GCA_937916085.1. GTDB lineage: Bacteria > Bacteroidota > Bacteroidia > Bacteroidales > Muribaculaceae > Sodaliphilus. Next base: position 26,253 of record CALGGO010000004.1, on the reverse strand, counting down.
TATGGGATTCTTCAATGCCACTTCCAAGAGCGGCAACACCATTGTCAAGGAAATGGAGCGCAAGATTGCCAACCTCAAGGACGAGATCGCACTGCTTGAGCAAAAAATCAAGATCATAGACGAGAAAATTTAGGCTTTTTATTTAGCTAACAAGCTGACGAGTAAACAAGCTGACAAGACAATAGTAGTTGTCGCAACAGGTTTCGGCTTCGCCGAGAACCTTTAGCTCGAGGAGAGCATGAAGCCTTAGTCGCACGAAGTGCGGTTGGCGGTGGCGAAGCCATCATGCTTGACTCAAATTTAACAAAATTTTAAAATAAAATTATCCAAATTTTTTGTTAGATTTTTTGTTTCAATTTTGTTGAATTTCCACGCGAAGCGTGTTAAATGAGTTCTCAAGACAATTATGTGCCAGCTGTTTCTGGTCGTTTGACTGTTCACTTGTCTCGTACGCTCGTAAGCTTGTTTGCTTGTCAGCTAAAAAACTCTAAACTCTGAATTAGTTGTGAAAAGTAGAGGCAGATACGGTCATTTTATCCGCTGGATTTTCATCATTATAGACTTCATAGTCCTTAATGCAGCCTATTTTATCACATGCATGATTATAGGCGACTTGGGCTCATTGCCATTCTATAGCAAACAAGTGTGGCTGATGCTCAACTTGTCATTCTGCGTAGTAGTTTATGTGCTGAGCTCGCTGCACGATAAGAGAACTGTGTATATCGACCGTGTGCTCATTCACCTGCTCAAGTATGTGATGCTTCACGCAGTGATATTCTTGATGCTAGTTTCATTTATTGATGCTCTGCCCCTGTGGCGATATGTGTTCATGTTCTATGGCATCTTCACATTATTGCTCTCTTTGTGGTGGATCGTGTCAAGAAAATTGCTCAAGTGGTATCGCAGCAAGGGCTATAACTATAAAGAGATAATCATAATAGGAGGTGGGCATGCCGGTGCCGGTGTGAGACTGATGAAACAGCTTGAGAAAGACCAGGGCTATGGATATCATGTGGTGGGATATTTTGATTCAGAGCCTGTTGAAGATTTACAATGCTACACTGCCACTTTCGACAAGCTTGTAGATTTCTTGAACGACCACAGCGTTGATGAGATGTATTGCGCACTGCCCGATAGTGAGCACAACAATCTTCAAGACATGATAAATCTCGCCGAGCGTAACGCCATAGATTTCTATTATGTGCCCCAGTTCTCAAAATATATCTCTCGACGATTTGAGATCGAGACACTTGGCGTGGTGCCAGTATTGTCGGTGCGACCACATCCGCTTAGCAATCCCATAAACCAGTTTGTCAAGCGCGCTTTTGACCTGGCGATATCATCACTGGTGCTGCTGTTTTCTCCCATCATCTTCATCCCTATAGCCATAGGCATCAAACTCTCGTCACCAGGTCCGGTGTTCTTCAAGCAAGAACGCACCGGCTATCGTGGACGCTCGTTCATGTGCTATAAGTTCCGTTCTATGAGGGTCAATGACAAGAGCGACACCTTGCAGGCGACAAAAGACGACCCACGCAAGACAAAGTTTGGCAACTTCCTGCGCAAGACCAGTCTTGACGAACTGCCGCAATTCATCAATGTGTTCCTGGGCGAGATGTCGATAGTAGGTCCCCGTCCTCACATGGTTCAGCAGACTAAAGAATATAGTGAGCTTATTGACAAATACATGCTTCGCCACACCATTAAGCCAGGCATCACCGGTTGGGCTCAAGTCAATGGCTTCCGTGGTCCCACCGACGAGCTGTGGATGATGGAGAAGCGTGTTGAGTATGATGTGTGGTATGCCGAGAATTGGAACTTCATGCTTGATATAAAAATCATGTTCCTCACAGTGTTTAATGCCATTAGAGGCGAGAAAAACGCACTCTAACAGAAATGCAGAATGCAGAATGCAGAATAACCAATCCCCGATAAACTATAACCGATCCCCGATTTTCGATCCTCGAACAACGATAAACGAATGCAGAATGCATTATGCAAGACCTTGAACGCAAAGCACTTGCCGTATTAAAGAAATTCTACGGCTACGACACCTTTTATCCTATGCAATATCAGGTGATAGAGCATGTGGTAAATGGTAACGATGCGGTGGTGCTAATGCCCACTGGCGGCGGCAAGTCGTTGTGCTATCAGATTCCCGCCTTGCTAATGCCTGGCTGTTCAATCATTGTGTCGCCGCTACTGGCGCTGATGAAGGACCAGGTTGATGCCCTCATCGCTAACGGTGTTCCTGCCGCCGCCATCAACAGTCAGCAGAGCGAACAGCAGAACCGTGACGTGCTCGACAATGTGTTTAAGCAAAACATAAAACTGCTTTATATATCTCCCGAGCGATTGCTTGCCGATATGGACCAGTGGTCTAAAGAGATGCTCATCAACATGATAGCCATCGACGAGGCGCACTGCATCTCACACTGGGGACATGATTTCAGGCCAGAATACAGCCAGCTGTCGCTTGTCAAAGAGCGCTTTCCGGGAGTGCCTATCTTGGCACTCACCGCCACTGCCGACCGCTTGACGCGCATCGACATAAAAGAACAGCTCAACATTCCTGATGCGAAAATCTTCATCAATTCCTTCGACCGTCCCAACATCTCGCTCAACGTGGTGAGTGGACTGAGCGGGCGAGCAAAGATTAAACGCATTGTATCTTTCATTGAGAAGCACCATGGCGAGAGCGGCATCATCTATTGCCTGAGCAGGAAAAGCACCGAGACGATGGCAGCGAGCCTCCAGAGCCTGGGAATTGACGCGCACGCCTTTCATGCGGGCATGTCAACTGACATCAAGCTGCGAGTGCAGCAAGATTTTATCAACGATGACCTGCAAGTGATTTGCGCCACTATCGCCTTTGGAATGGGCATCGACAAGAGCAACGTGAGGTGGATAATCCACAGCAATATGCCCAAGAACATTGAGAGCTACTATCAGGAGATAGGGCGCGCAGGGCGCGATGGCATGAAGGCCGATGCTCTCATGTTCTATTCGTTTGGAGACGTGAAGACATTGATGAGTTTTGCCCATGACTCAGGCCAGGCAATGATTAATGTGGAGAAATTGAATCGCATGCAGCAGTATGCTGAGGCCACCGTCTGTAGGCGTCGCATTTTGCTGAGCTATTTCAACGAGCGCTATGACCACGACTGCGGCAACTGTGATGTGTGCAACAATCCTCCCGACAAGATTGACGGCACTACATTGTGCCAGATGGCGCTGAGCGCGATGGCACGCACTCAAGAGTCAGTAGGTTTCATGACGCTTATCGACATATTGCGTGGGTCTCGCAAGAGCGAGATTATCGCTAAAGGCTATGACAAACTCAAGACCTATGGCGTGGGGCACGACCTTACTCAAGCGATGTGGAACGCCTATCTGCTGCAAATGTTGCAGCTGGGCTTGATTTATATCGCTTACGAAGAAGACGACCATCTAAAATCAACGGCATTCGGTCGGGAAGTGCTATATGGGAAACGCAAAATCCAGCTTTCTAGATTCTATTACAATCTTCCCACCAAGAAGAAACCAGCAAAATCCACGTTTCCCATTGATGTTGAGCATGATGTTGATGAGGTTCTGCTGTCTAAACTCAAAGACGTTCGCAGAGCATTAGCCAAGGCCAAAGGCATCCCGCCATATATGGTATTCAGCGACAAAGTGCTCACAATCATGGCACAAGAGAAGCCAGTCACAAAAGCACAATTTGGCACACTCTATGGTGTCGCAGAGGCGAAGACAGAGCAATACTGGCGGCAGTTTACCACAGTTATCAAAGAACACATTTAGGTTATTATAGAGTCAAACAAGCTGATTTTTTCAAACAATTGCAAACAAAAATGCGATTAAGCGAGTCGCCTAGCGGCGAGAAATCTTACAAATCATTCCAAATCTTTCAAAAATTATTTGTTTGATTTGTTCTAGATTTGATAGATTCTGCCCGAATGGCACTAGCTTGCACAAAGCCTTGCGAGCGTGAGCATTTTATTTGATTAAAAACAATTCTTAGTGAAAATTAGTGAAAATCAGTGGTTTATTATTAAGTCAAACGACCTGAAGCGATTAGAAACTATTTTATCGGTTGTTGGTTATCGGTTATTTTTCGAGAGGCACTTAATACTTAACATTTAATACTTACTTGCATACCCCTTAGTTAGAAGCAATAAGGTTCCAAGCCTTGATGTGGCTTGGAACCTTAATGTTATGTGTCAAGAGATGTCACGTTTTTTTTAGATGCCCATCTTCTTTGCGATCTTGGCAGGGATGGCTTCTTTGTTGAGGATGATGTTCATCGTCTTGGCTTTGAAGAATGCTTCGCTCACGTAGAAGAATCCGTGATAGAGCTGGTTGGTGTCCCAACTGTTCTGAACCTTGAAGTATTTGTTTCCCTCTTGGTCAACCGCGGTACCCACGATTACCATGCCGTGGTCGTCGGTAGTCTCTTTGTTGTCGAACATCATTTGTCTAGATTCTTGAGTGACGGTCTCTTCATTGCCTGGACCCTTGATTTCCCAGCGCTGCTCGTCACGGTCTTTGTCGGCCATCAGGTCCCAACGCTCGCGGTCGGTGCCGCTGAGGTCGTTCTCGTTCTTCTCTTTGACAAGCACAGCATAACCCTTGCGCCACTTGAAGCCGCGCTCGCTCACGTCGGCACCCCAAGCGATGGAGTAGCCCTTCTCGATGGCATAGTTAGCAATCTCCCAGAGTTCGTCGATAGGCACGTTCTGCGACTCTTCCCAAGTCCAGTTGTCGGCAACCTCAAGGATAAAAGGCTTGTAGAATGGATGGTGAGTGAACGAAGTGATGGAGATGTAGTCGTCCATGTTCAGTGGCAACGAAGCGGCATAGCTTTGAGGAGTGTAAGTCTTGCCCTCCCAGGTGAATGTCTCGGGGAGCTTGCCCATGTATCCGTCGAGCACGCCCTTGAAGCCGTCTTGCCATGATGGTGTGAGCTTCTTGAGCTTGCGCTGGTTAACCACGTTCACCATGCCTTGCAACATAGCAGTGAGCTCGGCGGTGTTGAATTTCTTGTCACCATAGGTCATGCCGGTGTAAACCTCGTTTGGCACCATTCCGTAGTTTTTCCACACGTAAGCCACATCAAGACCTGCGCCACCTTCGGCGAAGTTGCTAGTGCCATCCAGTCTCACATTCTTGATGGCTTTGTCGAGATAGCAGTGATAAACCACAAAACCTTCGCTCAAATGAACCTCCTTGCCAGTCTTACGCAGGATTTCGTTCTCAAAGAAAGTGTTGCTAGAGTAGCACCAGCAAGTTCCTGACTTGTTCTGGTCTTTTACTGGAGTGGATTTTACCACTTTAACGTCGGTGAATTTGAACCCTGTGCTGTCGGGGTTTTCGATTTTGGCATCAGCCATTGCGCCAAACGCGATGCTGGCAGCAATAATAGAAAGAAATAGATGTTTCATTGTGTATTAATTATATTAAAAAAATATGTCATGTTAATGATTTTGCAAAAATACACAAAAAAACCGATTTTTGTATTAATTTTGCAGAAAAATTGAGAAATATTCTTCCCCTGTAATGATAAATGTAAAAATTGACCCTAGGATTTTGGCGGCTTGCCCGCAGGTTCAAATAGGACTCTTGAGTGCCAATGTGGTGAATGGCGAGACTGCCGATGCTCTATGGCAAGAAATTGAGGATGAGGCGGCTAGGATAGCATCAACCTATCAGCTGCTGGAGATTAACCAACGTCCCGCCATAGCTGCGACACGGCGACTTTACAAATCGCTGGGCAAAGACCCTGGGCGCTACCGCGTGTCGAGCGAAGCGCTGTGCCGCCGCATAATTCGCGGTCTTGGGCTGTATCGTCTCACCTCGCTCATCGACATTGTGAACCTTGTGTCGATAAAAAGTGGCTATGCCATCAGCGGCCTTGATGCCGACAAGCTGGTGGGCGACACGCTCACCATGGGAGTAGGGGAGAAGGATGAGCAGTACTGCGCCATAGGTCGTGGATTTCTCAACATAGAGGGTCTGCCAGTGTATCGTGACGCCCAAGGCGGCGTGGCGACTCCCACCAGCGATGAGGAGCGCACAAAGTTCACTTTAGACAGCACCAGGGTGCAAATCAACATCAACGCCTTCGCGCTCGAGATGCCAGTTGATGAGGCATTAACATGGACGGCATCGCTGCTTGAAAAATATGCCCAAGCCACAAATATTGAAACGAGAATAATAACTGAATTTTAACTCAAGTTTATAAAGTTTTATAAACTTGAAGGTTAGAGGTTAGAGCGCTTCGCGCGATTTGAGATTCGTGATTAGTTGGTGCTTCGCACCGATTAGTGATTAGAGAAGACCTCGATTCCCGATTCCCGATTCCCGATAAACGAGAGGGGGAGCTGATACACAGCACTTTATTATGGTTAAACATTAAATAGAAACTTAAATAATAAGTAAATATGAAAGTATTACAGATTATAGAAGACAATATCAACCTTCGTCACATTGAGGAGATTGCCGCAGTGCTACGCGACGGCGGGATTATAGTTTATCCCACCGACACCGTGTATGCCATTGGTTGTGATGCACTTAACAATCAGGCGATAGAGCGCATCTGTGCCTTGAAAGCGATGAAATCGGCAAAGACCAATCTGTCGATTATTTGCAGTGACATCAGTGAGGTGGCGCAGTATGCAAAGTTTGACAACACCCAGTTCCGCCTGATGAAGAACAACCTGCCTGGTCCCTTCACATTTATCTTTCCTGCAATGTCGAAGTTGCCCAAGGCGTTTAAAGGCCGTCGCACAGTGGGCATCAGGATTCCAGAGAACAAAATTGCCACTGCCATTGAGCAGGAGCTTGGGCATCCTATCCTCACCACGTCGGTGCCGGCGCAAGACGATGACTACCGCTGCGAACCCGAGCTGATAGCTGAGGCACTTGGCGCAAATGTAGATGTGGTTGTTGATTCAGGCAGGGGAGGACTCATACCATCTACAGTGGTCGATTGCACCGGCAGTGAGCCCGAGATAATCAGGCAAGGTAAAGGAGAGTTAAGTTGATTGACATTATAAAATATATTGCGTATGAAAACTATTAGATTAATTGTGTGTGTTACTCTTGGCATGATGCTGATGGTTGGCGTCAACAGCTGTGAGAATAAGAAAAATTCAGGTTCAGAAGTTGGAGCTGTCGAGAAAGTAAAAACCGAGAAGCCCCAGAACAACGCTTCGGAAAAGATAGTCCTTATCGATTTCTACGCCACTTGGTGCGGTCCATGTAAAGCTATGACACCAGTGATGGAGCAGATGGAGGAGAAATATGGTGATAAGATTGAGTTTAGGAGAATTGATGTTGATCAAGATGAAGAACTGGCTAATAAATACAATGTTCAGTCAATTCCCAATATCGTGATTTTGTCGCCTAATGAAGAGGTGATAGAGAATATCATTGGCTATCATGACGCCAACCAAATGGATAAGATTCTGAGTGAGGTTCTTGATAAATAAACCATTTATTTCACAAACTTAGGTCTAAATCTCACAACCATCGATTTCACCTTCATCTTTTTGAGTTTGTAAGGTGAAATCGTTTTTACTATATCCTCGGCTTTCTCTCTTGGCACGCCCACAAGGGAATAATGGTCAAATATTTCAATGCTATCAATCTCACTGCCATTGAGTGATTTGCAGTTGTGCAACAGATATCCCACTATATCTCCTCGCGACACTTTCTCCTTCTTGCCGGCACTAATGTGGATGGTGGCACGAGAAGGGTGTTTCGTCGTGGGTGCGTCGGTTTCTTTGGGCTGATATATGCCGTCAATTGTGATGAATGGCGCCAGGGTTTCTTCTCGACTTGTAATTACAAACACATCGCCAGTGGCATCAACACGTGCTGTGCGGCCATTGCGGTGAGTGAAAATCTCGTTGGTGATAGGCTGCTCATAGTGGATAATGTGCTTGATGTCACGGATGTCGATACCGCCCCCCCAAGGTCGGTTGACACAAGAACAAGCAGCGAGCCATTGCGCAGCATTGCAAGCACCTTCTCTCTCTCGCTCTGCTCAAGCGTGCCTATGTAAAGTCCCGTTGTGAAGCCGAGTTTAACCAGTTGTTGATAAATGAATTGGGCGGTGTCGCGTTGGTTGGCGAAAACGATGGTTTTTTCGGCAGGGAGCGACAAGAGCAGTTCTTTCAGGCATTGAATGCGATTGCTGCTGTTGCATTTTACCTGCCAAGTGGTGATGCGTGATTGTGGCAACAAAGCATCTTGTTGCAGCAGGTTTACGGTGTCAAAACAGGAAAGGTCAATAAAGCTAGGCACGTTTTTAATTAGGGTTGCCGAAGTCATTATGGTGCGGATTGTCGTGGGCAGACGCATTATAAGCTGCCGCATTTCATCAACAAACCCCATCTCTAAGGATTTGTCAAACTCGTCTAGGACTAGCGTCTTTGTGGTTTGAAAATTTACATTTCCACGCTCTATATGGTCAAGTAGTCGTCCTGGAGTGGCAACTACTATCGTTGGAGATTGCGACAGCGACTTTCGTTCTTCTTGCGAGTTGTGACCGCCATAGCATGGCGTGGTTTTTATTGAGGGAGCTAGTTTCTTCAGAACCTCTGTGACTTGCAGCACAAGTTCGCGTGTGGGCACAATAATAACAACTTGTGTGGTTAGACTTGCCCCTTCGATGTCAAGCACAACAGGCACTGCGAAGGCCAGCGTCTTTCCCGTGCCGGTAGGGGAGTAGAGCACTAAGTTTTTCCTGCTCGTCTGCCACTTTTCTATGACGGCATTCTGCATGTCGTTGAGTTGTGCAATGCCAAATTTCTCCACAAGTTGTCGTGCTATAATGTCTTTGTCCATAATGCGTTGGCTGTCTAAATGAGAAAGGGAGAACACAATGCTAGTGCCTCCCTTTTAAATTGTTTCAAATCCACATTATTAATATTAATTGGCGGGGGTTGATTGTTCTGCCGTTGAAGTTTGCGCTTCGGGAGCGGTTTGCTCGACCGATGCGGCGCTTGCCTGTTCTTCACTTGTGGACATTTGCGGAATCGCCTGAGTGGGATCGTTAGGATCAACAGTAGTGGCTTGTGAGTTGCCATCGGGCACATTTGATGCGTCGCCACCACCGCACGAGGTCAGTGAAAAAGCAGCAATTGCTGCAACAAATAAGAGAAACTTCTTCATAATACGAATTAAATTCTTTCTTTAAAAAAGGGAGAACCCACAGTGAGTGTCTCCCTTTGTTCTTGAAATACTCCAAAATTTTCCTCTAGAAATAAGGAGTTAAAAGCAGTGATTTAGAGGTTCTTAATTGCTTCACCAGCCTTGTTGAGACCTTCATCGATCTTCTTGCCAGCTTTGTCAAGACCTTCATTAACTTTCTGCTCAGCTTTGTCCTTCAGCTCATTGGCTTTTTGCTCAGCTTTGTCCTTCAGCTCATTAGCTTTTTGCTCAGCTTGGTTCTTCAGGTCATTGGCTTTGTCCTCAACTGCAGCAGCAGCATCGTTAGCAACTTCCTGTGCATCCTCAACAACGCCTGAAACAGCGCTAGCTACGCCGCTAGGAGTCTCAACGCTCATGCTGGGAGTTACCGAAGTGGGGTTGCCCGAAGCAGTGCTGTCGTTAGCAGCCGAACCACTGGTAGTGCCTTCACCACAAGAAACCAAAGAAAGAGTAGCAATAGCTACAGCGAATAAGAAAAACTTTTTCATAATGTTAAAAAAAATTATTGTGTTTGTTAAAAAAATAGTGAATATTAAATAAAAAACAGTATGTTTTCTCTATAAAATTTTGCTGTCTCAAAAAAACGCCGTAAATTTACATCAATTTTTAATAACCAAAAAATATTTGAGGTTTTTTTTGATGAAAAACCGAAAAATATCAATAAGTAACCACATCACATTATTATGGTTTACATACTTTTCATAGCAATTACAATTATCAGTTACCTTGTTCAGCATTCGTTGCAGAATAAGTTCAAAATCTATTCTCAAGAAGCTCTTGATGTGCCAATGACAGGTCGAGACGTAGCAACGAAGTTCCTTCAAGATAATGGCATAAACAATGTTAATGTGACAAGTGTGTCGGGGCAGCTCACCGACCACTATAATCCTGCCAATGGCACCGTCAACCTCAGCGACGTGGTTTATTCGGTCAATAGCGTGGCAGCTGCGGCGGTAGCGGCTCATGAGTGTGGACATGCGTTGCAACACGCTCATGGCTATTCCTTTTTAAAAATGCGCACGGCTCTTGTGCCAGTGGTTAGTTTTGCGTCACAATGGCTTACTTGGGTGCTTCTTGCAGGAATTCTATTAATAGAGGTGTTCCCTACGGTTATGCTGGTAGGCATTTGTCTGTTTGCTTTAACCACGTTGTTCAGTCTCATCACACTTCCCGTAGAGGTTGATGCCAGCCGTCGTGCAGTAGCTTGGCTTGAAAAGTCGGGTGTCACAAGCGGCATAAAGACCGAGCATGCAAAAGACGCCCTCCACGCCGCAGCTTATACCTATGTGGTAGCAGCCCTAAGTTCGCTGGCGACATTAATGTATTATGTGATGATCTTCATGGGCCGCAGCCGTAATTAAGCTAACAAGCTGATAAGCTGACAAGGAACAAGCTGACAAGGCAATGGCATAAAGTGGAGAGTTTGGAGGACTAAGTACAAAGGACTAAGTACCAAGTACAAAGGACTAAGTACAAAGTAAAAAATGAACTTATGTTCTTATGTCTAAAAATGAAAACAAGAGCATTGTAGTTTCTAGTCGTTTGACAATTCACTTGTCTCGTTTGCTCGTCAGCTCGTCAGCTAAAAACGATAAATGATAAACAAATAACAAAATGGCACAAAAACCATCAATTCCAAAAGGAACTAGAGATTTCTCGCCACTCGAGATGGCGAAACGCAACTATATTTTTGATACAATCAAGAGCGTGTTCTTGCTCTACGGTTTCCAGCAGATTGAGACACCAGCGATGGAGAACCTCTCAACGCTGATGGGAAAATATGGCGAGGAAGGCGATAAACTGCTGTTTAAAATCCTCAACAGCGGCGACTATCTAAAAGATGCCCCCGAAGAACTGCTGGCAAACAAAGATTATATACACCTTATTACTAAAGTTAGCGAGAAGGGATTGCGCTATGACTTGACAGTGCCCTTCGCTCGCTATGTCGTGCAGCACCGCAACGACTTGCAGATGCCGTTCAAGCGCTACCAGATTCAACCTGTGTGGCGTGCCGACCGTCCACAGCGTGGTCGTTACCGCGAGTTCTATCAGTGCGATGCCGACGTTGTTGGCAGTGACTCCTTGCTCAATGAGGTGGAGCTGGTGTCGATGATTGACGAGGTGTTCAAGCGCTTTGGCATCAACATTGTGATTAAACTCAACAACCGCAAGATTCTCAGTGGCATTGCCGAGGTGATTGGAGCTCCCGAGAAGATTGTCGATATTACGGTGGCAATCGACAAAATCGACAAGATTGGGCTTGACAATGTCAATGCCGAGTTAATTGAGAAAGGGCTGTCGCAAGACGCTATCGACACATTGCGGCCATTGCTTACCCTTAGCGGCAGCAACGACGAGAAACTCGCCACTCTCAAAACGCTGCTCGTAAATTCTGAGACAGGAATGAAAGGCATTGAGGAGATGATGTTTGTGCTCGGCAGTGCTAGTGCTTTAAACCTCAAGTCGCAAGTAGAGCTTGATGTGTCGTTGGCACGTGGGTTGAACTACTATACTGGCACTATCCTCGAGGTTAAGGCCCTCGATGTGGAGATGGGAAGTATCACAGGCGGTGGACGTTATGACAATCTTACTGGCGTCTTTGGCATGGACGGGCTGTCGGGTGTGGGCATCAGTTTTGGCGCTGACCGCATCTTTGACGTCCTCAACACCCTTTACCTTTATCCTGCCGACACGATAGCCACAACCAAGGTGATTTTCATCAACTTTGGAGAGAGAGAAGCGGCAGTGTGCCTGCAGCATATCGCATCACTTCGCGCGGCAGGAATCTCCTGCGAGATTTTCCCAGAGTCGGCAAAGATGAAGAAGCAGATGGCATACGCCAATGCTAAAGGCGTTCCCTTTGTGGCAATAGTAGGAGAGAACGAGATGGCATCAGGCACTATCGCCATAAAAAACATGGCTACAGGAGAACAGAATAACTGCACCGTAGAAGAAGCGATTGAGTTATTGAAATAAGTTATTTGACTGTTTGATTGTTCGAATGCTCGAATGCTCGACTATTCGATTACTCGATTACACTATTACTCGAGAACGCGATAATAATTATGGAAAACATTTTTGACAAACTGCTCCACTTGCCTTTGTTCCAGGGCGTCAGTCAGGAGCGCCTCCAGGAGACGGTAGAGAAAGTGCCGTTCCACTTCCTCAAGTTCAGGAAAGGAGAGAAAATCTTGTCGTGCGGTGACGAGTGCACCCACGTGAGGTTTATCGTCTCAGGACGTGCAATGATAGAATTTGAAAGTAAGGTGCTCAAGTTCAAGATTTCTCATGAGCTGGAAGCCCCCGAAGTGATAGCTCCCGATTACCTCTTTGGCCTTGACACTTGCTATCCTTTCAGTGTCAAAGCGATAGACTGTTGCGGCATCCTGCAACTGGCAAAGCATGATTATGTGGCGATGCTCAGAACCGATGATGTTTTCCTTTTCAATATTTTGAACTACCTCTCAAGAAATTCCCAAGTGAGGAAATCACAACTGCTCAACTTGGGCAACGCCTCGGTGCAGGAACGACTGGTGATGCTTGTGAGCGCTTTCACATCACAACGCTCGCAAAACATCACGATGACTTTCCGTCAGCGTGACTTGTGCTGGCTGCTGGGTGCAAGAAGACCAGCACTCGTGAGTGCTATAAGCTTCCTCAATGACAATGGTCTTATCGACATGACCGATAGTACCACAATCAAAATCGCCAGTCGCCACGACTTCCTCAAACAGTTGAAAACAACTTAAGTGTAAAAAATAATGAAATACACATATTATACATCAGGCACATGCTCACGTCAAATCGACTTTGAGATTGAAGATAATATTATCAAGCAAGTTCTCTTCACTGGTGGTTGTCACGGCAACTTGCAGGGCATCTCAAGACTAGTGCAAGGAATGCCTTGCGACGAGGCAATCGCTAAACTCGAAGGCATAAGGTGTGGCTATAAACCCACCTCATGCCCCGACCAACTCGCTAAGGCACTTAAAAAAGCATTAGCCAAATAATGCTTTTTGTCATTACTGATTTATTAAGATTTATGCTCTTGTGCAATAATATGGCACAAGAGTATTTTTTTTGAAAAATTGTTACACATATATAATGTGTAATTCAATGAAATATTGTATCTTTGTAGGTTAATTTTAATGTTTCGGCGTGACTGTGATGATTGAGGCAACATTTCGCTGGATTTGCAGCTCGCCACAGGTAAAATTTTAATTTTTGTGAGATGAACAACGATCGAATTATTGAGATCAATATCGAAAACGAGATGAAGACCAGCTACATCGACTACTCGATGTCGGTAATCGTTTCGAGAGCGCTGCCCGATGTGCGCGACGGCTTCAAGCCCGTGCACCGGCGTGTGCTTTTCGGTATGGAAAAACTGGGCAACTTCTCAAATGCCCCCTACAAGAAATCGGCACGTATCGTGGGTGACGTGCTGGGTAAATACCACCCACACGGCGACTCGTCGGTGTATCTGGCAATGGTGCGCCTAGCGCAAGACTGGGCGATGCGCTATCCGCTTGTTGACGGACAGGGAAACTTCGGCTCCATCGACGGCGACAGCCCAGCTGCCATGCGTTATACCGAGGCGCGCCTCGGCAAGATGGGCGAGGAGATGATGCGCGACATGGACAAGGACACCGTGAACTTTGTGCCAAACTTCGACAACACTATCGACGAGCCCGAAGTGCTGCCCACGCGCTTCCCTAACCTGCTTGTGAACGGTGGCTCAGGAATCGCGGTGGGCATGGCGACCAACATGGCGCCCCACAACCTCACCGAGGCGATCAACGCTTGCCTTGCTATGCTTGAGAACCCAGACATCGACACCGATGGCTTGATGAAACACATCATCGCCCCCGACTTCCCCACTGGCGGAATCATTCATGGGTATCAAGGCGTGAGAGACGCTTTCGAGACCGGCAAAGGACGTATTGTAATACGCTCAAAAGCCGAAATCGAGAGTGAGAATGGTCGTGACCGCATCGTCGTGACCGAGATACCTTACAACGTCAACAAGAGCGAGCTCATTCAGAACATCGCCTCACTTGTTGAGGACAAGCGCATCGACGGCATCTCAAACATCAACGACGAGAGCGACCGCCAGGGCATGCGCATCGTCATTGATGTAAAGAAAGACTTCAACGCCAATGTGCTGCTCAATAAGCTCTACAAGATGACCGAGCTGCAGTCGTCGTTCAGCGTCAACAACGTGTGTCTCGTCAATGGCCGTCCACAGACGGTGACCCTGAGAGACATGCTGCATTACTTCCTCGAGCATCGACACGAAGTGGTGATACGCCGCACTGAATTTGAGCTTAAAAAAGCCAGAGAGCGTGCCCACATCCTCGAGGGACTGATTATCGCCAGTGACAATATCGATGAGGTAATCCACATCATCCGCAGCAGCAAGACAGCCGACGAGGCACGTCAGCGCTTGGGCGAGAGATTCAATCTCGACGACATCCAAACCCGCGCCATCGTTGAGATGCGTCTGCGACAGCTCACCAACCTTGAGCAAGACAAGCTACATGCCGAGATGGAAGACCTGTTGAAAACCATCGAGCGACTAGAGGAGATTTTGACTAATCCCGATGTTTGCCGCAAAGTGATTGAGGACGAGCTGATTGAGGTTCGTGACAAATATGGTGACGAGCGACGCACCCAAATCGAGTATTCTGCCGAGGAGATGAACGCCGAGGACTTCTATCCCGATGACCCGATGATTATCACCATCTCGCACTTTGGCTACATCAAGCGCACTCCGTTGAGCGAGTATCGCACTCAAAACCGTGGCGGAGTAGGAGCGAAGGGTAGTGCCACGCGCGATGAGGACTTCATCGAGTATATCTATGAGGCAACCAACCATAACTATATGCTCTTCTTTACCGAATTGGGACGCTGCTACTGGCTGCGCGTGTTTGAGATTCCCGAAGGCGCCAAGAACTCTAAGGGGCGCGCCATCCAGAACCTGCTCAACCTGGGTCCCGAGAACCGCATCAACGCCTTTATCCGCGCCACCAAGCTCAAAGACCCTGAGTATAACCAAAACCACTATATAGTATTTGGAACAAAGAACGGTATCGTGAAACGCACACGTCTGTCGGAGTTCTCGCGACCACGTTTCAATGGCGTAAACGCCCTCAATATCCGTGAAGACGACCAACTCATTGGCGCCGTGCTCACCGAGGGCGACAGCGAGATTGTTCTCGCTAACCGCAACGGACGTGCCATACGTTTCTCGGAAACCAAGGTGCGTGCGATGGGGCGCACCGCTACTGGCGTGAAGGGTATGACTCTTGACGGAGGCGATGATGCTGTGGTGGGCATGATTTGCATGCGCTCCAATGCTCAAGATGATGTGCTCGTGCTCTCGGAGCAGGGTATGGGCAAGCGCTCTAAGCTTGAGGACTATCGTGTCACCAACCGTGGTGCTAAGGGTGTGAAGACCATCAACATCACTGAGAAAACCGGCAAACTCATTGCCATCCGCAATGTGAATGACAGCAACGATATTGTCATCATCAACAAGTCGGGTATCACAATTCGCCTTAAAGTTTCGGAATTGAGAGTTTTGGGCCGTGCAACTCAAGGTGTAAGGCTTATCAACCTCGAGAAGAAGAACGACGAGATAGCTTCGGTTTGCAAGGTAGATACCGACCCCGAGAAGATTGAGGAATATATCCCCGAGGGTGAGGGCTTGCAGCAAGACATCAACTTTGGCCAAGAGAATGAAATTGCACAAAATTAGTGCAAGTTGAGTGAAATGCCAAATTTATTTGAGCATTTCCGAAGCGCAGCCTAATTTATCAAAAATGTGACTGACGAATTAAACGAAAACAACGATTCGCAGTCTTATGACCAAGAAGCTTAAAAAGGCACTTTGCCTTTCAATTAATAAAAACATTAATTATACAAGAGATAACAAAAAAACATTTCTAAACAATAAACATTTTTGAATTATGAAAAAGTTTTTCTTATTTGTTGCTTGCGCATCACTCTTGGTGATGGGAGCAAAGGCACAAACTGCCGAGGAACTCTTTAACGCAGGCAAGGCCGAGTTTGCTAAATATGACAAACTCTTTGGAGAATATACTCTGGCTCATGGACAGAATCCTGACGCTCCTGACCCAACAATTGGGGAACGCGCGGCTGCCCTGATGAACGGTTTTGAACTGTTGCAAAAGGCTTTGCCACTCGATACTGTTATTGAGACCAATAAAGATGGATCTCCAAAGATTGACAAGAAAACCGGAAAACCAAAGTTCAAAGTAAAATACTCTAAAGACATTGTTACACTGCTTTCGGGACACATCAATGATGTGCTGAATGTGGGTAATGCAGGACTTATGGGTAATGATTTTACTACATCTTACAAGGCTTTCAAATTCTTTAGAACCTTAGTGGGCTCTTCACTCACCGAGGGTGTGGAATTTGACCCACAAACTCTTGCTGATGTCTCGTTCTATGAAGGTTATTCAGCCTATCAACTTAAAGATTTTGATGGGGCATATAACGCTTTCAAGAGTGCTATCGACAAAGGATATACTGAGAACCAGGTTGTGGACTTCAGAAATTCCTGCTTGGCAAATATTATCCAAAACTATTGCGATGGCCAAAACTATGCCGACGCTATCGCCTATGTTGATAAGGCAATTGCTAGTGACCCATCAAGTGCGCTCATGTATGACATGAAAGGTTATATCATTGAGCAGAAAGATGGACTTGATGCAGCCGAGCAATATTATGAGAAAGCCGTTGAGCTTGACCAGACTTTCCCTAACGGATTTTTTGATTTAGGACGTGTTCTCTATGCGAGAGCCGAAAAGATTATTGATGAGAACCAATCGGCTACTAACGCCCAGCTGGCTCCAATGCTGCTGCCTATCTATGACAAGGCCCTGCCATTGTTCAAGAAGGCTAAAGAGCTTGACGCTGATGGTTCTAGGACACCTCAAGCAGGTCGTTTTGTTGAAGACTTGGAATATAAGCTTGAGATACTCAGACCAGGTAAGTAATATTCTTTTAAGCAATAACGAAAACGCTGTGCATGGCATATCAAGACGACGCTATGCACAGCGTTTAACAATTAATAAAAATGAAGAAAATAGTTCTTGTATCGTTTCTTGTCTCCGTTAGTGGCATTTCGTTGATGGCACAGCATCGTCTTGTCACCGAGGTAAAAAAGGAAATAAGTGGCATGACGCTCTCGGTTGACAACTACAAGAACTCGTTGAAGAAAATCAATAAGGCCTTAGTGAACGATGAGACTAAGGACAAGGCCGAGACCTGGTGGGTCGCTGGAAAGATACAATATGCCATCTACGATAAGATGATGGCCAACAAGGCGGTGGGCGATAAAATCAATTCCACCGAGGCAGGATTGGCATTAATTGATGGCTACGACAAATTGCAAGTGGCGCTTAACAAAGACACCATTATCGTCTTAGACAAAAAAGGAAATCCTGTACTCGACAAAAGGACCGGGAAAGCAAAGTACAAGACAAAATTCTCTCAAGAAATCATGAACAAGGTGGTTGGCCACCTCATTGACTATAGCGCTGTTGCTGGCGATTTCTATGCGGCTGGCGACTGGAGCAACGCCTGCAAGGCTTGGGACATCTATTGCAGCACCGCCAAGTGCGACTGGGCAATAAAGAAAGGGGTGAATGACCCCGATTCGGTTATTGGCTACAATAGGTTCTTTCAAGGGCTGGCTGCCTATCAAAACAAGGAATATGACAAAGCGGTGGAGCATCTTGCCAACGCCCGCAACCTCGGTTACAGGAAGAAAGTGCTTTATGATACATGGATCGACGCTCTTCTCAAGCAGCAAGACACCATCTACCTGGTGAGTGTGGCTCACGAGGCCCACGACATGCTGGGCGCCAACGACCCTAGATATGTGAGAATCTTAATCAACTATTACTTGAGGGCGAAAAACTATGAGGAGGCCAGCTCCTTGCTCGACGAGGTGATAAAAAGCGACTCTACCGTGGCGGAGTATTATGACCTCAAGGGGCGGCTGGCTGAAGCTCAGCAGGGGGTGGATGCCGCAATGCCGTTCTACAGGAAAGCTGTGGAGTTGAATCCCGATTCGGGCATGGCATTGTTTGACCTCGGCAATGCTTTGTATAGCAAAGCCATCAAAGGCGACGATCACCGCTCAAAAGATGCCATCAAGCTCTATAATGAAGCTTTGCCTTATCTTGAGAAAGCTCACAAACTGATGCCCCACAACGAGAACGTGAAAAAAGTGCTAAGCCGCATCTATTACGTCACTGGCAGCAAGAAGATTGATGAGCTGTGAAAAATAATTAAGGACAAAGAGCTGACAAGCTGACAAGCAAACAAGCTAACAAGACAATGGTAGTAAGACAATTAAGGACAAGACATTGCCCACGTTAGATACTGTTCATTACCGACAATTAACTGCGGTGGCAATTGTCCTTAATAAAAAATTATTAATAACTATTGTCCTTAATAGTCTTTAAGCTCGTTAGCTCGTTTGCTCGTTAGCTTGTCAGCTTATTGGGTTTAAATTCCCATTCTCACAATGCCGCGTTTTGAGGCTTTCACGAAGTTGACAATCTCGTCGCGTTCAGGCGATTGCGGCACTTCGGCAATAACTTTGGCGAGAGCCTCGCTGTTGTTCAATCGTGAGAGATAGAGAACGCGATAAACCTGCTGAATTTTGTTGATCTGGTCCTCGGAGAAGCCGCGCCTGTGAAGACCCACCGAATTGACACCCTCATAGGAGATAGGGTAGCGGCCTGCCATAATATAAGGCGGCAGGTCCTTATTAACCAGTGAGCCCCCTTGCAGCATCACGTGACCGCCGATGCGTGTGAACTGATGCACCAACGCTCCACCACCCAGCACAGCATAGTCGCCAACTACCACCTCTCCGGCAAGCTGCACCTGATTGGACATTATCACGTTATTGCCAAGTTCGCAGTCGTGAGCCACATGGCAGTAAGCCATGACAAGGCAGTTGTCGCCAATCACAGTCTTGCCCTTCGACGCAGTGCCACGATGAATAGTGACAAACTCGCGGATGCTGGTGTTGTCGCCAATTATTGCCACACTGTCTTCACCCTTAAACTTTAGGTCTTGAGGAATATCACTTATTACGGCTCCCGAGTGAATGTGACAGTTGTTGCCAATTCTTGCACCAGAGTGTATCACAGCGTTGCTGTCGATGATCGTGCCGTCGCCAATCACTACGTTCTCGTCGATAGTGACAAAAGGACCTATTGTCACATCTTTTCCTATCAATGCGTTTTCACTAACATACGCTAGAGGTGAAATGTTCATTATAATAGTATTTTATTTGTTCTTTACAATTTGAGCCATAAACTCTACTTCGCTCACAATCTTCTCGCCCACAAAGGCATAGCCCTTCATGACGGCACAGCCACGGCGCAGCGGGGTCATAAATGAGATGTGGAAAATGAGGGTGTCGCCAGGAACAACCTTTTGGCGGAATTTCACATTGTCAATCTTCATGAAATAGGTGGAATAGCGTTCTGGCTCGTCAACGCCGCTAAGCACCAGCAGGCCGCCCACTTGCGCCATCGCCTCGATTTGAAGCACTCCAGGCATGACAGGCTCTTGAGGGAAATGCCCCAGGAAGAAAGGCTCGTTGCTGGTTACATTCTTTACGCCAACAATATAGTTCTCGCCGACCTCTATCACCTTGTCAACAAGCTGCATGGGATAGCGGTGCGGCAACAGCTCTCTAATCTTGTTGATATCCATCACCGCAGGCTTGTTAGGGTCATAAAGTGGCGCCTGCACATTCTGGTATCTCAGCTCCTTACGAATTTGGTTTGCAAGCTTGGTGTTGATGGTGTGACCAGGACGGGTTGCTATGATACGGCCTTTCAAAGGTCGGCCAATCAGTGCCAAGTCACCCAGCACATCCAGGAGCTTGTGGCGAGCAGGCTCATTGGGGTGGGTGAGAGGTTTGTGGTTGATATAGCCAAGCTTGTTGGCATTAGTGCGATCAACTCCCACTAGGTCGGCAATCTTGTCAAGTTCTTCTTGCGGCATTTCCACGTCGTAGATGACAATGGCATTGTCTAGGTCGCCGCCTTTGATGAGATTGTTCTGCACGAGAGGCATAATTTCTCTCACGAAAACGAAAGTGCGGCTTCCAGCTATCTCATCTTTGAAATTGCTCATCGAGGTGAGAGAAGCAAACTGGTTGTTAAGAACAGTTGAGTTATATTCAACCATAGTGTCGATAGAGAAGTCCTCATCGGGCAGCACAATAAGGGCTGCGCCAGTATTCTCGTCAACCACTTTGATGCGTTGTTTCACAACATAATACTCTTTATCGGCATTTTGTTCAACTAAGCCTGCTTCTTCAATCTTGGTGCTATATTCTATTGCGCTGCCATCAAGGATGGGAAGCTCGGGACCATTAACCTCGATTATGCAGTTGTCGATACCCGCAGCATAAAGTGCCGCCATTGCGTGCTCGATAGTGGCTATTCTGATGTCTTTATCGGTACGGCAGGCAATAACAGTTCCCCTGTTGGTAGCCACCACATTCTCGGCAAGAGCCTCGATAATTGGACTTCCTTCAAGGTCAATTCTCTTGAAGATGTATCCCGTGTTCTCTGGAGCGGGCTTGAAAGTCGCCTCAACCTGCACACCAGTGTGAAGTCCTTTTCCGCTGACCGAGAAATCGGCATTGAGAGTGAGTTGTTTCATTATAGAAATGTGTTATTGTTGTTCTTTTTTCAGTTCGTCAATTAATTGTTTCAGTTGCTTGATGTCTTGTGCCATTTGTGGGACACGTTTGATATAGACTTGGTTTCTTGCGAAATCAAGAGCGTTGATTGCAGGTGAGCCTATCACTCGTAGATTGCTGCCAAGGTTGTTGGGAATGCCCGATTGAGCGCCAATGCCATTATTGTCACCCACAGTGATGTGTCCTGCAAAGCCCACTTGACCTCCCACCATGTTGTTCTTGCCAATCTTGGTAGATCCAGCAACTCCCACTTGTGCTGCCATAACGGTGTTCTCGCCAATCTCCACATTGTGAGCGACTTGGATGAGATTGTCAAGCTTGGTGCCCCTTTTCACTATCGTTGCCCCCATTGTGGCTCGGTCGATGGTGGTGTTAGCACCTATTTCCACATCATCTTCAAGGATCACAATTCCAATCTGTGCGATTTTCTCGTAGGTGCCATCCTCCTTAGGCGCGAAGCCAAATCCGTCGGCTCCTATCACTGCACCCGACTGCACGATGCATCTGTTGCCAATCTTGCAGCCGTGATAAACCTTAACGCCAGGATATAGTATCACATCATCGCCAATGGTAACATCATCGCCAACATACACTTGCGGATAAATTTTCACATTCTTCCCAATAGTGACATTGCGGCCAATGTAGGCAAAGGCGCCCACATAAGCGTCATCAGGAACATTCACGCCCGGGGCGATGTGGCAAGGCTGCTCAAGGCCTTTCTTTACAGGCTCTTGGCTGCTCACCATGTTGAGGAGCATGGCCAATGTCTCGTAAGGGTCATCAACCCTGATTAGCGTGGTCGATAACTCATGCTCGGGTTTGAAATCCTTGCGTACAAGTACGGCGGTGGCTTTGGTTGAATAGATATAATGTGTGTATTTGGGGTTTGCCAAGAATGTCAGGCAACCATCTGTAGCTTCTTCAATCTTAGAGTAATTCTCGATATAAGCTTTAGCATCTCCCTCAACGGTTCCGTTGACAATCGACGCTAATTGCTCAACTGATATTCTCATAATTATTATCTAAAAATATTATTATCTTGAAATTAACCTGCAAAGTTGCGAAAAAACGGCGATATAGCAAAAACTATATGTAAAAATTAACATAAAAACTGTCTTTTAAGCCACCTATGCCACAAAAACAGCTTAAAAATACCGAATAATCATTGTTCGTTTATCGTTTATAGCAGACAAGCGAACGCCACGGTGTGGCGCACTACACCAACATCACCTAGGCTTGACCTCTTGTTCTCTTGTTCTCTTGTTCTCTTGTTCTCTTGTTTTCTTGTTCTCTTGTTCTCTTGTCTTCTTGTTCTCTTATCCTTTTGTCAGCTTGTCAGCTTGTCAGCTCTAAACTGCTCAAACCGCATTGTCATTCATTATCTCGATTTGTTGTCTCACTGATTCTTGATGAATGGCACTCATGATAGTTTTTAAGAACTCACGACTGAGCCCTAAATCGTCAGCTTGATTGAGACATTTCTGAAGTATGGTGTCATATCTGTTGGTTTGCACCACCTGCATACCATTCTCCTTCTTGTATGTGCCAATCATTCGGCACACTTCAATTCTCTTGCTCAGAATGTTGAGTAATTCGTTATCACAGGCATCAATATGTTGCCTGAGCACCTCAAGAGTTTCTGTTGATAGATTTTTCTCCCTTATAATCAACGAATTAACTATATTTTTGAGCTCCTGAGGAGATATTTGCTGGTCTTTATCGCTCAATGCCTCGTCGGGGCTGCAATGCGATTCAATGAACAGTCCGTCAAATCCCATGTCAATAGCTTGCTGGGATAGGGGAGCGATGAGATTGCGTTTCCCGCCCATGTGAGAGGGGTCGCAGAAGATAGGCAGATGTGGATAGCGACGATTCAGTTCGATTGCCACCTGCCACTCAGGCACATTACGATAATAGTTGTTGCCGTAGTGACTGAATCCTCTTAAAATGGCTCCAATCATTGTGACTCCTGCATTTGCGATGCGTTGCAGGGCACCAATCCAAAGGTCTAAATCAGGAGTTACGGGATTCTTCACAAGCACAGCAATCTCGTTGTGACCATTAAGAGCATCGGCAATCTCTTGCACGGCAAATGGGTCAGTGCAGGTGCGAGCTCCAATCCACAGCACATCGATTCCTGCATCTATTGCTGCCTCAACGTGCTCGCGTGTTGCAACCTCGGTGGCAACAGTCATGCCCGTTTCATGCTTTACAAGCCTAAGCCATTCCAGACCTTTAGCTCCAACGCCCTCAAAGGTGCCAGGTAGGGTGCGGGGCTTCCATAATCCGGCACGGAAAACAGTAATGCCAATAGATTTTAATGCTCTTGCTGTTTCAAGTGTTTGTTCCAAGCTCTCGGCACTGCAAGGACCGGCAATAACAAATGGAGTGGAGCCGCAGCTCATCACAAATGGTAATGGCGTTATGTTATTAAGAAGATTGTCTTTCATTTTTATGCTGTTTTTATTTTAGCTGATGAGCGCACGAACTAACGTGGCAAATGTGGAATTAAACGACCAAAAACGACGAGAAACAACAGGCACATAATTGCATTGAGGACTAATTTAACACGCTTCGCGTGGAAATTCAACAAAATTGAAACAAAAAATCTAACAAAAATTTTGGATAATTTTATTTTAAAATTTTGTATAATTTGAGTCAAGCATGATGGCTTCGCCACCGCCAACCGCACTTCGTGCGACTAAGGCTTCATGCTCTCCTCGAGCTAAAGGTTCTCGGCGAAGCCGATCCTAGCTGCATGGGGGTAGTTGTATAAAACGACCAGAAATTACCATTGCCTTGTTTACTTGTTCGATATTATCTCGCTTACTCGTTATTTCTTTTGTACAAAATACGTTGTTTTGTTCAATGATGCAAAAATAACACTTTTTTCTGATATAATCTGTGAGGGGAGTGCCTTATTTTAGTAAACATAATATTTACGTGTGTTTATTTAACATAATACTGATTATAAAACAAAAGAGGCAATATTAAAAAAGTAATAACCACTACTTTATTTTAACGAGAGTGGTTAAGATTAGGAATATTGTGACAACATGAAAAAATAAATTATTTTGAAAATATTTTGTCAGAAGTCAATAAAGAATTATTTTTAGATAAATTAGGCTGCGCCTTGGAAAAACTCAAATAAATTTGGTTTTTCTCTCAACTTGCACTAATTTTGCATTAGAATATACAGAGTCATGCAACGCCTAAACACATATATACTTTTTTCAATTATCACCCTCTTCGCTTCAATGCTTCCGTTACAAGCATTGTGTGCCACCAGTGAGCTTGACTCGTTAGAAATAAGTCCACGAGAATCAGATATTTCATCTGAGACCGACACATTATGTGAAGTTTTTAATTCTAAGCAACTAATTGTGCCAGGAATTTTTATGGTTTCGGGTCTTGTGGGAGCCATAGATTATGAGAACAGCCTTAACCGCTCGGTGAATGACGCTTTCAATGATTTAAGCGACGGTCACACTTGTAAAATTGATGATTATATTCGGTTTTTGCCCTCAGCATCTCATTTGGTGCTTGGCAGTGTTGGCGTGAAGTCTAAACACAATTTCAAGGAAAGGCTTCTTATCTCGGCGACCTCTCATGCCGCCATGCTCATTATGGGCTATGGCTCTAAATTTATTATTGAGGAGCAACGTCCCGATTTAAGCAACAATCACTCTTTCCCCAGTGGCCATGTGGCTTTGGCGTTCACTGGCGCCGAACTCCTGCGTCAAGAATACGGAACTGCCTATGGTATAGCTGGTTATGCCGTTGCAAGTGCTGTTGCGTTTCTACGCCTGTATAATAACAGGCATTGGTTTAACGATGTGTTGATGGGTGCAGGAATCGGCATCTTGAGCGCCCGAATTGGTTGCTGGCTGCTGCCATTCGAGCGTAATCTATTTAAAATCAACAACAAAAGCAATAAGACCTCAACTATTGCTATAACTCCAGCCTACAATGTAGCGGATAAGTCACTTAGCGTGTCACTATATGCGGTCTTTTGATATTTCGTTTCTCGTTTATCGTTGCTCGTTTCTCGTTTCTCGTTTCTCGGGGATCCTCTAACCTCTAACCTGCGCGAAGCGCTCTTAATGTTTCATCATTCTATCCATCGAACGCTTGTCTTCACGCGCTTTGATTGATTGGCGTTTGTCATACTGCTTCTTACCGCGGGCTATGGCGATGTCAACCTTGGCAAAGCCATTCTCATTGATGAACACTCGCAACGGGACAATGGAATATCCGGGAAGCACACACGCTTTGGCGATCTTGTTGATTTCTTTGCGGGTGAGGAGGAGTTTGCGGTCGCGATGCGTGGCATGATTGTTGTAAGAGCCATAGGAGTATTCGGCGATATACATTCCTTTCATCCACACCTCACCATTCTCTACCATGCAGTAAGTGTCGGTAAGGCCCGCTTTGCCTTGCCTGATTGATTTAATCTCGGTGCCTGTCAGCACTATGCCAGCAGTAAACGTCTCAATAATCTCATAGTCGA
The DNA here is from genome assembly GCA_937916085.1 of uncultured Prevotellaceae bacterium. Taxonomy (GTDB): domain Bacteria; phylum Bacteroidota; class Bacteroidia; order Bacteroidales; family Muribaculaceae; genus Sodaliphilus. The sequence goes on along the minus strand of CALGGO010000004.1, from coordinate 754 downwards.
AAGAGGCGCGGCGGTTTTTTATATTTATGTTGCCAGTTGTTGCCATTATAATTTAGAAGAGGTGATTTAACGGTTTATTAATGAACCCAATATCCACCCTATAATGTGTGGGAAAGCAATCATCATAATCGACGATATAATTACAAACTTCACCGATTTTTTGCTATCGACACACAAGAAATCCACGCCTCGGTAAGCTATGTAAGGCATATAGAGTTCAAGGAAGTACAGTGGCGAGAACTCGCCATTAAGGACATTTATCAATATCGACAGCAAAATCAAGAACGAGAGGTTGTAAATGACATAATTGCTCAGCTTCGACATTGCCAGGCTGCTGCGTGTGAACTGCGGATAAAATCCCGACAAGAGGTAAACACACAGATAGTAGGAAAGCATATACTTCGAGAAATCCACGATGGCTTTCATCAGCGACGACGAGATAGTGTGTGAGGCGCTGTCGTAAATCATTGGCACAAACGTTGATATGGCAAGTATTGCCAATAACGGATAAAATAATGCGCCAAGCACTCTCTGGGCAGAGTGACACTTGTCGTCGATGTATTGCCAACCCACCTTGGGCGATATTAATAATACTATAAAATTTCTTATCATTAGATGCCGATATTTCTTTTGAGAATGCAAAATTAATGCAAGCCGAGTGAAAAACAAAATGAAAAACGAAGTTTTTAATTATTATTTCCGTATTATAGGAAATGCACAAGCATTTGACGGTTAATAAATGTGAAATTGAATG
>CALGGO010000003.1 GCA_937916085.1 uncultured Prevotellaceae bacterium | reverse complement strand
GCGTGAACATCAAGGTGACGACCTACAGCGACGGCTCGCGCCAGAGCGAGAAGATTGTACGGTAATAGCTTGCGAGAGTTCTTGAGCGGATGGCAGAAAATAGCCACTCCCGTCAAAACTGTTGGCGGGAGTGGATTTTATTATAACGTGAGTTCGACGAATTTATTGCTTGATAATCATTGCGTTAGCAGCTCCCCCTCTAAGATAGAGGGGGCGGGGGGGAGTATGATAAACTCAAGAAATCTCCATTTCGCAATTGTCATACCCCTCAGTCACTTCGTGCCAGCGGATTCCTCCCCTGCCTGAGGGGAGGTGCCGTAGGCGGAGGGGAGGGAGCTTTAGGGGAGCAGTGATACACAGATAGTTATTTTCGTCGAACTCACGTTAAGATAGAGGAGGTGCCCCTAGGGCGGAGCCCACAGTTGCAACAAATATCAAATTTTGACACACCCACTTTTTGTGTCTCAATCTTTGTTTCTAGAGAAACATCGATAGCACTTTGTAGAAGTCGCCAGTGGGGATGGCGGTGAACTCTGGGGTGATGCGGTGGCCCAGTTGTGACGACTCTTGGAAGCGGTCGCCCACGAGTGCCTTGTATTGCTCGCGCAGGTCGCCCAGCAGTTCGTCTTTATCGCTGCCAATAATGTGCGTGACAGGAGTGATATGTTTCTCGATGCCACGAAACTCGTCGAGGTCGGCAAGTGTGCATTTAAAAGTCTGCACGCCATCTTCCCTCGGGTTATAATACTCCACCACCTGCCCTATCTCGGGCAAGAAACTCAGGCTGTTCTCAGGATTTAACACCGGATTGACAGCAATCTTAGGAATATTAACCCTGCCGCACAGCGCATAATACCCTCCTAGCGAAGTGCCAGCCAGGATGTCGATGCCATGCTCGGCGACATAGTCCTCAATCTTCTTGATAGACTCCACAGGATGATGCGTCACGTCAAAAGCGTGAACCTCAACCTCATGATAATTGGCCTTGATGGTGAGAATTGTGCTGCTTTGCGCCGAACTCCTGAAACCGTGGATGTAAAGAAGCTTCTTCTTGCTCATTATTTCTTGGCAGTTTTCTTTGCGCTCGCCTTTTTGGCTGGCGCTTTCTTCTCGGCAGGCTTCTTGGCGGCAGACTTCTTTGCTGGCGCCTTTTTGGGCTTTGGCTCTTCCTTGGGCTCAGGCTCCTCTACCTTTGGCACAAAGTCGCCAGTAGTGTCCTTCACAATGTTGTTGCGCAGCAGTTCTACCTCACGGTTTAGCTCCTCAATCTCTTTCTCCTGGTTGCGGATGGTGAGCAACAGAGCGTTAAGCTCCTCATTCTCAATCTCCTCGGGAAACTGCTCGCGCACCCTTATCAAGAAATCGCTAAGCACGTTCATGTAGTTGGTAAACGCGGCGTAGGGCGAGTCGTAGGGGCTGTAGTGCGAATGCACCGAGCCGTCGCTGCTGTGCTTGGTACACATGTAGTAGAAATGGTCACTAGCCTGCAAGTAGTTCCAGTCTTGGCGTATGCGCTTATCGGTCACCAACCTGATGCGCTCACCCAGGCAGTAGAGCTTGTTCACAGCTTCTTCCTGCAAGATGTTGCCCATCCAGGCGCTGGTGTCGCGTGCCTCATCCGCCCACGAGATTGGGTGCAACACTGAGAGTTCGCTCACTGGCTTCATCTTCGACACCACTTCGCTTGGAGTCATAAACTCTATACCATGCTCGGCGGCAAATCGTGGCAGAGCCTTCATAAACTCGAAGATGCCACTCTCGCGTGGCTGCAGCTCGCCAAAGGTCTCATAGTTCATAAAGAGGTTGATGAGCATCTCCTCCTCGGGCAGCGTGGCAATCCAGTTGATGTATTTGTCGGCTGTCAATGGATAAGCCGCCCACTCGGGATTGCTGAAGCGGAACGAGATATCGTCGCTGAGCTTAGAATTCTTCAGCAACAGTTTCAGCTTTGGTGCCGACGCCGATTTGTAGAGATAGTTAGGCGACTTCCAGCCCAGGATGTGCTTTGCGCCATCGGTGATTGCGCCTTTGAAGCCCATCGACGCCACCATCGAGGCAATGTCGTCGTTGTAAATCAACTCGGTGTTGCGAAACACCTTAGGCTTCTGGCCAAAGAGCTGATAAATCTTCTCGTCGTGAGCCTTCACCTGAGCGATAAACTCCTCGGGGTCAACGAGCGACGACAGCGAATGGGCGTAGGTCTCGCTCAGGAACTCCACGCAGCCAGTGTCGGCGAGGTCCTTCATCGAGTCGATAAACTCGGGCACATACTGCTCGAGCTGCTCCAGAGCCGTGCCACTAATCGAGAACGCCACCTTGAACTTCTTGCCATTGGCTTTGATCATGTCGAGAAGCATCTCATTGGCTGGCAAGTAAGAGCGCTGCGCTATGCGAGTGATGATTTCATCGTTGGCGAAGTCATCATAGTAGTAATGGTCGTTACCAATGTCGAAGAAACGATAAGTCTTCAGGCGGAACGGCTGATGTATCTGAAAATAGAAACAGATTGATTTCATGATTCTTGAAGTATTTTTGTGGTTGTTATTATTTTTCTGTTAATTGTGATTGAGGATCGGGGATTGAGAATCGGGGATCGGGGATTCTGCATTCTGAATTCTGCATTCCGCATTCTGAATTCTGCATTGTGCATTCTGAATTGTGCATTGTGCATTGGCCAAACCTCAGCTGATTAATCGCTTGTAGATGTCGATAACCTTTGCGCCAGCCTTGTCCCAAGTGATTTGGTTCACCTCCTCAAGACCCTGCTCCCGCAACTGGTTATACATGGCGGGATATTTGATAATCGAGTAGATGGCGTCGGCAATGGCGTTGGTGTCCCAATAATCTACCTTTATCACGTTGTTGAGGATTTCGGCGCAGCCGCTCTGCTTGGAGATGATTGACGGCACGCCCATCTGCATCGCCTCCAGCGGCGAGATGCCGAATGGCTCGCTTACCGACGGCATTATATACACATCGCTCGCCTTGAGCATCTCATACACCTGCTTGCCCTTCAGGAAGCCGGTGAAGTGGAAACGTCCGGCGATGTGTCGGCGCGCTGCCAAGCGTATCATCTTCTCCATCATGTCGCCGCTGCCTGCCATCACAAACTGCACGTTATGCACCTTTTGCAGCACTTGCCAAGCGGCATCGACGAAGTATTCCGGTCCCTTCTGCATAGTGATGCGCCCCAAGAAAGTGACAACCTTCTCGTGCTTGGGCGGCACTTCCAGGTCGAGCAGCTCCTGGCTCAGCGGCTCCACGGCGTTATGCACGGTGGTCACCTTGTCGGGGCTGATGCCATACTTCTCAATGACCGTCTTGCGAGTGAGGTTGCTCACGGTGATGATGTGGTCGGCGTTGTTCATGCCGTCCTTCTCGATGTTGAACACCGTGGGGTTCACGTTGCCGCGACTGCGGTCGAAGTCGGTGGCGTGGACATGAATCACTAGCGGCTTGCCCGTCACCTGCTTGGCGTGGATGCCGGCAGGATAGGTGAGCCAGTCGTGAGAGTGTATCACGTCACAATCTACCGTGCGCGCTATCACGCCCGCCACTATCGAGTAGTTGTTGATTTCCTCGAGCAGGTTGTCGGGATAGCGGCCCGAGAACTCTATGCACCCCAGGTCGTTGGTGTTCATGTAGTTGAAGTCGCTGTAGATGTGGTCACGCAAGTCATAGTAGGTCTGCGGGTCGAGCACCTTGCCAATGCGCCCTTCTACATAGTCCCAATTCACGTCGCGCCAAGCCACTGGCGTGGTGTTGGCACCGATGATTCGTGCGAAGTCCTTAGGCTCATCGCCCCAGGGCTTGGGGATGACGAAGGTGATGTCCATGTCGCCACACTGCGCCATTCCCTTGGTGAGACCAAAACTTGCTGTTCCCAGTCCTCCCAAGATGTGGGGAGGAAATTCCCAGCCAAACATTAAAGCCTTCATATCTAGTTTATTAAAGTTTAATATTTTGTGTTTAATGCGCTTTGCGCTGTTTGGATCGAGGATCGAGGATTGGGGATCGGGGATCGTGGATCGGTGTTCCTCTAAACACTAAACTCTAACCTCTAAACTGCGCGAAGCGCTACTAATCTCTAATCGCGCGAAGCACTCTCCCCTCTAACCTCTAAACTCTAACCTCTAACCTTCAAGTTTATAAAGCTTTATAAACTTGACTTAAGAATTTATTACTCCAATATTCTTAAACAGGCGCAGCACTCGCAGCACGCCGCCCACGTTGGGCGCGTAGCTCACCGCTCCGCGGCCTATGAACGGCGGGTTGCCGTCATATAGCTCCGACAGCGTGCCTATGCCGCCCTGCGACATCTCGTCCTCAAAGCCTATCATCATGCGCTCGATGAACGACGCGCCATTGAGGCCAAACACCTTGATATAGGCGTCGGTATAGAAGCCCATGAGCCACGGACGCGCCGAGCCGGCGTAGTAAGCCACCTCGCGCTCCTCGGGATTGCCCAAGTACCAGGGTTTGTAGCCCCAGCTCTTAGGGCTGAGGGTGCGCAGGCCCTTAGGCGTGAGCAGCTCGCGCGTTACCACGTCGAGCAGGCGTTTGCGCTGACGGCGGTCAAGCGGAGAGTAGTCGAGGCCGGCGGCGATAATCATATTGGGTCGCACGCTCGGGTCGGCGTAGGAGCCATCCACATAGTCAAACAGATAGCCATAGTCGTTGAGGAACATATCGACGAAGGCGGGTTTCACCTTGTCGCTTATCTCTTTGAGCGAGGCGATATATTCTTGCTCGCCATCTACATCCTCAAACAAGTCCTGGGCAAACATCAGCGCATTGTACCACAAGGCGTTAAACTCCACCAAGTAGCCTGTGCGAGGCACCATGGGCGAACCGTCGGGATGGGTAGAATCCATCCACGACATGGGTTTCTTGGTGCCGTCGGTGCTCACCAAGCCGTTAGCCTCTAGTTTGAGGTTAGGATGCTTGCCGTCGAGGATGTGGGTGAGCATAGCTTTTACGAGATCGCCATAGCGCTCACGGGCAACGTGGAAACCTGCGTCCTTGGCATATTCCTGAAGCGACCACATCGCCCACAACGGCACGTCGGGCAGGTCAATGCCTTTGAGGTGCTTGTCGAGAGTGCCGTCGGCGATAAACCGCAGCAAAGCGTTTTTTGCGGTATCCATAATCTTCTCGAAGTCGGGACGGTGGTGGTTGGAGATAGTGCAGCCCGGCAGTGCCATGAACTCGTCGCGCGCGCGAATCTTGAACCAGGGGTAGCCCGCAAGGATGTAGTTGCCGTCGGCGTTGGTCAGGTAGAACTGCTTGGCGCTGTTCTTGAGGCAGTTGTAGAAACTGGTGCGTGGGGTGCGCGACTGTACCTCGTCCTCATGCATGCGGCTCAGGTTGCGGGTGTTCACCTCATCGATGCCCGCCGAGAATATCAGCGGCTCGCCCTTCTTGATCTCTATCTCGAAGTAGCCAGGCACAAAGAGGTCCTCGGTGTAAGGGATGCCACGCTCCATGTCTTTGATATACTCTATGCCCTTGTACCAGTGAGGGTCATAGACAAAGGTGGGCTTGTGGTTGAACTGCATGTAGAGCGTGGGATAGCCGTCATACATGCAGGTGGCGATGCCGTTGTGAACCTCGCGATACTCCTTGCTGGCGACCGAGTTCTCCACACACAGGTCATTGGCGTTGCGGAACGCCAGGAACGGGCGGAACTGAAGCGTGGTCTTGGAATGGGCATCCACCAGCGTGTAGCGGATGAGGATGCGGTTCTCGTTGGTGATGAATATCTTCTCTCTCTTCAAAATCACGCCACCCACCCTAAAGAGGTGAGAAGGCACACGCTCGCAGTCATACTCGCGGATGTACTTGTGGCCGTTGGGACTATACACATTGCCCTTGTAGCGGTGCAGGCCCAGGTTGAACGGCGCCCCATGCTGTATCACCGTCTCGTCGAGCGACGAGAGCATCACATGGCTGTTGTCGTCAATCTCGGGAATGGGAATCACCAGCAAGCCGTGCTGCTTGCGGGTGTTGCAACCAACTAGCGTGGTGCAATGATAAGCCCCCGACTGATTGGTCCTGAGTATCTCCTTGGTAAGAGACTGCTCAAGATTTATCATCAGGTTTTTATCAAATTTTAAATAGCTCATTAAGTAAATATTATGTAATGGTGAATAAGTTCAATGCGGTAATCGGGGATCGGAAATCGAAATTCGTTTATCGTTGTTCGTTTATCGAAGATTGGGGATCGGGGATAGTTTATCGGGGCTTCTTTAACCTCTAAACTCTAACCTCTAACCTGCGCGAAGCGCTCTAATCTCTAATCTCTTAAAATTTTCAATTTTCAGTAATCGTAACAAATTTACAACTTTTCGGCCATATAAACAAAACTTTTTCAATCTTTTTTTCAACAAGTGCCATTTTTACATAAAATGCTCGCGCTCGAAATAACCCAGAGCAAGCTCAGATCTTTGCTCGCTTAATCACATTTTTGGGAACTTTGATGCCTTTCGATGCCAGTTTTGCCACGTCGATGATTGAGCGCTGCGCTTAAAATTACATTAAAATTTGATTGAAAATTTTTGCTTGCAACCACACAGCCATCAAGATAATCTCAAAAAGCTGCGAACATAGTTCGTCGAAAAGCCTGCTTACGCAGGATTTTTTAAATATTCCGAGCTCGCAAGGCTTTGCGACACCGAGAGGTGCAACTTTTTGAGAGAACTTTGCATCAGTGTCATATTTTCACGCAATTAACATTTTTTATTTTTGATGTGCTCTATTTTGACACCTTCTATGTCTATCTTTGCAAAATCAAAAAAAGGTAGTATTTTTGTGACTGCTTATGCTGAATACTGAATATCTATTAACCCAATAATATTCATAATAATGAAACATTTAAAAGACTTTTACAACCTTTATCCAGTACATAAAACTCTTCGTTTCAAGCTGGATCCAATAGGAAAAACAGAGGAGTTCATTGAGCGCTACCAGGTCCTAGAGTGTGATGAGCGACGTGCGGCTGAATATCTCAAGGTAAAAGAGTATATCGACCGTTATCATCGTAAATTCATTGAGAGTGCTTTAAGTAAACCGTTGCTTAAGGTTGAATCACAAGGAAGACATGATTCCCTTGAAGATTTTGCCGACTGCTACAACAATGACAACAGCGAAAAACGCAGCGAGAACCTCGAAAAGATTCAATACAAATTGAGAACACAAATTGTAAAGGGATTCAACCAATTACCTGCCTTTGCTAAAATCGACAAAAAAGAACTAATTAAAGAATATCTGCCTCAGTTCCTATCTGACAAAAGCGAGAAAGAAATCGTCTCTCATTTTGCTGAGTTCACGACCTATTTCACTGGATTTCACCAAAATCGTATGAACATGTACACTGCCGAGGCAAAATCCACTTCTATTGCTTTTCGGCTCATTAATCAGAACCTTGTGAAATTTATTGATAACAGCAATATTCTTGAAAAAGTTGTTCCTGCGCTTGGAAAAGACATCATCTCACAACTTGACAAAGAATTTGTGCCTTATCTCAATGTGTTATCAATTCTAGAACTGTTCAAGATTATAAACTACAACGAGGTGCTTACACAAAAGCAAATAGAGCTATATAACGCCATTATAGGTGGACGAGTAGATGAGGGCAAAAAAGTGGAGATTAAAGGTCTTAACCAGTACATAAATGAATTCAACCAAACGCATGAAAAGTCTCAAAGGATTCCTAAGCTCAAACCTTTATTTAATCAAATTTTGAGCGAACGTGTTGGTGTCTCTTTTAGATTAGATCAATTCAGCGATGCCAGCCAAGTACAAACGGCAATAAAAGATGCTTATATCGAACTTGATTTAAACGTCTTTGGTAAACTCAAAGAAATCATTAATAATCTATCCACATTCAATCTTGATGGTATTTACCTCGCAAACGACTTGTCTCTCACAGACATCAGTCAACGTTATTATGGAGCGTGGGACAAATTTAACAATGCGCTAATTGCTGAATTTGATGCACTTGTCCCTCGTAAGAAGAACCAGACTCAAGAGAAACGTGAAGAACAAGTCAAGAAGTACTTCAAAGGCATTAAGAGTTTGTCACTAGGAAAAATTGACTCTCTTTTAGCCAAAGTGACCGAAAAGTCAATAGTCGATTATTTCAACAACCTTGGAGCAATTAACAACGAGACCATTCAGCGTGAGAATTTATTTGCTCTAATTCAAAATCGCTACAATGCCGTGAAAGAAGTGCTTGATTGCCCTTCGCCATCCGATGAGTTATTGCGTAAGAACATAGTAGGAATCAAAGATTTACTTGATGCAATAAAGGACTTGCAACGGTTTGTTAAACCATTGTGTGGCTTTGGAGATGAAGCTGTGAAAGACGAAATGTTCTATAGCGAGTTTTCTGCCCTATATGAAACACTTGATGATACAATCACGCCTTTATATAATAGAGTGAGGAGTTATCTTACCAAAAAGACTTACTCTCTTGACAAATTTAAACTGAATTTTGATAATTCACAATTACTTGACGGTTGGGACATCAACAAGGAAAATGACTATTTGTCTATTTTACTGCGCAAAAATGGCTATTATTATTTGGCTATAGCAAACAAAAACGACAAACGTGCAATTACCGAAATCAATCAAGCACAAGTTGATGAAGGCAACGAATTTTATGAGAAACTAAACTACAAACTGTTGCCATCACCATTCAGAATGCTACCTAAAGTGTTCTTCTCTCGAAAAGGATTAGAGACATTTAATCCAACTCCAGATATCCTTGACATTTATAGAAATAGGAAATTTCAATTAGGCCAAAATTTTGACAAGAAAGCACTTTCAAAGTTGATTGACTTCTTCAAAACATCACTATCTCAATATGAAAGCTGGCAAGTCTTTGACTTCGACTTTAAGCCATCTAGTTCCTACACCTCAATAAATGAGTTCTATAGTGACATTGAACATCAAGGTTATAAGATAGATTTCAAGAAGGTGCCTATCAATTTGATTGACAAACTCAATGAAGAAGGACTGCTCTTTGTATTCAGAATAACCAGCAAAGACTTCTCTCCTTATTCAAAAGGACATCCAAATCTGCACACCATCTATTGGAAGATGCTCTTTGATGAGAACAATCTTAGCAATATTGTATATAAACTAAATGGCAAAGCCGAATTGTTCTTCCGCAAGAAGTCAATCTCCAAACCAGTAATCCATCCTGCCAATCAAGCAATTGAGAATAAGAGTGCATATAACAAACAGCATAAAGCGTTAAGCAAGTTTGAATACGACATCATCAAGGATCGTCGATTCACTCGCAACCAATATGAGTTTCACGTTCCTATCACAATGAATTTCAGGCCTGAAGGCAGTGGACATTTCAATCAAGATGTGTTGACATTCATCAAACAGAATGGCATCAGGCATATCATTGGCATTGACCGAGGCGAGCGTCATCTTCTCTACCTGACAATGATTAACATGAAGGGTGAGATTGTTGAGCAATTTTCTCTAAACAGTGTGGTTAGCAATCCTAATAATCCTGATTACATACAGGACTATAATGAATTGCTAGCAAGCAAGGAAGGTGACCGCCTGAACGCTCGTCGCAACTGGTCAACTATAGAGAATATCAAGGAGCTAAAAGCTGGTTATCTTAGCCAGATTGTTCACCTTTTATCTAAGATGATGATTGAGAACGATGCAATCATTGTGCTCGAAAATCTCAACACAGGCTTTATGCGTGGTCGTCAAAAGGTTGAAAAATCCGTTTACCAAAAGTTTGAGAAAATGCTTATCGACAAGCTCAATTATGTGGTTGATAAAACAGCAGGCATTAATGAACCTTGTGGTGCGTTAAAAGCATTACAGCTTACTGATACTTACGAGAATTTCAACAAATATCAAAAAGGCAATGTGCGTCAATGTGGTTTTGTATTCTACATCCCAGCATGGAACACAAGCAAAACCGACCCAGTTACAGGCTTTGTGAATCTCTTTGACACACGCCTATCGACAATAGGTGAAATAAAGGCTTTCTTCAGCAAGTTTGACCGTATCAAATACAATGCTAAGAATGATACATTCGAGTTTTCGTTCGATTACAACAACTTCACATCAAGAGCTGAAGGCACTCGCTCTTGCTGGACAATTAGTTCTCAGGGAGAACGCATTTTTACCCATCGCAGCAAGGAGCAGAATAATCAGTTTGTCTCTGAAAAAGTTTACCCAACACAACTTTTTAAGGAAGTGTTCAGCAATGCCGGCTTCGACATTAACGGCAATCTAAAAGAAGGCATTGCCTTAATCGACAGCCTTGAACTATTAAAGCAGTTGCTACACGCCTTTAAGCTAGTGATGCAAATGCGCAATAGCATTACTTGCACCGATGTTGACTACTTGCTATCACCAGCAATAGATAATAAGGGTAACAACTTCGATTCCAGAAAAGGCAGTAAGACTTTGCCTGTGAATGCCGATGCCAATGGAGCTTTCAACATAGCTCGAAAGGGTTTAATGGTTGTTGAGCAAATACAGACAGCCTATGATATCACTAGCATTAAATATGATGTAAGCAACAAGGAATGGCTTAAGTTTGTTCAGCAATGAATGAGTTGATTCCTATCTCCACTCTTAATGATTTTATCTTCTGTCCGTATTCCATATATCTACACAATGTATATATGGATACGGACGAAGGTAATTATCATGCGAAACCTCAAACACGCGGACGCAATGCTCATCAAAAGATTGACAATAAGCAATCATCAAACAGCAAAGATGTCATAGAATCTTTGTCAGTAATTTCTCAAGAGCTAGGACTTTATGGTAAAATTGACATCTACAATCAACAGACATGTAGCCTTGTAGAGAGGAAATTTCAACTCAAGAAAATCTATAGAGGACAAATCTATCAACTTTGGGCTCAATACTATTGTTTAATTGAGATGGGATACTTAGTTAAGAGCATTTCATTCTATGAGATTTCTACTCGAAAGACGATGAACTTGGATATCCCAACCGAAAATGATAAATTGGAATTAATTCAATTCATTGAATCATATAGGAATTATAATCCTCGAGATACAATCATTGTTAATTTCAACAAATGTTTTCACTGCATTTATTCTAATTTATGCGACAAGTTTGATAAAGAAAATGTTTTCACATAAAGACATAGAATTTAGAAGCATATTTGTGATAAATTGTCTTGAAGAGCGAAGCTTTAAAGTTCATCAAGGTGAATTGCTACTCAAGGACACAAAAACGGGAGCCACATTGACAAAATTCCCATTTCAAAAAATATTGGCTCTTTTCATAATAGGACACGCAACAATAACCACTCCTTTGATTGAAAAATGCAGAAGACACAATGTTTTCATTGCCGTGATGAAACCAAACTTGCGACCTGTATTTTGCTTTAGCAATAATGCCGAAGCCAACTATTTATTACGAGAGCGTCAATATAAATTTGACAAAGATGATATCAGCATTGGCAAGAAACTTGTTCAGAATAAAATAACTAATCAAGTCAAGCTGCTTAAATCCACTCGCCGAAAAGATGAACTCACTACGAAGTCCATAGAGAGTTGCGAGCAAGCATTAGATATTCTAACTGAAGTTAAATCTCTAAGAGATTTGATGGGTTTGGAGGGATTTGCAGCTAAAATGTTTTTCAATGCTTATTATCAAGATTTAGAATGGGTGCAACGGCTACCAAGAATGAAATGCGATGAAATAAATGTAATTTTAGATATAGGTTATACTATTTTGTTTAATTTTGTGGAAACATTTGTACGCATGTTTGGGTTCGATATCTATCGAGGTGTTTTTCATAGAGTTTGGTTTAAGCGCAAATCTCTGATATGTGATCTCGTGGAACCATTTAGATGTATAATTGACAGGCAGGTTCGCAAATCATTTAACTTGGGACAATTCAATAAAAAACAATTCAAACTCGTAAAAGACGAATACGTTTTAAACTTCGATGCTTGCAGCGAATACTACAACACTTTTTATAAGGCACTCATTGTTTATAAATCAGAGATTTTTAAATATATTCAATTCTACTATAGATATTTCATGAATAATAACAATCCTTTTCCTGAATTTTATATATAAAGCAATGTTAATAATTAGTTATGACATAAAAGATGATAAATTAAGGAGTAAATTTTCTAAAATGCTTGTCAAAAACGGTTGCATAAGATTGCAGTTCTCGGTCTATGAGTTCAATAACACAAAACGTTTGATAGATAATATTAAAGAAAACATTGAACATTTTTATTCGAAAATATTCACACCTGATGACAGTGTTGTAATTTTTGATGTAAATATTGAAAAGACGATAAAATATGGCAATGCAATTCATCGTGATAAAGACATTGTGTTTTTTTAATTGCAAACCTAATGAAAACATAACCACCAAATATCCATATCATACTGTATTTCAGCGTTTCTCATTAAGTCCAAATAAATAGGGGGGGGAAATTCATTGCATTAATTTGTCCTAAACTATTTGATTTTTAAATAAAATGTGCTATTTTTGCACCCTAAAGGGTCTATAAACAGACCATAATTTCTACTATTGTAGATAGAAAACTGGATATTCAAAACTCTTGCCGGTCTATAAACAGACCATAATTTCTACTATTGTAGATACGCTCTGAGTCTTCCATTCTTTAATAAGTCTATAAACAGACCATAATTTCTACTATTGTAGATTCGACTCGAAGGGTATTGCAGTCAGTGCCTGTCTATAAACAGACCATAATTTCTACTATTGTAGATTAGTGCAGAGAATGTAAGAGTCATCTTCCAGTCTATAAACAGACCATAATTTCTACTATTGTAGATTGTTGCGGTTTACCGGAAAGATAATATAATGTCTATAAACAGACCATAATTTCTACTATTGTAGATTCCGACATTTCAACCTTGACAGAAATTATGTCTATAAACAGACCATAATTTCTACTATTGTAGATCTGAATAATCTATATTCGGTGTTTCCCAGGGTCTATAAACAGACCATAATTTCTACTATTGTAGATTGGCAGGATATTTCATTCCTCACCTCCTCTGTCTATAAACAGACCATAATTTCTACTATTGTAGATCTGGAATCCAAATCTATCGAAAGACTGGTTGGTCTATAAACAGACCATAATTTCTACTATTGTAGATTAAAAGAGGCTATCGCAGGAATTTCAAAAGTCTATAAACAGACCATAATTTCTACTATTGTAGATACAACCATCGGGGCACTCGGCATCTGCCTGGTCTATAAACAGACCATAATTTCTACTATTGGCAGCTTTAGTTTAAATTCGTGCAAATTAGTTGTTAGTTAGTGGCATTACACAGCCTTGGTGATAATCTGTGTAAATTCGTGGTTTGTCAATGTGCGCGCAACCATTAGTTCAAATTCGTGCAATTCGTGTGCTTAAACCCTCCATGCGCAGCCTTAGTGATAATTAGTGTAAATTAGTTGTTTGTCAATCTCGTGGCTGTCATTTTTTAAGGTGGCATTTCTATGCTGTTTCCCTACTTAGGTCAAACATTTTCATCATTTTACTTGCATTTTACGTCATAATGATATAATTTTGCAGTCAGAATAATTTAAAAACAAGAATTATGGCACAAGTATCAATGACAGTCCGTGTGGACTCTAAACAAAAATTGCTCTTTGACCAGCTCTGCTCGGAGTTCGGAATGAGCGCCAATACCGCAATGAACATATTCGTGAACGCTGTGGTGCGAAACCGTCGCATCCCCTTTGAAATCAGTGCCCCACAAGAGGACCCCGTTGACGGTATCACCGCTTTCCGCAAATTGCGTGAAATGGCTGAACAGGGTCGGTTCCCTGAGATGACTCTTGATGAGATTAACGGAGAAATACGCCTAGCGCGCGAAGAAGCCAATAAACGCAAATAGGTAGGTAATATGGCAACTCTATATGCAGTTATCGACACAAATGTTATTGTTTCAGCATTGCTGACAAGAAACCGGGATGCGGCAACAGCGCGCGTTCTTGATGCGGTAATCTCTCGGATGAGAATCACACCATTGTACAATGATGAAATAATAGCGGAGTACAACGATGTGCTTAAGCGTGAGAAGTTTGGCTTCCCGATAGAATTGATAGATGGCATCATCAAACTTATAGTGGCAAGAGGTTTGGACTCGCAGCGCGTTAGCACTAACGAGTATTTTCCTGACCCGAAAGACGTGGTGTTCTATGAGATTGCACTATCTAAAGAAGATGCTTATTTGGTGACTGGAAACATCAAGCATTTCCCTTGCACGCCAATCGTTGTCACCCCAGCCGAGATGATGGCAATCATTGAGACATCATGATTTATAGTGAACAATCTTACTCATGTGACAAATATACATCTTTGCACTTTATCAACGAAATCAACATAAAAACTCAATTAATATGAAAACTCTTAAATTTTTTACATTATTGACTGCGGCGATGGTGGCGATGGCTGTCAATGCCCAGCTGAAAGGCTCGCAGTTCGTGGATATGAACCGCAACCAGGCCATCACTGTATCAATCGTCACTCCTAACATTATGAAAGTGGAGGTAGAGCCAAGGTCATGGAATGGCGAGTGCTTGCCATCACTTGTGAGAAAAGAAGTGGCTAATCAATTAGTGGGAATGCTCGACAAGCCACAAAAGGTGATGCGCACCAAAAGCGGCATGAAGATGGTTTTTGACGAAGACCTCAAAAGCCTGACCATCAGCTGCGGCAGCACGTTCTTCTTCACCGACCTGTGCGACCGCACTACTGCCGGCACGCTGCGGCTGCTGCACACTGGCAAGGAGTCGTTCTACGGCGCCGGCGAGCGTGGCTACTCTTTTAACTTGTGTGGCGACACGCTCATCAACTACAACAAGCAGAACTACGGCTACGTCGCTGGCGAGACGCGCATCAAGCAGATGGGCATCACCATGCCGTTTATCATTTCCTCGAAGGGCTACGGAATTTTGTTTGATGACTTCTGCAAGTCGTCGCTCTACATCGGCGAGGAGGGCATCGAGTACAAGAGCACCAACCCTCTACCCCTCTCCTACTACGTCATCAACGGCAACGGCAAGGTGGAGAACGTGGTGAAGGAATTCACATGGCTAATGGGACGCCAGGAGCTGCCGCCGCTGTGGACGCTGGGCTACATCACTTCGAAATATGGCTACCACGACCAGCGTGAGAGCGAGGGCGTAGTCGATACCCTCAAGACTATGGGCTATCCGCTCGACGGCATTGTCTTCGACCTCTACTGGTATGGCAAAGAGCAGGACATGGGTCGCCTGGAATGGGACAAGGACCAGTGGCCCGACCACCGCGCCATGCTCCAAAATTTCAAGAAGAAAGGCGTGAACGTGGTGACCATCTCTCAGCCTTACGTGCTCACCAACGGCCGCGCCATCGACAACTATAACGAGCTCAACCCCAAGGGGATGTTCTGCAAGAACGGCGACACCGGCGAGACACAGACCGTGACCATCTGGGTGGGGCAAGGAGGCATGTTTGACGTGTCCAACCCCGACACCCGCCTGTGGCTGCGCAACCGCTACAAGTCGCTCACCGAGGAGGGCGTGACAGGCTGGTGGGGCGACCTTGGCGAACCCGAGGTGCATCCTGAGACGATACGCCACTACAACGGCTTGACCGCCGAGCAGTACCACAACTTCTACGGCAACGAGTGGAGCCGCATCATCTACGACCTCTTCAAGGAGGACTACCCCGACCGCCGACCCATGATCATGATGCGCGCCGGCACAGCGGGCTTGCAGCGCTACTCGGTGTTCCCCTGGTCCACCGACGTGTCGCGCTCGTGGGGAGGCTTCAAGCCGCAAGTCACCATCATGCTCAACTCGGGCTTGAGCGGCATGGGCTACATGTCGCACGACGTGGGTGGCTTCGCACTCGACGAGAAGAAGAAGCGCGACGGCGAGCTCTACATCCGCTGGCTGGAGCTGGGGCTCTTCTCCCCTGTGCTGCGCACTCACTCGCAAGACCTCGCCGAGCCTTATCACTACACCGAGTTTGGCGACCTGACGCTGCGCATCATCCGCGAGCGTTACCGCTGGCTGCCATATAACTACACCCTCGCCTACGAGAACGCCAGTCAGGGACTGCCGCTGGTGCGTCCGCTGGGCTTCTACGAGAGCGACAACCGCATCAACCGTTTCGACAACGTGAGCGACCAGTATCTGTGGGGCCGCGACGTGATGGTGGCGCCAGTGATGGAGCAAGGTGCCACAAGCCGCGAAATCACCTTCCCCGAGGGTACCTGGGTCGATATCCACACCCCCAGCAACCGCTACAATGCTTACACCACCATAAGCTATAATGCTCCACTCGAGGTATTGCCGCTCTTTGCCCGCGCCGGAGCGTTCATCCCGCAGGCAAACTACAAAATGGAAAACGTGGGCGACTACAACCCAAGCAAACTAGACATCGTGTATTACCCAAGCGATGAGCCATCGGAATATACCCTCTTCGAAGACGACCTCACCAGCACTGGCACTCTTGCAAAAGACAAGCACCGCCTTATTCACTTTGAAGCCACGCCACAAGGCACCTCATGCACCATCACCATCAAGGGCAAAGGCGCTGGCACAGCAGCCAAGAAAGAGTATCGCCTCGTGATTCCAGGCATGGAAGAGAAGCCATCACGAATAATGGTTAACGGCAAAAAGGTTAAAGTAAACTACGACAAAACCATCCCTGCCCTAACCATCCCATTGACAATCAAAGACATAAACTCCGAAACAACTGTTGAGATTGTAAGATAAAGGTCGCTACTAATCCTACTCATAACACTAAACGCATCTCAATCAAGGGATGCGTTTAGTTCTTGAGAAAGCTTTAATTATCTTTAATTTTCTACTGCAATAATCTCAAAAAAATATTTTGTCATTTAATATAATATGTATAATTTTGTAGATGTAAATAAATTGTAAATGGCCGACAAGTATCAAATACCATTTATTAATGCCTGCATCCGTGCTTTTGCCAAGCGTTTTGGAATGCCGGTTAGAGTTGGTTTTCAATACCTTTATAACTTTAAAGGCGTTAAGTTCCTTGTAGATTTCTACCCCACTCTGCACTTACAGTCGATTGACGATGCCGTTGACGACTTGATTGTAATTTGTAAAAATAATGGAGGTTTTTTGGAATGAGACTCTACCACGGCATAAATATAGATTTCGATGAAATAGACCTGACAAAGTCGCATCGTTTCAAAGATTTTGGTCAAGGTTTTTATTTGACCACTATCAGGCCACGTATGTATATGAGCTTTTAAGCGAAGAGTTTGAAGCTTTGCCAATCTCAAAGAAGGAAACAATCAAATAGTCTCAGAACGTGAAGTGCAGCTGGATGCGCACGCCGCTGCGGTTGATGCCGGGGTTGTCGCGGTAGTTGATGCGCCACACGTAATCTACCCGCAAGAAAGTGAGGATGTTATCGAGCCCCACGCCAATCTCCATGTAAGGTCTTTTTCCCATTTTAAGGCAGAGGACATTGGCGGGGAATTGCAGCAGCTCTGGGTGCTGCGACGGGTCGTTTTTGTCGGTGAGCTTACCCCATAATCCCCTGAACGACACCACCTCTCTCATCTTTAGCTTCTTGAGCAGCGGAATGCGGTTGAGGATGGCGCCGTTAATCCAGTAGGTCACATCCCACGACAAGTATTGGTCGTTGACAAACTCCATAGCGTTCATGAGGGCAAACGACTCGGGCTGAATGGTATAGGAGAGATTGGTGTTAGGCAATAGCAGTTCGGGATAAGGCACTGTGCTCCACACTTTTCCTGCCTTGACGATGATGTCGGTATATCCAAACGCCGAGAACCAGAAGCGCTTTTGCACCCCCGCCTCGGTCTTGTTGATAGTGTAGTCGCTGCCCAAGAATCCTCGCGGCATGAAGGTGTGAGAGAGGGTAAACACTGGCGCGTCCTGATTGATGGGAATGCGGAACGAGCGCGTCTGGTAGAATTTCTCGCCCGGCGCATAGCGCAGAGTGACTTGGAAACCTGCCGTGTTGTAATGCCCATAGGTGTTGCCGTTGCCATCGACGAACGGCAGGAAGCGCGACGCCTCATGGCGCTGGTGCTGCACATTGGCAGTCACCGAGAATCCCGATTGCGTCTCAAGTTTGTACTCTAGAAGCGTCTCGCGCAAGTAAATCATCTTGTCGTCCTTCTGGCGCTTCAGGGCAAGGAACACATTGTCGGGATTAGTGTAAAGATAGTGCTGACCGAGCTTATCGACATCGTAGCGGTGCATGAGCCGCAACGATTTGACAGGAAACTCATTAGGATGTTTCTTCTTATCGACAAACGAATATTCGAGCTGACCCATATACTTGAACCGCTCATCGCGTGTGCCGTAGGCGACATAGAACTTGCCAAACCATCGAGGGCTCAACTTTGCCGTTGTCATGCCACCAACTCTAAGTCGCACGCCCTCAAGGGAATTGCCGCTGATGAGGGTGTTCATCGGTCCTATGTCAAAACGGCTCTCTTTGGCATTGGCATTGGTGTTGATGTAACCGCTCACCAGCGTCACCACCACCTTCTCGCACCAGTAGAAGAGCTTAGACTGCCGCAGCCGAGCCAGCATATCCTTGACGGTGTGCTCGTCTTTCACCGCCACCACAGGACGGTGCGCCACCCAGTAGTTCTCGTCTTGCTCCTTGACCTGATTTGTCAGCACCTCGGCATTTCCTTCAAAGATTGTCATGTCCTTAGGCTGCTTGAAGTTGTGACCGTCGTAGAACGTCTGCCGGCGACCATAGAGCTCGGGAGTCTTAGGAGCAATCTGCAGCTCAACCATCACGTCGTCACGAATCTTGAGGCGGCTGCCATCGGGAGCCTTGATATAGTCCTGCTCAAGATACACCTGCTTCACATAGTTGAGGTTAATGGTGCGGGGCACGTTCATCTTGATACTTGAGATGAACATGGTGGTATCGTTGGCAGGCACATAAAGGCGGCCCGTGAACCCGAAAGTCTCGGTGGTGAACGGCGTGAACGAGAGTTCATAGCACTGCACGCCATCGACCATCACCGTGTCGAGGTAATACTTGTAGAAGTCGGTGCCTATGCTCGAGAGCGGACTCACAAAGCGGTTCTGCATGAAGGTGATGTCGTTGCTGAAGATGTCTATCTCACGGAAGATGTCGTCAATGAACTTCTTGATGCTCTCGGTGTCGTGCTGGTCGTCGATGCCGGCATGGTTGGTTGCCGTCACCACTTCGCGGTGCGTTGACGGCGACTTGCGGTAGTGCTCCTGCGACACCTTCTCCTGAATGGAGAGCGGCAATATCATCTTGCCCGTGACATCGCAGGTGTCGATGTACTCTTTCAGGAACTTGAAATTTTGGGCAATCAGGTTCTTAGTGCTCGACGAGTTGAAATTGTTGAGGCCAAACGACACCTTTTCATACTTGTCGTAGTTGTAATAGTCGTGGTCGCGAGGGCTGTACATATTGCGCCTTGCACGCAGCTTCTCGACAAACGCCACCGCAGGGTTGCCCTTCTTGACATACTTGGCGGTCTTCTTGACTATCACCTCGTTGAGCATCACAGAGGTAGGCACCAGCTTGATTTCCAACTCAGTGTATTCGCCAAGAGGCACCTTTATCTCTTTCGTCTGATAGCCAACGACATCGACCCTGAGTTTCTCAAACTTCACGCCAGTGACAATGGTAAAGCCGCCTTGCTCGTTGGTCAAAGCGCCAGTCTGTGAGCCTATAAGGAAAATCTGGGCGTAGGGCATTCCCTCGCCAGTCACTGAGTCGGTGACCACGCCCTTGATGCGCGTGTAGCCATCCCCCGGCTGCTGTCCCTGAGCCGCCAGCGCGATGACCATCATCACCAAAACCAAGATATACCCCCTAGCCTTCAATTCGTTTCTTTCAGTTTCTTTTAATTTTAATTTCTTTGAGTTATTCCTAGCCATTCCTATCCTAGCTTTTTCCTTAACAGCACCACATTCTCCACATGGTGGGTGTGAGGGAACATATCCACTGGCTGCACAGCCTCGACACGATATTTCACGTCGAGCATTGCGAGGTCGCGAGCCTGGGTGGCGGGGTTGCAGCTCACATACACGATGCGCTGCGGCTCGGCATCGAGAATCACACGCACCACATCCTCGTGCATTCCGGCGCGCGGCGGGTCAACTATCATCACGTCGGGGATGCCGTGCTTAGCCACAAACTCGCCCGTAAGCACGTCTTTCATGTCGCCAGCAAAGAACTTAGTGTTTGTGATGCCGTTGACCTCGGAGTTGAGTTTTGCGTCCTCAATCGCCTCGGGGACGTATTCGATACCTATCACCTCACGCGCCTGGCGCGACACGAAATTGGCGATAGTGCCAGTGCCGGTGTAGAGGTCATAGACGAGCTCGTTGCCGGTGAGCCCCGCAAAATCACGTGCCACCTTATAAAGTTCGTAGGCTTGCTCGCTGTTGGTCTGGTAGAACGACTTTGGTCCCACACGGAACTTGAGCCCTTCCATCTCCTCCTCGATGTAGTCGCGGCCGCTGTAAAGGACAAACTCCTGGTCGCCAAGCGAGTCATTGACCTTGAGGTTGATGACATACATGAGCGAAGTGATCTGCGGGAAACGCTCTTTCAAGGCGCCCATCACGTCGTCGATGGCGTCACGGTTGTCCTCGCCAAAGACCACCACAAGCATCAGTTCGCCTGTGCTGGCGGTGCGCACCATCATCATGCGCATAAACCCCACGTTGTTGCGGATGTCGTAGAACGTGTAGCCGCGCTCTTGGGCATAGTCGCGCAGGAAGAGGCGCATCTGGTTGCTGATGTCGTCCTGGAGCCAGCATTTCTCGATGTTGAGCACCTTGTCGAAGCCGCCAGGGATGTGGAAGCCCACAGCGTTGCGGTTGGGGAACTCCTCGCCGCTGCGCATCTGCTCGGTGGTGAGCCAGCATTTGTTAGAGAAGGTGAACTCCAATTTGTTGCGGTAGAAAGTCGTCTTTTTCGAGCCCAGAATCGGCGAAATCTCGGGCAACGGCACCTTAGCAATGCGCTCCAGGGCATCGACCACCTGCTGCAGCTTGCACTTGAGCTGATACTCATAAGGCAGGTGCTGCCACTTGCAGCCGCCGCACACCCCAAAGTGCTGGCACATAGGCTCCACACGCACCTCGCTGGGCTTAATGAGTTCATCAATCACCCCCTCGCAAAAGCTGTGTTTCTTGCGGGTAATCTTCACACGGGCAATGTCGCCCGGCGCACCGTAAGGCACAAACACCACCATTTCGTTCCAGCGACCCAAGCTCTTGCCCTCGGCAGCCACACCAGTTATCTCAAAATCCTCCAGCAGAGGCAAATTTTTCTTCTTTCCCACGTGAATTAATGCTTTTAAATTTTAAATGTGCAAAGTTAGTGCAAGCCGAGAGAAAAACCAAAACTTGTTTTGAGTTTTTCCGAGGCGCCGCCTACATTTATGCAACGGTACAACTTTTTTCTATAACAAAAAAGGGCAGCCCAATTAACACTTATGACTTATCACTTACTAAATCATCAGTAAGATTATTTATCCTTCTCATCGATTTTTGTATTTTTCCTATAAAAAGTCAATTTCTTTATTTCGACTGGCTTATAATCGGGATAATTTCGTAATTTGTAATCTTGTAACCATTAATATAATTATGACAGATAAACAACAAAGGAATGCAGCGCGTGAGTTTGCTGAAAAGTGGGCTGGCCGCGGCTATGAGAAAGGCGAAAGCCAACCGTTCTGGATGCAACTGCTGGGTGAAGTGTATGGCGTGGAACATCCTGCCGACTTCATAATTTTTGAAAACCAGGTGCATCTGGACCACACAGCATTCATTGATGGACGAATACCTAAAACGGAAGTTCTGATCGAGCAGAAAAGCATCGATAAGGACCTTCGGAAACCGATACGTCAAAGTGATGGGACACTGCTGACTCCGTTCCAACAAGCGAAACGTTACATAACGGAACTGCCTCGTAGTGAACACCCCCGATGGGTGGTGGTGAGCAACTTCAAGGAGTTCCTGGTTTATGACATGGAGCAACCGAACTGCGAGCCTGAGCAGATACTGCTGGAGAACCTGGAGAAGGAATACTACCGCCTGCAGTTCCTCGTGGACACACGCAGCGAGCACCTTTCCCGTGAGATGGAGGTGTCGATGCAGGCCGGCGAGATAATAGGCGAGATTTATGACGCTCTGCTGGCACAATATGGCGACAGCGACCCTGACACCCTGCGGCAACTGAACATCCTGTGCGTGCGACTGGTGTTCTGCCTATACGCCGAGGATGCCGGCATATTCACCCGTGACCAGTTCCATGACTATCTTGTAAAGCATGAACCTGAGATGATGCGCAGCACCCTACGTGATCTCTTTGAAGTGCTGAACACACCAACAGAAAAACGGAGCCGTTTTCTGCGTGACGAGCTTAAGGCGTTTCCATATACCAACGGTGGACTCTTTGCCGAGCAGGTGGATATTCCTCAATTCACACCAGAACTCTGCGAACTGCTGCTGCAACGTGCGTCGCTCGACTTCGACTGGAGCGAGATAAGTCCGACAATCTTCGGTGCCGTGTTTGAGAGCACCCTCAACCCCGAGACGCGCCGTAGCGGTGGCATGCATTACACGAGCATCGAGAACATCCACAAGGTGATAGACCCCCTGTTCCTCGATGACCTCAAACGGGAGTTTGACGAGATTAAGGAGGAGAAAGTGGAACGCACCCGTCAGCGACAGCTCTCTGCTTTCCAAGATAAACTGGCGAGCCTCACATTCTTTGACCCTGCTTGCGGTTCGGGCAATTTCTTGACCGAGACCTACCTGTCGTTGCGCCGACTGGAGAACGAGGTGGTGGCTGCCATGACCTACGGTCAGGCGATGATAGGCTTTGAGGAGGTAAATCCAATCAAGGTCAATATCAACCAGTTCTACGGCATAGAGATCAATGACTTTGCCGTGACGGTCGCCACTACCGCACTATGGATATCCGAGGCTCAGATGCTTGCCGAAACCGAACGCATCATAAAGCACGACATCGACTTCCTGCCTCTGAAGACCTACGACAATATCCATGAGGGCAACGCCCTGCGCATTGACTGGGAAACAGTGGTGCCGAAAGATAAACTAAACTACATCATCGGAAACCCGCCATTTGTGGGGGCAAGAATAATGAATTCGGAACAAAAAGACGACTTACTCAACATTTTTGGAAAGAAATGGAAGAATGTGGGAAATCTCGATTATGTGTGCGGCTGGTATAAAAAAGCATCTGAGCTCATGAAAGACACTAAGATAAGAGCCGCACTGGTTTCCACCAACAGCATATCACAAGGCGAACAGGTTGCTAACCTTTGGAAACCGCTATTTGACGACGGTTTGAGATTCAATTTTGCCTATCGCACTTTCAGGTGGGACAGTGAAGCAAGCGACAAGGCACATGTGCATTGCGTGATAATTGGGTTTAGCTACAATGATAGTCCAAAATATTTCATTTTTGACAATGGCAAGACAATTGAAGTCAAGAACATCAATCCTTATTTAATTGATGCTCCAAGCGTTTTTGTTGAAAGCAGAACAAAACCTATTTGTGATGTTTCAGGAATAGCTATTGGCAATCAACCTATTGATGATGGCAACTATCTTTTTTCAAAAGAAGAGATGGAAGAATTTATCAAGTTAGAGCCAAAATCTCAGCATTATTTCCGCCCTTGGTATGGAGCACAAGAGTTTATCCATCAAAAACCAAGATATTGCCTGTGGCTTGGTGATTGCTCTCCCGCCGAACTGCGCTCAATGCCTCATTGCTTGAAAAGAGTTGAAAATGTGAGGAATTTTAGGCTTGCAAGCAAAAGGTCAAGCACTTTAAAACTTGCTGAGCGCCCTACGCATTTCCAAGTTGAGAACATGCCAAATAGTGAATATATAATAGTGCCAAGTGTTTCTTCAGAAAGGCGAAGATATGTTCCAATGGGTTTTCTTGATTCAAATTCCTTAAGTAGTAATCTAGTTCTTATCATTCCCGATGCCTCACTGTATCACTTTGGCGTTTTGGAGAGCAATGTCCACATGGCGTGGATGAGAGTAGTGTGTGGAAGGCTAAAGAGTGACTATCGTTATAGTAAGGATATCGTTTACAACAACTTCCCGTGGCCAGAGGTTAGTGATGAGCAGCGTGAGAAGATAGCGGCAACTGCACAAGGAATTCTCGACGCTAGAGCATTGTACCCAGACAGTAGTCTTGCCGACCTGTATGATGAATTGACTATGCCCCCAGAATTACGCAAGGCGCACCAGCAGAATGACAAGGCAGTGATGGCAGCCTACGGCTTCCCCATCACCATGACCGAGAGCGAATGCGTCGCCCGCCTCTTTGAACTCTACCAAAAACTCACAAATCCCCAATAACCATCAGGAAAGGTAGTTAAGACAATTAAGGACAAGACATTGCCCACGTTAGATACTGTTCATTACCGACAATTGACTGCGATTACAATTGCCTCACACTCTGCAAGAGATTAGACAAAAGAACAAAAGTTCACATAAAGCTGTCGCCGCGGAGTGCTGACAAGTCGAAGACTTGTCTATCATAACAATGAAGAAAGATGCCCACATGGGACATCTTTCTTCTTGTTGCGGAAAGACAGGGATTCACTGAGGTGCATCCCCTGCGCTCCCGCGGGGTTCCTTACAAAATCAATGAAACCGTCACTGCCGTGCTTCTATTTTTTTGTTGAGCACAATCACTCAAGCAAGCTTGGTGACCATACTCAACAAAAAAACCAGATGTGCTATCGCCCATCCGGTTTCATTGATTTTGCGGAAAGACAGGGATTCGAACCCTGGAACCCCGAAAGGGGTTAACGGTTTTCGAGACCGCCCCGTTCGACCACTCCGGCATCTTTCCAAAGAATTCAGAATTCAGATGTCAGATTTCTGATGTCTGAAATCTGATCTCTGTTTTTGCGGGTGCAAAGTTAGCACTTTTTTCTTAAACTGCACAAAAATCTTGGAAAAATCTTTACAAATTGTAGAGAGTTTCGATAGCTTTGAGCGGGTCTTGTGCCTTAAAGACGTAGTTTCCAGCCACTAGCACATCGGCGCCAGCCTCGGCGAGCTGTTTGCCTGTGACATCGTTCACGCCTCCGTCCACCTCGATCACCGCCTTTGAGCCAGTCTCGGCGATTAGGGCACGCAGCTCACGCACCTTGTTGAGGGTGTTAGGGATAAACTTCTGCCCTCCAAAGCCCGGGTTCACCGACATGAGCAGCACGAGGTCGAGCTGCGCCACGATGTCGCGCAATAGGCACACTGGGGTGGCAGGGTTGATGGTGACGCCAGCCTTCATGCCCGCATCGTGAATCTGCTGCACCACACGGTCGAGGTGGTTGCACACCTCGAAGTGTACGTTCATAATCTCGGCTCCGCAGTCGCGAACCTCGTTGACAAACTTCTGTGGCTCGACAATCATCAGGTGCACGTCGAGGGGTTTCTTGCACAACTGTTGCACATATTTTATCACTGGGAAGCCGAAGGAGATGTTTGGCACAAACACGCCATCCATCACATCGAGGTGAAGCATCTGCGCCTTGCTCTGGTTTATCATCTCCAGGTCTCGGGCGAGGTTGCCGAAGTCGGCACTAAGTAATGATGGGGAAACTATCATAGTTAAGAGTTGTGAGTTAAGAGTTAAGTTTGTTGCGATGCCATCGCAACAGACGGGACGGGAGTTAATTATCAGTTTCTTGCTCTTTTTTGTTCTTTTTGTTTTTTCTCACTTTGTAGATGATGAAAACTATTGCGGCGCCGAGGAGGACGAAGCCGGCAATCTTCAGGTAGTGGCTGTAGTGCTCAAGTTGGGCAAAGAGCTGGCTGTCGTCGGGCACTACGCGGTAGAGTAGGTATCCCAGCAATGCCAGGACCACGTTCCACAGCCCTGCGCCAAGCACGGTATAGAAGCTGAAAGTGCCGAAGTTCATGCGCGACAGTCCGGCAGGAATAGAGATAAGGTGTCGCACGGCTGGCAGCAGGCGTCCAAAGAAGATGGAAATCGACCCTTTGCGCCTGAAGTAGTCCTCGGCATGCTCCAGTTTCTCGCGGTTGAGCAGGAACAGGTGCCCCACCTTGCTGTCGGCGAAGGCATAGAACACTGGTCGCCCAATGAGCATTGAGAGGCCGTAGTTGATTGCCGAGCCTAGATAAGCACCCACTGTGGCAGTGACTATCACGAGTCCGAAGTCGAGGTTGCTGTTGGCCTGGAGCGAAAAATAGGCTGCTGGCGGCACCACCACCTCGCTGGGGAGAGGCACTATCGAGCTCTCTATCGCCATAAGCATGATGATAGCCCAGTAGTTCATGTGGTCCTTAAACCAGAAATAAAGCCTCTCGGTCCATGACGGCTCGGCAGCTACCGCTGCGGCATCCTGAGCAAAACACGCATCACTCATCAGCGCAATCGCCACAAGAGCAAGCAGGAATATTATAGTTTTTTTACGGTTCATTTCGTTGTCACTAAAAAAAGCGACTGCAAAGTTACAATATTTTTGTCACACTTCATAACCTAACTGTCGAAACATCGTGCGATAGGCGTCGGCTTTCTTCTCGAGCGAGAGCGGATAGGCTCTCGACGAGGAGGGCATGCGGTAGAGGTCGAAGTCGTGACCATGACAGGTGCAATGCGTCACTTCGCCCGTCTTAGGCACCTCTACCCCAGCCTTCGCGGCTATCACACTCGTAGCCTTCTCGCCGGCAGTGACGATGGCGCGAAGTGAGGGACGAGCATTGAAGATTGCATCAAGATTGACAGTCTCCACGATGTCGAGAAATTTGTCGCTGGCATTGTCCTTGAGGCGGCGCACCCGCGTGGCTGTGTCGTAGAGGGCAATTCTCTTCCCGGTGAGGAACGACTTGAGCCGTGTAAGATCGAAACGCTTCTCTTCCTCTATCCAGAAATGATTCTTGTCGCCAAAGAAGATAAGCCCCATGATTCGCCACATATCGTTGATTTTGTTGGGGTAATAGAATTCCATCGACCACCGCTCAGGCTTTGGCGGAAACGTGCCAAGCATCAGCACCACCGCCCCATCAGGCAAGAACGGCTCAAAGGGATGACTCTCTATTTTTATTGGTTCCATTATGCATTACGGAAGTTGTACTGCACAAAGGCTTCAATGGCTTCGTAGCTGGCGAGACCTAGGCGGCCGAAGAGTTCGGCGGTCTCTTGGTTGCGCTTGAGGACGCGTTGCCAGTTGAGGTCCTCATCTTCGGGGTCGATGAACGGCGCGTCGTGTACCTGCGACTGATGCTTTAGGATGGCGTCGCGCTTATATTGGAACTCCTCTGGACTCATAGGCACCGCCATCTCGATGTGGTCGATGTCCCACTCTGCCCACAGACCACGATACATCCACACACGGCAGTCGCGCATGAAAGGCTCATCCTTCAACTCATCGATGGCGGCGAGCACCACATTGGCGGCTGGCTCATGAGTGCCGTAAGGGTCGTTGAGGTCGTCGGCAAAGAAAATCTGATGGGGCTTTATGCGCTCTATAAGTTCCTTTACAGGCAGCACATCGGCCTCGGTGACACGCCCTTTGCCAAAGGGAGCGTCAACATAGAACGGCAATGCCAACTCGTGAATATTCTCCTCATCAATTCCTAGATATCGGCAGCTGGTAATGCCCTCACACACAAATATCTCGCCCTTGGAGAAGCGCACCTCGGGGATATCGGCGTCGCCTGGCATCTTGTTCCGCAGGCTCTCCTCGATTTTCTCCACCACAGCGCGCTGCCGGTCGTTATAGTAGCCATTCTTGAGGGCTGCGCGTTTCGATACCATCACATAGCGCCCCATGTCCTCATCGCCTACCATGATGTCGCCCGAAGTCTCAAAGGCGACGTGTACCTCATGGTCCTGCTCCACAAGTCGGCGCAGCGTGCCTCCCATCGCGAGAACCACATCATCGGGGTGCGGACTGAACGCCAGCACACGCTTGGGATAAGGCTCAGCGCGCTCTGGGCGATAGGTGTCGTCGGCGTTGGGCTTGCCACCTGGCCAACCAGTGATAGTGTGCTGTATATCGTTGAATATCTGAATATTCACATTATATCCCGAGCCATAGACCGCCACCAGTTCGCTCAGGCCGTAGTCATTATAGTCTTTGTTGGTGAGCTTCAGGATGGGCTTTCCTGTCTGTTCGCTAAGCCAGAGCAAGGCTCGACGCAGCAACGTTCGGTTCCACTCACACGAAGTCACCTTCCACGGATAGTTGATGCGTGTCAGGTCGGATGCGGCATCGAGGTCTATAATTAGCTGCACATTGTGATGCATCTGCAGGAATGAAGCCGGATACTGGTCAGTAATATTGCCCTCGATGGTGTTGAACACTGCTTTAGCGCTACCCTCACCCCAAGCAGTACTGATAATCTTGCGGGCATTGAGGATGTTGCTGATGCCCAGAGTGACCGCAGTCTTGGGCGACTGCTCGCACTGGTAGCTGTCGGCGATGCGGGTGCGTGTCTCGCCCGTGAGCGACACCAGTCGGCACGACGACATGCTCGTGGAACCCGCCTCGTTGAATGCGAGTCCGCCGTTCTTGGTTAGCTCGCACACCACAAGGTCGAGGCCGCCGTAGTCGTCAATCTCGGTCTCGTAGGCTTTACAAAGCTTAAACACATTCTCCTTGGTGGCTTCGGTGCTGAAAGTGTGTATGTTCTCGGCAGGGATATCAACCTTGTTGAGGAACCCTTCACTCAAGCGCTTGAGGGTACTCTGACCATCATCAACAGGCACGCCAAGCCCAAGCTCGGTCATGTTGAAGACAACGACGTTGTTGAAGCTCACTTTGTCGGCAAAATAGAGCTTTACCAACTCGCCATACACGTCCATAGCGCATCGGCCGGCACCGAGCCCAAGCACGCAGCGTCCTTTCTCCCGCACGCATTGCTCTATGGTGTCAACCACCTCACGTGCTGCCAGAGCGGCACCCTCTAGAGGGGTATCCACAACATCGGTTTGCACCTTCTCATACCTCGTGAGAGATATAAGCTCCACCTCACTCTCAGGGCGATAGCACCGCTTCGACACCTGTTCGAGCTTTATATGTGAACTCAAGTCTAATTTCATAATTTTGAGTTTTGAGTTTTTAGCTGACGAGCGAACATGCTGACAAGCTAACAAGACAATGCGCTTTGCGCAGTTTAGGGTTTAGAGTGCGCAGCAACTTAACGCTTTACGGACAAGGCGTGCCTTGTCCCTACTTTACACTTAACACTTAAAACTTAACACTAAATATCACTTGCCTTGTTTGCTTGTTCCTTGTCTGCTTGTTAGCTCCATTACACTTACAAATTGATTTCCAGCTCCACTGGGCAGTGGTCGCTGCCGAAAATTTCGGTATGGATTTTGGCGCCGACCATTTTGTCGCAAGCGTCGTTGCTCACGAGGAAATAGTCGATGCGCCAACCGGCATTCTTCTCACGCGCCTTGAAGCGATAGCTCCACCACGAATACACGCCCTCCACGTCGGGGTTGAAAAAGCGCCAGCTATCGGTGAAGCCGCTGCCCAAAAGAGTGGACATCTTTTCGCGCTCCTCATCGGTGAAGCCAGCATTCTTGCGATTAGTCTTGGGGTTCTTGAGGTCTATCTCCTGATGAGCCACATTGAGGTCGCCGCACACTATCACAGGCTTCTTTTTGTTGAGATTGAGCAGATAAGCTCTGAAATCGTCCTCCCACTTCATGCGGTAGTCAAGACGTTTGAGACCGTCCTGGCTGTTAGGCACATACACATTCACGAGATAGAACGTCTCCATCTCAAGCGTGATGACGCGCCCTTCGTGGTCATGCTCGTCGATGCCTATGCCCAATGTCACGCTTTGCGGCTCTTGTCGGGCATAAATCGCCGTGCCTGAGTAGCCTTTTTTGTCGGCATAGTTCCAGTAGCTGCGATAGCCGTCAAACTCCAAGTCGAGCTGCCCTTCCTGCATCTTGGTTTCTTGAAGGCAGAAGAAGTCAGCGTCAAGCGTTTTAAATGTCTCGGCGAAGTCTTTGCCAACAACTGCACGCAGACCGTTGACGTTCCAGGAAATGAGTCGTGTCATTGCTCGTCGTCGGTTTTATAGTCTAATTGCTCCTCGGCTGGCTCTACCACTTGCTCGGCAGCATTCTCCTCGACCAGCACCTCGGGCTCATCAACAATATCTCCGTCTTCGATAGCCTTGTCAACGGCATCTTCTTTGGCAGCATTCTGCAAAATCTCGTTCTCGATGCGTCTGCTCTCGGCACGGTCAATCTTGCGGGCTTTCACAAAGAGGACTATCGATGCCACAAGAGCCACAAGGGCTATCAAGGCACCAGCCATAAGCAACCAACTGGGGACAATCTCTTTAGTGCCCAAAACTAGCAGCGCTAAGCACAGCACCAAACATAGCACGTCAAGGATAAACGCGTGCTTCATCAGTAATTTCGCTTGGTTCATAACTTTTATTATTTGTAGATTAATTTCTCAAAACGTTATACAAATTTAGATAAAAATCCGATTTATAAGCCAGTAGAGATAGAAAATAATCTTTCTTTAGAGGAAAGTTAGATTTTTCTCAGCCAACATCCTATTTATTCAACCACTTTCCACTCGCCGATGGTGCGTGTGTCGGGATTCACCGTCACGCCCACTTTCACCTTGCGGCGAGGGTCGTTCCAGTAAGGAATGAGGTAGTCACGCTCGTTGATCTGGGCGAGCGCCTCGTCAACAGTGGCGGAGCTCGATATCTTGAGCTCGAGAACATAGATCGTGTTGCGGTTCTTCATCACCACATCGCAGCGGCCACGGGAGCTCTCGACCTCGGTCATAGTCTCTATGCCGATGCAGTCAAACATCACCCTGAGCAGCGTCTCGAAATCGCGCTCGCTCTTGTTGCTCAGGTCGTAAGGCAACGCCGAAAGATAACTCTGGGCGGCCGTAAGAGCGGCATCGATGTCATCGTCAATCATCGCCTTTTTGACGAGCATAAGAAGAGAGCGGTTATCGCTCGTCGAGGAGTTAAGATAGCGTGGCATCAATGTGCGGTACAGCCCAGAATGCACCTCCTGATTGGGTATGCCTAGAGTATATATTCGTGACTCGAAATCATAGTCCTTCACCGTGAGATATCCGCTCTGATACAATATGGGTATGGCGCTGTCCATGTTGTCGAACGGCTGGTCGAAGTCGCTCCTGAAAAGCTGAGTGTTCTCAATGTCACTGAGCTGGAAGTTGTACTTGTCGAGTATCTTTATCAACGCCGAAGGGGTGGCGCTGCCAAACCAGTAGTCCTCAAGCATCATCGACCTGAAGGCGTTGACAAGGCTGAAAGGATTATACACATCCACCTTGCCAGGCCCGAAGTGGTAGCCGTCGTAGCGGTCGCGAAGAAGCTGCAGGGCGCCTTCGCTAGTGGTGTTGTATTCCCTGGCAAGGGCATCAAGCTCGGGCTGGAAGTTAGATTCAAGCTCCTGCGCCGTTATGCCGCACAACCCCTCCCACTCCTTCTCCATCGAGATGTTGCTCAGGTGGTTGATGGTAGAGAATATCGACATCTGTGAGAACTTGGTGATGCCAGTGATGAACAAGAACCTGATGTGCTCGCCCAAGGCCTTGACGGGCGTGTAAAATGAATTATAGATTGAGCGTATCGCATCCATCTTCTCAGGATTGTCGATGACATTGAGCACTGGAGAG
This sequence comes from uncultured Prevotellaceae bacterium, assembly GCA_937916085.1. GTDB lineage: Bacteria > Bacteroidota > Bacteroidia > Bacteroidales > Muribaculaceae > Sodaliphilus. The sequence goes on along the minus strand of CALGGO010000003.1, from coordinate 8,604 downwards.
TCATACTCGTCAAATATCAGCACTGCACGATTGCCAGTGCGCTGGTGGGCGGTCTCAATTAATTGCTGTAGTCTTGCGCCATAACCAAGGTCACGCGCTTCACATCCATATTGTTTCTCATATTTACGAATCAGCAAGTCAAGATTTGAACGCACCTCATTAATGTCGTCACTTTTACAGTTCGACATATCGAAATGCAATACAGGGTACTCCGTCCAGTTCTTCTCGAGTTTCTCCATCGCCAGCCCCTCAAAGAGTTCCTTGTGCCCCAGGAAATAATGCTTCATGGTGGAGCACAGCAACGACTTGCCGAACCTGCGGGGGCGACCCAAAAATATCGCATCGCCACAGTTGTTGGCAAGGTTATAGATATACTCGGTCTTGTCAACATAGACAAAACCATCGGTTCTGATTTTTTCAAAGTCCTGCACTCCAGCAGGGTAACGACGTCGCGACATAGCAAAAAACGGATAACAATTATTCTTGACCACAAAGATAGTGAAAATTGAGAAAAACACAAAATCAATGATGAAGTTTTTGCTCTTTATTACTAAAACTACGCTTTTTTCTATTCAATTTCAAAATTAAACATTATTTTTGCACTTTAATTTTAAAATACATCATGACTATGGCAACGAAAATGAACTGGGAGCGACTGATCTGCGACACCCGCCTAGGGCTGGAGCATTATAAGGACACGAAAAGCGGAGTGCGCAGTGACTTTGAGCGCGACTACGACCGACTTATCTTCTCGTCGCCGTTCCGACGACTTCAGAACAAGACTCAGGTGTTTCCCCTGCCTGGCAGCATCTTCGTCCACAACCGCCTGACTCACAGCCTTGAAGTGTCGTGCGTAGGACGCTCGCTAGCCAACGAGATTGCCATACGTCTGCATGAGCGACACCTAGACAAACCCTGGCGCGACAAGCTGTGGAACATGGGCGAAATAGTCGCCGCGGCTTGCCTTGCCCACGACTTGGGGAACCCACCCTTCGGGCACTCGGGCGAAAAGACCATAGGTGAGTTTTTCTCAAGCGGTAACGGCAAAGTGTTCCAAGACCGCCTCACCCCGCAGCAATGGGCCGACCTCACACACTTCGAGGGCAACGCCAACTCCTTCCGCACCCTCGTCCATCAGTTCAAAGGCCGTCGCCCCGGTGGCTTCGCCATGACCTACTCCACCCTCGCCTCAATAGTTAAATACCCCTACTCCTCAAGTCATGCCAGCGAGAAGGGCAAGTTCGGGTTCTTCACCACCGAGAAAGACACTTTCGAGAGAATCGCCAGCGAGTTAGGAATCATCAGGATAGAAGAGGAACGTTACTGCCGCCACCCGTTAGTGTATATGGTGGAGGCCGCCGACGACATCTGCTACCAAGTGATGGACATTGAGGACGGTCACAAACTCAAACTCCTCACTACAGCAGAGACTATTGACCTGCTCACCGGGTTCTTCAACGAAGAACGCAAATCTCACATGCGCCAGGTGATGGAAAAAGTTGCCGACCCTAACGAGAAAATCGTGTATCTGCGCTCTTGCGTGGTGGGACAGCTCGTGCAGGAGTGCGCCAAGGTATTTGTAGAGCATGAGGACGAGATAATGGAGGGACTTTTTGAAGGCTCGCTTATCGACAACATATCACCACTGCCCAAGCAGGGCTACAAGCATTGCAGCGAAGTGGCGTTCAAGAAACTCTACCGCGCCGGTTATGTGGTTGACGTGGACCTGGCAGGTATAAGAATCATCAACCTGCTGCTCGACAAGCTCACACAGGCCGTGCTGCACCCCGAGAGCAACTACTCTCAACTGCTCCTCAACAAGTTTCCACAGCAGTATGACGTTCATGCCACCACCCTATTCGAGAAACTGCAAGGCGTGCTCGACCACATCAGCGCCATGACCGACGTCTATGCCCTCAACCTCTACCGCCAGCTCGACGGCATCAGCCTGCCTACCGTCTAGGGGATCGAGGATCGAAATTCGAGAATCGAAGACTTTTGTCAAACAAAAATGCGATTAAGCGAGCCAAAGCGTGTGCCCAGCACAAAGCCTTGCGAGCGTGAGCATTTTATCAATTTTTTATTTTTTTGCATTTTTTTAGAATAATCTTAAAAGCGTGCCAAAGTTTTTTTTATAAATTTGTAAATTGAAATTTAGAGTTTCTCTACCACAAACAGTAGATTTCTCCCTACAACAAACTGATTAACAATTACTTAAAAAACCATATTATTAACTTTTTCAAAAATCAAAAGAACTATGAGCATGAACATTACACGTTTATCATGGTTGCGTAGTTTGCTTGGCATGGTGGCACTGCTCTTGGCATTTGGCTCGGCGGGTGCTGCGAAAATCACGGCATTAGGCTATAACTGGAGCACTAGCGGAACTAACGCCACTTTAACAAAGTACACTATCAACACAGTAACGGTTGATGGAGTGTCGGTAAAAGACTCTCTTTTCTACACTGGTGACGAGAACAACATCGTCAACATCCCCGAGACATTTGACTACAACGGTATCACCTACACCGTGGTTGCTGTTGACGCTAACGCATTTGTCAACTGCCGTGACATTAAGGAGATTCACCTCCCCACCACTTGCGTGAGCTATGGCAACAACTGCTTCCGTGGATGTACAAGCCTTACCAACTATCCAGTTACCGAAACGGCAACCAAGCTTGGTAGCGGCACAATTTGGGAATGCATAAATGTGACCGAGGCATTTATCCCTGGTGGCGTGACAAGCACTCTGATCTCTAACCAATTTGCCAATACCGGTGTGCGCAAACTCACCATCATGGCAAGCGAGACACCTCTCAAGTTCAACAGGAACGCATTTGGTGCTACTAGTGCCGACCTCCCACCACTTGACACCCTCATTATTGAGCGCCAGATGAATACCAGCGACTATGTGAGCAACCTTCAGCCATTCCACAACTACCCAACAATCAAGCAACTTGTTTTGGGCGGCAATTTAACCGACATCGCTCAAAGCTGCTTCATGGGATGCTCTGGCATTGAAGAAGTGATATTTGAAGAAGGAAACGTGATTGCCACTATCGGCTCCGACGCTTTCCAAGCCTGCAACCACCTCAAGAGCATTGAGTTGCCAGCGACCATCACTTCGGTACCCATGAACATTTTCCTCAACTGCTCTCAACTGGAGTCGGTGAGCTTCCTGGGAGAAGTCACTTCAATTCAGCAGAGTGCGTTCAACGGATGCTCTAGTCTGGACAACTTCAACTTCCCGACCACGCTCACAAGCATTGGAGCGTCGGCATTCCGCAACAGCGGCCTGACTGGAGCAATCGAGCTTCCCGAAGGCCTCACCACTATCGGTACAACTGCATTTGCAGGGGCTAACGCCATTACAAGTGTCAAGTTGCCATCAACCGTAGCTACTATCGGCAATGCCGCCTTTGGTCCCATCGCCAGCCTCGCAAGCATCGAGCTTGGCGCAGGCAACAGCGCATTTGCCCTCAACAACGGTGTCCTCACCAACGCTGCCGGCACTCGCCTGCTCGTTACAGCTCATGAGGGTGAAATTGGCACAACCATCAGCAATGCCACCATCGAGACCATCGACAACTATGGTATGGCTTACTCGCCTTACACCGACGTGAACCTCCCTGCTCTCACCGAGATTGGCAACTACGGCTTCTATCGTGCAGCCATCAAAGAGTTCACTTACAAGGCTGGCATGACCGTTAATCCTAACGCTTTCCTCGAGAGTGACCTTGAGACTCTTAACGTCGAGGAAGGTGCACGCGAGATTCCTCAGAGCCTGTGCGCTAACTGTACAAGCCTCACCACTGTGAACATCTCAAGCACCGTGACCAACATCTTCCAGGATGCGTTCGCTGGCTGTACTGCTCTCGAACACATGGAACTTGGCTCACACATCAACTACATGGAGAAAGGTGCTGTGCCTTCTACCATCCAGAGCCTGAGAGTTCTCAACGTAACTCCTCCTGTGCTCGGCGCCGGCGTATTTGAGCCAAGCCAAAGCAACGTTGAGTGCCTGGTGGCAGCAAGTGCTGTTGATACCTACAAAGCTGCTCCACAGTGGCAATACCTCAACATCGTTGGTGACCCCACAATCACTGGTGAGGGTACCACACTCGGATGTCCTCCAGGACTCTACTTCGCCACTAAGGACTGCCGACTCATGTACAAGAATGAAGCAGGCGAGATTATCGACACTCAGTTCAACACCGGCGAGCACGCTTTCAACTTGCAGCTTTACAAGAACCGTGTGTATGTTGCCAGCGCTGGCCACTACTTCCAGTATCAGGGTGCCGATGCACAAGCCACCGGCGGTGACGGCGAACTCTTCTACGTGAACAACACCGATGGCATGTGGTACCGTGTTACCGTTTTGAACAACGTGGGCTACAAGGCATTTGAGGATCCATTCTCGATGTATATCTCTGAAATCGACAACAAGATTTACATCGCCGACCGCAACGTGGGCATCCATGAGATGAGCGCCGACACCGTAGGTCTCTACGGTTCACAGCCCTTCTTCATGGAGAACAACTGGCTGCCTTACTACAACGACAAGATCACATACGGAGCTATTGGCGCTGGCATGACAATGCGTGCTACCGACGTGATAGCCTCCGACGGCACTACCCGCAACAACGTTTACTGGGTTGCCAAGAAGTTCAACGGTCAGGGTATCTTCCGCTTTGATAAGGGCATGCTCTATACCGACGGCACTGGAGCCGACCACACCGACAAGCAGCTGCCTGTTTACCTGTTCAACGTTCAGATGACGACATTCTACCTCGACGAGGAGAACGGATATGTTTACTTCTTCGTTCAGAAGGACAATGTGGGCAACAGCACCCCAGGTCTCTACCGCATCGCCCTTGAGACTCTTAACACCAAGCAAGAACAGGCTACCGTTGCCGACGATGCAGTTCTCATCGACGATTCTCCCATCTTGCTCGAAGGCTCGGGCGACGAGATCACTGGTATTACCCAGATTACTGGCGACGGAGAACACATCTACTGGGCTTACATCTCAAGCAATGGCGGCACTGCAGTTCCAGGTATGGTAGAGTATGACGCCACCAACCCATTGCACCAAACTGGTATCAAGATGATTGACGCTGCTCCTGCCGACCCAACTGTAGCTCCTACTATCACCTACGCTGTAGAGGGCATCGCTGCCTATGGTGTTGCTGCTTATAAGAGCAGTGGTTCTGATCCAGTAGTAGTCCCTGGCGACGTGAACGGTGATGGCGAGGTTACTGCCACCGACGTCACATTGCTCTACAACATCTTGCTCAACAATGACTACACTGGTGTAGCAAATGCCGACCAGAACGGTGACGGCAATATTACATCTGCCGATGTGACATTCGTTTACAACATCCTGTTAGGTAATTAAAAATTTTGCAGCAAAATTCTTTTAGGAATTTGCACCATATTTTAGATTATTTTTTCGACAAGATCACGCAAAAAGTGTGGTCTTGTCATTTTTTTTGCTTACCTTTGTAGCCTGAACCAAATATTATCTATAAAACATGAAAAAAATATTGTTATTACTGGCGGCATTTCTCACTGCCATTATGGCGAGTGCCGAGCCAGCCAACCCCACCCCCATCAACGTGACTCAACCCGATGGTTCCACGCTTCAACTTAAGCTGGTGGGCGACGAATTCTACCATTTCAACACTACCATCGACGGCTACACCATTATCGATGTTAAAGGCACATGGGAATATGCCATCAAGAAAGGTGAGCAACTTCATGCCTCGGGCGTCATCGCACATGACCCTGCCGCTCGTGACGCGCAAGAGATGCAGCTGGTGGCGTCGCTCGACAAGAACCTCATTGACAAGGCAGCTATCACCCTAGCACACCAAAAACGTGCCACGCGCGACAAGAAGAACCGCGAGAACCGTGAGAACCGTGAGCCAGCGGTTGACTACAGCCTGTTCCGCGGTCTTATCATCCTCATTAACTACAACGACAAGCAGTTCCAGATGGATGACCCCAACGACTTCTACAACCAGCTGTGCAACACCGTGAACTACACAGGCTTCTATCATCAAGGACGCTTTCAGAAATGTACCGGCAGCGTGCGCGATTATTACTACGACAACTCAATGGGACAGTTCGACCCAGTATTTGATATAGTAGGTCCAGTAAACCTCGACTACTCATGCTATGAAGGCAACGACAAGGCGAGAGAGATTTTCAAGGCCGCCCTCGACTCGGTTGACAGCGAAGTGGATTTCTCGCTCTATGATGCCGACAACGATGACGAAATCGACATGGTGTTCTTCATGGTAGCCGGTTATTCGTCAAGCTATAGCGGCAACAACAGCGGTTACCTGTGGCCCCACATGAGCTACCTGATTGACTGGTGGTCGGGGTGGCCACCACAACCCTACATCTATGACGGCAAGAGAATGGGCACCTACGCCTCCTCATGCGAGATTTATGGTTGGGAGAGCTACAACTACACCATGCCTAACGCCATCGGAACATTCTGTCACGAGTTTGGACACGTGCTGGGACTGCCCGACCTCTACGACACCGACTACAGCGGTAACGGAGGCGAGAGCAACCATCCTGGTGATTGGGACATAATGGCAAGCGGCAGCAGCAACAACTATGGTCGTGAACCAGTGGGTTACAGCCTCTGGGAGCGATGGGAGCTGGGGTTTGCCGAAGAGCCCACAGCGCTCTCTCTTGGCGATTATAGCCTCTCGGCGGTTGACATCAGCAACACTGGTTACATGATGCCGTCGCCCAACGAGAATGAGTTCTTCCTCCTCGAGAACCGTCAGTCGGGCAAATGGGACAAGGCACTGCCAGGACACGGGTTGGTGATCACACGAGTAGATTACAGCAACGAGCAGGCGTGGTGGAACAACGAAGTGAACTGCAACCCTGCCCACAACTACTACGAGCTGCTGCGCTCCTCGGGAGCAGGAAATGGAGAGGTGCCTTTCCCTGGCTCAAAGGGTGTGACCTATATCAACTCCTCTAGTTATCCGGCTCTCGTCACTTGGGCTGAGGATCCTTGCGAGTTTGGACTGAGCAACATCACCGAAGACAACAACATAATAACATTTAACGTTGTCAAAGATGTGCCGCCAGTGACAATGGTCGAAGACTTTGAGCTAATGCCTACAGGGCTTCCTGCCAACGCCACCAACGTGCAGGGCAATTTCGCCACTTGGAATTTCCCCAAAGCCGATGTGGTGGAATACAACGACGGACACGCCGCATCGCTCCAAATGCCAGGCGGCATAGCCATGAACAGCGACATCGATGTGCAAGCAATCAAGATTTCTCTTAACGCCATCAACACATCAAGCACGGCATCAAAGATCCAACTCTACTACTCTACCGATGAAGGCGCCACATGGACATCTTTAGGCACCGAGACTGTAGCGGCAAATGCCGATGAGATCATAAAATGGCGACTCAATCTAGCCAAACAGCCCTTGCGCTTCAAGATCAACCGCACATCAGGTTCAAAGAACGTGAACCTCATCATCGACAACATAACAATACATTATATTGGCGACGATGCCATCCCTGGCGACGTGAACGGCGACGGAGAGGTCACTGCCGCCGACGTGACGGCACTCTACGACTTCCTCCTCAACAACGACACCACTAACTTGGCCAATGGTGACCAAAACGGCGACGGAGAAATCACCGCAGCCGACGTGACAGCGACTTATAACATCCTTCTAGGAGTCGTGCTTTGCACGATTAGAGATTAGTTGGTGCTTTCACGATTAGAGATTAGTTGCGCCAAGGCGCGATTAGAGATTAAATAAAATGCAGAATTCCCGATCCTCGATAAACGAAATAGTTATTCACTTTATTTATTAACCAATTAAACATCTTTCTTTTTTATGAAAAAGTATTTATTAATGATTGCGACTATCGCATTGATGACCGCTTGTGGCGGCAACGGCACTTCTTCAAGTTCGGCTTCGGGCTCCGAAGCTAGCGACGCTCCAGAGTCTTACGCTGTAGAGTATGAGTTCGGAAGCAACTCTGGCTCTAACTACGAGTGTTTCGACATCTTTGGTACCGAGAAAACAAAAACCGAGTTTGAGGCCACTATCGATGGCGACAAGGTGACTATCACCATGCCTATGCAGGTGAAAGTTAAAGGCGGAGAGCTGAAGAAGAGCCTCGCTGAGGGTACTGCAAACTTCAACGTAGAAAACAGCAGCGAGAAGGGCAAAATCGAGTTCAAGCTTGCTGATGCCGACAAGGTGGACTATGACGCCGAGTACAAGAAACTCAAAGAAGGCGACATCATCACCTTCAATATGGTAGGCGAGACAACAAAAGACGTCCTCGACAAGATGAACAACAACTGGGGACGCTTCGATTTGATGTTCTAAAAAACGTCTTTAGAACTCTATAATATGTCCGGCGCATCAGCAACGATGCGTCGGGCATTTTTTAACCCTAACCGCCCAAACAACTACCAGCGCAGCACTCCCACGCAGCAAGGGATTAGACACAAGAACATAAGTTTACATAAGGCTGTCGCCGCGAAGCGTTTTTCTAGACAAACAAACATAAAGACAAACAGACAGTCTTTCCTGTATGTCA
>CALGGO010000002.1 GCA_937916085.1 uncultured Prevotellaceae bacterium | reverse complement strand
TCGTTCTCGCTGAACATGCGCAGGTCCTTAACCATATATTTGAGGTTGGTGATGCGCTCCACGCCCACGCCAAAGGCGTAGCCAGTGTAAACCTTGCTGTCAATGCCGCAAAGTTCAAGCACGTTAGGATCTACCATGCCACAGCCAAGAATCTCCACCCAACCGGTGTGCTTGCAGAAGCCGCACCCCTCGCCGCCGCAGAGCATGCACGAGACATCCATCTCGGCGCTTGGCTCGGTGAATGGGAAGTAGCTGGGACGCAGACGAATCTTGGTGTCGGGACCAAACAGTTCTTTGGCAAAATAGAGAAGTACTTGCTTGAGGTCGGCAAACGATACATTTTTGTCGATATAAAGCCCCTCAATCTGATGGAAGAAGCAGTGAGCGCGAGCTGTGATAGCCTCGTTGCGATATACACGTCCCGGGCAGATGATGCGGATGGGAGGTTGGGTTGTCTTCATCACACGCGACTGTACCGAACTGGTGTGGCTGCGCAGCACAATGTTGCGAGTCACGTCGCCATTCTTGTCCTCGTTGATGAAGAAGGTGTCCTGCATGTCTCGGGCGGGATGGTCGGCGGCGAAATTCAGCGAGGTAAACACATGCATATCGTCCTCCACTTCAGGTCCATCGGCAAGCGTGAAACCCAGTCGTGAAAATATGTCGATAATCTCCTTGCGCACCATCGAGATAGGGTGACGTGTGCCAATCTCCTCAGGGAATGCTGGGCGAGTAATGTCAATTTCGTTGGCAACATCCTCTTTGCTCTGATACTCTTCCTTGAGAGAGTTTATCTTCTCAGTAGCAAGAGCTTTGAGTTCGTTGAGTCGTTGACCAAACTCTTTTTTCTGATCATTTGGCACGTTGCGGAACTCATTGAAGAGGGCGGAAATCTCGCCTTTCTTACTTAGATATTTGATGCGCATAGCCTCTAAGGCATCACTGCTATCAGCTTTCAGATCAGAGATTTGCGCCTTTAAATTCTCTATTTTCTCTAATAACATATCTTAATGAATTGATTGTTTCTTGAAAAATCATGCAAAGTTACTAAAAAAAATTCACTTTTTAGTTAATTGCAGCCATTTTTTTTAACTTTGTAAAAAATATGCATTTGCTTGTTGGCTCTACAAATCTGGCGACTATGGGTTGTTTTTGTTGTTTTTTCTTGCGTAAAATTATATAAATGTGTAATTTTGCAACAATTCGGGTGAACTTGTGGAGTCAAACTCTCACCCGAAGACATATTTGAAAGCGTTTTTGCGTTATCTTATCACTAAAAATCGCCAAAATATTTAGCAGAGAGATAAAGCAGTTGAAGACGCCTTCCGTGTGCCAATACATCATCCCCATTGGCGGGAACAGTATATGGCATCGCGTGGGGGATGACTGTTTATTTCTGCGTGGGCGTTTGGCGATGCCTTAGTGATAATAAACCGGACAAGTCTCCACGCTATCTTATTATACTCACCATAAACGAATATCACCTTGATTCGGGAGACTAAAGAGGCTTTTTTTGATGACTAATTTCACTAACTAATAAACATTTTATACGTATGAAAAAAACATTATTTCTCTTGCTGGCAATACTGACAGTTAGCTTTTCTGCCAGCGCCTACAACTTTATGGTCGATGGACTCTGCTACAACAAAAACAGTGATGGGACAAGCGTGACGGTCACTTATCAAAATTCATCATATACACGATACTCAAATCTGAATGGTGACCTCACAATCCCCTCAACAGTGACTTATAGTGGTAAAACTTACTCGGTGACTTCGATTGGTGACAATGCCTTCGGGGGTTGCAGCGGCTTGACCTCGGTGACCATCCCCAACTCGGTGACCAAGATTGGCTACAAAGCTTTCTATGAATGCAGCGGCTTGACCTCGGTGACCATAGGCAACTCGGTGACTTCGATTGGTGGTTATGCCTTCTATGGTTGCCGCGGCTTGACCTCGGTGACCATCCCCAACTCGGTGAAGTCGATTGGTGACTATGCCTTCTCTGGTTGCAGCGGCTTGACCTCGGTGACCATCCCCAACTCGGTGACCAATATTGGCTACGAAGCTTTCTACGAATGCAGTGGCTTGACCTCGGTGACCATCGGCAACTCGGTGACTTCGATTGGCAGCAGTGCCTTCTCTGGTTGCAGCGGCTTGACCTCGGTGACCATCCCCAACTCGGTGACTTCGATTGGCTATAGTGCCTTCCGGCAATGCAGCGGCTTGACCTCGGTGACCATCGGCAACTCGGTGACTTCGATTGGCAGCACTGCCTTCTCGGGTTGCAGCGGCTTGACCTCGGTGGCCATCCCCAACTCGGTGACTTCGATTGGCGGCAATGCCTTCAGTAGTTGCAGTGGCTTGACCTCAATAGTTGTTGAAAGCGGTAACACAAAATATGACTCCCGCAACAACTGTAATGCAATAATTGAGACTGCGACAAACACTCTTGTCACTGGTTGCATGAATACGCTCATCCCCAACTCGGTGACTTCGATTGGCTATAGTGCCTTCGAAGGTTGCACTGGCTTGACCTCGGTGACCATCCCCAATTCGGTGACGACGATTGGCAGCTATGCCTTCGAGCATTGCAGTGGCTTGACCTCGGTGACCATCCCCAACTCGGTGACTTCGATTGGCGATGGTGCCTTCAAGCAATGCAGCGGCTTGACCTCGGTGACCATCCCCAACTCGGTGACTTCTATCGGTGACTATACCTTCTATGGTTGCAGCGGCTTGACCTCTGTGACCATCCCCAACTCGGTGACTTCGATTGGTGGTTATGCCTTCGAATATTGCACTGGCTTGACCTCGGTGACCATCCCCAACTCGGTGACTTCGATTGGCAAATTTGCCTTCTCTTATTGCAGCGGCTTGACCTCGGTGACCATCCCCAACTCGGTGACTTCGATTGGCAGCAATTTCTTAGGTATGGGCAATAATGCCTTCGTTTACAGCGGCTTGACCTCAATAGTTGTTGAAAGCGGTAACACAAAATATGACTCCCGCAACAACTGTAATGCAATAATTGAGACTGCGACAAACACTCTTGTCACTGGTTGCATGAATACGCTCATCCCCAACTCGGTGACTTCGATTAGTGGTTATGCCTTCTATGGTTGCAGCGGCTTGACCTCGGTGACCATCCCCAACTCGGTGACGACGATTGGTGTGAGTGCCTTCTATGGTTGCAGTGGCTTGACCTCGGTGACCATCCCCAACTCGGTGACTTCGATTAGCAGCTGGGCCTTCGATGGTTGCAGCGGCTTGAATTATGTGCTCTGTTTGCCTGTGACGCCTCCCTCTGGTAGTGATGTTATGTTTCCTACTGGAATGACCATTTATGTGCCATCTGCAAGTTTGAATGCATATAAAGCTGCTTCATATTGGAAATCATATAATATATACCCATTTGATGAGCCATCGTGCAACGTGTATTACACCTCAATAAAAATATATGGTGGTCCATTTATCACAATCAACAGTGCAACTGTAAACGGAAATAATTATTACCCCGAAAATGAGGAAATCAATGTTGATGGGTTGCTGCCTGGAACAAATTATCAAATGACAGTAAACTATGCAATAGAGGGTGAGGATAATCAGACTAAGGTCTTCGATGTCACTACAAAAGTTCCATCTTTCAGCTCTTCTTTTAGCATAACCCAGACGAGTGTAACACCGCAGTTTACTGTTACACGCGACCCCGGTTTTGTCCCCGAGAAATGCGGTGTGACCATTAACGGAACGAATTACAACGGCAATATAACCGAATCAACAGACGGTTATCACAGGATTGTTTGCCCCAAGATTTCCGGATTGGACCTGAACACCAATTACGATATTGAGCTGTGGGTTGAGTACAAGGGTACAAAATATAGCTCAAATGCAACATTCAAGACAAGTGGCATTGGCATCTCCTCTCAGAAGTCCGTTGGTCCCACGAGTGCCAATATCACAGTTGACTACAGTGCCGGCGATGCAGTGGTGCAGGACACTTATTTTACCTTTGGCGGTCAGAACTACGATAAGAGTCTGAATGTTACCGGTTTGAAACCAGAGACGAGCTACAGCACAACTTGCACCGTCGTAACAAAAAGCGGCTCCCAGAGTCAGGGCATAAATTTCACCACACCGGTGTTGTCGATGGTTGCCCAGCCCGCCCGTATGCTTTCCAACACCAGCCCGCTACTGATGGCTACCACCAATGTCGCCGACGAGGAGACGGGTTGCGGCTTTGAGTGGCGACGCTATGACGCTCCCGCCGAGATGCCCAGCACCAAGGTGTTCAGCCCCGTGGCTGACGGAATGATTATGGGAGTGGTGAATAATATGAGCGAGAACGTGTATTACAAATACCGTCCGTTCTACCGTGCCAGCGACGGCACAGAGTACTATGGCGACTGGGTAGCGTTTATCACTGCCGACGCCGGTGTGTATTATGAGCCTGTAGCTTATACCTATGCTCAGTACCTCGTTGACGGCAACAACGTCACAATCAATGGTATGGCGATGCCGGGCAGCGAGAATATCATCAGTCAGGGGTTCGCCTACTGGCTTAACACGCCGGCTCACGCTCCGGCAACTGAACCGAAATCTGTTCCATCTGACGGAGTGACCACCATTACCGCCAGCGGCCAGCGCATGAGCGCCACCCTCACCGACTTGCAGCGCGGCAAGACCTATAGCTACTGCGCCTTTGTCAAGACCGACTCGGGCACGTTCTACGGCGCGGAGCGCACCTTCACCACCGAAGGCCTGCCTGGTGACGTAAACGGTGATGGCATGGTGACTGCCGCCGACATCACCGCCCTTTACGACTACATGCTCAATAACGACGGTAGCCACCTGGTCACTGGCGACCAAACTGGCGATGGCATAATCACAGCTGCCGACATAACAGCGGTTTATACCGTGATGCTGGGCAATTGATATTTTAGAACCCACCTTAAGCACAATATTCTGTCTCGTTAGATACAATTAATTAAGGACAATTGACTCGCATGAGCTAATTGTTATTTTTCAGGCGATTAAATACGATTAAGCACTATGACAAAATTTTATAGGTGGGTTCTATAAATTAACTTGAGGTGTTTTTGATTTATTTTCGAGCAGATGCGAAGTTAAAGCAGCAGCGGCATAGCGGGCTATGTTGCAAGGATTTAACGAAGCAGATGCCGAAAAGAAACAAAAACAGCCAAGAACCCATCTCAACATTTTATTAATTTATAGAACCCACCTATAGTTGTTAGTCGTCTTTAATCGTCTGATATAATCTTGAGTGTGTGGCAACTCATCATCCAGTTCTCAAGCGAAGAAGTGCAGCCGTTCATCTGCGGACAGTTCTAAGTTAATGCACAATGCATAATTAGGAGCGCTTCCTCTCTTATGATGGAGGCGCTCATTGTATGTTTGTGAAAATTAGTGCAAATTCGTGGCTTGTTCAATCTGCAGATTAGCAAGATAACTAGCAAGACTAGCAAGATAAAGCAAGATAAAGCAAGATAAAGAGGTCTAATCAAATTTTTTTAAGAATAATTGTGTGAGTAAGTTGAAATAATTTTATACTTTTGCAGTTTGAAATAAAAAAGATGTTATATCAATAATAGGTATAAAAAATTAATGAAGAAAAATATAATTATAGGTGTCGTTGTTGTTGTGGCATTGGGGTTGTTATATTGGGGCATTGAGTTCCTAAAAGGCGTAAATCTCTTTGAACCAAAAAATTATTATATTGCTAAGTTTGAGAAAATTAACGGCTTGACGGTGTCGTCTCCAGTTACGGTGAACGGTTTCCAGGTGGGCTTGGTCAAGGAGCTGAACTTCGACTACAAGACCAATGAGATTGAAGTTAAGATGAGTCTTGACGATGACCTGAAGATTCCCATTGGCTCGACGGTGTCGCTCTCGAGCGAGTTGCTGGGCGGCGCGTCGCTGGTGCTCAACCTTGCCAAAGGTGAGGCGTGCCACAAAGTGGGTGACTTGATTCCCGGCACGGTAAATGCAGGGCTGATGGACAAGGTGGGCAACGACATAATGCCGCAGGTCAATGAGATAATGCCAAAAGTAAATGACATTCTGGCAAATGTGAACACCCTGACCTCAAACCCTGCATTGCATAATTCGGTGTCAAACTTTGACGACATCACCTCCAAAATCAATGCCAGCGCTCAAGACCTCACTGTGCTGATGAACAACCTCTCGTCGCTGTCTCAGAACCTCAACGGCAGTGTGCCGGGTGTGCTCAACGGCATTAGCGGCATCGAGACCAAAGTTGACGGCACTTTGACCAATGTCCAGACTCTCACTTCAAACCTAAACAGCAAAGTCAGCGACCTGCCAACACAACAGTTGCAGACGACGATCAACGACCTCAATGCCACATTGGCAAACCTGAAAGCCTTGACAGCCGAGCTGAATGCCAAAATCAATGACCGCAATTCGTCTTTGGGTTTGTTGCTGAACGACAGGCAGTTATATGACAACGCCAATGGGGTGGTTTTGAGCTTAGACTCATTGTTGATTGACTTGAAAGCCAACCCCAAGAAATATGTAACTATTAAAGTTTTCTAAAAAGAATGATAAATGGCGGAAAATGCTTATTTGGAATTATTCTAAATAAGCATTTTCTTGATTTTTATATTTGTTTTTTAAAACGCAACAAATAAAGGACTTTTAAAGTGGAGTGTTAGGAGTTTTTACTTATCTTTTATGATAGGGGCAAGTTCTAAAATGTTGAAATATAGGATTGTGTGTGTGTGATGTTATGCATGATTGGAGCGCACATTGCAAGGCATTGATAATCAATGCTATTATAATGGTTTCAAAAAAAGCAAATTTTTTTTCGTTTTTTTTTATAGAAATATAGTGCGAATTTTGTACTGCTAAAACAAGCCCATTATAGTGCCGTTTTCATAAATTTTGGCTTGAGAGATAATCTTCCTCAAGTTAATTAAAGAACACGTCTATAGTGAGAAAGAGTTAAAATGAACGAAGAACAAAACATACAACTTTGGAATAAATGTCTAGCGATACTTCGCGACAACTTGGACGCCGAGCAGTTCAATGCTTGGTTTGCGCCCATTGTTGCCCAGAAGTTCACAGGCAATGAGCTCACCTTGAGAGCGCCATCGATGTACTTTGTTCAGCAGATTGAGCAGCGCTACTTCCAGCTTTTCAGCGCCACGTTGCGCAGGGTCTATGGAAATGATGTGAAGCTCTTCTACACCTATAATATAATAAACGATAACCCTGAGTCGAAGGTCACTATCGCTCACGATAATGCGAGCGCAAAGCTCAACAGTGCTGTCTCTCGCCAGACTCAACAGGTCGCAAACCCATTTGACGCGGTAGAGCTTGACGACATTGACCCTCAGCTTAATCCCCGTTACACCTTTGAGAACTATTGCACCAGCATGAGCAACAAGCTTGCCGTGAGTGTGGGCAAAGCGATAGCCGACGACCCCAACTGCAAGACCTTCAACCCGATGTTCGTGTTTGGCACCACTGGAGTAGGCAAGACTCACCTCATCCAGGCGATAGGCATCAGGATTAAGGAGAAGCGTCCTCGCACCCGAGTGCTTTACACCACCTCGCGCATCTTTGAGCTTCAATACACAACAGCTATCACCAAGAATAAGCTCAACGACTTCATCAACTTCTATCAGAGCATTGATGTGCTCATTCTTGATGACATTCAAGAACTGGCGGGAAAAACAGGCACACAGAATACCTTCTTCCACATCTTCAACCACCTGCATCAGAACCAGAAGCAGCTTATCATGTCGAGCGACTGCTGCCCGTCGAACCTTGACGGCATGGTGCCACGACTGATTTCTCGTTTCAAATGGGGAATGACGGTAGAGCTCTATAAGCCCGACATCGAGCTGCGTCGCGGCGTGCTGAGGATGAAAGCCGCGCAAGATGGACTCGAGCTTAGCGATGAAGTGATTGAATTCATTGCCCAGAATGTCACTGATAGCATCAGGGACCTCGAAGGCATCGTCGTAGCGCTGCTAGCCCACGCCACTATGCTAAATCAGGACATCGACCTTGACTTGGCAAAGAAGGTGATTGGCAACACGGTGAATGTGAGCAAGAAGCAGATGTCGTTTGAGTTGATTGCCGAGACGGTGTCGCGCTTCTATAACATCGACGAGCAGCTCCTATATGGCAAGTCGCGCAAGCGCGAGATTAGCGACGCCCGCCAATTGGTGATGTATCTCACCAAGAAGAAGACGCAGCTGTCGTCAACCAACATCGGAATGAAGCTGTCGCGCGACCATGCCACGGTGCTGCATGCCTGCAAGCAGATAGAACAGCGGCTGTCGATAGAAAAGAAATTCCGCCACGAAGTTGAGATGATAGAAAACGAACTGTGATAGATTTTTCAAAAGACAACAAGAGGACAAGAAAACGAGAGTCATTTGTTGTTAACTCATTTTCTAGTCCTCTCTTTTTCTTGGCAGTAAGCACAGATGCTCAAGTGGTAAATGTTGGCTATGTTCTTTACAACAACAAGTTTGTCTTTGCGTCAGCTGACACACCCATTGAAGCGCATCAATGCTATATACTTGTCACAAGTGATGACAACACGCCGACAATTGTTTATATTGATGACGTGAATGGTGATGTTTCCACATCAATTGACAGTCTTTCTTTTGATAGTTCAATTAAGAGTGTCAAATATTACAATGTGGTTGGTTCAGAGAGCGACAAACCTTTCCCAGGAGTTAATATTGTTGTGAAAGAAAGAATGGTCTGGACCATTGAAACTAGCAATATCTTTATTATTAGTATCAAAGACAAATGAATAAGAGTCATTTCAAACAATAAAAAACTTTATTAATGAAAAATGTAGATTATGATCACTATTGATAAAAAAATGGATTAAGCTAGATGCCATGGGCGAAGCTTTTGGCAATAATGCAACTTACACCCCTATTGGGGGTGATTTTTGCTATGACCCAAATAACAAGGTTATTAAGGGATTCAAAGAAGGTGATGGAGCAGCTGTTGAAGACAAATCTTTCTCTCCTGTTGTTGGTGAAATATACTATAATGCGATAACTTTAATTGCATATATATGGAATGGCAACAACATGATTGAGGTTGACAGGGCCGACGGCAGCACTTGCTACGAAAATGATATAGATTTTTCTATAGTCAAAAGTGTTTACCACATTTCTTCTTGCTATTCTGGACAGGCATCCCAATCAATAGAAGAAGACACTAAAGAAGAAATAACAATTCCAGATGGGAGCACTCTTGTTTTTCATGATGATGGATGTTTTGTCAATTGTAAAATCTATGGGAGCAACTTACAAGTAGTAACTAATGGAGATGCTCCACGATTTAAATTCTGCAATTTTGACAATGCTTCATTTATTGGATCATCACTTTATGCCACCAATTTTGGCGCGATTCCTGATGCGCAATTAGTGTCAGACACACTTACACTTGGATCGCTGCAAAACCTCCCTATAAAAAGACGAACTGGCACCGACAATGACAGTCCATGGAAAGCAATTGTCCAATTTCTTTCCGATTCAAATCAAATTAAAATTGAGTTCAATGGAAATTTCTATTCAGATAAATACGAATGTAAGAATATCTACAATTCTGACAACATCGAACTCTATGGCGGCACAATAAATTGTGGATTTTATCTGTATGACTGCAGTCGAGTTTCTTTCCACGACATCAACTTTGTGGGGAAACATGCTATTCATGATTTCCCCAAAATGGATACTCAGAAACCGACGAATTCATATGACGATGACAGAATAAATATGTTGAAACGTGTTATACAACCAGATGGAGAAACATCGTCAGAGACTGCCATCAGATTATGTGGTCTTGCAGGCTCAGACATCACTGCTTTTCGCAAGCGCCAATGCGAACACAATGTAGGAGACATTACCATAGAGCGTTGTCATTTCGAGATGCGTCAAGGCGGCATTGTTGGACGGTCTTATTTTGACGATTGCCCCGAGAATTACAGGCCCTTAGTGGGTTTGAGGGTCAATAATTGTACTTTTAGTCACATCTACTATCAACCCGTGGGCAGTCATTGCGAAAATGCGATTTTTGAAAACATCAAGTCGGAGTATTGCATGCAAGGAGTTGACATTTCCAAATGTGCCAATGGCACAATAGTGCGCAATTGTGAATTTCGTGATTGTGCTATCGGCTTTAAACAAGAGAATGGAACTTACAATCAGCAGTTCTCTCATAATAACTCAATTGAAAACTGTTTGTATGAAATTAACGACGCATTTGATATAACAGGCACTAAACATTTCATATTTTATGTTAATGCCGGTCAAGAGAATGACACCTTCAAAATATCAGGCTGTAAAATAATTGTCAACTCGCAAAGCAAAGAATACAATCGATTGATGGACTGCCGTAGTCATTACACGCTAATTGAGAATACCTTAATAGACATTAATATTGATTCTTTGACTGGCAGTGAAATAGACGACCCAACAAAATATGATGCAAATACAATATTTGCAGTTGGCGGTGCTACGCCTTATGACCCTACAATTATTGTTAAAAATACGAGAATCAACTGCGACGCAAAAATACAATATATATATGCACCTTATCATGGGAGTCAAAGGCTTAATATTGTATTTGATGGTCTGCATTTGGCCTGCAACGCTTATCCATTAGGGGGATCTTCTTATTGTATTTCCGAGTATATTTAGGGCTTGGAGATAAGGCTCGAACAATTACCGGCGCTATCGTTCTTGTTTTTCTTATTGCTAACACTATTGCCTTAATAGTCAAAGTAAAGAAAAGAATAGAAAAAGAAAGCAAAGACGGTAGTGAAGGCTTTGTTAGCGAGAATCAGGATAAAGAAGATTAATGTCCTCAAAAGGACGGTTTTGAGGACTCCTGTTCTACGGAGTTTTAGGAGTTTGAGAGTTTTCTGCTCCTATACTCCAAGACTCCGTAGAATTAATTGCTGCATGTTCAAGGACTAAGAAACATGAGAACCACTCCCATCAAAACTGTTGGCGGGAGTGGATTTTATTATACGTGTGCTACTAGTTTGGTTCTTAGTAGTTGCGGGCGAAGATTACTCGGCATTTTGATGGCTTGCCGGTGAGCATGTCCACGCCATCTTCGGGTTGTGCGTCGAGAGGGATGCAGCGTATTGTCGCCTTTGTCTCTTCCTTGATGCGGTCTTCGGTCTCGGGTGTGCCGTCCCAGTGCGCCAGCACAAAGCCGCCTTTCTCGATTTGCTGCTTGAAGTCCTCGTAGTTGTCAACCTTATATGTCATTTCGTTGCGGAAGTTGAGCGCCTTCTTGAAGATGTTGTCTTGAATCTCATCGAGAAGAGCCTTAACGGTGTTCTCAATGCCTTCGAGCGAAGCGCTTGACTTCTCGAGGGTGTCGCGGCGCATCACCTCGATGGTGCCGTTGGCGATGTCACGAGCGCCGAGCACTAGTCTCACTGGCACTCCCTTGAGCTCGTAGTCGGCAAACTTAAAACCTGGTCGCTTGTTGTCGGCGTTGTCATACTTCACCGAGATGCCCATTGCGCGCAGATTCTCGACGATGGGGTTAACCTTGGCGTTAATCTCGTCGAGTTGCTCCTGGTTCTTGTAGATGGGAACAATAACCACCTGGATGGGAGCCAACTTAGGAGGCAGCACGAGACCGTTGTCGTCGCTGTGAGTCATGATGAGGGCACCCATCAGGCGGGTAGAAACGCCCCATGAAGTAGCCCACACGTAGTCGAGCTTGTTCTCGTTATTCACAAATTTCACATCAAACGCCTTTGCGAAGTTCTGGCCCAGGAAGTGTGAAGTGCCCGATTGCAGAGCCTTGCCGTCTTGCATCATCGCCTCGATGGTGTAGGTCTCTAGAGCACCGGCAAAACGCTCGTTTGCCGATTTCACGCCCTTGATGACCGGCACTGCCATATATTTCTCGGCAAAGTCGGCATAGACGTTAAGCATCTGTATGGCTTCGGCTTGTGCCTCTTCTTTGGTGGCATGTGCCGTGTGTCCTTCTTGCCACAGGAACTCGGCGGTGCGCAGGAACATGCGTGTGCGCATCTCCCATCGCATGACGTTTGCCCACTGGTTGATGAGCAATGGCAGGTCGCGATAGGAACTGATCCAGTTGCGATAGGTGTTCCATATAATGGTCTCGCTGGTGGGACGAATAATGAGTTCTTCTTCAAGTCGGGCCTCGGGATCTACTACCACGCCGCTTCCGTCGGGGGCGTTCATGAGACGGTGATGTGTTACCACAGCACATTCCTTGGCAAACCCTTCCACGTGCTCTGCTTCACGGCTGAGGAAGGATTTCGGGATAAGAAGAGGGAAATAGGCGTTCTGCACACCTGTTGCCTTGAACATCTCGTCGAGCTGACGTTGCATCTTCTCCCAGATGGCATAACCGTAGGGTTTTATCACCATGCATCCTCTCACTGCCGATTGCTCGGCGAGGTCGGCTTTAATCACCAAGTCGTTGTACCACTGCGAGTAGTTGACGCTTCTCTTTGTTAAGTCTTTAATTTCAATAGCCATTTTTTTATCGTTTTTCGTTTATCGTTGTTCGTTGTTAGCTGACGGGCTGACGGGCTGACGGGCTGACGAGCTTACAAGGCAAGTGTTAAGTCAAACGACCAGATACGACCAGAAACCACAATGCTCTTGTTTTCATTTTTAGACATAAGAACATAAGTTCATAATTTTCTTAGTCCTTAGTCCTCTAAACACTAAACTCTAACCTCTAAACTGCGCGAAGCGCATTGTCTTGTCAGCTTGTTCCTTGTCAGCTTGTTAGCTTCAATATCGTTTATTTAGTTGGTTTCTTTTTGCATTGTCTATCATCACATTGTCTGGGATGAGGTAAATGACCAGTCTGCGGTTCATGCGGCGGTTATTCATTGAGTTGTTCTCCAGAATTGGGTTTTTGTCGCCAAAGGAGAACGATGAGATGTACTGCCGGCTTTTAGTGTAGATGCCGAACCAGTCGGTGATGCTTTTGATGCGCTTATCGGTCAATTCTTTGCAGTATTGTGGCGAGCCAGTGTTGTCGTGATACATCGCCAGTGCGGCATGGTAGAAGCCTGGCACCCTCAGGAATTGCGCGATTTTATACAGTATGTCGTCGGCCTTGTCGCTCAGCTCCGTGGCGTTGGCCTCAAAGAAGAGGTCGGCAGGAATAGTGATAGCTACAACTTCTCCGTTTCTTATCAGGTTCACATTGTAGTCTCTCACAAGGTCGTTGACTAGCCCAGCCTGGTATTCCACGACGGCATTGCGCACCTTGCTGTCTCTTATCGAAGGTGAGTTGATGGCGTCATCGATATTACGATATGTGTTGCCCTGCGCCGTAGCCTGGAAGCAACAAGCTGCTGCAATCATCAGCACGAGAAATCTTATGTCACAAATGAAGTTTTTCATATTTTATTCGTTTATCGTTGTTCGTTTATCGTTGTTCGTTTATCGTTTTTAGCTGACAAGCTAACGTGCTGACGAGCTAACAAGACAAGTGTTAAGTCAAACGACCAGATACGACCAGAAACCACAATGCTCTTGTTTTCATTTTTAGACATAAGAACATAAGTTCATATTTTTTCTTTGTCCTTAATCCTTTGAACTTTGAACTTTGTACTTTATCCTCTAATCTCTAATCGCTAATCTCTAATCTCTAATCGTGCGAAGCACAATTAATCTCTAATCAGCGCGAAGCGCTCTTTGCTCTAACCTGCGCGAAGCGCTAATCTATAACTCAAGGAGTTCATCAGGGACCTCCATTTTTATTGTTCTGTCTTTACTGTCGAAATCGGTGATGAATTCTTCCACTGCGGGGATGAGAATCTGCTTGCCGTGGGTGGTCTCTATGACAAAGAGGACGTTGGCAGTAGAGTCGTCAATATCCACGATGGTGCCTTGCAGTGCGTTGACAACGGCGTTGAAGCCTATGAAGAAATCTACTGGCACTTGGTCTTCGTCTTCCAGTACGTGGCTGTACTCGCTGCGTTTCACATAGATGTCCTTATTCACAAGCATCAATGCCTCCTGGTCGTTGCCGATGTCGTCGATGGTGAGCAGGAACGTGTCTTGCGACTTGTGGCGGAAATCTTTGATAAAGAAAGGCACAAAAATGCCGTCGATGTCACACACAAAGCACGAGCAGTCGTCAAGCAAAGCCTCGGGAGCGTTAATCGTTGCCGAAATCTCTCCATTGATGCCATGAGTCTTGTTGAACTTGCCTATGGATATTATTTCATCGCGGGTAATCATTGTGCTTTGTTTCGTTTATCGGGGATCGGGAATCGAGGATCGGGGACCTCTCCACTCTCCACTCTCCACTCTCCACTCTTGTTATTTTTAGACATAAGAAAAGAAGTTCATATTTTTTCTTTGTCCTTAGTCCTTTGAACTTTGTACTTTGTCCTTTGTACTTTATTCTCTAATCTCTAATTGGCGCGAAGCGCTCTTATTTCTTCTTTTTCTTCTTCGACGCTTGCTGCTGTGCCGGTGCCACCTTGAACTGATGCAGCTTGTGAGTGGCAGGGTCAAGGATAATCTGACCTTTGGAGAAATACTCCAAGTCTTTGAAAATCTTGGCGTCATCAACGTCTTCGTTGCTTATTTGAAAGATGAGCTTCTTCATGTGGTTGGCGATGAGCATCACCAGAGCCTCTTTCTCGTCGCCGTCGGGGTATTCGCAGGCGCGTTGTATCATCTGGTCAACAATCTTGCCGTAGTGGCGCATCTTGATGCCTTCGTGCTTGTATTTTATGGGCTCTGGCTTGCTGTCGAGATTCTCGGGCTTTACAACTTCGTAGGGGTAGTCGATGTCGAGTGTGAAGTTGCTCATTATCGCCAGATGGTCCCACAGCTTGTGCTCATAGTCGGTCTCCTGCTTGAGCTGCGGAAACAGGTTGCTCATGGTGTTGATGATAGAGCGTGCGCACTTGTTGCGCTCGTCGCGGTCTTCAATAGTGCAGCAGTAGTCCACCATTTGCTGGATGTTGCGGCCATACTCGGGCAGAGCCAGTTTCTTGAGTTGTGAGTTATAAGTAAGCATATTGTTATAATCAAATTATCGTTGTTCGTTTATCGTTTTTAGCTGACAAGCTAACGTGCTGACGAGCTAACAAGACAAGTGTTAAGTCAAACGACCAGATGCGACCAGAAACCACAATGCTCTTGTTTCCATTTTTAGACATAAGAACATAAGTTCATAATTTTGTCCTTCGTCCTTTGTCCTTAGCCCTTAGTCCTCTAATCGGCGCGAAGCGCTCGTCTGCTTGTTAGCTGACATCTGAAATAGTTTGCAAAAGTACAAAAAAATCGTGACAACTGAAGCCTTATAGCACTTTTTTCTTTGGCACAGTAGCTTGGAAGTCTTTTAGGTAGAGAGGCGTGGAGTAGGCGACATCAATGAAATGCCTTTCTCTGAACGCTTTCTCGGCCAGTGCGAGCATATCTACCGCTACGGGCTTGACGTGGGGCATAAACCGCGCGTTAGGGTGCTTTATCACGTCTTTTGCCTTTTGCGCCCCGTTGCCTATAAGCACAAGGTGACGCTCCTCAAGCAAGGAGGCAAACGAGTTGTTGTCGAGAATCAGGGCTTGTGGCTCCTCGATGGCTTCTAAAGAGCTGTTATAGACCGCAGTATAGACTTCCATGCGCCGTGCGTCAATCATGGGGGCGTAGAGCGTGTCGTCGTCGAAGAACTCCTGAAACATCGCCGTCACCGTGAGCAGCTGCAAGGTGTTCACGCCTATCAGCGGCAATCCTAGCCCGAACGCCAAACCTTTGGCCTGCGATAAGCCAATGCGCAAGCCTGTATAAGAACCGGGGCCAATGCTTACTGCGATGGCGTCGAGCGGCATCTCTTTGCGCTTTGCCGTGGTGAGCATGTCGTCGATGAACTGGCTCAACAGCGTGGCATGGTTCAGACCGTCATAGTTCTCGTGATGGTCAACTATCTGACCCTCACTGCTTAATGCCACTGAGCACACGGCGGTAGAGGTCTCTATGTTGAGAATATTTGCCATAATCGTTCAAAACTTGGCACAAAATTAGTGCAAGTTGAGGGCAGAACAAAATGAAAAACGAAGTTTTTTCATTTTTTATGCCTCGACGCAGCCTAATTTATCAAAAATTACAGCAAGCCGAGTGAAATACAAATGAAAATCGAAGTTTTTCATTTTTTATACCTCGACGCCGCCTAATTTATCAAAAATTAAAGCAAGCCGAGTGTAGTAACATGCTCTCATAAGTTCTATTTTTTAAATGTTGTGCCATTTCTTTATTTAAAATAATTTTGTGGCATAATCTATATATTAATTCAAGTTTCGCAAGTTGTTAACTTGCTCAAAGTTTAATGTTTAGTGTTTAGAGTTTAGAGGACAATAAGTGTGAAATATAGAAAAATTTGAAAAAAATTGCTCTAAACACTAAACTCTAACCTCTAACCTTCAAGTTTATAAAGTTTTAGAACTTTAGAAACTTGAGTATATATTAATTTTTTAAATATATAATTATGAAAAAAAATTTTGTAAGCCCCAATGTGGGTTACATAAAATTAAGCCGCAAGCTGCTCTCTTGGAGGCACGTAGATGACAGCAACGCTTTCAAAGTGTTTGTTATGCTGCTGCTTATTGTCAATCACAAAAAGAATACCTGGCGTGGCATGGACTGTGAATGTGGCGAGACGTTTATCAGTGCCAAAAGCCTGTGTGAGATCACTAGTCTCGCAAAATCTACGTTATTTAGATCTCTAAAAAAGCTAGAGCAGACTGGAGAGATAAAACGAGAGAGAATTAACGGGCACATGAAGACTATAGTAGTAAATTATCTTAGATACCAGAGTGTCGAAAATGAACCTACGAAAGTACAAAAATTAGACCCTAACAAGAATAATATAAACAATAATACTTCTTCTTTAAAAGAAGATAATTAAATGCGCATGCGCCTGTGCGCGAGGAGAGTGTAGAGAGTGTAGAGATTAACGAGCGTGAGATTGTCGATAAGATGTTCCAGAGCGGCATCTTGATAGAGAGCTTCGCCAAGAATAACGGCATCTCCATCAACCAGTGCCGCAAGCTGTGCGACGAGATCCTCATTGAGTGGGAACTCACAGGACACGAGCACCGCAGCGTGAAAGATATGCGACAGCACCTGCTAAACCACCTGCGAGTGATAATCAGCAAGAAGAACATCAAGCATGAGGACAAAGACCACCGCCTTGAAAACCTCATCGACGACTGCAAGCAACTCATCGCCGAGGGCTTCCCTGCCGATGCCATGCGCGAGTTCTACAGCTACTGGGTGCAGCCCATGACCGACGGCAGCGGTGCCATGCTCTTTGAGAGCGTCACCGCCTTCGACACCCGCACACGCTTTTTCTCTTTCTATAAAAAGAAATATTCTAAGTGATAAGTGTGTTGTGCCGCTCGCGTTGCTCGCTGGTTAGCCGTTTCACTAATTCCCCGATCCCGGATCTCCGATCTCCGATCCCCGTTCCCCGTTCCCCGTTCCCCGATAAACTCTAAACTGCAAAAAAAGCGCATTGTCTCGTCAGCCTTTTTTGGTGGTTGTTGATAAGTTAAGTCCATGAAATGGGTGTGGAATGAGAAAAAATGCTTATTTTTGCATGATAAACTAATAAACTACTATGATACTATCAATGACTGGTTTCGGCAAGGCCACAATGGTGGTGTGCAATAAGAAGCTTACTGCCGAGATAAAATCGCTGAACAGCAAGCAGATGGACTTGACCGTGAAGGTGCCGCTGCTGTATCGTGAACTGGAACTGGAACTTCGCAACACCATAGCTGGTGAGCTTGGTCGTGGCAAGGTAGATGTCTATATCACTAGCGAGTCGATTGACAGTGCCGGTGCCTCGCAGCTAAACGTTGAGATGCTTCGCAGCTACAAGTCGCAAGTCGAGAACGTGTCGCAAGAGTTGGGGCTTCCCGCCCCCGACGACTGGTATTCCACCTTGCTGCGCATGCCCGACGTTTATAAGCAGGACTTAAACGATGAGGTTGCCCAAGAGGAGCTCGACGGCGTGCGCGAGGTGGTGAGACTGGCCTTGCAGGCTACGACCGATTTCCGCACCCAAGAGGGGGCTAAGCTATATCACTTCTTCAAGGAGAAGATAGCTTCAATTCAGCGACTGCTCAACGATATTGCTCAGTATGAGCCCACCCGCACCGAGAAAATCAAGGCCCGCCTCATCGAGCAGCTGGAACAGCTCGGCGAGGTCGATTATGACAAGAACCGCCTCGAGCAAGAGCTTATCTTCTATATCGAGAAGCTGGATATCACCGAGGAGAAGATAAGGCTGCAGAACCATCTCAACTACTTCCTCGAGACGCTTGACGGCAGTGCGCGTCAGGGCAAGAAACTGGGCTTTATCGCCCAGGAGATGGGGCGCGAGATAAACACCACAGGCTCGAAGTCTAATCATGCCGAGATGCAGAAACTCGTGGTGGAGATGAAAGACAATCTTGAGCAAATTAAAGAGCAAGTTTTGAATGTGCTTTGATAATTCCACTCATGCTTCATGCTGAAACCACAAATTAAACAAATTTTTTATTAGACGAGGAAAGTACAAAGTACAAAGGACGAAGTACAAAGTACAAAGGACGAAGGACAAAATTATGAACTTATGTTCTTATGTCTAAAAATGAAAACAAGAGCATTGTGGTTTCTGGTCGCATCTGGTCGTTTGACTTAACACTTGTCTTGTTAGCTCGTCAGCACGTTAGCTTGTCAGCTAAAAACGATAAACGAACAACGATAAACGAATAACGAAATATGGCAAAAGGTAAATTGATAGTCATTTCGGCGCCTTCGGGCACTGGAAAATCGACGATTATCGGCGAACTGATGAAAGATGCCGAGCTGAAGCTCGAGTTCTCAATCTCGGCCACCACTCGACCTCCACGTGGTGCTGAGCAACATGGGGTGGAGTATTATTTCCTCACTCTTGAGGACTTCAAGCAGCGCATAGAGAATGATGAGTTTGCCGAGTATCACGAAGTGTATGAGGACCGTTTTTATGGCACTCTGAAAAGCGAGATAAAGCGCATCACCGACAAAGGTCACAATGTGGTCCTCGACCTCGACGTGCTTGGCGGTATTGACGTGAAGAAGATTTACGGCAAGAAGGCTCTAGCTGTCTTCATCAAGCCACCCTCAATCGAGACTTTGCGGCAGCGGTTGCTCTCCCGTGGCACCGACAGCCTAGAGGACATCAACAACCGTGTCGCCCGTGCCGAATATGAATTGTCGCTCGCCAACCACTACGACGCTTGCGTGGTCAATGACGTGCTTGAGACCGCAGTAGCCGAGACTCGTGAGATAATCACAGAATTCATAAGAGGGCTAGGAACAAGCAGACGAGCGCTTCGCGCCGATTAGAGATTAGTTGGCGCTTCGCGCAGTTTAGAGGTTAGAGTTTAGTGTTTAGAGGACAAAGGACAAAGAAAAAATTATGAACTTATGTTCTTATGTCTAAAAATGAAAACAAGAGCATTGTGGTTTCTGGTCGTATCTGGTCGTTTGACTTAACACTTGTCTTGTTAGCTCGTCAGCACGTTAGCTTGTCAGCTAAAAACGATAAACGAATAACGATAAACTATGAACTAATATGAGACGAATAGGCATTTTTGGCGGCTCTTTCAATCCCATCCATGTGGGGCATGCTCTGATTGCCAGTTATATAGCTGAGAGTGCAGCTGTTGATATGTTATGGCTTATGGTCTCGCCTCAGAACCCTCTTAAAGAGAACAGTGGCTTGGCGAGCGATTATGACAGGTTGCGCATGACCGAACTCGTGTCGCGACGCATCGAGAACGTCACCACATCGGCTTTTGAGTTTGACTTGCCTAAGCCGTCCTATACTATCGACACGCTAAATGCTCTAAAGGCGAAGTTCCCCGACGACGAGTTCTATCTCGTGATAGGCGCCGACAATTGGTGCGTCTTCGACAAGTGGAAGAATGGCGAGGAGATAATCTCAAAATATCATATTCTGATTTATCCACGTCGAGGCTATGACATTGTGATACCCGAGAAATACAGCGACAGGGTAAAGGTGGTGGAGGCTCCACTTATTGAGGTGTCTTCAACACAAGTGCGAGAACGGCTGGCGCTGATGAAGAGCGTGAGTTTCTACGTCCCCGAGGCTGTCGAGAAATATATTGTTAAGAATGAACTTTACGGTTGTGCTTCGCACGATTAGTTGGTGCTTCGCACGATTAGTTGGTGCTTCGCACCGATTAGAGATTAGAGAATAAAGTACAAAGTACAAAGTTCAAAGGACTAAGGACAAAGAAAAAATATGAACTTCTGTTCTTATGTCTAAAAATAACAAGAGTGGAGAGGTGAGAGCGCTTCGCGCAGGTTAGAGTTTAGTGTTTAGAGGAACACCGATCCTCGATCCTCGATCCCCGATCCCCGATAAACGAACAACGATAATGGAAAACGATAAATTGTCACCTACGAGTTTGGCATTCATTGCAATGGCCAATGAATACTGCGAGATAATCGAGAATTGCGCTGAGCATGGACGCGAGGGCGTGGTTGAATCAATGCTTAAATTGTTGCCACGCATCTACATTACTGTCAGTGACATAGAACCCAGTCTTGAGTATTTTGACGCGTTCATCAGTCAATCGCTCGATGAACCCACTTACGACATGGTTCGTGGCAACCTTAGCGCTCTGATGGGTGAGGACGATGTGTATTTAGAGGTGTTCCTCGAGGACATGAAATATAGCGACACGCCCATTGCTGCCTCAATCTCGGAGAACCTTGCCGACCTATATCAGGAGTTTTATAATGTGGTGTCTTCGCTGCGTGACCTCAACACCGATGAGCAGCGTCAAATCCTGGGAATGTGCAAGGAGAATTTCACCGAATACTGGGGGCAGACCTTGTGCAACGTGTTCCGCGCGCTTCACTCGGTGAGTGTGATTATTCGTGATGATTTCTAAGCTGACGAGCAAACAAGCGAACATGCTGACAAGGCAAGTGTAAATAACAACAACTGAAAACTGATAACTATTTTGATATGAAAAGCAAATACATTGACTCATTACTGAAGTTTATGGACAACAGTCCGTGCAACTTCCTCGCTGTTGACACAATGAAGAGAATTCTTGCCGACAATGGCTTCAACGAGAAAAAACTCTCGGAGAAGATTACCGCCAAAGCGGGCGAGAAGTTCTTCTTTACTAAAAATGACTCGGCAATCTTTGCCGTGAAAGTGGGAAAGAAACCAATCAAGGAGACTGGTTTTAAGATTGTTGCCGCCCACAGCGACTCGCCCTGCTTCCGCATCAAGCCTAATGCCGAGATGCGTTGCGATGGCGGCATCGTGAAGCTCAATACCGAGGTCTATGGCGGTCCCATTCTCTACACTTGGTTTGATCGCCCACTGTCAATCGCCGGCAGAGTGATTCTCAAGGGCAAGAGCACGCTTGAAGTGGTTTCAAGAAACATAAAGATTGACCGTCCGTTGATGCAGATTTCACATCTCGCAATTCACTTTAACCGAGCCGTCAATGATGGCAATGCACTGTCGAAGCAGAAAGATATGCTCCCAATCATCGCTAAGGTGACCAAAGACTTTGAGACAGGCAACATGCTATTGAACCTTGTTGCTCAAGAACTTGATGTGGCGGTTGATGAGATTCTTGATTTTGACCTGCTTCTTTATGATACAACCCCTGCTTGCACATTTGGGCTTAATGATGAGTTCCTTTCGTCGGGGCGCCTTGATGACCTGAGCATGGCTCACGCCGCCATTACTGCCATCACCGAGGCCACCGATGAAGAAGCCACCTGCATCGCCGCAATCTTCGACAATGAGGAGACGGGCAGTGGCACGAAGCAGGGCGCCGGTTCGCCCGTGCTCGCCAATGTGCTGCAACGCATGGCCGAGAGTCAGGGCTGCAACTTCGACGACTACTGCGTGGCGTTGCAGAAGACCTTCCTCGTGAGTGCCGACAATGCTCACGCTCATCATCCTAACTATAGCGAGAAATATGACCCCACCAATCATCCCACTTTGGGCGGTGGGCCCTGCGTCAAGATAAATGCCAACTGCAAGTATATGAGCGACGCCCATTCGGCGGCAATCTTCAAGAACCTGTGCGAAAAGGCTGGCTCGCCTTGCCAGTACTTTATCAATCACAGCGACGTGGCTGGCGGCTCCACATTGGGCAATATCTTGACTGGACAGATCGACATTGAGGGCGTTGACGTGGGCAACCCCTTGCTTGCCATGCACTCGGTGCGTGAGACTGCCTCATGTGACGACCATGTGAATATGATAAAAGTTTTCAAGGCTTTTTTCAGTTGAATTTGCCAGTTTGACAAAAAAATGCTACTTTTGTGGAAAATAATACTAACTAATATAAAACAATAAAATCATGAATGACGAAAAACTGATTCAAGAGCTGACCATCAAAGCCCAGAAATGGCTTGGAGAGGGCTATGACGAGGAGACGAAAGCGCAAGTGAAGGCTATGATTGATGCCGACGACAAGACCGAACTCATAGAGTCGTTCTACAAGGACCTGGAATTTGGCACTGGTGGCTTGCGTGGCATTATGGGACCTGGCAGCAACCGCATGAACATCTACACCGTGGGTGCAGCTACTCAGGGCCTTGCCAACTACATCAACGAGGCTTTTAAAGACCTTCCCGAGCGCAAGGTGATTGTAGGACATGACGTGCGCAACAACAGCCGCCTCTTTGCCGAGACTGTCGCCAACATTTTCAGCGCCAACGGCATCAAGGTCTATCTATTTGAAGGTCCCCGCCCAACTCCCGAGGTGTCGTACGGCATACGCCTGCTTGGCTGCCAGAGCGGTGTGAACATCACAGCGTCTCACAACCCTAAGGAGTACAACGGCTACAAGGCCTATTGGGACGATGGCGCACAGGTGGTGTCGCCACACGATGTGAACATCATCAACTATGTGAATGCCATCAAAGACGTGAGCGAGATTAAGTTTGAGGGCAACCCCGACTTGATTGAGATAGTTGGCAAGGAACTCGACGACAAGTACATCGAGGACATCTACCAATTGTCGCTCAGCCCTGAGGTGAATGAGCGTTATAAAGACTTGAAGATTGTCTATACTCCAATTCACGGTGTTGGTCGTTACATCATTCCTCGCTCCATTGAGCGCTGGGGCTTCAAGAACATCATCCATGTGCCCGAGCAGGATGTGATGAGCGGTGACTTCCCCACCGTGGAGTCGCCCAACCCCGAGAATGCACCAACCATGCAGATGGCTATCGACAAGGCTGAGGAGACTCAGGCCGACATCGCTCTCGCCAGCGACCCCGATGCCGACCGCATCAGCGTGGTATTCAAGAACAACAAGGGCAAATATGAGCTTGTGAACGGCAACCAGATTCAGATTATCTTCCACTACTATCTGCTTACCCGCAACCGCGAGCTGGGCAAACTCAAGGGCGATGAGTACATCGTTAAGACCATCGTTACCAGCGAGACCATCAAGCGCATGGCCGACAAGCTGGGAGTGAAGATGTTTGACTGCTACACCGGCTTCAAGTGGATAGCAACCGTGATGCGCGAGATGGAAGGCAAAGGCCGCTACCTGGGCGGTGGCGAGGAGAGCTACGGCTTCCTGCCCGAGACTTTCGCCCGCGACAAAGACTCGGTTTCGTCAATTCCGCTGATGTGCGAGATTGCCGCTTGGGCTAAGGACAAAGGCATGACCATGAACGAGATGCTCATTGACCTGTATATGAACTACGGCTACTCTAAGGAGCGTGGCATCTCGGTAGTGCGCAAGGGCAAGAGCGGCGCCGAGGAGATTGTGGCGATGATGAAGAACTTCCGCGAGAATCCGCAAAAGGAAATCGCTGGTTCGCCAGTTGTCACCATCAAGGACTTCCAGAGCCTAGAGGAACTCGATGTCAAGACCGGCAAGGTTACCAAACTCGACATGCCTACCACCAGCAATGTTCTTCAGTATTACACCGAAGATGGCACTAAGGTTTCGATTCGTCCTTCGGGCACCGAGCCTAAAATCAAGTTCTACATCGAGGTTCACGACAAGCTCGAGAGCGCTGCCGAGTATGACGCCAAGAACGAATGGGCTGATGCTAAAATCGACACCATCTGCCACGACCTGGGAATTTAAATTATTTGAAATTTTATACTTATTTTTCTAACAATAAGATAAGTAGGCAATTAAACAAGTTTCAGCAATTACATTTGTCTTGTTAGCTTGTTAGCTTGCTTACTTGTCTGCTTATGAAAATACATTATGGCAAACAAAAGACAATTAAAGAAAGCCATTGGCTACGCATGTGGTGAGATGGCAGGTGAGTGCTTCTTCGCTCAAGACACATTTGAGAACACTAATCCCGAGGACTGGGACAAGATTGTGCTTGACATCGCCCTGCTTCAGGCCGAGGCAGTGAACCGTGTGTCGGTAGATTTTGACAAGGTGCCTAAAGACTTTGCCAACGGCAAGGAATACAAGAAAGCACGTCGAGCCTATTTCAAGTCGGTGGAGAAAGCCATTGGCAACTATATGAAAGAGGAGAGCGAGAAAATCGTGAGCGAGATGAACGCTCTCGTCAAGAAATAGAAGATAAGCTGACAAGCTGACAAGCTGACAAGACAATGCGCTTCGCGCAGTTTAGAGGTTAGAGTTTAGTGTTT
>CALGGO010000001.1 GCA_937916085.1 uncultured Prevotellaceae bacterium | reverse complement strand
GGCGGCATCCGACATCGTTTCTAACTTCTGTAGCAACCAGAGAGCAGATAAAACACCATTGGTGCAAGACGAGAGCAGAAACCAAACTCGTTTGGTCTCTGCCGAGCCGCAGCCCAATGACGGGCGCAGCCAACGCAAGGATTGAGCGGTGTCAGCCGTCTCAACCCTTACCGATGAGCAAACCACCGCCACGGGCGGTTGGTATGCGACCATTTGCTCCCGACATCAATGTCGCGAGCAAGAAAAAGCCCCGGATCGCGTCAGCGTTCCGAGGCAATAAAAAATCCCCACGTCGAATGAGGTTTATCCTTTCTTAAACAATCGGATAAGTTCTCCAATCCAAAGTACTGCTGATGTTGAAATGATGATAATCAACCAATCAGGAATATTAAGGTGAGTTACGTTAAACATCTGCCCTCCAATCTCAACGATAAGTATTTGGCCGACAAATATTACAAATGCAATAAACATGAATCCTTTGCACTCGCTTATCCTTGCAAAAGCAGATTTACCAGTCATAAATGCTTTAGCGTTGAACATATTCCAGAATTGAAGCATAACGAATATTGTAAAGAATAAACTTAATTCATATGCGCTTAATCCATCGTATGCGCCATAACTGAATGAAAGGAAGTCTTGCATAGATGTAATATTCGAGTGTTGCATTATCAACAATATGCCAAGCAGAAGAATGGTGAATAATCCACCTACACCGAAAATGTTCCAGGCCATACCTTTGTTTATGATAGAATCCGTGACTTTACGCGGTTTCTCCTGCATAACAGCATGGGTGGGCGGTAGTGATGCTAATGCGATAGCAGCAAAGGTGTCCATGATGAGGTTAACCCAAAGCATTTGAGTTACCGTTAGTGGTGATTCAGTACCGATAAATGCTCCAATCAAAACGATGAGGCATGCAGCAACGTTGATTGTCATTTGGAACATGATAAAGCGTTGTATGTTCTTATAAAGAGAACGTCCCCACATGACAGCATTTGTAATAGTGCTAAACGAGTTATCTTGAATGGTCATGTCACTGGCTTCTTTAGCCACGGCTGTTCCATCGCCCATTGATAAACCGACGTCAGCAGCGTTGAGTGCTGGAGCGTCATTCGTGCCATCACCAGTTGCTGCAACAACAAGGTCTTGTCCTTTTAGTAGTTTAACAAGGCGCTCCTTGTCATTTGGACGTGCTCTTGAAAGGATCTTCACGTCTTGTACACGACTTGACAACTCGTCATCACTCATCGCTGCAAAGTCAGTGCCTGTCATAATATTTCTGTCTCCATCAAGGTCTGTCCAAAGACCAATTTGGCGACCGATTTCTTTAGCAGTGCCCGGCGTATCACCTGTTACAATCTTAACTTGAATACCAGCATCAATACAACTCTGTATTGCGGCAGGTACTTCAAGTCGTACAGGGTCAGAGATTGCAAAAACACCGGCAAATTTCAATTTGTTGTCACCAAGATTGAGCTTGCCATCGGTGAACACATCATCGTCATCTTTAATCTCTAAGTATGCCAATGCAAGTGTACGCATTGCCTTGTTCTGATAGAGTTTAAGTGTTTCATTGTATTCCGTCTTATCATCATCAGTTATGTTACTAATAGAGAGTAATATCTCTGGCGCTCCTTTGACGTATAGCATTCTTTTGTCAAGCACATTTGACTCAACAATAGTTGCCATATATTTGTTCTCTGTTGAGAATGGCAACCTGTCAATGATTTGTGTGCGCTCGCGAATTGTCAGATAGTTGACTCCATTTGTATTTAGCCACAACAATAAAGCACCCTCTGTGGGATTGCCTATAGCTTTTATTAGACTCTTATCAGAGAAGTCAAGATTTGCTGTTGTGTTTGTGGCTATCATTTCTTCAAGCAGCTCTTGCTTAACATCCGAGAGCTTTGTTTCAGCTACTTGCATTTGGTTTTGTGTAAGTGTACCAGTCTTATCGGTACAAATAACCGAGGTTGCACCCATTGTTTCACATGCATGCATTGTGCGAGGCAATGTGTTTTCACGCATCAGTTTCCTCATGCTAAATGCAAGGCTTAGAGTAACGCTCATAGGCAAGCCTTCAGGAACAGCCACCACAATAAGCGTAACCGCAATCATGATTGTGTTAAGCATATATGTGACGAAGTGCAAGAGTCCACCTTGTGAACTCAATGACGGTTCATCGCCAATAAAGAAATATGCGATTAAACGACCGACCAGAATTAATGCCGCAAATAGATAGCTGGCTTTCGTAATCCAATCTGCCAAGGTGTCCAATTTCTCGCTTAGTGGTGTTGGATCGCCCTCGTCAACTTGAGCAGCCTCAAAGACTTTACCACTTTCAGTCGAGTCGCCAACTTTCAGGACTTTTGCAGTGCAATATCCCTCAATGATTGTTGTTCCTTTGAGGATATGATTTGAAGGATATGTTGCATCAGCATCAAAATCAGCTTCTATTGTGGTTTTATTTGCTTGAGGTTCTCCAGTAAGCGAGGACTCGTTAACGAGTAGATTGAGGGATTCGAGAAGCTCGCAATCCGCCGGGACTTCCTCGCCAGTCTCCAAAATAACAATATCGTCTACAACAATATCTTTGCGTGGAACTTGGCACACATTGTTATTACGAATAACCTTAACAAGTGTGTCATCATTTACTTCATTGAGACTTTGAAAAGTCTTTTCGTTACTCCTTTCTAGAAAGAAAGCAACACCTGTTGCCAAAAGCAATGCCACAATAATACCAATGGGTTCAAAGAATGTGGAGAATGAAGCACCTGTCCATTCGAACTCATAAATTGATATGCCCATTGATAGGACGAAAGCCGTAATCAGAATTTTGAACAGGGGGTCTCCAAATCCGCCAAAGAACCCAACCACGATAATGAGAATTGTGGCAAAGAGAGCAATTGCCGGCATCCACCACACGTCGCTCCCCATACTGCTTGATAGCATGAAAGCAGCAACAGTAGTAATCACAATGATTATATACATTGAGATTGCAATCCAGTGAGAACACGCTTCTTTCAGTGTGTCCCATAACGTTTCTTTTTCAGGAGGAGTGAGGATATTCACTCCGTGTTTCTTGCGACTTTCGAGCACTTGTGCATCGGTTAAGCCGCTGTAATGATGAGTCGTAGTCATATAATTAACTTTTAAATTATTTACCAAAAAGCATTTGTAAAATGGTCTTGCCTAATTTCCTTTCAACACCTGCTTTAGATGTAGGCACACCTGTACGTTGTGCAATTTGACGTTTTGCTTGAGTTACGCCTAAAGCGCGTTTCCAAGAAAAACTAAGACCTGGAATACCTGTATTTGATTTTTTCTTTGCCATCAGTTGTTGATTAATTGAACAACAATAAGTCTTCCGCCATCCTCTTTTGAAAGAAGAATCTGTCTGCCATCAGTAAGAGGAACAAAATCTCCGATTTTGATTTCTTTGTTGTCGGTCAAGTCTTTCATTGAGGTTAGCCTACGGTTGATAAGAATCCATTGACCATTATGAAAGTGAAAGTCCCCAACAGGCTTTTTGTTCTCATCACTAGTTTTCTCATTAGCAGCAATTAAGCGATTGACATGCCACATATATAGTGTTTGTTTGTCATACACCATAAGACGATAATTCTCTGGCATAAATCGCCCTTTCGCTGGAGAATAATACAAGTTGAGGACAGGTAATTGACCATGATACTCGTGGCCACAAAATGGGCATCGAGGCCTTATGGTGTTGTCAAAAACGAACCAATGCGCTTCGCATTTGTTGCTTTGGCATGGCTGCACAAGATCGGTAGTCTTCACGAGTGCTTCTTCCCATTCTGCCGCGCTCGGACGGTTCATTGGGTTATGCAGACCATCAATGAAAGCACGGTCAAATAGCTTCTTAAGATATGGTCCACAAATTGTGTAAGGAAGCTTTGATGGGTCGCCTTGCGGAAGTTCCGATGGTGCTAATTGGTTCGGCTTTACTCGATTTGATTTGTCGGTGGGGTGCTCAATAAAAAGGGCTTTTGTACCCATTGACAATTCCTCATCGCGTCCAGCATCATTCACATCATGAACCTTTCCTCCCCTTAATGGATGGCGGTTGAGAAGATACATGTATATCAGCACAGCTAAAGCATGGCGGTCTGTATATATACTGGGTAATTTTCTGTTTTTATCAGTGATTGGAAGCCCCTTTGTTTCCATGACTTCGGGAGCAATGAAATCAGGTGTTCCAAGAACCTCAGGTGGATATTTCCCAGGAACTACAAGACTGTCATCATCAATAATGCAAGCAGCTCCAGTAATAGGGTCGATTAATATATTTTTATAAGACAAGTCTGAATGTGCTAACCCCGCAGCGTGAAGCCTTCGCACGGCACGTGCAATTTTAATGCACATGTGAAGTGTTGTAAGAAAATTCCCTTTTTGGTCAGCAGGTAAAAAACGGTTACGTAATTTTGCCGATGCAAACCACTTTCCCTCTTTTTCTTTGCCCTTGAAGGGACCTCCACTGAAGAAGTATTTGCTGTCATAGAATGGCATCACTATACCTGTTTTTCCATTCCACTCAACAATCTTAGTTGGCCAAGCAAACATCTGTTTCCAATATTCACCTTCTTGGTTGTTGGTGAATATGCGCTCTCTATACGTGCCAACTATATTATTGAGCCGGTCTCTATCATTCGGATTTATGGGGTCACGGTAAAATGCGACCACATAAGATTTATCAGGGCTGAAATATACATCCTTTACTCCACCTTGTGCCTTGATTTCATCAATAAACTCAATGGTAGAGCCATCCGAAGCTTTTAATGTTACTTTTTGTGCCATACCTAGTAAAGAATTGCAATTGTACGGTCATCATGGTTTCCTCTATCCCAAAAGTTAAGCCATTCCAGCAGTTGTTCTTTTGACTTTTCATTGTCATCTGTTAGTTCGACACCATTATCTGCAAGGTCTTGCCAAAGCGCATCCCATCTATCAGGATTTAGAAGATTGGCATCAGTCTCAAACTTGGGGTCACTTACGCCATCGGTCATTAACATTAATGCCGTGAAATCGGGGTAGATTTTGAAGCGCAGACGCTTGAAGAAGTCTTTGTCGGTGAAGATTTCAGGCATGGTAAGGAATCGAGTTTGACCTGCAAACTCTCCCTCATCGGGCTTTCCTAGCATTTCGGCAGAATGCGTTTCATTGGTATATACACATATTGCACCATCTCCAACCCAGAACGAAGCA
Source organism: uncultured Prevotellaceae bacterium (assembly GCA_937916085.1). GTDB lineage: Bacteria > Bacteroidota > Bacteroidia > Bacteroidales > Muribaculaceae > Sodaliphilus. Next base: position 5,129 of record CALGGO010000001.1, on the reverse strand, counting down.
ACAATCCAACCGAACTCGAATTTTTTACATATTGCAAGCAATAGAGTGGTTGCATAATCTTTTAGGCGAGCGTCTTCTTTTCGATCCGCCTCTGCTTTGATTGCATTATGTGCCTTCAAGGCTGCGTTTCCAACGATATTATAAGTAAAATTGCTTATTGCTTTACGCGCATCATCAGCCGACTTATCGGCATAATAAGCCTTTATTGACGAGTCGAAATCATCGCTTTGTGTTAATGCGTTCACACAATGTTCGACAGCAGTTTCACACGCTATCAGTGAACCTTCGCGAGAATATTTGGCAGAACCTGCGCCATCAGCAACTGCAATGATGTACCATTCGGAATCTTTGCAGTAATGTAGCTTGAAGTGGTCGTCACGGGGCTTGCCCTCGTGCGCATGAGAACGTCCTCTCTGACTTGCCGCCACAATATCTTTTCTTGGTATGTCGTTAATCGCCTCAACTTTGACATATTCCATTTGCGAGTCCTCTTTGAAGTATTCAATGTCGCGTGGAGTGGGAATATCTTTCCATAGAGTGCGAGGATCAGGGTTCAGGATGAGATTGAGTTTCCTTTCAAATGCTTCCTGTTCTGGTAGCATCCCTTTGCATCTATATTGAAGTGATAGTTGGAAATCACCACCCTTTATGTCTTCGGGTTGGGCAGTTCCCGAGATACTAAAACCTTGTTCGTTTTTCTCAAATGTTAACCCAACTGCGTCAAGACCGATGATTGTGTACTCCTCAACATTTTCAATGATGAAAGGAACATCAATATGGTATTGTTCGCCGACTCTGCCGTTTGGCAATATAATAGGGACTGCTTCTACGGCATTTTTAGTTATTAAAATTTCGTCCATTCGTTCTTTTGTGATTTTGTTCCACAATTTATTGACAAGTCGATGAACGAAGTCATCGAATTCACCTTTAGTTGGCTGTATGCCACTGTCCTTAAGGAGTTCCAAAAGGGCAAGATTGATTTTCTCTTTCATCCTCGTCCCCGTGTTATATCCATTCCACCACGCTCAACTTCGCCCAGACTACCTTCCATGCCGCACCATGGGCAGCGATTATGGGCATTTTCGCCAACGCAGAAAATATTGCCACATTCGCAAACCACAATACCAAATTGGTTTCCGCAGCAAGGACATGTGGGATTCCCGATTAGCTCCGTAGTATTAATATTACGATTTGATTTGCCCACCGTAAGTGAATTGTATTGTTCCTCATCAACCGGGTAAGCGCCAACTAACTTGAATTTGTTGATGACCATTTCGGGGTCAACTCTGCCCATATAGGTAAAATATGATGAGCGTTTAGCAAACTTCACAAGATATGTCTTATTGGTTGTTTGGCATTTGCCGAACAGAACTGCAAAATTCTCATCAATGACAGCGTTCTTATTTTCATCGACTTTTTCAAGGTTTATTCCGTCGATAGGAGCAAGCTGCAGGTCATCAATGCCTGTGTCAGTTACCGAAACACTACTTGTCTTGATGGAGGCGGTTACCCATTTGAAGAAAGCCTTAAATGAGTATTCGTCAGTTTCTTTTAAGCGCAATACGTTCTCAGTTAGTTTTCCGAGTACCGCAGTGTCGGCATTATCTCCAAGTGAGATGCAAACTAAATTGGCTTTACGCTTAAAATCTTTCAGCCATCGTTCAATAGCAGGGTTTGGATTGTCGGTTGGTGTTCCATCGGTGAACAAGAAAACGATTGGTTTCCAATCGCCTTTCATCTCAGCAGTGGTCTTAACAACGCTCTTGTCAATGTCATCCATCAAGAAATTAAGACCGGCACCGAGTGAAGTTCCACCTCCCACAGGGAATACTGGTGGATAAAACTTGTAAAGTTCGGTGAGTGCCGACAGGCTTTTAGCCTTTCCAGCGAACACAATAACGGACACAAATACGGTTTCAAGGGCATAAGGGTCAATCCTTAGTTCTTGAATGATATTTCGCATTCCGTTTTCAACTTGTTTGATTGGTTCTCCAATCATTGACTCTGACACATCAATCAGAAAATAAATAGGTAAGCGTCGCATAGATATATTGATTGTTAAAAAATCTGTGTAATACTAATGGATTTTATTTGCCGCTTTCCTTATGTGTGGATTTATTAGCGATGAATAAGGAAACAGCAATAAGTACCACTCCCAATGAAAGCAGCAAAAGGTCTTTTGCGCTATTGAAAGGAACGTCTAACGAGTGCTTAAAGAATGAGACTATGAGCACCATTAGAATCACTTTCCCAAGTGATGATTTCAATTCGTCAATACTTGAAATCTGTAACCACGTAGGTCTTGCATCTGCTTTGCGTTCAACCGGGTCAATTTTGTTAATAAACAGTTCATATATTCCCATGCCAAAGATGATGAGCACCATCGCGAATAAGAATATATCAACAGATGACACGAAAGCCGCAAGCAGTTTCTCATAATCTTCAGCTCCGTCAACAGAAAATGAGTTGAAGAAATCAATCAGTCCGTAAGCAACGACCACCGAACCTCTAATAAATAGTGCGACAGCAGCTAAAAGTGAGCCAACGACGGCAAAGAGCGTCAAATATCTTGAGAAGTATAAAACGGTTTCAAATGCTCGCGAATACTTTGTCTTATAGTTTAGAACCTCTGGGAAGTTAATTGATTTCTTCCTAAGGTTTTCAAGTAACTTTTGGTCAAGTTTGTCAATGAAACCTTTATGTTGAAGTTTGGCTCGAAGCCATTTTGCCTCATCGTCATCAATTTCTCCGGGACTGATGTCGTCTTCAAGTAAAAGGACTGAAATAACATCAACGAAAAGTTCTTCAAACTTTTGAGTCCTTTTATCATCAGCCACCAAATCTTTCAACTCAAAGAGAAAGTTGCCTTTCTCTTTGGTCATTTCACCGTCGAAAAGCAGTTGTCGCAGACCTTCTACTTCAGGGTCAGACAATTTGCCGTCGGCAATTATCTGCTTTTTATAAGTGTATAAATCGTCAATCATAGTTGTTTAATTTTTATTGTAGATTATTGGCAATGGACTTAGAAGAACTATGCCCGGTCCGATGAGTTTCATCAGGCTTAGTCCTTCACCTCGAAGTACATTGCCAAACGACCAGCCAGCCTGTATTTGTGAAGTCTGAAAACCAATAAGAGCCACGATATGGTTTTCATCAACCTCGATTATCTCTCCGTTCGCGAGAGATTTCTCTATTGCAGAGCCATTAGAATCAAGGAAGATAGTGGCGTTACCTTCAACCTTTTGAAAAAAACCAATTCCACCAAGAATTCCTTGTAAGTTGAGGTTGATGTTTAATTGTACTTTGCTCGTCGATGCCACATAGTGCCCTCGACGGCAAATAAGATTTTCACTCTGCAATTTGATTGGAACGAGCGAGCAACAACTGCCCGATAAAACCATCTTCTTTTCAGTGTTTGTGGGGTTGTAAAATCTTATAATCAGTATTGATTCACCCGACAATGCTGATTTTACAACTCCACCGATTATGCTTCCCAAGCCTCGGGAGTTGTTGCCATTGTTGAACTCTACATCGCGTTGTAGAGCCTCATCAACATAAACAATACTTCCTCGCTCGGCATAGAATGTTTCGCCAGGAGCAAGTGTTACTTCAAGTGTTTTAAACTCGTAACCAACAATTTTGCAGTTCATATCTGTTGATTTTAGATTACAACATTCACCTCTGCCGGAGGACCAGGCAACTGCAAAGATTCTGTCGTTCCGACACTCTTGCCGCCAAGACCAATAACATCGGAAACCCAAACGAAGAATCGTTTGAATGATGTTGCATCCATTGTGTCAAGCTTGAAAACGTTATCAGTGAGTTGCTGCAATGGAGCAATGTCAGCTTTAGGACCTGCAGCGCAACCGACAATACTTGCGAAGTTAAGAGCCTTAACTCGTGAAATCATTTTGTTGTATTCTTGCTTGTCCGAAGGTTTTCCATCGGTAAGAATGAACAGTAAAGGGCGCCAGTCTCCTTTTTGTTCGGGTGTTCCTTTCTTAACTTCCACTTCCACTTTATCACACATCATTTTTAGTGCTTGTCCCAAGTGAGTTGCACCTGAATCGGGAGTGACAATTTCAGGCAGTTGGAGGTTCTCCAACTCTGTAAGCGGCAACACTTGCTTCACATCACTGTCAAAAGTGATGATACTGATACAAACCGTTTCGAGTGCGTAAGGATCCTGACGAAGTGTAGCCACCATATCGGCCAACCCGACCTTAACGCTCTCAATCGGTTCACCTTTCATTGAACCGCTTGTGTCTATTAGAATATATACAGGAAGATGTCTCATTATAAAAATAATTATAGTGGCACAATGAGTCAAAACACATTGTGCCACATGTTCTGATTATACTACGATGTTCACTTCGGGAGGAGGTGGTGGCAACTCACTCATAGTTGCAACTTCACCTTGAGCATCTTCAACTTTCTGTGAACCCGTGCTGATGCTTGCACTTACCCATTTGAAGAACGCTTTTATCGTTGCGCTGTCGGCAGTATCAAGTTGTACAACATTCTCGGTAATTTGCTTAAGTGTATTGGTATTAGCACCTTGCCCGGCTGCGCAAGCAACTACCATTCCGAATTTGCGTTTCTTGAACTCGTTCAGGCCTTTCTGCAAATCATCGGTAGGCTCACCGTCAGTCATGATAAACACGATAGGTTTCCAATCGCCTCTGACTTCGGTGGTAGTCTTGACAATCTCAGAATCAACCTTTTGAGCGAGCAATCCCAAGGCTTCACCAAGAGCGGTGCAACCGCTTGCGTCAATCATAGGTGGTTGAAAGGCGGCAAGCTCGGTGAGGGGGGTGAGTTGTTGAGCATTTGTGTTGAAAGTAATTATGCTCAAATAAGCAGTTTCCAAAGCGTAAGGGTCACTGCGAAGCGTTGACACAAGAGTCTGCACGCCATTCTTGACAGCTTCGATAGGCTCTCCATACATTGAGCCGGAAGTGTCCAACAGTAAATAAACTGGTAATCTTCTCATTGCTATTTAATATATGAATTTAAAATCTTTTTAATTGTAAGACAGAGATTTGAGTTCGGCAAAAATCCATCGGAGTGATTGAAAGCATCACCTATAGCTGCAAACTTCCATTCACCATTCCGACGATACAACTTTC